>CAJTPV010000100.1:314-529 GCA_910578505.1 uncultured Oscillospiraceae bacterium | reverse complement strand
CCTCCGCAGGGTGGACCTGAGGAGCGCGCCGCAAGATCTGAGAGTTCCGCCATGCTCTCGTCCCGCTTGGACAGGGGACGGGAGCATTTGGTTTATCTGATGTGCGAAATTGGGGAGGACCGGCGGCTCCCTGCTCAATGGGTATGGCTGAAAATCAGCGCCATGCCCAGCATGAGCCCCAGCATGATGGCAAGTCCGCTGAGCCGGTGCTGCCA
>CAJTPV010000100.1:0-261 GCA_910578505.1 uncultured Oscillospiraceae bacterium | reverse complement strand
GAGCATCGCCCCGGCGGCGAAGGCCAGAGACGCCCCCAGCAGTGCCGGGTCCATCACCCCAGCGGAGTAGCCCAGGAGAGCCCCCAGAATGGTGGGCAGTCCGCTGAGGGCGGCCACGGCCACGGCCCAGCCGGGCTTGGAGCCCCCCGCCAGCAGGGGGGCGGCGATGCTCATGCCCTCGGGGATGTTGTGCAGGCCGATGATGAGGGCTGCCAGGACGCCGCCACCGCCGCCGTGGGCCGTTCCGGCGAAGGTGGCGCC
>CAJTPV010000099.1 GCA_910578505.1 uncultured Oscillospiraceae bacterium | reverse complement strand
CTATAGCAATCATCAAAAAAACTAACAATAGGCAGAGCTGGCAAACCAATGGAGGCAATCGAGAGGAGAAACGCAAGTGAGAGCGTTATGGATGGCATCAGGAAGGGAGGCCATCTCACGGATTTTCCATCCGCGAAGAATAGCTTTCATCTTGGACCACATTTTTTCAATGGGATTCAGGTCAGGGCTGTAGGGTGGAAGATACAGCACTTTCATGCCCTTTGCCTCCAATGTTTCCCTGACAGCCTTGACGTGATGGGAACGCATATTGTCCATCACAACAATATCCCCTGGCCGAAGAGTGGGGAGTAATGTTTCTTTCAAATACTGGACAAAACGCTCTCCTGTTGTCCCGCCCTGATACGTTGTAAACACCTTTTCCCCGTCCAGGCGAATGGAGGAAAGGACCGTCGTTGTCTTCGGCGTATTCAGGGGGGCATGGTCCACGGCCCTTTGCGATGAGGGTGCCCGTCCATATAGGCGGGTCAAATCCGTATTGACTCCGCTTTCGTCCAGAAATACCAGATGTTCCACCATCTCAGGCGTTATGGTTTC
>CAJTPV010000098.1 GCA_910578505.1 uncultured Oscillospiraceae bacterium | reverse complement strand
GGGGCTGTAAAAAAACAGCGCCAAGACAGAAGAGGCCACTCGGAAAAGGGTGGCCTCTTCAAATTGAGAGAAAGGGAAGGAAAAAGGGCGCAAAAGAGCAAGCCGGGGGTAAAGCCGGCCGAAAAAGATGGGGAATGATGGTAAGTTAAGCGACAAGTTGCCTGGACGAGG
Organism: uncultured Oscillospiraceae bacterium; assembly: GCA_910578505.1. Classification (GTDB taxonomy): domain Bacteria; phylum Bacillota; class Clostridia; order Oscillospirales; family Oscillospiraceae; genus Pelethomonas. The sequence goes on along the minus strand of CAJTPV010000098.1, from coordinate 488 downwards.
ACTTGAGATAGAATTTGTGGAGGTTAAAACCGCAGGAAATGAGTGCGGTCTCCAAAAGGAGGCCATCCAAGCCACGCCGCCTGGCTCTGGTGTAGGAGCGGTTCCACTTGATGCCACCGAAAGCGCCCTCGGCCTGGATGGAGCGGTTCATACGCAGAAGAGCGCCGTGGATGCAGTTGAGATTGTCGAGAACCTCTTGGTGGAAATGGGTCAGTTCCTGGTTGAGACGGATGGTACGGTTACCTTTGGCCTTGGTGCATTTTTCCTTGTGAGGACAGCCGGAGCAGTCCTCACACTGGAAGAGTTCCTCCGTCCTGCCATAGCGGTTGCCCTTAACAGGAACAGAGCGGAGGAAAAGGAATTTTTTGTCGTTTGGACAGAGCAGATCTCCGTCTTTGTCGATTCTGAAGTTGACAGCACGATAAGGGTTGTTCTGGTACTTTTTGTCTCTGGTTTCTTTCTGATACATGGGGAATTTCATGTATTTT
>CAJTPV010000097.1 GCA_910578505.1 uncultured Oscillospiraceae bacterium | reverse complement strand
ATGGGGTCCCGGGTGATATGGCTGAAGCTGGTGAGGGACCCGATGCGGATATTCTCCTCCCCGTCCAGGGTCACGCCCCGGAGCTCGTCCAGGCCGTAGATGGAGATGAGCTCCGCCCCGGCCCGCCGTCCCTCCCGCACCTGGACCAGCACGTCGGTGCCGCCGGCCAGGATCTGGGCCTGGGGGTGCTCCAGACGCAGGCGGACCGCGTCCTGGACGCTCTGGGCCTCGTATAATGCTTTGATATCATACATGGAACAATTCCTCCTAGTAAGCGGGTGGCTCGACTGTGTACACCACACTGGGCGCGTCCGGTCTCCACCGGATCAGGAACAAATGCGCAATGGACTCGTAAAAACCGCGAAAGGATACGTCGTAAATCCGGAGGGAATCCTCCTTCATGTAGATGGCGGTCCCGCGTCCGGCCAGCCGCTCAGCCTCCACAAAGTAACCGGAGGAGATGCTGCCGGACCACTTGTCCCGCAGGCCCTCCAGAAACGAACTCGGCTGTCCCTCCATCCTGGGTGCGGACACATAGGACGCGCCGTCCAGCTCCATCGTCCCCCGCACCATCGTTTCCCGGAAAAAGGAGCGGTGGAGGGTGATCTCCATCCGGAGGACGGCGGACGTGCCGTCGTTGCCGCAGATCTCCGTCTCCAGGGTGCGGCGGAGCGGAACATGGTACCAGATCCCAAGAAGGACCAGACAGGCCAGAACCGCCCCAGCCGCCCGGCGCCTGTATTTCGGGCTCACCGTGAATTTCATCTACAAAAGCCCCTCCTCCTTGAACCGGGCAAACAGCACGTGGGGCGTCATGGGCGCGTCGTTGAGGGCCACCCCGGTGGCGTTCAATATGGCGTTGCGGATGGCCGGAGCCGGGGAGCAGGCCGGGGGCTCCCCCAGGGCCTTGGTGCCGAAGGGACTGGTGGGCTCCGGGTTCTCCACGAACTCCGCCCGGAGATTGGGGTG
>CAJTPV010000096.1 GCA_910578505.1 uncultured Oscillospiraceae bacterium | reverse complement strand
AGATCCAACGGTATCTGGCTTTCCGGGACACACTGAAGATGCTGCGGGAGATGGATCGGGAACAGGAGCGCCCGCCTGTTCCCCAAACGCCGGCGCGGGACCCCAAAAAAGACAGGAACAAGTACCATGATCGGTGAAAAATATCCGTTTTTCGATGTGCCGGAGGACGATGTCTCTCCGCTGTTCACGACCAATCTCCAGGAGGCCGCCCATGTGGGCTGCCTGCGGGGTGTGTTTGACGGCAACGGGACAACAACCGATTGGATCAGGGGAAACGATTCCCTGAAATCCCCCGCTTTTGATACGGAACTGCGGGACCTGTTTGAAGCATTGCAGCAGGATGGGCCGCTGAAGGATTTTCAATCTATGCGGCAATTCTGCCTGGAGCATCCCCAGGCGCGGATGTGCGGCAGGCAGACCTTCTACGCCTTCCGTATCGACACCCAGCGGCATCGCTATCATTTGCGTTTTTTCCCGCAAACGAGGAAATTCCACATCTTCTGCTATCAGGTTGACCGGATGAGGGAGGATCTGCCCAAGCCGGATTTTAACTATACCTATCGAAAGAAGATAAAAAAGAAGAAAAATCGAGGTGAACGAACATGAAAATTTTAGTAGTGGAGCCGATGAAGCCTTGCGAGGTGCGGGAAATCCCCGATACGCTGGAGGCTATGCAGGCGCTCGTGGGCGGACACATCCAGGCCGTCTATCCTTTCCGGGATGACGTGGCCCTGGTGTGCAATGAGGAGGGGCGGAATCTGGGCCTGCCTTATAACCGCCCCCTGACCAACGACCGGGGCGTCCCCTACGATATGATCTGCGGGACATTTTTTCTGGCTGGCGTTGGCCCGGAGGACTTCATCTCTCTTACGGATGATCAGATCCAGCGATACAAGGCCCTTTATGACAACGTCATGGTCGTAACAGAGGAGCGCCCTGCCGCCCAGGCAGAGATCGCGCCTGATTCCGTCATGCTGAACTTTGCCGTAGACTGTCAGCTGTTGTTCCGATTTGCTCGTGACGGGCAGGAAGCCGCTGAATCGAAAGATGCGTTCATCAGCCACATCACAGAAGTGTTTAACGAGGACACACCTCTGGCGGAGCGGACAGTCGGGGGGCTGGATTTTGACTTCCGGGATGGTTGTGCCGAAGTTCGTTATACGTTTGCCAGCCAGGAGAAAGACAAGGCAAGCGCCGAGGTGTTCTCGGAACAGTGTGTGCGGGATGTACAGGACCGGCTGGAGGGATCTGGCTGCAAAGTAGAAAAGATCGAGTGCTTTGCGGAGGAACTGGAGCCGGACCCCGTAAGAGAGCCGGACAAGGGCCGTGGGAATCAGGAAAAAAAGAAGAAGGAACACTGTCATGACCGATAACACCGTGAGATGGGAGGGGCCATATGCCTGACTACAACCTGTCCAGCATCTCGGCGGTCTCAGCATCCGCA
>CAJTPV010000095.1 GCA_910578505.1 uncultured Oscillospiraceae bacterium | reverse complement strand
AGGTCCGCAAATAATCAGTTCATTTTCTCCATCATTGTCAAGATCGACCCTTTCACCAATGGAATAGGAATCCCATTCACCAGAATCCATATCTAAATCGGTAATATAGAATGCCGAATCCTCGGAACTGATTGCACTTATTGAGCCGTTGATAAACAAATCTAGTAATTCTTCTGTTGTCATTTCTGTGTCTATATTTTCACTCGTTTCTACATTGGATTTTTCTACACCAATAGTTTTGTCTTCTTCCGTTTCTAAATTCATACTTTCAACTGTCTGCATGCTGCTTTCTTGCTGATTTACAGAAGATTCATCTGCATTTACAGTTTCATCTTCTTTTATTTCCAAATCTGTAGCTTCAACTGTCAGCACACTGCTTTCTTGCTGATTTACAGAAGATTCATCCGTATTCACAACTTCATCTCCTGTTGCTTGTCCACAAGCAACAACATTTAATGCTGTCAGAAAAACGCATACCAATATTACTATCTTTTTACATCTGTTCATATACATACCCTCCGATAAATCACTGCTAGAATTTTTCGGCAAATCACTTTGTCTATATCTTTCACGTTTTAGTTATACCACTCTTACCCTCTGTTTTCAACCATAAAATACAAGGCGTAACAACCGCCGCACCCCACATTTGTTATCGTTCCAACGACTTCTCAATCGTAGTTGCCATTTCATATCGCCCCTCCTGCCAATCCCTCGAATTATTCTCACAAACACCGATTTGTTTATTCCCAATCCCATTCCTGAACGATTCAGAAAAAACACTGAATTGTTCAGGAATGGGATTGGCAAATTTTCCTAAAAATCGGTTTGTCGGTATTGGGAGTGGCTTTTTCTCGTTGTTTTTCCATGGTTTTCCGGCTTATGCCAGAGAAAACCATGGAAAACATCGTCTCCCTATCATAAACAACAGTTACAATTATAGGGGAGATTATGGAATTTTACGTTCTTTTTATGGTCAACAGCATAAAAATAGGACGTGGAAATTTAGAGATTCTCAATTTTCCATAGATTTCTCCCTAAAATCGCTATATAAGAGCGTACTTGTTATATAGCGATTTTCTACTTTCCTATTGCCTGACCTTTGTAAACAAAGGAATTTTGGGTTATATTCGCAGAACATGTTATATAATTTCTATGCGTCCCCCATTCAGTATGGGCGTTAAGTTATGAAAAGGGAAGGAAAGACTTAAATCTTCCTTCCCTCCAGGTTATGATGACACCCGGTATGTAAAGCCCGCAAAGCCCTTGGCTTTCAAGTTCCGTTTGTTTTGTCTGTCTGGTCTGACCGGCACGGTATGCCGTCCGATTTCCTCTAACAGCTTCTCATAGTCCGCACCTTCCGTCCTGAAATATTCCCGGCACAATGCCGCTGCCATCTTAAAATTAACACGGTACGCATGACTCCCTTCTTCCGGCTGCCGTATAACCGCTTCACGGGCTATACGGCTTGTAAAGTTAAACATGGTCATTGCCGCATACACTTCCTGCTCCGCAAAACAGTCGCTTTTGCCGTGCAGATTTACAAGCCCCATGGTATATTTCAAATCCCGGAAACTGGATTCAATCCCCCAGCGTAAATGGTACAGCTCCCGGATATCCTCCAGAGTAAACGTATTTGGAAGAGATGTGGCTATCGTCTCAAACACACCACTGTCCAGTTGGAACCGGACAATCCTCAGACACATGGGATACGGACTGGGAAAATCCCAACGTCCCCGGCGTGTTTTGCTCCCTTCTTTGCTGTTTTTCGGCACTTGAAGGAAGATATGTTTCTTCCGTTTATCCTCTTTCGTCTGCGTGGTGCTGACGGTAAAACGGATAACGGTATCAAGTTCCAACATAGGGAGATGTGCCACTTCCCTCATTGCGGAACGGTTATTCTTTATACGGATTAAAAAATCCGTATTTTCCTTTTCCGCAAGATGGGCCAAGAGGTTATAGGACTCATAACCTCTGTCTCCAATGATTAGCGTCTTTTCTTTGAACT
>CAJTPV010000094.1 GCA_910578505.1 uncultured Oscillospiraceae bacterium | reverse complement strand
GGGCTGCTGCACCATGACGGCCTTTGCCGCCCCCGCCGCTGGCGGCGACCCCCTCACCGTTATCAACAACCTGTCCGAGTTTATTTTCGGCCTGATCCGGGCCGTGGGCCTCATTCTGTTGGGCTGGGGCATCGTCCAGGTGGGCCTCTCCCTCCAGAGCCACGACCCCTCCCAGCGTTCCAACGGCTTCCTGACCCTGGCGGGCGGCGTCATTATCACCTTTGCCCGTGAGATTTTGACCCTTATCACCGGCGCGTAAGCACTCATTATCTACTGACACGGGGGCAGACCCGCAAGGACGGGTCTGCCCCTAAAAGGAGGTGCTTTGCGTGTCGGATAATTGGGTAGTTCAAAATTTAGAGAACGCGCTGGAGGTCTGGAACGGCAAATTGAGCGAGATATGGCAGCTTATCACACAGTCCCCCCAGGATTTTAAGGGCGGCGCGATTTGGAACGTGGTAACGGACATCCACGGTGCGCTCCAGGCCATCGGCTACGCCCTGCTGGTGCTGTTCTTCGTGGTGGGCGTGGTAAAAACCTGTGCGAGTTTCTCAGAACTCAAACGGCCGGAGTTGGCGGTAAAGATGTTCGTCCGTTTCGCGCTGGCAAAGGCCCTTATCACTTACGGTATGGAACTGATGCTGGCTCTGTTGAGTATCATCCAGGGCGTGGTGTCCTCCATTATGAACGCGGCGGGCTTCGGAGCGCCATCGTCCACCGTCCTGCCCGCCGAGATCGTGACGGCCATTGAGGACTGCGGCTTTTTTGAGAGCATACCCCTTTGGGCGGTGACGCTGATCGGCGGGCTGTTCATTTGGGTGCTGTCCTTCGTCATGATTTTGAGCGTCTACGGGCGCTTTTTCAAGATGTATATGTACGCTGCGCTGGCCCCCATCCCCCTGTCCAGCTTTGCAGGGGAACCCAGCCAGAACGTGGGCAAGAGCTTCTTGAAAAGCTACGCCGCCGTCTGTCTGGAGGGAGCCGTCATCGTGTTGGCCTGCATCATCTTCTCTGTGTTCGCCAGCTCCCCGCCTGCCGTTGACCCGGACGCGGCGGCGGCTTCTATGGTATGGAGCTATATCGGGGAATTGGTGTTCAATATGCTTATTTTGGTGGGCAGTGTCAAAATGTCCGACCATGTTGTGCGAGAAATGATGGGCTTGTAAAGGAGGGCGCGGATGAAACAATTTTATGTATTTAAGGACGGACGGATGCAGGGCAGCGCCGCAACGAGAGAACGGGCCATTGACCTGATCCGGCAGTATCAAAAGCTGGAAACCCACCCGTTCCTGCGCTCGGAGTTCAGCATGATCGAGGGAGAGGAAGAATTTATCCCTTACCCCTCCCGGCAGAAACCGCCCAGGAAAAAGAGCGGGATGGAGCGATAGGAGGTCTTATTTTGGAAGTCAAAATCAACCGTGAAATCCGCAACTACACGGAGAGTATGTTTTTCGGGCTGTCCCTGCGGCAGCTCGTTTTTTCTGCCCTGGCGGTAGCCGTGGCCGTGGGGCTGTACTTTCTGCTGAAACCCTATGTCGGCACGGAAACCGTGTCCTGGATGTGCGTCCTGGGCGCGGCCCCCTTTGCCGCCCTGGGCTTTTTCACCTACCACGGCATGACGGCGGAGCAGTTTATTTGGGCGTGGCTGCGCTCGGAGGTGCTGGAACCCAGGGAACTGCGCTTTGAATCGTCCACGCTGTACTACGACCTTTTGAAGTCCAGCATGGAAAAGCGGGAAAAGGAGGAATATAAGCGCCATGATTAAGAGCATCAAGACCATCATGCGGCAGGATCGGGAGCCGTACCGTGTCCCCCGCAGGGTGCAGGACGTGATCCCCATTCAATGCGTCTGGCCGGACGGCATTTTTAAGGTGGGCATCAAGTTCTCCAAGACCTACCGTTTCACCGACATCAATTACAAGGTGGCAAGCCGGGAGGACAAGGAAACCATGTTCCTGGCCTACTCGGAGCTGCTGAACAGCCTGGACAGCGCCGCCACCACCAAGCTCACCATTTGCAACCGCCGTCAGAGCCAAACGGACTTTGAGCAGTCCGTCCTTATGTCCATGCGTGGGGACGGCCTGGACAAGT
>CAJTPV010000093.1 GCA_910578505.1 uncultured Oscillospiraceae bacterium | reverse complement strand
CAAACTCCTCCAGCGCCTCCTGAACACACTGTACACTGTAGGTGGAGAAGCTCTCCGCTTCAGCCTCGTTTTCATCATGGCAGTGAAAGGTATATTCCAGATGCACCATACGGCCATTAAAGCGGAAATTGAGATCGCTGGAGACATAGCCGCTGCCCAAGGTGTTGTCCTGCTCATAGACTTCCTTAACGTGCTGCACAAACTGCTTCTGCACATCCGGGAGAAGCAGCATATTGAATTCGCCGGAACCGTCAAAGTCCAGCCGGAAATGTATTGTGGTCTGAACATCATAATCCATTCCGTCATCCATTGGAGCGGTCACCTCCCACAGCGTCCACCAATGCGGCGACCCGGTTGGTCTGTTCCCAGGGGGCGTCTTGGTGAGTGAAGTGGCCATAGTTGCAGAACTGCGCGAAGATGGGACGGTCCAGCCCCAGGGCGGAGATCATCCCGGCAGGAGTCAGGTTGAACACAGCCCGGACGGCCTGCGCCAGCACAGCCTCCGGGTACTTCCCGGTCTGGTGGGCGTCGATGTCCACCGCCACAGGCTCGGCCCTGCCGATGGCGTAGGCGAGGCTGACGGTGCAGCGTTCCGCCAGCCCAGCGGCCACGATGTTCTTGGCGATGTACCGGGCCATGTAGGCCCCGCTGCGGTCCACCTTGCTGCCGTCCTTCCCGGACAGCGCCCCGCCGCCATGGGGGGCCAGCCCGCCGTAGGTGTCCGCCATCAGCTTCCGGCCCGTCAGGCCCGTGTCAGCCTCGAAGCCGCCCAGCACGAACCGCCCGGAGGGGTTGATAAAAGCCTCCGTCTTGTGGTCCGGGTACAGATCCCGCAGAGCGGGGACGATGACGTGCCGCGTGATCTCCCGGCGCAGCTCGTCCATATCCTTGTCCGCATCATGCTGGCAGGAGACCACCACAGCGGCGATCCGGCGGGGCTTACCGTTCTGGTACTCCACGGACACCTGGGCCTTGCCGTCCGGCCCCAGGCCCTGGATGATCCCGGTTTTCTTGGCGTTGGTGAGCAGCAGGGTCAGCCGGTGGGCCAGCACTACGGGCAGGGGCAGCAGCTCCGCCGTCTCCGAACAGGCAAAGCCATACACGATGCCTTGGTCGCCCGCCCCCATCTGGGTGTCCTGGGCCACAGCGCCGGCGATGTCGCCGCTCTGATCGTGGGTGATGATCTCCACCTCATAGTCCGATCCATAGCCAGTTTCCCGCACAGTCCGGCAGACGATAGCGGGGATGTCCGGCAGCTCGGCGGCGGTGATCTCCCCGGCTACGATGATCTTCCCGGCGGTGGCCATGACCTCACAGGCCACACGGGCGGCGGGATCGTGCTTCAGGCAGGCGTCCAGGACGCTGTCGGCAATGGCGTCGCACAGCTTGTCCGGGTGGCCCTCGGTGACCGACTCGGCGGTCAGAATGTAGTTATCTCTCATAAAAGGCATTTTTCCTTCCTTTTTGTTTTTTGGTAGGCGTCCCCACATCAGGCTCCCGGCATTGGGGCAGATCGAAGCCCAGAGAGCGGATCTCCTGATCGGACATTTCCAGGGTGTCATGGAGGATGCCGTACAGCTCGGCGCTGTCATACCGCTCTCCCATATAGCCGATGATGGCCTCCATCAGTTCCCGCTGGGGTTCCAGGGATTCCGCCGCCCTGGTCAGCGCGTCGGCGTAGCCGTGGAGCCATGCGGCATTGTAGCTGTCCTGGTTCGGCTCCTGATTGGCGCGGATATGGGCCAGCTCTGCGGATGCTGAGACCGCCCCGATGCTGGACAGGTCATAGTTGGGCATAGGTTCCCTCCTCTGAAAAAAGGAGAACGGCGTTCACCGTTCCCCCTTGGACTTGGGCTTTTTCTTCTTTTCCGCTGGCATTTCCTGGGGAGACTGCTCCTTGACCGCGGTAACGATCATGACGTTGTCATACAGATCCTTATAGCGTTGGATCTGTTCCTCTGTCAGAGAGACAAAATGCTCCCCGCTGACACCAGCCATGAAAAATGTCCCGCATACGATGTCATAGGGCAGGCCGCTCTCATCCATCAGCGGACGGTTATAGGGCAGATCCAGGTTTCGGCCCTCCTCGTTGCAGATCACAGCCACCTCCTCCTGGAAGGGATACACAGCTTGGATGTATCCGCCCACGAGGGCCT
>CAJTPV010000092.1 GCA_910578505.1 uncultured Oscillospiraceae bacterium | reverse complement strand
CAGATGCCGCATCCGGCACACGAAGTCCAGCGCCATCTGGTCGTGGACATAGACGATCTCGGCCATGTTGGTACAGCAGTCCATCCGCCGGATGTACTCGTCGCTCAGGCCGAAGGCCTCCTCCAGGGGCATACCACCCTCCATGCAGAAGCGGGTAATCATAGCGGCGGTGACCACAAAGTGGTAGCGCAGATTGGTCACCGGATTGTCGGAGAGCTTGCCCGCCCCCTCCATGTTCTCAAAGGCGCCCCGGCTGCAATTGTCCTGCACCGCGTCGATCAGCCCCGCCGCCACCGAGCGGTAAAAAAGGAACTCCTCCCCCGGCTCCCGGTGGCTGGTGACCGCGTTTTCTTCCTCAAGCAGAACGGGCTGCCAGATCGGTTCGACATTCATACAAAGGGCCTCCCTCCAATTTTGTCCCGAATATATCACAGCTCTGCCCTTTTATCAAGATATGCCGGATATTTTTGTGGAATTTATCAGCAGAAAAATTTTTGCCGGCCGGGAAATATGTTATGAATCTGATATTTGCACTCTTGATTTAATATACCGAGACAGGCTCCAAATCTATAATAACATCAGTACGGCAGCCCCATGGGCTGCGCAAATAAAGAAGGAGGAGTGGAACATGAGAAAAAAGAGAATCTTGAGCCTGGCGCTGGCGTCTGTGACGGTGCTGGGGCTGCTCAGCGGCTGCGGCGGCGGCAGCGGCGGCCTGCTCAGCGGCGTACAGGCCAGCGACGGCGGCAAGGTCCTGAACATCTACGTGTGGAACGAGGAGTTCCAGGGCAAGTTCAACGAGAATTACCCCCAGGTGGAGCGGCTCTCGGACGACAAATCCATCGCCTATCTGAAGGACGGCACCGAGGTCCACTGGATTGTCAACCCCACCCAGGACGGCGTCTATCAGCAGAAGCTGGATGAGGCGCTGCTCAAGCAGAACCGGGTGGCTGCCGACGACCGGATCGACATGTTCCTGGTAGAGGCAGACTACGCCCTGAAATATGTCGACCCGGAGGTCAATGTGGCGCTCCCCATCTCCCAGCTGGGGATTACTGACGCGGACATCGCCAACCAGTACCGCTACACCCTGGAGGCCATGACCGGCTCCGACGGTGAGATCAGGGGATTGAGCTACCAGGCCACCCCCGGCATGCTGGTCTACCGCCGCTCCATCGCCAAGGCCGTCCTGGGCACCGACGACCCGGAGACCGTAGGCGCCGCTGTGGCCGACTGGGATAAGTTTTACGAGACGGCGGAGCAGATGAAGGCCGCCGGCTATTACATGTACTCAGGCCGGGCGGACACCGCCCGGGTGTATTCCAACAACGTCTCCGCCCCCTGGGTGAAGAACGACAAGACCGTGGTGGTGGACCCCAACATGATGAACTGGGTGGACCGCTCCATGGAGGACATTGAGAGCGGCATCAGCCACAACGTGCCGGGCCAGTGGAACGACGAGTGGAACAAGGACATGGGCCCCGACTCCAAGGTGTTCTGTTTCTTCCTCCCCGCCTGGGGTCTGGATGTGTGTATCGCCCCCAACGTGAAGGATACCGCCGCCGCCCAGGATTGGGCCGTCTGCCCCAGCCCCCAGAGCTTCTTCTGGGGCGGCACCTGGCTGGTGGCCGCCAACGGCACCGATAACGCCTCCCAGGTCAGGGATATCATGCTGACCATGACCGCCGACCGGGACCTCCTGCGCACCCTGGCCATGAACTACGGCGAGATGAGCAACGACCAGCCTCTGATGGAGGAGCTGGCTCAGTCTCCCGACTTCGGCATCGAGCTGCTGGGCGGACAGAACTACATCGGCGTGCTGTCCGATGTGGCGGCCACAGTGGACCTGTCCAACATCTCCTCCTATGACCAGGGCTGTGTGGAGGAGTTCCAAAACACCTTTGGCGATTACTTCAACGGCGTCATCAGCCTGGACAAGGCCAAGGACAACTTTGAGATGGCCATCACCGAGCGCTACCCCTGGCTGGTGGGCGGCGGCGTGCTTTGGCCGTAAACCGCTGTGAAAGGAGGACTTCTGATGAAAAACGAGAATCGAATCAAAAGCGTCAGCTACGCCAAATGGGGATATATTTTTATCCTCCCCTTCTTTTTAAGCTATGCCATCTTCTCGCTCATCCCGTTGGCGGACACCATCCGCAACAGCTTCTATGAGTACTACGCCTTCGGCCTGAAGACCGTGGGCCCCAACTGGACCGGGCTGTCCAACTACACCTCCCTGCTCTCCTCCGACCTGCCCAAGTACGCCTGGAACACCTTTGTCATGTGGATTCTGGGCTTTGT
>CAJTPV010000091.1 GCA_910578505.1 uncultured Oscillospiraceae bacterium | reverse complement strand
AGGCCCTGGGCAATCTTCTCTCTAATGCCGCGCTCTACTCGCCGGAGGGCGTCAAGATTTGGATTTCCGCCCGTAGGAAAGAGGACAATATTATTTTAAGTGTAGAAAACGAAGGAGCGCATATTGCCCCGGAGCAGCTGCCGCACCTCTTTGAGCCGTTCTTTCGCGGCGACCCATCCCGGAGCCGTCAGACAGGCGGAAGTGGATTAGGGCTTTATCTTGTTCAAAAAATAGCGGAACAGCATGGGGGCAGTTGTCAAATCCAAAACTCCGCAAGAGGCGTCTGTGCGGCACTGATTCTGCCAAACTCCACACAAACCACATATTAACCACAAACGAACTCCACATTCTTCTGTTATCCTGACCACAATCTCAAGCGGAAAGGATGAAACACAGATGAATGTGGAGATTTTTAATCTGTCCATGACCTACCCATCAGGTAAAACCGCCTTGCGGGGAATCGATCTGAACCTGAGAAGCCCGAACCTCATCGGCCTGTTGGGGCCGAACGGAGCGGGAAAGTCCACCCTGATGAAGCTCCTGGTGGCGGGCCTTCTCCCCACAGAGGGGACGATCTCGGTAGACGGGAAACCTTTGATGAAGCAGGAGCGCTTGTTGAAAGCCCGCTTGGGCTATTTGCCGCAGTCCTTTGGGCTGTTTGACGAGCTGACGGTCTGGCAGTTCCTGGACTACATGGCGGCGCTGAAAGGAATCGTCAACAGCAAGGAGGCCATTGCCGCCGCTATCCAAAGTACCAATCTGGAGGAAAAGCAGAAAGCAAAAATCCGCACCCTGTCCGGCGGACAGCGCCAGCGGGTGGGAATCGCGCAGGCCATCCTGGGCAATCCTCATTTCCTGATTTTCGACGAGCCTACGGTGGGCCTTGACCCGGAGGAGCGGATCAGCTTCCGCAATCTGTTTTCCCAAATGGCCCAAGACCGGCTGGTGCTTCTGTCCACCCACATTATTGAGGATGTTCAGTCAGTGTGCAATCAGCTTATTGTGATACACCAGGGCCGTATCCGCTTTGCCGGTACTCCCGCCGAGCTGATCGCCGGAGCTGTGGGCCACGTTGGTATATTCCGAGAGAAAGACCGGCGGCAGGAAGCGGGCCTGCATATTACCTCCCGTGTCAACACGGCCCAGGGTATCGTCTGCCGCGCCGTGGCGGAGGAACTTCCTGATTTTGTGGAACAGGTGGAGCCTGCGCTGGAGGATGCCTATCTTTATCTCATCTCCAGGGAGGCGATGCAATGAACACCCTGCGGCAATTTCGTTTGGAGCTGACCCGATTGCTCCAGAACCGCCTTACTTGGCTGGCGATTCTTTTGACCGCCCTCTCTCCGGTTGTCGGCCTGACGGTCTACCGGCCTCTGTATTCCAGCAGCGACAGCGGCTATGTCACCACCATGCAGGGGATGTATCTTGCAAATCCGGCTCTGGCCGGCGGTATTCTGGGGGCTGTTGTATTTGCGATTCTCACTGTCTGGAGCATGGACAGGCTCCGGCGGGACGGCATGGAAACCTTGACCCATGCGGTGGTGTCTCCCATGACCGCCGCCCTGACCCGGCTGGGGGCGCTGCTGTGTGTCTCCATTCTGGCCCAGGCCATTACCACGTTGGCCTGGCTTCCGTATGCCATAATGAAACTGGGTGCGGTCTTTGATGTGGAAAGCTATCTGCTGATACACCTGATTTTTATGTACGGAGCGATTCCTCTGGCGATTTTGTTTGCCTCCGCCGCCTGTCAATTCACCCGGCGGGCTGATCTGTCTCTGGCCCTCTTTGCCGCCTTTGCCGCCCTCAGTCTGACAGTCTGGAAAGAACAGTGGCAGCTCTGCTGGCTGAATCCCTGCGTTTGGGCGGTCTCCGATGATTTTTCCAATTACCGTATTTTTCGCTCGGTGGCCTATGTGCGGCTTACCTGGCTGCTGGCAATGTCCGGACTGTGGGTATTGTCCTATCTCTGTGTACGTCAATACGGGAAGGGACCGCTCGGCTCATTTGCTCATAATATCCGGCGATTTTACCGTCCAGCGATAGCGGCGGCATTGATAGCCTGTTCCAGCCTGCTCTATATGGGCCAGCCCTTCCTCGATCACAGCAGCCCGGATATGGATTATGATTTTGTATTTGCCTCTGAATATATGGAGGCCGTCACCTGTTCTGGCTGTTATGCGGATGTGCGTCCCGACCCCAAAACGGGCAGCGTATATGGGAAGGCCCAATTTCAGCTTCAAAATACCAGCGGTCAGGAACAGAATGTCCGTTTCCTTATCAATCCGGGATACGAAATTTCCTCCATTCAAGCAAATGGCGCGGATGTGCCG
>CAJTPV010000090.1 GCA_910578505.1 uncultured Oscillospiraceae bacterium | reverse complement strand
TTTACAGGGGTTTGGGGGCGGTCAGCCACCAACAAGCACGCGCCGGGTATATACCGGCGCATTGCTTGCCGCTACCTTATTGGGGTAGTACGTTTCGCTTTAAGCTGGTATAGGCCAGCAGAATGTAGATGGCATAGATCAGGAAGAAAAGCCCCAGCGAGATCGTCACAATGGCCAAAGGACTGCTCATTCCCACCATCACCCCCGGTTCGGGGGCATGAGACAAGTTAAGGATAAAGGGTACGCCAATCAGCACAGGGGGCACGGCGGGCAGGGCGTAGTAGATGGCAAACTGACGGCCCAGGGCCTTTGCCATCTCCCGCCGGTCCATGCCCAGCTTTTGCAGGAGCTGAAACTGTCGCTTGTACCGCTCTGTTTCGCTGAGCTGCTGGATGGTGAGAATCGTGGCGGCGGTCATGGTCAAGGCCAGGGCCAGATAGAAGAGGGGAAAGACGAACAGGACCGTCTGGGCCGCCTCTTCCGCCTTTTCCGAGGCTCTGGTGTGAATCTCATCATAGCTTGGCTCCAGAAGATTCTGCTCTCCCAGCCTGTAATTGATGTCACACAGGAGGTCAAATTGGGCCTCCGTCACTGGCTGGGCAGTCTTGGCCGCATAGGCGTGGTGAAACACCGGAAGGTCCTCCGCCACTTCGTCCGGCACCACTAGGACATACCGCGCCCCATTGCCCGTGTCGTAATTTTGCAGCAGGTGTTCCGTATGAACCCCGCCGGGAATCAGGCTGGCGCCTCCCAGGGAGATGGGCTGGGTGTAGCCGGTCAAATGCTTTTCCAGGTAGGCCCTACAGTGGACGAGATACTCCCCCGGCATTAACTCCACTGGCGGGTATCCGGCAATGGCGCGGAGCGCGGCGTAGTCGCTGTACCGCAGCACCGGGTCCCGGTCAAAGTAGCGGTGATAGTCCTCTCCCATGCGCTCCACATAGTCCATGACCCGGCTGTCCTCCGCTTGGTAGACGCAGTAGTGCAGCTCCCGTTCTACGGAAATATTGTCCTGGATGTAATCGAAATAATCCTGGCTGACCAGTCCGTCGCCGGCAGCGCCAATATACAGGTCGAAGCAGGCGTTTTCCGCCGCACGGCCCGCGAAAAGCCCCCGGAAAACCAACCCGGCCCCCTCGGAGATCAGGGTGGCCGTAAAAATCATGGAGATGGTGGCCATCAGCACACCCATGGTGGCCAGCTTGGCTGTCAGCGTACGAAACACCAGCAGGCTTTGTCCCCGGTACTTCCGGGCGGGCCGCCGGTCGAAGAAGGCGGGTACACCGGAGGCGAAGCTGAGGAAAAATCCGAACAGGAACGCAATGACGCATCCCGCCCCGATGACGCCCAAAATGGCGCCTCCCGCCATCAGCAGACAGGTTCCGGCCACACCCAGCACAATGGAGAAAGAGAACATCCAGCGGCGCACATTTCCCGTTTGAATGACCATGCCCTCGTTGGCACGGTCAACATAGATCAGGTCGTGGATATTCGCCCTGCGGATATATTTGCGGCTGCGGCGAAGGGCAAAGAGATAGATCAAGGCAAAATAGAGGACCGTCAGTCCCAAGGCGGGGAGGGAAAAGCCGAATGAAAAGGCGTAGGGCAGGCCGAACAGCGCCAGCACAATGGCGCGGAAGACCTGATAGAGCAGCCCGCCCAGGGCGGTCCCCAGCACCAGGGCACAGCCGCCCACAGCCAGATTTTCCAGAAAGAACAGCCGGGCCAATTGCCGGTTCTCCAAGCCAATGAGCAGATAGAGCCCCAGCTCCCGGCCCCGGCGCAGAAGCATGAATCTGGTGGCGTAGGCCACCAGCCAGCCAAAGACGCACACCACCACCACGCTGGCCAGCACGATCATCAGGGGAAGTACGGAGATACCCTTGGACAAGGTGATGATCTCCTGAGAGAATACCAGCCCGTTAAACGAATACAGCAGGGCCGCGGCCATGACCACTGTGACAAAGTAGACCAGATAGTCCCGGGCCTGCCGCTTGGCGTTGCGCAGGGAGAGCTCAGATAACGTCACTGACATCACCCCCCAGCGCGGCCAGAACATCCAGAATTTCATGGTAGAATACAGGCCGTCCCCGTTCTCCCCGGAGCAGCTCGTTGAACACCCGTCCGTCCTTCAGGAACAGCACCCGTTTGGCATAGCTGGCGCTGTAGGCGTCGTGAGTGACCATGAGAATGGTAGCGCCCATGTCCTGGTTCATGGTGGTCATGATTTCCAGCAGATTCTTGGATGCCTTGGAGTCCAGCGCCCCGGTGGGTTCGTCGGCCAGGAGCAGGGATTGTCCTGCAACCATGGCCCGGGCGCAGGCGGTCCGCTGCTTCTGGCCCCCGGAAACCTGATACGGAAAT
>CAJTPV010000089.1 GCA_910578505.1 uncultured Oscillospiraceae bacterium | reverse complement strand
CGTGATGCCCCGGAGCAGGTGCAGGTCAGGCGGCAGGAGCGCAGGCCCCAGGAGGCCCCTGTGAGGCCACCCCAGCCCCAGCGGGAGGTATCCCAGCGGTCCCCAGACCAGGGCCGCCAGCAGGCCCCTGTGACCCAGCGTCAGGTGAAGGAAAAAAACGGTTCTCGGTCGGAACGAGACTCGCACGTTACAAAAATCAACTCATCTATGCCCAAAGAGAGCGGCGCTTCGAGGGGGACGAGTGAGCGTCCCTCCATTGCGGCGCGTCTGGAGGCGCATCGGGCGCAGGTGAGGAGACCGTCCGCTCCGGCCAGAGAAAAAGCAAAATCTGTTGCGAAAAACAGGCCCAAAACAAGATAAAAAAGATACTCCCCACCAACCACCGCGCAACGGGATCAAAGTCCCACTCAAAAAGCACTCTTGGGCTGGAGGGAAGTACTAACAGGTATCGTAGCACAGGCCCGGAGGATCTGTCAATATGCAGATTCTTCGGGCTGCTGTATTTTTTGGAGGTGAGGAAGATCTGAATCAACCATCCCGGACGGGTAAACTCGCCGTTTACCTATTTCTCTATATTCCCGTGGTCTGGGCGGCGCTGCTGCTGGCTCAGTCCCTGGGCGGCGGCCTGCCCGACATCATTGCCAACCTGACGGCAGCGATGGAACACCCCTTCCGCATACAGTGGACGAATCACAGCCTTGTGACCATCCTGGTCTGTACCGGGGCGTACATCATGGGGATATGCCTCTACGCCGACCAGCAGGGCCGAACCCGTGACGGCGAGGAACACGGCTCCGCCGCCTGGGCCTCCCCCCGGCAGGTCAACGCCATGTTCGCTCAGAAACAGAACAAGCTGCTGACCAAAAACGTCCGCCTGGGGCTGGATACCCACAAGCACCGCCGCTCCCTGAACGTGCTGGTCATAGGCGGTTCCGGCGCAGGCAAGAGCCGAACCTATGTGAAGCCGAATATCCTCGAAGCCAATACCAATTATGTCATTACCGACCCGAAATCAGAGGTTTTGCTGGCCACAGGTGGATATTTGAAAAGCAAAGGTTATGACATCCGCGTGCTGAATCTGGTCAATCTGGAGCAGTCGGACGGCTATAATCCCTTCCGCTACATCCGGGACGAAAAGGACGCTCTCCGGCTGGTAAACAACCTGATTCAAGCGACTACGCCTAAAAACAGTCACAATTCCGACCCGTTTTGGGAGAAATCAGAGACAGCTCTGCTCCAGGCCATCATCCTCATGCTGTGGCAGGAGGCTCCGGAATACGAACAGAACTTCTCCATGGTCATGCGGGTGCTGGAGTACGCCGAGGTCAAGGAGGAGGACGAGGAGTACGTCTCGCCCCTGGATCTGCTCTTCCAGGCCATTGAGCGGGAGAAGCCGGACAGTGTGGCGGTGAGGCAGTACAAAGTCTTCAAAATGGCTGCCGGCAAGACCTCAAAAAGCATACTCGTGTCCACCGCCGTCCGGCTGGCCCCCTTCAACCTGCCCCAGATCAAGGCCATCACAGACAGGGACGATATGGACCTCTACACCCTGGGGGAGCAGAAGTGCGCGCTCTACGCCGTCATACCCGACAACGACCAGAGCTTTAACTTTTTAGTGAGCCTGCTCTACGCCCAGGCGTTCCAGGCCCTCTACTACAGCGCGGACCAGATCCACCACGGAACCCTGCCCTGCCACGTCCACTTTATATTGGATGAGTTCGCCGCCATGCCCCTCCCAGGCTTCACCCGTGAGCTGGCCACCATGCGCTCCCGCAACATTTCGGCAAGCACCATTATTCAGAATATGGCGCAAATCAAGGAACTTTTTAAGGACAGTTGGGAGACAATTCCGGGCAATAGTGACACAATTCTGTACTTGGGCGGCAACGAATCGTCAACGCATAAGTACATCTCAGAGGCCCTTGGGAAAGCCACGATTGACACCCGAACTCACGGTCAGACCAAGGGCAAATCCGGATCGTACTCCACCAATTTTCAAATGAGCGGCCGCGAATTGTTGACTCCTGATGAGGTGCGTGGGCTGGACAACCGCTACGCCATCCTGTTCATCCGGGGTGCCAAGCCGGTGATGGATTTGAAGTACGAGCTGACCGATCACCCTGCCATCCGTTACACCGTTGACGGCGGTGGGCCGCCTTACATCCACCATCAGGAAAAGCCTGAGCTGAAGTTCCAGGGGGAACCGCTGTTCGCCCCGGAAACCGAACCATCTGATGAAGAAAAGGAGACTGCAACCTATGAAGATCATGAAGAAATCCCAGAAGCCCCTGAACACCCTGGAGCGCCAGAAGAAGATTGAGCGCCGCGCCAAGCGGGCCTACGCCCTCTTCGCCTGCATGGTGCTGTCCATGGCCGTCATGATCGT
>CAJTPV010000088.1 GCA_910578505.1 uncultured Oscillospiraceae bacterium | reverse complement strand
CCTTCTCCAAGGGCTGGCCGTCCTTCTCGTAGATGCCGAACAGGAAGAAGGGCAGCATGAGGCCGATCATCAGCAGAGCCGCCGCCTCGTTGCCGATGCTGTTCCGGGTGAGCATATAGGTGGGTACGCCAATCAGACCGCCCGCGCCGAAGCATATGAGCTGCCGCTGGGTCAGATTGAACGCCACCTTCGTCTTTACTCTGGCGAGGTCTTTCGGGACAGGGACAAAGGGCATTTACCGCACCTCCCGATCTTTCGGTTTTGCGGCGGGCTGGTCGCCGGGGACGGGTTTTGCCGCAAGCTGGGCCTTAATGGAGGGCTTCTTCTCCGTCTGTTTCTGCATAGCGTCCATTTCCTTCCGTGTCTGTGTAACGAAGATGCTTAAAACACCAGGATGGCTTGTGATGAGATAGTCTCGGTGACGGCTCACGGTATCAAACATGGGGACAGTTGCCGCCCACGCCTGATTGCCGCTGGAAACACGGGGATCGTTCCTTATACCTTGAAGGGTAGCAGCCAGTACATGACTTACACGTTCCGCACCAAACACCGCCAGTACGCCCTTTGTGTCAGCATGGAGACTCATTCCATCAAAGCCCTCCCTAATTGCCGTCTCAATAGCATCCCGGCAGGCAACATTCGTTTCCAGGGAGGCGAGGAAAGCGTCCAACTCTCCATGCTCCCTGGCATATTCGCCGGTGTGCGGATAAATCGGGATAATGGGGGCAGTTTCCCGCTGGGCCTCCATTAGACTTTCGGCCCTATCCTCAATACACTCCCGGATATTGTCCGTGTGACCCGTCTCCATATCCCGGAAGTCCTTGTAAATATCCGCCAGAGGGCAGGGGGATTCCAGCAGCGCCTCCGCCTGGGGTGCGGGGAGATTCAGCACCTCCATCGACATCAGAATATCCTCCCGCATGACGTACTCATAGGCATGGTTCAGGGCTTCCTCCGCTGTCATGCCCAACAGCCCGTGCTTGAACCGCTCCTGTTCCGCCGCCATCTTATCATATAGTGCCTGATTCAATTTTTCTGCGTCCATGAACGTCTCCTTCCTTTATAATAATTTCTCATACCGCAATTTCATCTGCGGCGGGCAGAGGTCCACAGCGGGACAGCGTTTGCCGGTCCAGCGTTTTCCCCCTGCCTGCCCCATACACGTCCAGCCCGCCGCCCGGATACTGGCTCCGGCCTCCGTGTCCAACGTGTAGGTGATGATCTTGCGGTAGCCGATAGCCTTTGCCGCCCGCGCCGCCGCAGAGTACAGCATACTGCAAGCGTTTTTCTCGCCCGTGGTACAGAGCCGGGTCACTTCCAGCGTCAGGCCATTGTCCAGATAGCGGCTCACGGGACGGCCCACAATGGCAACGCCCACCAGCCGCCCCTCCGCCGCACAACCAATGGAAAACTTGTGGCCTCTGGTGGGCTTGTGGTGGCGGTGGTGGGCGGCTACAAAAGCGTTGGCCTCTTTCAGTGATACCGGGGTTAAGGTGAGCATATCACCGCGCCCCTTTGTCCGTATTCCGTTCCTGGGCAGGAGCCGCCGCTTCTCGCACCCCCGTCTCTTTCGCCGCGCTCTTGAGTGCGCCGCGCACGGAAGGGGGACGCTCCTGCTCCACCGCTTTCTCATATGCGCTCAAAACAGCGGCGTTCAGCGCCTGCCGCATTTCCTTGGTGGTGGGGCAGCAGATGTCGTGATATTTGCCGTCCTGCCCCTTGGTGCTGGGCATGGAGACATACGGCCCATTCTCCGTATTGTAAATGCGGATGTTGTTGACGGCGAATACGCCGCCCAGGCTCACACTGGCAAAGCCCATCAGCTTGCCATGGTCCTTATCCGGGTCCTTGGGGAGATAGATTTTCACGTCCACGCCGGGGACGGCAGGGACCTCTGCGCCGGTTTCCGGCGCTCTATTCTCACTCAAATTGCAATCCTCCTTCTCATTTTAATGTGCGTTGAAAATAGACCGGCTGACCGAGCCGGTTTTGAACAGGGAGAAGCACAGCAGTACCGTGTACCCGGCGCATTGCCAGATAGCAATATGAAGGTTGGTTCCGCTGGTGATCTGCCCAATCAGCACGGCATAAATCGCCACGCAGATCATAATGAAAAAGCCTTGCAGACCAAGAGCCACAAGGCCGCGCAGGTAGTTTTGCCCCATCTGCCCCCATTCCCGGTTGGTCATGGTGGCGAAGGGAATTGCGCCGATAGAGCAGTAGATGTAAATTTCAATCATCCGCCCCACCAGCACAATCATCACGCAGAAGGACAGAATGGGCATGGTGATTTTCAGCAGCATCGTCTCCACCAGCAGGCCGAACAGCTCTCCCAGCTCCATGGCCTCCAACTGCGCGGACACGTCCCCTATGACCGTGGCAAAGTCAAGGCTGGTGGTGCCGGTGATAATTCCGGCGCTCTGTTGTACCACGTTCTGCCCCATCTCAAAGATTGCCATGGTAATATCAAAGGTGTGGGTGACGAGGTAAACGGCGATGAACGCTTTCAGCACCCATTTATAAATGGCGTAGGTTTCAAAGTCGTGGAAGTTATTTTTCTCCATGAGCATACTGATAAGCTCGTAGCACAGGACAAAGGTAA
>CAJTPV010000087.1 GCA_910578505.1 uncultured Oscillospiraceae bacterium | reverse complement strand
CTTTGCGTAATTGACGGTGTAAGCCGTCCCGCCGCTGTCCCTGTTGAGATAGCAGACGCATACCCCGCTGTTGTCTACCAAATGACGGTTGCGC
Source organism: uncultured Oscillospiraceae bacterium (assembly GCA_910578505.1). Taxonomy (GTDB): domain Bacteria; phylum Bacillota; class Clostridia; order Oscillospirales; family Oscillospiraceae; genus Pelethomonas. The sequence goes on along the minus strand of CAJTPV010000087.1, from coordinate 2,831 downwards.
CTGTGCATACAGCCCCTGGTGTACTGCTGGGCTGTGTAGACGACTTTATCTGCTTGGGCCTTGATGCGCTCATACTCCGCCACATCCTCCGGCCTCCATCCCCTGGTCTGCGTCAGACACGGCAGAACAAGGATCAGCTTCATATCGGGGTAGCTCTCACGTAGACGGATCACCGTCCGGGCGGCGAGGGCATCAAAACCCAGGGCGCCCCCGGCACCGTAGTATCGGATGCCCTTTTGGTATTGGGCCGATATGACACACTCCAGCCTGTTGGCAATCTCCGCCTGTTCCTCTGGCGGCAGCTCCCGGTGGCCCGTAAAGCAGCAGGTCTGCATCCGTTTTTTTGCTATTTCCATTTTTCGCTCCCTTTCCGCTGATTTTTCATCCCTGATTGCACATCCTATTATAGCCTATTATCGAAGTAAATTAAAGCCTTCTTTCGTTCTATTTTACGGCCTAAAACGAATGTAGAATAGTTTCAAAAGAGGTGATAGACTATGGATGTACTTGGACGGATCGAACAGCTCATGGAACAGCGGGGTTGGAGCGTATATCGCCTATGCAAAGAGTCCGGCTTGGCACAGTCTACACTGTCACACGTTTTCCGCAAGGATTCGGAGCCAACGATCTCAACACTGGAAACAATCTGCAAGGCGTTTGGTATGACACTGGGCGAGTTTTTTGCGGAGGGGGAGCTTGTGCCACTGACCAAGGAACAGCAGGTACTGCTGGATAAATGGGCGTTGCTGACCGCTGAACAGAAACAGCTTGTTTTGAATATGATCGACAATATGAAATAATGGTGGCCGTAAGAAATGCGTCTCACGGTGAGACGCATTTTGTCAAATCCCTTGTTTGGGGCGCGGCCCTGTGGTATTATGAACGTACCAGCTATCAGGGGGGCTACTATGAGCATCCGCACGTTAGCCAGCGGTGCGTCCGCATGGCGGGGATATGAATACTACGAGGGGAAAAAGGTGCTTTCCTTTTCCCAAACGGGCGAGGACGAGTACACGGGACAGGTGGCCGGGAGCGGCTCCGCCCCCTATCAGGTGAAAATCAATATCGCCCATCCCCGGCAGTCCAAATGCAACTGTCCCCATGCGGACGGGCGGCGGGTGATTTGTAAGCACATGGTCGCCCTGTTCTTTGCCGCGTTCCCGGAGGAAGCGGAGCAGTACATGGAAGAAGTAGAGGAATACGAACGGGAGGAAGAACAGCGCATGGAAGATCACTATGAGGCGCTGCGCTCCTATGTGAAAAGCCTGTCCAAAAAGGAATTGCAGGATCAGCTCTTTGAGGCCCTGGCCGAGTTGGATGAACGGGGTCGCAGGTATTACCGTTAGCCATTCAGCAGAAAAATACGTCTCACGGTGAGACGCATTTCCCAACAGGAAACGCGCCGCGCCGTGAGACGTTCTTTTATTCAGAGTAATACAATGGTCTGCCTATGGTGGTAAAGCCCTCCTGCTTTGTAACGACTACATTGTTATAGCCGCTGGCGCAGTGGATAATCAGGATATTGCCGCTCTCGTCCCAGCCGCCCACGATGCCAACGTGGGTGTCCTCCGGGTAGAATACCAAATCGCCCGGTTGCGCCTCAGTCCAGGTAATTGCTGTGCAGTAAGTATGCTGAGCGTGAGCGCCCCCGCCGTGGCCTATGGTGTAGGCCCCATCGGAGATATTGTAAAATACCCAATCCACAAAACCGGAGCAGTCGAGGCCGTAGGGCCGGTAGGTTCCGGTTGTGCTGCTGCCGTCTGCCCATACCTTCTGAATGGTCCCCCAGCGGCTGTCCCAGCCGATCACCCGGCTTTTGCCGCCCCAAAAATAATTGACTTTCCCCACCAGCTTACAGGCAGTCTCCACCACGGCCCGCCGTTCCGGGGAAAGACCGTCGGGGAGGTTCCGCAGGATGTTCCGGGCCTGCTCCTGGGACGCAGACAGGTCGGTAAGCAGCAGATTCATTGTGGCAAGCTCGGCCAGCAGCTCCGTCAACGCCTGGTTCTGATACTCGGTAAAGGCATACTCTGTCCGCATATCCTCGGCGGTTTTGGCCGTGATGGTGATATGCAGAATACGCTCCGTCCAGCTATCGTCCGTATCATCGTCCGGGTCGCTGTCCGGGTGGGATATTGTCTCCACCTCCGAGGAAATGGCGCACATATCCCAAAAGACGGCCTTCAGCCGGTCCACCCGGTCAGGGGTCAGGGCGGCAACGTCTATGCCGTCGTCGGCCCCCGCCGTCCTCGCGGCGAACACGGCGACAACCTCCCGCCAGTCCGGGCCTTGGCCCTGGATGTCGATGCTGTCGTAGTCGCCGGTCTGCATCGTCTCCAGTGTGTTGGCCAGCTCCATGTTGAGCTGCCCCACGGCCACATTGAGGGGCATGGCCCCCGGCGTCGGTTCATTGGCAAAGAGGATGCCGAATGGTGAGGCGATAATCGCCGCAACTAAAACAATCAGGCAGATAATCGGGATCAGGAACGCACCGCCCAAAAGTCCGGCGATGGCGCTGATCAGGGAGGACACGGCCTTGGCCGTCACAACGGCGGCTTTCCGGGACAGATCCAGCGCGGTCTTGGCCCTGCTTCCAGACTGTTGGAGCAGCTTGCGCTGGGCGTTGCGCTGAACGCGCCGTTTTGCCAGCTCTAAAGGCCGCGCCGCCGTTTTCTTCTTCGCCGCTGCAGACGCCGCTTTCGCGGTAGACTTGGACGCCGCAGCAGTCTGCCGGGTCTTGGGGATAAAAGAGCCGCCAGTGGGCTTCTCTTTCGGAGCAAAAGAGCGCCGGGGGCGCTCTTTGATTGGATTGATAGATTGATTGCCGGGAG
>CAJTPV010000086.1 GCA_910578505.1 uncultured Oscillospiraceae bacterium | reverse complement strand
CCTTGAAGTGGGCGAGCTGCCGCCGGACAGACGGCTTCTCCGGGGCCTTGCGGCGTATGGTCTTGGCGGTGTACTCGGCAAAGGCAGCTTTCATGGCGTCATCATCCCGCGCCTTGAAAAAGACGTAGTATTCACCCTTCTCCGGGTTCTTTTTCAGAGCAAAATCCACGCCATATTTTTTCGCCACGCTTTCAAATGACTTGATATTTTTAGCGGTAATATCAATGCTTTTCACGCCCGTCCCCTGGCCCACAAGCTGCTTCACGCTCTGTTTGCCATGGTGGATTTTCGGGTTTTGGGACTGCGCCAGATACTTCCGTATCGCCCATTTGAGCAGATCGGCGGTCAGTCTGCCGCCGGTCTTGCCCACCTTGATTGCCAGGGCAACGGATTTATCCCGCACTTCGTCCTGCATAGTGATCTGCCTCCTTCCTGCAAGCGGCGGCGGGCGGGGTCAGCGAGCCTCGCCGCCCTTGGGATGTTCTGACGGGGGCGGGCGCTGACCCGCTTCCCGCATTTTTTCGTGGAGCTGGCCACGCAACGAGGGTTTTAACTGAATATCAGCGTATTCCTCCATCTGATGCACTTTTCCTGCACGAACGTTATGATGGAGTAAAATCAGCTCTGGTTGCGTGAGAAATTCGCCTGTTATGGACGAAAATGTCTCAATAGCAGTATCATCGATGTGCCGAATCACAGTCCGCTCAAGCTCCGTCAGGTTCATCTCAGAAAGATATTCCCTATTGGCTAATGAGGCAATGCACAGAGCAGAGAGTTTAGGTGAATAGTAGTTCTGGGCCTCGTAAATATTGCAAGGGAATTGATTTAGCACATCCGATGGAACACACACGCAAAATCCATCCCAATCGCCAGCGGATTCATCCCGTAATATGGCACTCAGGTGGCTGTCAGGAATCTGTATCTCCAATACAAAAAGATTGCGGGATGGACTGTCCGTAAGGGCGGCGGTTGAAAATGCTGATTGGACCGCTAATTCAAAACACCGTTCTCTTGCTTCTTGTGGCGTCAGTCCATACTCTTTTCCTACCATATCCTGATTGTAAAAATACATCATATCGGGATCGCTACAAGTCCAAACCACTGGATGATAACGAAAGCCGTTCTCAAGAATTGCTTTGCGGTTTTCCTCTGTTGTACCATGATATAGATTAACCATCAGCGAGCCTCGCCGCCCTTGGGATGTTCTGACGGGGGCGGACGCTGACCCGCTTCCCGCATTTTTTCGTGGAGCTGGCCGCGCAGAGAGGGCTTTACCGAATCAGATATTGCGGCAGGCTCCCGTCCACTCTGGACCTCTCCAATCTGTACCGGGTCCGCTTTTATCAAAGCGCCGTCCCGCAAAAGAAAGCCCTGTGTCTGGATCGCCTCCAAGGTATCTCCCGTTACCTCGCCGTACAGCTTCAGGTCGGTGTCCACCAGCATTTGCAATGTGGCCTGCACTTCGAGGGAAATAGCCTGTCTCTGTTCCGGCGCAGCAAAATACCGCAGGACTGCGGCCTCCTTGCCCGCCTCCACAATCGCCTCTCCCACCTGAGCGTTCATATCAAACAGTTCAGCCACATCAGACCGCCATTGGGTCGCGACAAATTTCAGGGGGTTTTCCATGCGGAGTAAAATTTCAGCATTACCCGGCTCAAATTTGAAGTATTTCTTCATAAAATTGTGCGCTCCCTGCATGGCAGAGATTTCTGCACTCATGGCAATGATCTCCATCTTGTCCATGCCCAGCAGCTCCGCCTGAAAGTCAGACATATTCCGGTCCAGCCGGTCTTTCAGGGATTGGATTTGATCCACCTTCTGCTGGGCATAGCCAGCCGGGTTCACCAGTGGGAATCGCTCATACGCCTTGATCGCATAGAGTATGTCGCAGATGGGAAACTCCCATGGGTGGTCCTGTTCTTTCCAGCACTCCAGCGCCACGGTCAGCGGGTCAGTAAATTGCAGCAGGGCTGCTACCTCATCGGCCAGAAAGTCATGATCCTCCTTCAAATAGTAGTGAATTTTAGACAAGTTTTGCAGCCGGTACACATCTTCAATGTCCGGCCCGCCCTCTTTTGTGCCGACAGCGGCAGCGTGGTCCAGCAGGCATTTGTCGATCACTTTCATCAGCGGACGCTTTATTTCATAGTTCATAAGGGCCTGCCTCCTTTTCGTAATTTTGTGTTATATGAGCGGGAAAAATCAAGGTGGGACTACCCGATGACGGAGAAGGTGATGTGTCACTTGCGCCCTGCCTTTTCCTCACGGGCAAAGCGTTCCTCCAGCCGTTCCACGCTCCAATCCTTCTTGAACTGCCCCAGAGGGCCGGGGCCGAACATAGCCAGCGCCCGATTGTCCATATCCCGCAGCCGCGTCCACAACTCCGGGTGGTGTGTCCGCAGTTTCCTCAATTCGTCAATGCGTTGCAGGGGACAGCACCAGCAGGAAGCGCGGCGGTAAATCTCATACAGCCCGCCAAACTCAAAGCCCCGGCTATAACAAATCTGCAACGCCTGGGCTTCGGTGATTTTCCACTCTACCAGGGGATAGCGGTTCTGCGGATCGTCTTTACAGCGGTGGGCTTCATCGGCGGCGATGCCAATATAGTGCAGGGCATTCTGCTCCTTTTTCAGCCGGTTGACCTCTTTGGCAATCAGGTGTGTTTTGAGCTGACCAGTACACCAGCGTACCTTTATCCCAGGCCAGCCGTTGCCATATGGCGGGACACCCAGCCGCGCCCGGTTTTCCAGGCAGCTCGGCTTTTGCTTCGGTTCCTCAAACATCATCCATTCAAAACCATGGGGATGGCGCAGAGTGGTGATATGGATACCGCGTTCCCGATAGAGAAGATCGTCCAGTTTGGCGATATGGGCCTCCATCTCTGGAAATTCCATGCCCGTATCCGCATAGAGAACGCAGTCAATGGGCATT
>CAJTPV010000085.1 GCA_910578505.1 uncultured Oscillospiraceae bacterium | reverse complement strand
TCGGCATATCGGCGGACACATTGTTTCCAACTAAGACACCGATTGATAACGAAAAATTGCATAACCTTATCAGGAAAGTACAATTGTGCAACGAGGAAAACCAAGAGATATTATTGAATACCATCAACTTCCTGGCAGATCAACTGCTATCTGAGCAAGAAAAAAACGATTCCGATTAAATCCAGTAAGGGTTAGCTTTTATCCTTGCTGGATTTTTAGTAAAAAAGTGGCAGCAAGGGCAATCACTCCCTTGCTGCCAGCATGGCTCTTTCAACAGAAAGTTGATTAGTGTATTCATTTTAACTGCCACTCAATTGTTTTGAGTAGTAGAATACGCATTGCGTAGTTGTTCAAAAGATTTTTGACTGATGCCGTGTTCCATGCGACAGGCATCCTGTTCGGCTGTTTCCGGGTCAATCCCTGCGCCTATGAGCCATTGTGTAAAAAATTGATGGCGCTCATAGATCTTTTCCGCGACTTCTCGGCCTATATCCGTCAAGAGAAGGAACCCGCCAGGGTCTACTGTCAGAAATCCTCCATCCCGAAGGACCCCTACCGCATGGCTGATGCTGGGCTTGGAATATCCCATGTGCCGGGCGAGATCAATGGAGCGGACCATACCATGCTTCTGCTGAAGCATTAAAACCGCCTCCAGGTAATCCTCGCCGGATGAGTGCAACTTCATCTCCGTGTTTGGGCGGCCAGCTTGGACAGATTCCGAAATTCCCTGGCCAACATCACGATTGCCAGGACCAAAATAATCAAATCCGTTACAGCAGGAGCAAGAAACACTCCATGCACACCCAGCCCGCCGATTTGGGGCAAAAAGATGGCAAGGGGGACAAACAGGATGATCTGGCGCATCATGACCAAAACGCTGGCTTTAGACGCTTTCCCCAGGGACTGCATCAGGGTAATGACCATCAGAACGAAACCCAGCACGATATAGGTGCTGAACAGGATTCGGAAGTCTGTCACGCCCTGGCTGACGATTCCGGCGTCCTTGATAAACCAGGAGAGAATCGTTTTAGGCGCAAGCTGGATTGGGATATAGAAGATCAGACTGAGAACCGTAACGCCTACCATAAAAGCCCTGGTGACCTGCTTTACTCGGTCATACTGCTTTGCGCCGTAGTTCGTTCCGGCGGCTGGCTGGAAGCCCTGACCGGCTCCCCACAAAGGAATCATCGTGAAGGACTGGATGCTCAACGCCGCGCCCAAAATGATCTGCCAAGTGTCGCCGCCGTGCCTGGCCGCAACATGATAGAGGGTCGTCTGCTGTACCATTGTCATAACCTGCATGAGCATAGCGGAGAAGCCCACTCCCAAAATTTCAGAAATCAGGGAGCTTTCCAGCCGGACCCTGTGAATACGGACAACCTTGCTTTTTGTCAGGAAATACCACAGCGTAATTGCGGCGGTTACGATCTGCGAGACTACGGTGGCATAGGCTACGCCCTCAATTCCCTTGCCCTGGGCACTCATTGCCGTAATCATGATCGGGTCAAGGATGATGTTCAAAACCGCTCCGGTGCCGGTAATCAGCATGGCCTTTTTCAAAATGCCCTCTCCGCGCATAATCATGTTTGCAGACTGTGCGAAGTTGACAAACAGGGAACCGGCGAAGATGATATGCAGATACCGTTCCGCATGGTTCAGAATCTCACCCTCCGCCCCGCTCAATGACAGGAGCTGGCGGGTGAAAATCATGCCAAGGGCCGTGATAATAACTCCAAGGAGCAGATTCATGGCAATCAGATTGCCCATGATCTTGTCAACGGTATTCTGGTCCTTCTTGCCGATGGCGCGGGACAAGACGGAGGCCGAGCCAACGCCAATCAGTGTGGACACGCCGGTGTTGATCAGCGTGAAGGGGTAGGAAACGGAAACCGCCCCCATCGCAACCTCGTTGATAAGCTGTCCGACAAAAACCCGGTCCATGAAGTTGTACAGTCCAACGACCACCATGCCGATAATAGCGGGGACACTCAAAGAGAGCATGAGCTGAAATGGTGATGCCGTGAGCAGTTGTGTGCGAATGTCTTGCTTTTGTGCCATGATGTTACCTCCTGTTACAGCGTCCAATTCTGGCTCTCGGTTTGCAGCTTGACCATCCGTGCAAAGGCTCCGTTCCGCTTCATCAGCTCCGCAGGGGTCCCCGTCTCGGCCACCGTGCCTCCGGACAGCACCACGATCTTGTTGGCGTTCTCCACCGTCCTCATGCGGTGGGCGATGATCAGCACCGTCTTTTGCGCCACCAGCCGGGAGATAGCCTGCTGAATCTCCGTCTCGTTCTCGGCGTCCAGGGAGGCGGTGGCCTCGTCCAAGAGGATGATGGGCGCGTTCTTCAAAAGGGCGCGGGCAATGGAGATACGCTGCCGCTCACCCCCGGAGAGGGTGGAGCCGTTTTCCCCGATCATGGTCTGATACCCCTGGGGGAGCTTGGCGATGAACTCCTCGCACATGGCCTCTTTCGCCGCCTGGATAACTTCCGCGTCCGTGGCGTCCTTTCTGCCGATGCGGATGTTCTCCATCACCGTGTTGTTGAACAGCGTTACATCCTGGAACACGATGGAGTAGGCGGTCAGGAGCTTCTCCGGGTCTACCGTGGCAACATCCACGCCGCCCACGGTGATCCGGCCCCGGTCAATATCCCAAAACCGCGCCGCCAGCTTTGCGGCGGTGGACTTGCCGCCACCGGAGGGGCCGATCAGGGCTGTGACCTCACCCTGCTTGGCGGTGAAGGAGACATCCTTCAGCACTGTCTCGCCGCGGTTATAGGCAAAGCCCACATGGTCAAAAACAATGTCGTACCCCTTGGGAGCAAAGGCTGTTTCGCCGCCCTGGGAAGGGCTTTCGTTGATCTCGTTCATGCGGTCAATATTCACCTGCATGGAGTTCATTGCCGCCAAATTTTGCAGGGCAAAGGACATGGGTTCATAAATTCTGGAAACCACCAGCAGGAACAGGAAGAAGGTCACAAGGGACAGCTCGCCGCTCATCAAACGCATACTTCCTACCAGGGCAACAGAGACGATTCCCAGCTTTAGGAGCATCTGCGCGGGGACAACAAACAGGGCGGCCCCCAACTCGCTTTTGAACTGCCGGTCCTCGAATTTCTCAATTTTCCGATACAGGCCGTCCAAGTAGACCTGTTCCGCTTTGTTGCTTTTCAAATCGCGGATCGTCTCCAAGCATTCCTGCACACCGTCCGCCATGTCGATTAGGGCGGCGTTCTGCCTGCGGGTAAAATAATTCTGAGCTTTCTTGGAAAACCCAACGATT
>CAJTPV010000084.1 GCA_910578505.1 uncultured Oscillospiraceae bacterium | reverse complement strand
CTGTAAGATGCCGGTGTACTCGGCCCGGATGTCGTCGAAGTCGTCCCCCTGCGGGGCGATCTCGAAGCTGCGGGCGTACTGCGCCGGGTCTGTCCTGCGGTTGACAAAGGAGAACTGGACATGAATGGAGGCGTCCACATAGTTATAGAGGTCGCAGAGGTATTCAAAGGTAGCCGTGCGGTCGTCCGGCTGGGCAAGCTGGTAATTGGTATCGGAAAACTCAATACACTTGGAGAAAGAACGCTGGTTCAGCCTGCAAACACCGTCCTGATACATGACCTCATAGGGGATGCTCTCTTGGGCGGTATGGGGCTTGCCGTCGCCCTTATACCTGCGGATGATGGCTTGTATCTCCCGCTTTTCGGCGCGGGACAGCTTTACCGGCCTGCCGCCGTTTTGCTTTCTGGACAACCGCTTTCACCTCCGTTTCCATTTGACGCTGCCGCTCCAACACGGCGTAAAGGTTATTGGTCTGATAGGGCCGGACTTTCGGCATGGTGAAGCGGTTGCGGACGATCTGCCCGATCACCACCTCCAACGGCTGGCCGTGCTTCTCATACAGCCCGAACAGCAGGCCGGGGAGCATGGCGAAGATCATCACCAGGGCGGCGGCGCTGGTGGGGACGCTGCCCCGGAGAACAAAAAAGAGCGGCAAGCCCATCAGGAGCGCCGCGCCGAAGCATACGATCTGCCGTTTCGTCAGGCCGAACAGCATTTTGCTTTTTACATGGGTCAAGTCCTTGGGGACGGACACATAGGCCATAGGGTCAATTCCTCCTTTCCAGAGCGTGATAGATGCCCTGCATGATGTAGGCCACGCAGGGGACGGCGATAGAATTTCCCAGCATTTGATAGCGGCTGGTGTCGCTGATGCTCCGCCCGCCGCCCTGCTCCGTCCAGAAGTCCGGGAAGCCCTGCAAACGCTCACATTCCAGGGGTGTCAGGCGGCGCACGATCAGGTCGGCGTAGCGGGTGATGCAGAAGTCGGTTTCGCTCCCCATGCCAGCGGGCCGGGAGAGGCCAGCGCCGGAGGCGCACAGCGTCCCGGCGATCTGCGGATGCACCAAAAGGGGCTGTTCGTGGTTGCAGTTGAGGGTGGGGGCGATGTCCGCCAGCACTTCCGCGTTGGCCTGCCCCGTCGCCATCGTCACCACATGGGGCTGTCCCGTCCCGCATAGGGTGGGCTGGACGGGCCGCAGGGTGGAGCGGTTGGTCTTGCTGGTGATCTGCTGTAAGTCAAAGCCAGCGGCCACCACCGGCAGATTGCCGTGGGTCTGGCTACGGAGGGTGGGAGAGAGGCCGGAGCGTTCCACTGTCAGCGACGCCCCGCCCTGATCGTTCAAAACAACGATTTCCCGCGCCTGCCGTTCCAGCGCCGCTTTCAGCAAAGGCGGCAAGTCCTTGCCGCGGCGTTCCGCCCGCCTCAAAATACCCGCGCAGGCTTTTGGGGACAAAGAGTATTTCTCCGGCACATTTTCCTGCAAAATCGCAGACAAGAAACAGGCGCCTGCGCCGCTGTGCTGTGCCGAAATATTGGGCGTCGTACACGCACCAAGCGAGATCAACGCCTCCGCCTCGTACCATTCCGGCGTTTGCCCACCGTCCAGAATAAGGCATTGGAATTTGGGCCTTTGTGAACGATTGCAGCACAGCCGCAAAGTCACGTCCTCCTGCGGACGACAGAGCGCCGGGGACGTTCTCGAACAGCGCGAACCTTGGGTATCTACCATGTGTCGCCTCCCTCATTTCGTCAATTATCCGTATGGCCTCCATGAAAAGGCCGCTCCGTTCGTCCGCCAGCCCCCGGCGCTGGCCTGCCAGTGACAGCCCTTGACACGGGCTGCCAAATGTCACGATGTCCACAGGGGGAAGTTTCCCGCCGTGAAGCTGGGTCACGTCCCCGGCGTGGGCCATGTCCGGGAAGTGCCGTTTCGCCACCGACACGCAGGCCGGGACGATCTCGCTTGCCCATAGGGACGTGATATTGTAAAAAGAAGCGGCGTAGGGAAAGCCCCCTATGCCGTCGAAAAGTGACGCTAATGTGTACTGCCTCAATTATCAAGCCTCCTTTAGTGGGCGGCGAACACGGCCTTGGCGATGCTCCCGGTTTTGAACAGGCAGAAGCACAGCAGCACCGTATAGCCCATACAGCCCCATATTGCCCCGGAAACGTCGGCGGAGAGGGCGATGCTTTGCACCAGGACGGCGTAGATACCCGTCACCACCATTATCAGGAACGCTTGGAAGCCCAAGGCAAACAGGGATTTCAGGTAGCCTTGTCCCATGCCCCGCCATTCGCTGTTGCCGATGGTGGCGAGGGGGATAGGCCCCAGCGAGGTCACAAGGTATATTTCAATCATCCTGCCGTAGACCACAAGCATGATGCAGATAGAAAGAATATTCATCGTCAGCCCCACAAAGAGGGATTGGAACCACAGCCCCAGCAGACCGCCTATGTCCATAGCCGAAAGCCGGTTATTCAGGTCGGTGACGACGGTGGTAATGTCGATGCTGGTATTGCCGATGATAACTCCGGCGCTCTGATTGACAACGCTTTGGGTGATGTCGAACACCCCCATGACGATGTTCCAGGTGTTGGACACAAGAATGATAGCGGCGGCGGATTTGAACACCCAGCGAAACAGCATCCAACTGTCCATGTCGTGCATACTGTTCCGTTCCGCGATAAGCTGTATCAGCTCGTAGCACATGATAAGGGCGAGGATGGCCCCGGCGATGGGGACGATCACCGTTTCCGAAAGATTGCGGAGCATATTGAACACGCCGCTGTTCCAGCCCTGGGGCGTGGCCCCCACGTCGGCGGCGATCTCGCCCACTTTGGTATTCACCGTGTCAAAAAGGCCGGTGAGGTTGCTGGTGATGCCGTCGATCAGCACACCCTTGAACCATTCTTCCAGCCAGTCAAGTATCATGGGTCAGCACCTCCTTTCCCGCGGCCCCCCGCCGGGGGCGGGAGGCCGCGAGAGGATTTCGCGGGAAGCATCAGGGAGTAGCCAGCAGGCCGGACAGCAGGGGAACCAGGGTAATGCCGATCAGGGCAACGCCTCCCCCGGCGACAAGCTGCTTAACGCCCTGCGACTTAGCTCACTACGGATAAAGAAGCAAAGAGAGGTTAAAAATTTTTGCCGTCACTATCCGGCGGGGCCTCGCCGGATAGGTCTGGCTCAATCGTCAGGCAAGTCCACCTTGCCCACAAAAGAATAATAAATCTCGATGTCCTGGTGGCGCGTTCCCTGCTCGTCCTTCCAGCACTCATGCACCACGATTTTCTCCACGAACTCCCGCAGGAGGGTGGGGGTCAATTCCTCAAAGCTGGTGTACTTCCGAACGACTGCCATAAACTTCTCTACGTTCACAGCGGCCTCCTGCGCCTGCCCCAGCTCCACCTGTAACTCAGCGACACGGGCTTTCAGCGTGGCCTGCTCCTG
>CAJTPV010000083.1 GCA_910578505.1 uncultured Oscillospiraceae bacterium | reverse complement strand
GCGCTCATAGCCGAACTGCTGAACCACTTCCTTCACTGCGGCCCCTGTGTCCAGTCGATTATCGTGGTAGTGTCTATCAATCGCTTCGACAATCGCGTCCCGGCAGGCGATATTGGCGCGCTGGGAGGCGAGATGCTGTTCGGCCTCACCGTGCTGATAGGCATACTGATAGGATTCCATGTAGATCGGAGCCTTGCGAAGTTCCTCTGCCTGCCGGATCACCGTGTCCGCCCGGTCCTCGATTGCCGACACGATATTGTCCATCAGATTGAAGTCCATGTTGCTCCAATTTTTGTAGACATCCGCCAGGGGCGTGGGAGAATCCAGCAGCGCGGACACCTGGGCCTTGGTCAGCTCAATGAAGTCCATTGCCATCAGAATATCCTCGCGGGTGGTGTATTCGGCGGTGTGGTTCAGAATTTCCTCCGGGGGCTGGGACACCAGCCACGCCCGGTATTTGTCCTGCTCCGCGCCCATTTTCTCACGAAGCGCATCCGTCAATTTTTCAACGTCCAAAATATTTTCCTCCTATTCTGAAAATAGGACCGGCGGGGGATAGCCCCGCCGGTCGGTCAACGTTCCTGCTGGGGGCGTTTGGGTTTATCTTTATCAGGTTTATCGGGAGTGGCCGGTCTGGGCCGCTTCAAGCTGTCCAGCACCGAGGGGCGGGCGCTCTTAGCGATAGCCTGCTCCCCCTGGCTGTGGCTTCCGTCGATGTTCAGCAGCACATCCAGCTCTGCGAGACGGGCGGACTTCTCCTTCAGCTCGTCCTCCCGTGGAAAAGGTTTGCCAATCTCGGCTTTTGCCGCCTCCCGCTGGGCAAAGAGATCGTCCAGCTGGGACTTGACCGCCGCCAGCCGTTCCGGTATCTTGTCCAGGGTGTGGTCAATGCGGATCAGAGCGCCGGTAGGGTCAATGCCCAGGGTGGTCCGGTGGGTCATTTCTCCTTTCAGCACCAACTCCCTCTGGAAATTACGGACTTCGCTAAACATGGTGAAGCCCCGGTAGCTGCCGATTTCGATCAGTTCCGCAATATCCCCGGCCATATACGCCGACAAAAGGGCCTTGCCCGCTTCTTCCTTACTGGAGAAAGTCTCACCTTGCACCACCATCCCGGCGAAGCCCTGCACCAGCTCCGCAGAAGTAGCGGCGGGTTTCTCCGTGGTGCCGGGTACGGCGGGGGCCTCTGGCTGGGCCGCAGGCTCGGCGGCATCAGCGCCAGGAGCGTCAGCGGTTTCCCCCCTTGTCTGCTCCACTTGGGCCTGGGCAGGCTTTTCCTTGACCACCATAGGATGAGGATGGTCCGCCACAGTTTTCATATCAGCCTCCAGCCCCTTGATGAAGCCCTGGTGCTGGGCGATCTGCTCGGGGAAATATTTCAGCAGATTGTCCTCCATCTGAAACTGCTTGCTCTGGTGGGCGGACTTCATAATTTTGAGCTTGGACACATCCACATCCAGCTCCATGCGCTCCTTGATGCGGGGGTCCCCGGCGCACAGGGCCTTGATCTCGGCGTAACTGAGCGCCGCCTCATCCACGTCCTCACAGGAGCGGGCCGGAGATTTTGAGGTCATAATTTGTGAGATAAACTTCTGCTTATTCTCCACAGTCTGCCACAAATAAGCGTCAAAAGTTGCTTCTGTGACATAACGGTACACATGTACCTGTTCGTTGTCGTTGCCCCGGCGTTCAATGCGGCCCTTGCGTTGTGTGAGGTCGCGGGGCCTCCACGGACAGTCCAGGTCATGGAGCGCAATCAATTTGTCCTGTACGTTGGTGCCAGCGCCCATCTTGAAGGTGCTGCCAATGAGGACGCGCACCTGACCGGAGCGCACCTTGGAAAACAGTTCCTTTTTCTGTACGTCCGTTTTGGCCTCATGGATAAAGGCCACCTGATCGGGCGGCATCCCCCCGGCGATGAGCTTCTGCCGTATGTCCTCATAGACAGTGAACGGCTTTTCTGGTTCCAGGGGAATGGAGTTTTCCAGCATATGCAGCAAGGGATTATCCAGCTTGTCCCCGGCTCCTTTCGCCGCCCGCTTGGAAGGGGCGGCTTTTGGCGTGGAAATATCGCAGAAAACCAGCTGGGTCAGCTTTTTATCGTCTCCATCCCGCCATTGCTGTAAAATATTCTCCACACAGGCGTTTACCTTGGTCCCCGGTTCATCCGGGAGGGTGGGGTCAATGACGCGCTGGTCCAGGCCCAGCTTGCGGCCATCGCTGGTAATTTTGAGCATGTTGTCCGTTCGCGGATCAACGCTCCCGGCGTGGACCTCGCTGGCGCGTTCGGACAACTCCTTTACCATGGCCTGCTGGATCAGGGTGGGCTTGGAGGCGATGGTGTGGTACTCCACCTTCGGGGTGGGCAGGTGAAGCTGATCGGCAGTCTTGATGTCCGCCACTTCCTTGAACATGTTCATCAGCTCCGGGAGGTTGAAAAACTTGGCAAAGCGGGTCCTGGCCCGGTAGCCGGTCCCCTCCGGGGCCAGCTCCAAAGCCGTGACCGTCTCCCCGAACCGGGAGGCCCAGCAGTCAAAGTGGCCCATGCCCATCTCCTGCAAGCGGTCATACTGAAGGTAACGCTGGATGGTATACATTTCGGTCATTGAGTTGCTGATGGGAGTACCTGTGGCGAAAACTGTACCACGATTTTTGGTGATCTCGTCCAGATACCGGCACTTGGCGAACATGTCGGAGGACTTCTGCGCGTCCGTGGTGGCGAGGCCCGCCACGTTGCGCATTTTTGTGTAGAGGAACAAATTTTTGTAATTGTCGCTCTCGTCCACAAACATCATATCCACGCCCAGCTGCTCAAACGTGACCACATCATCCTTGCGGTGGTTGGCCTGCAATTTTTCCAGGCGGGCTTCCAGCTGCCGCTTGGTTCGCTCCAGCTGCTTGACAGTGAACCGCTCCGCGCCGCCGCCTTCCAGCTCCTGGATACCGCTGGTGATCTCCCAGATCTGTTCCTGCAACAGCCGCTCCTGCCGCTCCGGGCTGATGGGGATTTTCTCAAACTGGCTGTGTCCGATGATAACCGCGTCATAGTCGCCGGTGGCGATGCGGGCGCAGAATTTTTTTCGTTTTCGGGCCTCAAAATCCTTCTTGGTGGTAACGAGGATATTGGCGGAGGGATAGAGGCGCAGAAACTCGGAGGCGGTCTGCTCGGTCAGATGGTTCGGCACCACGAAAATGGACTTGTGGCACAGTCCCAGCCGTTTACTCTCCATAGCGGCAGCAATCATCTCAAAGGTTTTGCCCGCGCCCACCTCATGGGCCAGAAGCGTGTTTCCGCCGTAGAGGACGTGGGCAATGGCGTTGACCTGATGGGGTTGCAGCTTGATCTCCGGGTTGATGCCGGAGAAAACGATGTGGCTCCCGTCATATTCGCGGGGCCGGATGCAGTTCATTTCCTCGTTGTACTGCTTTACCAGCGTCTGCCGCCGCCGTGGGTCCTTCCAAATCCAGTCCTGGAACGCCTCCCGAAGCGCCTGCTGCTTCTGCGCGGCCAAGGTGGTCTCCTTGGCGTTTAGGACGCGCCGTTCCTTCCCGTCCGGGTCCTCTATCGTGTCGTAAATGCGAACATCCCGGAGGTTCAGAGAATCCTCCAGGATTTTATAGGCGTTGGCGCGGC
>CAJTPV010000082.1 GCA_910578505.1 uncultured Oscillospiraceae bacterium | reverse complement strand
TGATAAAAACTTCCGTTTTGTGGTCCGGGTACAGATCCCGCAGAGCGGGGACGATGACGTGCCGCGTGATCTCCCGGCGCAGCTCGTCCATATCCTTGTCCGCATCATGCTGGCAGGAGACCACCACAGCGGCGATCCGGCGGGGCTTGCCACCCTGGTACTCCACGGATACCTGGGCCTTGCCGTCCGGCCCCAGGCCCTGGACAGTCCCGGTTTTCCGGGCATTGGTGAGCAGCAGCGTCACCCGATGGGCCAGCACTACGGGCAGGGGCAGCAGCTCCGCCGTCTCCGAACAGGCGAAACCGTACACGATGCCCTGGTCGCCGGCGCCCATCTGGGTATCCTGAGAAACAGCACTGGCGATGTCGCCGCTCTGGTCATGGGTGATGACCTCCACCTCATAGTCCGATCCATAGCCCGTTTCCCGAACAGTCCGGCAGACGATGGCAGGGATGTCCGGCAGGCCGCTGGCAGTGATCTCCCCGGCCACGATGATCCTTCCGGCGGTGGCCATGACCTCGCAGGCCACACGGGCGGCGGGGTCGTTGGTCAGGCAGGCGTCCAGAACGCTGTCCGCAATGGAGTCGCACAGCTTGTCCGGATGGCCCTCGGTGACCGACTCGGCGGTCAGGATACACTTATCTCTCATGGCGAGTTCCTTTCTTCTTTTCTTGATTTCCCCGGCCCTTGACCGGGTCTCTTACAGGGTCCGGTTCCAGTTCCTCCGCAAAACAGTCGATTTTTTCTATTCTGCAGCCGTATCCTTCCAGCGCATCCTGCACGTCCCGCACACACTGCTCCGAGAAGGCTTCGGCGCTGGCCGCGTCCTTGTCCTGTCTGGCAAACGTGTACTGCACTTCAGCACAGCGGCCCCGGAATGTAAAGTTCAGATCACCGACTGTCCTTTCCGCCAAGGCCGCATCCTTGTTGAACACACCTGTGACGTGACTGATGAATGCGTCATAAGATGCAGGACTTGCCTTATCCTCACAGATCATGTGGAATGTTATTTGGCAGGATACGGCGAAGTCCAGCATGGCGGCCTCCGGTACGATCTCCGCCTGGGCGGCAGGCCGTTCCGCAGCCAAAAACACCATATTATCGTACAGCGCCGTATACTTCTGGATCTGTTCCTCTGTTAAAGAGACAAAATCCTCCGCACCCACACCGGCCAGGAAAAATGTCCCGCAGATCATATCGTAGGGGATACCCCGGTCGTTGGTCAGGGGACGGTTATAGGGCAGATCCAGGTTTTTTCCGTTCTCGTTACAGACCAGTGCCACCTCCTCCTGGAAGGGATACACAGCTTGGATGTATCCGCCCACGAGGGCCTGCATGGCCTCCAGGGTGTCAGGGATCTCCCGCACCTCGCAGGGCTTCATCGGCTCCACCACCAGGATCTTGATCTTATCGCGCATAACGGTCTTTCCTCGCTTTCTTTGGATCAGGCGGCAGCGCCGGCGTTTGGGGAACAGGCGGGCGCTCCTGTTCCCGGTCCATCTCCCGCAGCATCTTCAGTGTGTCCCGGAAAGCCAGATACCGCTGGATCTGTCTGGGGTCATCGGTCAGGGTACGGACCGTCTCCCACAGGGGACTGCCATGGTGGCTGATGTCCTCCTGTACAACAAGGGCGGGGCGGTCCCCGCCCTCGTCCAGCATGACCCGCTGATCCCGGCACTCCTCAGCGTGGCTGTAGAGGCCGTAGGCCACGCCAATGACCTTCATGGCCTCCAGCGCGTCCACGGTGGTATAGACGCTGCCGGTGCTGATATGCACCTCGCCGGTCAAAGAGATTTTTTTACTGGACATAGTGTTTCTCCTCCCATCATGACCTCAGCGGTCATGACCGTCCCGCCGTTTCGGCGGCTTGGGGCGGTCAAAAATGCTGGCGTTGATCCGTTCCGTCTCCTGATGCACCTCCTGAACAGCGTGTTCCCATGCCTTTTTCAGCGCAGACACCGGCAGTCCGTTCTGTTGGTAGCCCTCCAGGATACCGTTGTAGTAGGACTCGGTGGGCAGCATGGGTTCCCGGAAGCGGTCATCCATAATATAGGCCATAACAGACAGGGAGCGGCCCTCGCTGTCCCGGACGGTGACCATCTTCTTGTCATAAAAGCGGGGATAGCCCTCGTAGCGATCCAGGGAGCGCTCACACGACTGCGTGATGCTCCACAGCAGACCCTGGACGGTCTCGCCCTCCTTGGGGGCGATGGTGGCGAAGCCGCCCCTGCGGAACAGCAGTTCCCAGCCCTCCAGCACAACCGGCCCCACCACCGAGGCGTCCGGGCAGCGGTACTCCATCTGGCCCAGGTTGATATTGGACCCATAGGCGAAATACAAGGTATTTTCCATATTCATTCCTCCAAAATGACCAGCGCCCCGGCCTTGGCCAGATGGGCGAACATGGTCCGGGCCTGCTGCTCCACACCGGACTCCGGCAGGGGACAGTCCAGGTCGGTGGCCCGGATGAAGTTGCTCCGAAGCTGGTGGATGTAGCTCTCCGTATCCGGGTACTCGGTGGGGTCGAAGGTCTGCTGCCGGAGCTGCTCCATGATCTCCGTGGCGCTGCCCTCATAGGTGCGCTCGTCAATGCAAATTTTCATTGTCATCGCTCACTTTCACGGCGTTTTTTCTTCTTTTTATTGACTTCATAGCTGTCCTTATCGTGTCGCCACGCCCTATCTCCCTCCAGGTGGGCGAGTAAATGGTCACGGGTATCCTTGAACTCCTCGCCGTTGAGGCCCAGGCGAACCAGCCACACGCGGAAGGTGAACAGCTCGTTCTCGCTTTTAGTCTTGCGCATGACGGTGCTGCGCTGGGTGATGGCCTGGGCGGAGATGGCGAGACACAGGTTCACATAGGCGGCTATTTTCCCGGCGTGGAGGGTAGAATTAAAGCACCGCCATTCAACGGTGCCACGATAAAAGACAGAATGCAGATTCAAAGCATGGTAGCGCGTCCAGTTATAATGCTCGGTGTTTTCCACGGCCCCTTCGTACCATACCCGTTCCAATTGGGTGAGGTCAGTGGTCTCGTCCGAGGACAGCGTCCGGGCCTGCCGCAGCATGGGTTCCCGCACCTTTTTGCACCAGCGCTCCGCTCTGGACTCGCTCACCTGCAAAGCCTTAAATAAAATATCTTCCTTGGAATACATGATGCCGATCAGGTTCTTCAGGCTCTGGCGGTTGTGGTTGGCGGCGTCCACATGGACGTGGATGCCGCAGGAGCCGTTGACCTTGGCCCCGGCTTTTCGTACCCGGCGCACACATTCCTGGAACTTGAGCAGTTCGGCGTAGGTCAGCTTGGGCGTAACCATCTCTACCCGATACTCTCCACTGTCCATGCCGGAAGCGGATATGTACCCACCCGCAGTTTTCTTCTCTGGCTTGATGCTGCTGTCGCTCATCAGCTTCCACACCTTGCCCTCCGGGTCGGTCACGCCCCAGGTGTCGTAATAGGTCCCCAGATATTGGGGCGATGTTTCAAAATAGGCGGCCAGTGCTTCGGCGGCCTGTCTGCGGGTGATGCCCGTCATCTCCACCTCTACACCGAAGCATTGATCCTTGATGCCAATCTCGCTCATACGGCCGCATCCTCCTTTCGGAGCTGCTCATCCATATCACAGATTCGCCGCCCAATGGCCTCTATCACGTTGACGGTAACAGAATTGCCCGCCTGCTTGTATGCCTGGGCGTCTGAGGTGATAGCCAGCAGGCGGTCGATCTGGTCCTCGGCGAAGCCCTGGAGGCGGAGGCATTCCCTGGGCATCAGGC
>CAJTPV010000081.1 GCA_910578505.1 uncultured Oscillospiraceae bacterium | reverse complement strand
GCAGGTCTTTGAAACCCAAAACTTGATGTTGGACCAGGAAACAGCGGACAAACTGCTGTCGCTCTCCGGCATCTCCCCCACACCGGCAGAGATGTCCGCAATCCAAAAAAGCTGCAAGGGTTATCCGCTGGCCCTTGGCATCCTCTGCCACCAGATGCAGGGCGGCAGGCCCTATGATGAAACCGTGGATGCGGATGTGCGGCGGGAGCTGTTCACCCATTTTCAAACAGCGGTGTACCGCCGCTTTAAGCCAATGACCCGCCGCCTGCTTCTGGACTTAGCCCCCTTTGAACCCTTTGACGTGGAGTTCGCCCGGATTCTCTCCGGAAACAGCCGCGCCGGGGAGCTGCTGGGTGAATTGCAGCAGGACACGTCCATGTTCCGCTATGACGATCTCCACCGCTGCCACTTCTGGCCTGTGTTCCGGCAATTCCTCCTTTGGCAGCAGGAACGGGAATATAGCGCCGAGGAACAAAACTGGCTCTATGGCCGAGCCGCCCTCTATTATGAACTGCACGACAACTATAAAAATGCCCTGGACTGCTACACCCGCTGCGGGGAGTATCAGAAGGTGTCCGAACTGCTGATTAAGAACAGTGAAGTTCATCCCGGCCTCGCCCACTATGACGAGATGGAGGACTACTACCGCGCCCTGCCCAGGGAGCAGGTATTGTCCTCCCCTGCGCTGATGGCGGGGATGAGTATGCTTTCTTCCATCTGCATGGATTATGACGCTTCCGAGGCGTGGTATCTGGAACTGGAACGCTGCGCCGGACGGCTGAAACGGTCTGACGCGGACTACAAATCTGTTCGGGGCTGGCTGGCCTATCTGGACATCGCTCTGCCCCAGCGGAGTGTGGGCGACATTCTGTCCAAGCTCACCAATGTTGTAAGCCTGCTGTCCAGCAAGGAGATCGTCATGCCGGAGTTTTCTGTCACCAGCCGTCTGCCCAGCATTATGAACGGCGGCAAGGACTTCTGTGCGTGGAGCAGAGAGGATGACGATCTCTACCGCAAGTACCGTATCCCGGTGAGTTTCCTGCTGAAACGGGACGGCGTGGCGCTCCCGGAGTGCGCCATCGCGGAGAGTAAATTTGAAAAGGGCGAGGAAATATCCGGGCGGATGCTGGACCTGCTGGGCCGTCTGGAAAAAATTCAGAAGAAAGGGACCCCGGACATTGAATTTGCCCTGATCGGCCTGCTGGTGCGGCTGCGGATCGACCAGGGGGAGGCGGACCGGGCCATAGAGCATCTGGAGGCCCTGCGGGAGCGGTTTCAGCGGCCTGACTGCCAACGTTTCCTGCCCAACCTGGACGCGCTGATGTGCCGGATCGCCATGTATCAGGGAAACGACGAGGCGGTTGACACATGGTATCGGGAAAAGGCCCCCAGAGACCTGCTGAAGCTGCGGGTAATGCTGCGCTACCAGTACCTGACCCGCGCCATGGTGGAGATCGTCTACGGCAAGTATCAGGAGGCGCTGTTGGTTATGGCTCCCCTGCGGCCCTACTTCAAAGCCGCCCACCGGGTGATGGACGGCATCTACCTGGACCTGCTCACCGCCCTCTGCCAGTTCCGCTCAGGAGACGGCGGTTGGCAGGCGTCCCTGCGGGCCGCGCTGGATACCTGCCGGGACTATCAGTTCATCCGGCCCGTGTCCCAATACGGCGCGGCCATCCTGCCCCTGCTGGAAAAGGGCGGCTGGACGGCTGACCCGGCTTTCCTGGACCGTCTCACCGCCGCCGCCCGGAAGCAGGCGGCACAGTACCCGGACTTTCTGCGCTTCCGGGGGGACCTGCCGGAACCCCTTTCCCCAGCGGAGATGAACGTGCTGCGGCTTTTGTGCCACCACAAGAGCAACGCGGAGATCGGGCAGATTCTGGGTATCAAGCTGCCCACCGTGAAAACCTACGTCAGCGCCGTTTTGCGGAAGCTGGACGTGAAAAATAGGGGCGCGGTGAAGGACGCCGCCCTGAAACTGCATCTAATCTGAACGAGGAGGACGCTTTATGGTATCGGATACCTTACAAATCGCCATCTGCGGCGATATGCCCGATATGACGGGGCGGCTGGCCTGCCGGGAGGATATTAGGTACTGCCTGTTCCAGGACAGTTGGGTGCTGCGGGACCGGCTGCTGGACGATCAGGCCGAACCCATTGACCTCGCGCTGGTGGAGTCTGCCGGAGGCGCGGGGTTGTACCCGCTCTATTTCCGAGCGGCCAGAGATGACTGCCCGGTGCTTTTGGTGACGGACACCATCAGCGAGGCCGATATGGAGCCGGTGACAGAGCAGATCGACAGACTGCTCCATGAGAAGCGCCAGCGGCGGCAGTGGGAGAGGACCAAACGCAGAGTGGAGCGGGAGGATACCCTCGCGCTCGACCCGGAGGCCGAGATGATCGACCAGGACGGCCTCCCCGGTCTGCGCCTGGGGGACATGGAGCGGTTTGCCGGGAACCCGGTAGAGGCGTGGCTTCTGCGGACATTGCGCGATGGGGAGCTGCGCCTGGACGATCTGCGGGCGCGGATGATCCGGGAAGTGATGCCGGAAATAAATCGTTACTTCTCGGAGCTGTGGCGCAATTGGGATGATGAAGAACCGCCAGTGGTTGAGAAAATGCGGCAGCGGTTTTCCGAGGAGAGCTTGGAGCCAGAGGTCACTCTTGCCGGATTGTCCATAGCCGTATTTATTGAGGCGTTCAGCGGTTTTTTAGCGCGGGAGGACGTGGGATGACGGTGTGTATTAAAGTTCTTCCAGCAGGAGACAGCCGGTGCGTGAAAGGGGTGAGTTGCCAATGGAACATCAAAACTTAAATCAGGAGCAAAAGCTCCGCGTGGCCCTGTGCGGCCCCCTGCCCAAGACGGAGCGCGCCCTGCTCCGGCGCGGGGACGTGGAGATCATACGGGATGATGATAACTTCAATCTCCTGATGGGAATGTTCAACGGCAAAACCGGCTGTGATTTGATGATCGTGGAGGCTCCCTACGGTCACGGCCTGCACAGTATGACCTGCCAAGTGGGAGAACATAAAACCTGCCCGCTATGGCTGGTGAACGATCCCCCGGACGAGGCCATTTGGTATAAGATCAACCTCCAGTTGGACGAAGTACCCGCAAAGAGGAAAGCGGCCCTTGAACAAGCAATCGCCGTGGGACCGCCCAGGCATGAAATCCTCATTTTAACGGACACCCCGGAGCGGCGCGGAGAACTGACCGGCTGGATGAAGAAAATCTATTCGGTGTGGAATGTGGCGCTCCCTCCGTTGAACGTCCCGGAGGATGTAAAGGGCTATCTGCGGGAGCTGCGCGGGCCGTGTGCGCCGCCGGAGGCCGTGGTGATCGCCATGGCGGGTGTGGACAGCCTCAAAGCCGCCGAGCATATCCGGCGGGTCTGGCCGAAGGTTGGAATGGTCTGGAGCTGCAACCTGGATTTTTCCCTGCAAGCCTACCATCTGAATGTAGACTGTTTTTTCCTGTTGGGCGAGGCCAACACGGGAACGCTGGGCATCGGTTTGAACCGCATATATCAGTACAATAAGCGAGGTAGCGAACAATGAAAAGACGGATTTTAAGCATCATCACCGCTCTGGCCCTGTGCCTGAGCCTTTGCCCCACATGGGCGCTGGCGGCGGAGGCGGACCCCGCGCTCTGTCCCCATCACCGGGAGCATACGGAGGACTGCGGCTACATCGCCCCCACCGAGGGCCAGCCCTGCGGCCACCAGCACACAGCGGGGTGCTACACCCTGGGGGCGCTCCCCGACACGGACAGCGGCGATTATTACGAGATTGGCGCGGATACGGAAAATCTGCTGGACTGCCAGCACACTCATGACAGCGAGTGCGGCTATGCCCAGGCCGACCCCGGCCAGCCCTGCGGG
>CAJTPV010000080.1 GCA_910578505.1 uncultured Oscillospiraceae bacterium | reverse complement strand
ACTTGGGACAGTGCCACAGCCACGATCTCGCCGCTGGAGCCGTAGAGGAGGGTATTCCACATATCACGGGTGGTCGTTGCCAGCAGCTCGTCCAGGGCGGCGTTCTGCTGGTCTGTGAACGCATAAAACACCCGCATATCGTCGGTTGTCCTGGGCGTGACCGTGATGGTCAGTACCTTCTCCGTCCAGGCTTCAGTCTCACCCTCGGCAGGATATTCTACCTCTGTCTCAGCCGTAGTAATTTTGGTCATATCCCAGAACACTGTCCGCAGCTTCTCCACTGTAGCCGTGTCCAGGACGGCCACAGACGCACCGTCTGATCCGCTGGCAGTCTTGGCGGCGAACACCGCGAACACATCCGCCCAGGAAGGTGGACCGCCCTGGATCTCCACCCGGTCATAGGTTCCCCCGGCCCGGAGGGCGGACAGCCTGTCCGCGTACTCGCTGTTGATCTGGGCGATCACTGCGGTGGGGGAGACCGCGTCCAGGGAGCCGCTGCTGTCCGAGAAGAAGATGCCAAAGGGCGAGGCGATGAGCAGGCCGATCATGCAGATCACCAGCACCACCACGAGTACCACCCAGCCCCCGGCAGCGATGGCGGCGATCAGCTCCTGCATGGCCGCAATGGCCGCTTTTATCGCCGCCACGGTGGCTTTCGCCGTGGCCTTGGCGGTGACCGCCGCCGCTTTTGCCGTGGCACGGGCGGTCTGTACGGCCCGCTGGGTGGCCTTTACGGTGGCCTGGGCGGATCTCTGGGCGGTCTTGACCGTCTGCTGGGCAGTTTTCGCCGTCCGCTGGGTGGTCTTGATGGCCTTTCTGGAGGAACGATCCGCCGTCTTGATGGTCTGGCGGGCGGTGCGCTCGGCGGTCTTTCGCCCGGAACGGGCCGTTTTGATGATGGTCCGTCCACCATCCCGCACAGGCCGGGTATCCGGTTCTCCCGGACTCGTCGGCCTGCGCACAGCCTGGGCCGGGGTGCGCCGGCCCTGCCCACCAGCGTATCTGCGCTGGCTTGGAGCGGGAGGGGATGCAGTCTCTCCTACATTCGCTACCCGCTGGCCCTCCGCCCGCTTCATGGCTGCGGCACGGCCACGCTCCCGCACAAACTCCTGCCCGCCCTGCACGAGCGTCTGGGGCGGTTGCTCCGGCGCAGGCTGATTTTGAATGCAGACTTCTCTGGTTTTGATGGACAGCCGGTCAGGCGTCCCCGGCCTATTGCCAGCAGGAGGAGCGGTGCTGTCACCAGAGAGAGCGCCGGTGACGGTATCCCTCGTCTTGATCTTCGGCGGCTCCGATCTCACCCGTGGGGCCGATTCCGCATCCGCAGGAATATCATGGACAGCAGTCTCCCTCGTTCTGACCTGGGGTGGCTCCGGTGCAGCCTGCGGCGCAGGCGAAACATCCGGGCGGGGATCATCATGTACGGCAGATTCCCTGGTTTTGATCTGTGCCCGCTTCATCCGCTCCCCAGGGGATGGCCCAGCCCTGCCGCTATCAGACGGCCCAGCGTTGGCACCACCCTCCCTGGCGGAAACAGCTTCCCGCGTCTTGATCCGGGGACGCTCCCGTGGGGGTAGCTCATGGGGCGAAGGCTGCTCCCCTGGAACTTCTGGCGGCGGTGGATCTTCCGGAGGTGCCTGCGTGGACGGATCTGCGGCAGTGCGCGGCTCCCCGTTCGCCTCCCGGCCCTTGGCAGACTTTTTCTTCTTCAGAAGAGATTCCACCCCGCGCCGCGCCTGATAGGCCCCACGGGCGGCGGTGTCCTCGATTCGGTCGCCACCGTAGTCGCTGGCCTGCCCCCGTTGGGCAGTCTCCCGGAGTTGGCCCCGCAGGCGTTCCGTACCATCGTCCAGCCCACGGCGAACAAGTTCTTTCGGCGTAGATGTAACCTTTTCTTTTAATTTGCCCTTTACCGTGCGCTTTTCTTTGATTTTTGCGATGATTCATCACCTCCCACAACGGGGAACAGGGCCGCAGACATGGCCCTCTCCCTGATATTTTCACGATGTTCCCTGCTCCGATAATTTGGTGGTCATTAAGCGGTAGAGCCGGTTCTTGGGGAAATTGTCCATAAACGGCACGATGGCGCTGCCGCACTTGATGAGGCCGCGCCCGAAGTCCACGTTGGTGATGTAGGAGAGCTGGTTGTCCGAGATGTTCAGCAGCCGCGCCAGCTCCGCCCGGTCGGTGGCCGCCTGGTTCAGCATGACCAGGAATTCGCTGTTGGCCAGCATGGTCCGGGCGGTATGGGACTGGAGCAAATCTTCCACATTCTGGGTGGCACCTGTACACAGTGCCCCGTACTTTCTCACCCGTTTCCACAAAGTAAAGAGAAAATTTGCGCTGTATTCATGCTGGAAAAGGATATAAATCTCGTCAATATAGACCCATGTGTTCCTGCCCAGTGCCCGGTTGCGGATGACCCGGTTAAACACGCTGTCCAGCACCACCAGCATCCCCACCGGCAAGAGCTGCTTACCCAGATCCCGGATGTCGTAGCACAGGATACGGGCGTCTGTGTCCACATTGGTGGGCTTGGCAAAGGTGTTGAGGCTGCCCTCGGTGAACAGCTCTATCGCCAGGGCCACGTCCCGCGCCTCCGGCTCAGACTGGCGGAGCAGTTCGGCGTGGAAGTCCTGGAGGGTGGGGGCTTTCCCCTGATAGCCGCCCTTGATGTAGCTGTGGTAGACATTGGCGGTGCAGCGGTCGATGATGGATTTCTCTTTGGCGGACAGCAGCCGGTCCCCCATGAGCTGCTCACACAGGGACAGCAGGAACTCGGACTTCAGCACGACAGGATTTTCTCCGTCCCCGTAGCCCTGCTCCATGTCCATGGCGTTGATGTGGTTGGGGGAGGTGGCGGAGATGTTCACCACCTCGCCGCCCAGCCCGACCATGAGGGGCCGGTACTCGCTTTCCGGGTCGATTACGATGATATCGTCATCGGTGGACAAGGCCAAGTTGACCATCTCCCGCTTGGCGGTGAAGGACTTGCCGGAGCCGGACACGCCCAGGACAAAACCGTTGCCGTTGAGCAGTTCCTTCCGATTGGCAATGATGAGGTTCTTGGAGATCACGTTCTGCCCATAGTACACCCCGCCCTGGTCACGCACCTCCTGGGCCTTGAAGGGCATGAGGACGGCCAGGGCCTCGGTGGTTAGTGTCCGCAGGGCGTCGATCCGCCGCAGGCCCAGGGGGAGCGCCGTCACCAGCCCGTCCGCCTGCTGCCAGTTCAGAGTGGCCAGTTGGCACAGGTGCTTCCGGGCGGCGGACTGGAGGGCATCCGTGTCGCTGTCCAGTTCCTCCTTGGAGTCCGCCAGATGTACCAGGGTCACCACGGCAAACATCATCCGCTGGTCACGGGTGGTGAGATCATCCAGCATTTCCCTTGTCTCTTTTCTCTGCTGCTCCAGGTCATAGGGGACAACGGCGGAGAAATTGTTGTTGCTGTTCTGCCGGCGCTGCCAGTAGGTTGTATATAGTTAGTACAGAAGAACAACCACCAGCAGGCCCGCCGCCCGCTGGTGGTTCTCTTATTTCCCTGCTATAATTCCCGCCCGCTCAATTTCCAGCAGCTTTTCCATAACGCCCCATGGCGTTATTTCTTCCGATTGAATGAAGTATGAAATCCGCCCCGGCATAAATTCTTTTATGGTCAGTATTGCTGCGTCTTTCCCTTTGTATCTGAAATAATACCGTGTTTCCGGGCTGTACGGCCCCTGTATGATCAGTTCCCCATCCTCCCTTTTCGGCGTTTCGCTTCCTACGATTGCCCGCCATACCGCTTCAACGATCCTGTTTTTCTGTTTCTCCACGTCTTCCGCCAGCGTGTGCAGTTCTTCCACCGCTCTTTCCATCATTCTTCCCCCTTCCCCCACGTCATTTCTTCCCCGGTATCCCGCAGATACTTTTCCCGCACCGCCGCCACAATGTAGCTGTTGAAGGAAGAATAGCCCGCCTGTGCCGCCGCCGCCCTTACCGCTTCTTTCATCCCCTTTGGCACGGCCAGTTCCATTCTGTCATAGTTCCCGGCCCGGTATTTATTTTTCGCCGCCGTGGCCGCCGCCCCCCTGGGCGTTGGATACTTCTTTTTTTCTTCTGCCATATAAAGGCCCCCCTTTCCACTATCCCACATTATACCACGTTTCTTCAACATACGGAAGTATAAATGTTGCACAAATTTCCGTAAGTATATTTGTTCAATATTTATAGCCGATTTCTCTTGACTTT
>CAJTPV010000079.1 GCA_910578505.1 uncultured Oscillospiraceae bacterium | reverse complement strand
GGGGAAAAGGCTCCCCTGAAAGGGGAGCTGGCACGCGAAGCGTGACTGAGGGGTCACCCTTCCCGCATATTCCATCGTTCGTGCGTATAAATACCGGCCGCAACCGCAAAGAGTGTAGACCCCTGTTCAGTTTTCAGGGCCTGCACTCTCTTTTATCCCCAAAACCACGACAGGCCGGTTCCCCCGTCACCGGCTGCCGCTGTCCGGCATAGGATGGAGAAAAAGGAGGTCACCACCCATGCCCATTATCTACCTCAGCCCATCCACACAGGAAAACAACGCCTATGTCACCGGCACCGGCAGCGAGGAGTACTGGATGAACCGCCTGGCGGACGCCATGATCCCCTATCTCAACAGCTGCGGCATCCGCTACCAGCGCAACACGCCCGACATGACCGCCGGCAGCTCCATCCGGCAGGCCAACGCCGGCTGGTACGACTTCTATCTGGCCCTCCACTCCAACGCCGCCGCGCCGGACAACTACGGCAATGTGCGCGGCGTCATCGCCTTCTACTACCCCACCAGCACCCAGGGCCAGCGGGCCGCGCAGATTTTTGTCAACAACCTGCGCAGCATCTATCCCCTGCCCGATAAGGTGGTCACCCGGTCCACCACAAGCCTTGGCGAGGTGCGGGACTCGAAATTCCCCGCCGTGCTGCTGGAGCTGGGCTATCACGACAACTACGAGGACGCCCGCTGGATCGAGAACAACCTGACGGAGATTGCCCGGAATCTCGTTCTCAGCCTCACGGACTTTTTTGACATTCCCTTCATCTGGCCCACAGACCCCTGGGAGGGCACGGTAAACGTCAGCGGCACCTTGAATCTGCGCAGCCGCCCCAGCACCAGCTCCTCCGTGATCGCCAACATCCCCAACGGAGCCACCGTGCGGGTCTACGGACGCTACGAGGACTGGTACGTGGTCCGGTACGGCGAGTACATGGGCTACGCCGCCGCCGCGTATATCACCTGACGCAGCGCACCCGGCAGTCACAGCTGTGATGGAAAACATCACAGACATGACTGCCGGGTGCGATCTTCTCTCCGGCGGTTACTGGATGGAATTGAGCTGCCGCAGCAGGACGCCGGCAATATTCTCGCAGGACGCCTGAATCTGTACCGCGCCGATATTCTGGGCCACCATGGGCATGCCGTACACCACGCTGGACTCCTTATCCTGCCCGATGGTATACGCGCCGTTCTTGCGCATCTGCAGCAGGCCCTCCGCGCCGTCCCGGCCCATGCCGGTCATGATAATGCCCACCATCCGGCAGCGCACCTGGTCCGCCATGGAGGAAAACAGGGCGTCCACCGACGGGCGGTGCCCGCTGACCTTGGGGTCCTGGGTGCAGGCCACCGTATAGCGCACACCATTGCGGACAATGCGCATCTGGTAGTCCGCCGGGGCCAGCAGCGCCAGCCCCCGGCGCACCTCGTCGCCGGTCTTGGCCTCCCGGACCTCCATCTGGCACAGGCGGTTGAGCCGCTCCGCGTACATCTGGGTGAAGCCTGTGGGCATGTGCTGCACGATCAGCATCCCGGGAATGTCCTTCGGCAGGCGCTTGAGCACCTCCAGGGTGGCCTCCGTGCCCCCCGTGGACGCGCCCAGGCCGATAATCACCCGGTCCAGGGCCGGCTTCGGCCCCAGCAGCTGGGGCGTCAACGGTCCGCCGGCGGGCTGGGCCGCCGTCTGGGACGCCCGGCGGACCTTGGCTCCCGCCGCGCTGATGACCTTCAGCGTCAGGGCCTTGATGAACTCCTCATTTTTCCCCGGCTCCGGCTTGCGCACAAAGTCCACCGCTCCTGCGCTCAGCGCGTCGAAGACCCGCAGGTTCAGCGACGACACCAGGATCACCGGCAGCGGATGCCGCGGCAGCAGCTTTTTCAGGAAGTCAATGCCGCTCATTCCCGGCATCTCCACATCCGACGTGATCACGTCCGGCCGCAGCTGGGCCACCTTCGACATGGCGTCCTGGGCGTTGAACGCAGTGCCCACCACCTCAATTCTGGGGCTGCGGGACAGTCCATCCACAATCATCTTCCGCGCCAGCATGGAGTCGTCGATGACCATGACACGGATTTTTTTATTAGCAGGCCACATATAAGCCGCCCTCCTTATTTTTTAGGCTTATCATTCCTCCACAGGTTCCATCCAGGCAGTACCCTACCTTTTTTGGAACGTGGAGGGGGCCACTGTTGCATAGGGGTTGGTCTTGCCCAGGTTCTCCGAATGGCTGATCATGAGATATCCCCCAGGGACGGTGGCGTCATAGAACCGGCGCACCAAAGCGTCTTTGGTGGGCTGGTCAAAATAGATCATCACATTCCGGCAGAAGATCACGTCGAACTTCAGCCGGAATTTGATGGGGTCCATCAGGTTGAAGGTCTGGAAGATCACGTTGTTTTTGATCTCCGGAGCCACGGTGTACTGGCTGGTCCCCTTGACGGGGACGAAGTAGCGCTTGCGCCAGTGCGGGGGGATGGTGTCCGGCAGCTCGTAGACGCCCCGCTTGGCGGAGGCCAGCGCCTTCTGGGAGATGTCCGTGGCCAGCACCCGCGTGTCCCACTGGCTGGCCTGGGAGCCCAGAAACTCCTTGATATAAATAGAGATGTTATACGGCTCCTCGCCGCTGGAGCAGCCGGCGCTCCAAATGGCCATCACCCGGTCCCGCTGGTGGCGGCGCACCAGCTCCGGCAGAATGGTCTTGCTGAAAAAGTCAAAGTGCTCCGTCTCCCGCATAAAAAAGGTGTAGTTGGTGGTCAGCCGGTTGAGCACCAGCTCCATATCCGCAGGATTCTTGTCCTTCAGCAGCTGCTTGACAAAGGGGCCGAAATCGTTGAACCCCTTCTGCATCACCAGGGAGGAGAGGCGGCTGGTGACCAGCTGCCTCTTCTGGGCCAGGTTGATGCCGTACTGCTGGTGGACGAATTGGGTCAGTTTCTTGAAATCATCGTCGCTGATGGATGTCAAAGGCATGGTCGGCGCATCCTTTCGTTATGTCTCGTCTCAGGGCTCAGCCGTGCAGCAGCATGTCGCAGTCCAGAATCAGCATGGTGCCCCCTCCGGGCAGGGAACACATGCCGGACACCAGCTTCTGGTTGCTCTGCTGGGTGGGCACGGGCAGAATGGCCCCCTTGGGGATGTCCACCATCTTCTCCACCCCGTCCACCAGGATGCTGATGGACTCGTTCTCCACATTCACCACCATGATGCAGCAGTCCTCCTGGGGCATCTTCCCCAGGCGCAGGCGCAGGTCGATGACCGGGATGATCTGGCCCCGCAGGTTGATGACGCCCCGCACATATTCGGGGACGCAGGGCAGAGGCGTGATGGTGTGGTCGGTGATGATCTCCACCACCTGCTCCGCGTCCAGGCCGTAGCGCAGGCCGTCCGACAGGCAGATGAGATATTTCGTCGCCTGCACCTCCACCATGTTCCCGTCCCGGTCCATGCCGGGCCTGGTACGCATATCCTCTAAAAGCACGTTTTGTTCCGTCATATGAAAGTCTCCCTTCTTCCCGCCGCTCAGTAGGAGCCGTGGGCCGCGTTGTACAGGTTCGCCATATCCAGGATGATGCTGATGCTGCCGTCACCCAGGATGCTGCACCCGGTAATGCCGTAGCTCTTCACATTGAAGCTGTTGACATAGGAGGGCAGGGGCTTGACCACGATCTGCTGCTCGCCCAGCAGCTCATCCACAAACAGGCAGTAGGAGCGCTCGCCGGCCTCCACCCAGATCATGATGCCCTCCTCCACGTTGTCGCGGCCATTGGGCATCTGGAAGATGTCCTTGGCCCGGATGACGGGGTAGTAGTTGTCCCGGATCTTCATCATCTCCCCCCGGGCCGGGTCGTAGACGATCTGGTCCGCGGTGACCTTGATGCTGGAGAGGATGCTGTTGATGGGGATGGTGAACAGGGACTCGCCCACGCTGACCTCCATGCCGTCCATAATGGCCATGGTCAGGGGGATCTTCAGCGTGGTGGTCATGCCCTTGCCGAACTCGCTGGTCAGGCTCACCGTGCCGCCCACCTCCGCCACGTTCTTTTTCACCACGTCCAGGCCCACGCCTCTGCCGGAGTACTCGGTGACCTCGGTGTTGGTGGAGAAGCCGGGCATCATCATAAAGTTGAGAATCTCCTTCTGGGAGTAGTCCATATCCGGGCTGGCCAGCCCCTGCCGGATGGCCTTGTTCAAAATCGCCTGGGTGTCTGCGCCCCGGCCGTCGTCCTTGATCTCAATGATGACCTCGCTGCCGGTGTGGCGGGCGGAGAGGATGATCTCCCCCACCGGGTCCTTGCCGGCGGCGATGCGGTCGGCCTGGTTCTCCTCCAGGCCGTGGTCCATGGAGTTGCGGACGATGTGCATAATGGGGTCGCTGATGCCGTCCACGATGGTCTTGTCCACCTCGGTGTCCTCGCCGATGAGCACCAGCTTGGCGGGGCGGTTGAGCTTCTTGCTCATGTCCCGGACGATCCGGTTCATCTTCTGGAAGGTGCTGGACACGGGCACCATGCGCAGGGACATGGACACGTCCTGCAAATCGTCGGTGAGCTTGCGCAGGTCCCTGGCGGACTTGGTAAAGTTGTCCAGCCGCAGCCCCTTCAGATCGGGGGAGGAGGTGACCATGGACTCGGTGATGACGATCTCGCTGACCACCGCCATCAGCTGGTCCAGCTTGCTCAGGTTCACGCTGATCAGACTCTCCTTGGCGTGCTGGGTCTTGGCGGCGGGCTTGGCCGCGGGGGCCGCCTGGGCCGCGGGAGCCGGGGCCGCAGGCGCGGGCTGC
>CAJTPV010000078.1 GCA_910578505.1 uncultured Oscillospiraceae bacterium | reverse complement strand
GTGAACCGGCTGTCATGCCGCGCCCAGGGCACTGCCGCCGTCACCACGCCGTGCTTCGGACAGCGTACCCTCGGTGCTTCCGCCTCAACATATACTTTCTGTGCGCCCACATCCAGGCAGCGCCACCGCCGCCGGCCACGGCCCTGGTCGTATCGGGACGCTTTCCGATGGCAGATTCCACACCGGCACTGCTCTCGTCTTGTCGGCCGGACGGCCAGTTTGATTTCGTTCATCTCGGCGCTGACGGTTATGTCCTCCAGGACAAATCCCTTCGCTCCGATGATGGTCTGGACAAGCTCCTTGGCTCGCATTTGGGGTCCTTCTTCCATGATTCTTTGTGTGACAACTAAATCATAGTCGTTTCCCCTGTCTTGCCAAGCGCTTGTTCAGTTTTTCCTACCCACTCTTTCTACCGATGAGCCGAATATATCGCCAATTTTATCAGCGGATGTCACCGCATTAGTCCATGTGGGAGCCGCCGTTGATGTCGATCTCCTCGCCGGTGATGTAGCTGGCTTCCCTGGAAGCCAGGAAGACGATGGCGGCGGAAACCTCCTCCGGCTCGCCGGGACGGCCCATGGGGATGGCGTCGATGACCGGCTTGGCCTGCTCCGGGGACATGCTCTTCCAGATGTCGGTGTTGATGAGGCCGGGGCACACGGCGTTGGTGGTAATGCCATACCGGGAGACCTCGCGGGCCAGATTTTTGGAGAAGCCCAGCACAGCGGCCTTGGAGGCTGAGTAGTGGGCCCCGCCGAACACGCCGCCGCCCCGCTTGCCGGAGACGGAGGACAGATGCACGATACGGCCATAGTTCTGCTTCTTCATGACCTCGCAGACGGCCTTGGTCAGCAGGAAGAGGCCAAACATGTTGACGCTGAAAATCTTCTGCATGTCGTTCAGGGTCATGTCCGCCACGGTGACCTTCTGGGAGATGCCGGCGTTGTTGACCAGTACGTCGATGCGGCCATACAGCTCCACAATGGAGCTGACCATAGAGGCCACAGCGGCCTCGTCACAGAGGTTGGCGGCGTAGCCGGCAGCCTCATAGCCGGCGGCCTGCAGTTCCTTCACGTTGGCGTCCACGCCCTCCTTGTTGATGTCGCACAGGACCACCTTCGCGCCCAGCTTGGCGAAATCGTGGGCAAACACGCGGCCCATGCCCCGGGGGGAACCAGCGCCGGTAATCAAAACGACCTGACCGTTAAAATCAAACATATCGATAACCTCCAAATAAATTTTTGATATGAGCGCGGCCCGGAGTCCGGTTAAGCGCGGCCCCGGACCGCATATGAAAGGAGAGTACTGGCTTACTGGATATTTTTCGCGATGCTGACGATGTTTTCCACGGTCACGCCGTTCATCTCCAGCAGGCGCTCATAGGGGGCGGACTGACCGAACTGGTCCTGAATGCCCACGCGCTTGACCAGGCCCTTGCCCATCTCGGCGGCAACCTCACAGACGGCGGAGCCGAGACCATTGAGAATGTTGTGGTCCTCCACGGTGATGAGCTTGCCGATGTCGTTGATGGCGGCGGTGACGGCCTCCGCGTCCAGGGGCTTGATGGTGTGCATATCCAGCACACGGGCGGAGATGCCGGCCTTGGAAAGCTCTGCGGCGGCGTCCACGGCCAGGCGCACGGTGTCGCCGTTGGCGATGATGGCCACGTCCTTGCCGTCTTGGATCTGGTGGGCCTTGCCGATGGTGAATTCCACGTCCTCGTCGTAGATCTGGGGCACCGCGTCGCGGGTGAAGCGCAGGTACATGGGGCCGTAAGTCTTGGCGGCCTGACGGACCAGCTTGCGGGCGGAGTTGTAGTCCGCGGGCATAATCACCGTCATGTTGGGGATGGTGCGCAGGACGCCCATGTCCTCGATGGACTGGTGGGACGCGCCGTCGTTGGCGGGAGTCACGCCGCCGTGGGAGCAGGCGATCTTCACGTTCAGATTGGTGTAGCAGATCTCCTGGCGGATCATCTCGCACATGCGCAGGGAGCCGAACACGGCGTAGGTCACCACGAAGGGGACCTTTCCGCAGGTGGCCAGCCCGGCGGCGAAGCCGGCGCCGTTCTGCTCGGCGATGCCCACGTTGATGTACTGGTCCGGCAGGGCCTTACGGAATTCGCCGGTCTTGCAGCTCTTGCCGATGTCGATATCGACCACGACCAGATTGGAGTCCTCTTTGCCCAGCTCCGCGATCTCCTTGCCGAAGCCGTCGCGGGTGGCGATCATTTTCTTCTCACTCATTGCTCTCTCCTCCTGCCTTAATCCATCAGCTGGGCCTTCAGCTCAGCCATAGCCTGCTCGTACTGCTCTTTGTTGGGGGCCACGCCGTGCCATCCGCACTGGTTCTCCATGAAGGAAACGCCCTTGCCCTTGATGGTGTGGCCGTAGATGCACTTGGGCTTGCCGTTTTTGGAGGCGTAACACTTATCCAGCGCCGCCACGATCTCTTCCATGCTGTGGCCGTCGATCTCGATGGTCTCCCAGCCGAAGGCTCTGAACTTCTCGCCCAGGTCGCCGTTGGGCATGATCTCGTCGCAGGTGCCGTCCAGCTGGAGGTTGTTGAAGTCCACGAAGGTGATCAGGTTATCCAGGTGATACTTGTTGGCGGTGTTGGCGGCCTCCCAGATCTCGCCCTCCTGGGCCTCGCCGTCGCCCACCACGCAGAAGACTTTATAGTCCTTCCGGTCCATCTTGGCGGCCATCGCCATACCTGCCGCGCAGGCCAGGCCCTGGCCCAGGGAGCCGGTGGAGATGTCGATGCCGGGGCACTTGGTCATGGACGGATGGCCCTGGAGCTTGGAGCCCTCCTTGCGGAGCGTGTCCAGCTCGGACTCCGGGAAGAAGCCTACCGCCGCCAGACAAGCGTACTGGATGGGGCAGACGTGGCCTTTGGAGAGGACCATCCGGTCACGGTCCGGCCAGCGGGGGTTCTGGGGATCCACGTCCATGTACTTGAAGTAGCAGGCGGAGACGAAGTCCGCCGCGGAGAGAGAGCCGCCGGGGTGGCCGGACTGGGCTTTGTAGATCATGTCAACCACGTTCATGCGCATCCGAGTGGCAGCGTTTTTCAGTTCCTTGATGGATACATCCTTCATAAAGATCACCTCATGTTTTTTTCAGTAGGTTTTGATGTGCCGGGTACGCTTTGTAGTATGTCGGACAAATGACGATTATGAGTATACCACTTTGTCAGACATTGTCAAGGGGGTATTTGCAGGTTTTACAGTTCTTCTAAAAAGTTGTAGCTTTGTTTATACAAAATGCTGAATTTTTGTGAAACACAAGCTGGGAGGAAATTTGAATGCGCTGTTTGCCGCATACGCGGCAAATGCGCTTGGGCCGCGCCATAGAGGAGTGAGGGAAACTTTTGTATGGCGCGGCCCGGGGGATTTCGCGCCCTGCGGGGCGCGAGCAGGGGCTTTGCCCCTGCACCCTACGGCCTTTGTAAAGGCCGGCGAAACTTTTATCGTCTGTTAGCCGCCTACGAACATTGTCGAAATAAAGGGGACGTAGGTAACCAGCAGGAGGACCGCCAGTTCGGCAATCAGGCAGGGGATGATGCCCTTGGTGATCTCTTCAATCTTGATATTGCCGATGCCGCAGGCCACGTACAGGTTCACGCCAACCGGCGGGGTGAAAAGGCCGATGGCCAGATTCACAATCATAACCACGCCCAGGTGGATGGGGCTGATGCCCAGCTCCAGGGCCACAGGGGCAAACAGCGGGGTAAAGATGTACAGCGCGGAGGTGGAGTCCAGGAAGCAGCCCGCAATCAGCAGGACGATATTGACGATGATAAAGAACACGATCCAGTTGCCGTTGGTGATGTCCAGCATGAAGTTCTTGATGGCCAGGTCCAGCCGGGCACGGGTCAGCACGTAGGCGAACAGGGTCGCGCCCATGGTGATAAACATGACCGTGGCGGTGGTGCTGCACGAGTCGATCAGGATGTCAACAAGCTTTTTGAAGTCAATCTCCCGGTAGACAAACACGCCGATAGCCAGGCCGTAGAACACGGACACAGCCGCCGCCTCGGTGGGGGTGAAGATGCCGCCGTAGATGCCGCCCAGGATGATGACGGGCATCAGCAGGCCCCAGAATGCGTCCCGGAACGCCTTCCAGCGCTCCTGGCCGGTGGCTTTGGGCATGACGGCAAGGTCCATCTTCCGGCCCAGAATCAGGGCCGCGGCGATGAGGCCCGCGCCCATCAGCAGGCCGGGGACCAGGCCGGAAATAAACAGGTTCGTAATGGAGGCGTCGGCGATGGAGCCGTAGACAACGAAGGTGATGGACGGCGGGATGACCACGCCGATGGCCCCGCCCGCAGCCATGAGGGCGCAGGAGAACGCGGGGTTATACCCGGCCTTGATCATGGCGGGGATCATGATGAGGCCCAGAGCGGCCACGGTGGCGGGTCCGGAGCCGGAGATGGCGGCAAAGAAACAGCTGACCGCCACGCACACGATGGCCATGCCGCCCTTGATGTGGCCCAGGCACTTCTCCGCCAGATTGATGAGCCGGCCGGAGATGCCCGCCTTCTCCATGACGTTGCCGGAGAGGATGAAGAACGGGATCGCCAGAAGGACAAACTTGCTGCTGGCAGAGGAACACAGCCGGGGCAGCACGCTCATGATGGCCTCAATGGGCTTGCCCGCGCCCTGCACAAGAATCGCCGCCACGCTGGACATGCCCAGGCAGATGGCGATGGGCGCGCCGAAGACCAGCAGGATAACAAAAAAAACTCCCCTATTGCACAGTGTCCATAGAATTGTCCGGTATACTTTTAGTT
>CAJTPV010000077.1 GCA_910578505.1 uncultured Oscillospiraceae bacterium | reverse complement strand
TGGAGGACCCCATGACCTCCTGCGGCTGCTTCGAGTGCATCTGCGGCATTGAGCCGATTTCCAACGGCCTTGTGATCTGCAACCGGGAGTTCAAGGGCATGACCCCCACCGGCATGACCTTCGGCGAGCTGGCGTCCATGACCGGCGGCGGCGTGCAGACCCCGGGCTTTATGGGCCACGGCCGGCACTTCATCGCCAGCAAGAAGTTTGCCGCCGCCGAGGGCGGTGTGGCCCGGATCGTCTGGATGCCCAAGGAGCTGAAGGACGACGTGGCCGAGCGGCTGAACCATACCGCCAAGGAGACCATTGGGATCGATAATTTCTGCGATATGATCGGCGACGAGACCATTACCACCGACCCGGAGGAGCTGCTGACGTTCCTGACGGAGAAGGGGCATCCTGTGCTGCAGCTGGAGCCTTTGATGTAAGGGGGACAGCCTCTATGGAAAAGGGCATGGGCCGGATTGTGGCGGAATGTATTGTGATAGCAGCTATCCTTACCGTTATTTCGTATTTTAATGGCGGTGTGAGATATCCTTTCGATGATTCGGTGCGTTTTCTTCCCATTTGGGCGCAGCTGCTGCGCAATTACGCGATATATTTTGTTGTGTTCTTTGGGGTGAATTGCCTGTTCCAATGGTTTGGAAAAAAGTTCAGAAAACAAAAGGATAAGTGAAAAACAGTCTGGTCACCTTAGTTCATGCGTACAATTTAATCAAGGGAAGAAACTTCCCGTAAAATAGTGTTCGCTTCCTGATAGGCGGCTTACAAGTGGTCAGGACTACAAATAGTGTTCGCTTCCCGATAGGCGGCTTATAAATGTTCGGGATCAAAATGTTTGTAACGTCCTGTCGAAAGGCAGGACGTTACTACACTTGTGACCAATAAAATTTATCTGGGACGGGGAAGACCCCTTCACCGCAAGCGGTCCCCCTCCCCTTTCAGGGGAGGCTTTCCAATGGAGCAGGGGGAAAAGGCTCCCCTGAAAGGGGAGCTGGCACGCGAAGCGTGACTGAGGGGTCCCCATTCCGGCATATTTCTTCGTTCGCGAGTATAGTACAATAAAAACCGGGACGGAATGCTGATCCGTCCCGGTTTTGCTGTTTTATAATATATGGGGAGATGCTTCCGGCCCCATACTGCTCTCCCGCAGAATGGAACCATTCCGCAGCACGGACAGGGCCAGCCCCAGCAGACCCATATCCACAATGCTCTGCAAATTCCCCGTCAGCAGCGGGAAGCCGAAGGAGAACAGGACAAATCCCAGATTCAGCGCCACGCTGCACACAATCCGGCACGAAAAGATCATGACAACGGACAAAACCAGCATCTGCCCCGCCTGATGCCGGGACCATCTGCACACCACCCACACCAGCAGGCCGGTCATTGCCAGCACCACCAGCATAAACGGCAGCCAGCCCAGCTTATAGACGATGGTAGTCAGCAGGAAATCCCGGCTCCACTCCGGTACATACTGCTCAAATGGATAGGGGGCAAATCCCGCCGCGCCCTCTCCGAACCACCGGGAAGCGGCCAATGCCTGCCGGACGGTTGTCCCCTGATAGCCGAGATAGCCGGAAGCAGACATGAACTTTTCCGGATGAAAGACCGCCTCGATCCTTTGGGAGGAACCATAACGCAAAAGAATCAAGGAGACAAGGGTCACGGCCAAGCCCGCTAAAAAGGCTATGGCAGCAGGCTTTGAAACCCGGAACCAATCCTTCCATATGGCGAACAGCAGCAGGATAAATCCGCTGAGCAGCAGAATCAGAGCGTTTCCGGCTGACAGACCCAGCAGGGACACAAGCGTCAGAGGGATGCCGCCGGCAACTGCCCCCAGGAAGCCAGCCCAGCCTTTTCCGCGCCAGCCGTACAGCCAGAGGGCGTAGACGACGGGATAAAACTGTACGATGTGCCGCAATAACACGAAATATTGCATTTTTCCGACTGGCGAGATCAACCAGAGCATATAGAGAAAGATGCCTGCCGCCAGAGCCACTGTGTACACTGTTTTCGGTCTGCGGAGCAGGGGGGAGAGGTCCAGAAAATACCCGCCTAAAAGCACCACGATCCCCAACACCAGCGCCAGGACTGTTTTTTTCTGGCTGAAGGCGTCGAGGCTTGGCCGGGCGGAGTAAGTGAGCCAGACCCGCAGAAAACCGCCTGCCAGGGCCAGAACGACCGTCATGGCCAGCAGCCCCCGCTGGGGTTTGGGACGGTGGAGCCTGTCGAGCTCCACGCCTACCGGCACCGGGTCGCCCATCTCTGCAACGGCCATCTGTTCCGCGTCCGCGAAGCCCTGGGCGGCGAAGTCGTCCCGCTGGTCCTCCATATGCTGCCGCAGTTCCCGGCACAGAACAGGCCAGGCCCGCTTCCAGCGGATCTGTTCTTCCACCGCGCGCAGATAATCCTGGATGGTCTCATACTTCGGCACAGCATGCGCCCCCTCTCAGCACCCGGCGCACGGCGTTGGCATAATTCTCCCAGGCGGACTCCTTTTCCCGCAGGACTTTTCCGCCTGTTTTGGTCAGATGGTAATACCGGCGCGCTCTGTTGTCATCAGAGACCGTCTCAAAGGATGTTACATACCCCTTTTCCTCCAGGCTGTACAGCAGCGGGTACAGGGAACCGGCCTTCAGATGGAAGCTGTCGTCAGAGCGGCGGCGCAGCTCATTGACCATCTGGTAGCCGTACATGTCGCGGTCCTCCAGCAGCTTCAGCACCAGCATGACCATACTCCTGCTGATGAGGCTCTTGTCCATCTCCATAATCTTCCTCCTCTTATATTGATTTGTCTATTATATATTGAAAATCTATATATGTCAAGAATATTTTGCAGGGATGCACCAGGGGGGCGCCAGGGGAGCTAAGGGACTGCGAATGATCAATTATCGATATAGCAAGGGAGAATATTTTTGTTTTACAGCTATAAATTTTTATTGCTTTGCTTTCCTGATTTTGGTATGATGTGCATAAGAATCGATGGATTTCCCCATCGATTGATGAAGAAGAAATGAAGGAAAGAGGGTTGAACATGAAAAAAACAAGAAAACTCCTGGCACTGTTCCTGACGCTCACTATGGCGCTGAGCCTGTGCGCCGCCGCGCTGGCCGCCGGGCCGGAAAGCGATGCGCCAGCCACATTCACCGACGTGGCGGAGGGCGCGTGGTACGCGGAAGCTGCCGCCTATGTCAGCGGCAAGGGCTACATGAAAGGCTATGCTGACGGCGCCTTTGCCCCCGGCACAACCGTGACCAACGCCCAGCTATACCAGACCC
This sequence comes from uncultured Oscillospiraceae bacterium, assembly GCA_910578505.1. Classification (GTDB taxonomy): domain Bacteria; phylum Bacillota; class Clostridia; order Oscillospirales; family Oscillospiraceae; genus Pelethomonas. Next base: position 2,227 of record CAJTPV010000077.1, on the reverse strand, counting down.
TGTACCAAATCCAGGGCAGTCCCGCCGCTGAAGCGTCCACCTTCTCCGACGTGCCGGAGACCAGCTGGTACGCAGACGCTGCCGCCTGGGCCCAGGCCGCCGGTCTGGCGGAAGGGGAGGCGTTCCAGCCCGGCTCCGATGTGACGCGGGAAGCGCTGGCGAAGATCCTGGTCAGCTACGCCGGGTACACGGGCCGCAATACAAAGGGCGGCAGCCTGGAGGATGTCGCTGACAGCGGGCAGATATCGGACGCTTTGTCCGGCTATGTGGCCTCCGCCCTGGGCACGGGCCTGATGTCCGGCTATGACGACGGTACCTTCCGTCCCAACGACACCCTGACCAGAGCCCAGCTGGCGAAGATCCTCCAGAATTTTGACGCCCTGGACGTGTCCTATACCAGCAGCAAGCGCCCCATCCTGCTGCAGGGCGCGATGACCATTGAGACCCAGGATATGATGGACGCGCTGGACGAGCCTGTCGCTTACCGCCTGGGGCAGTGGGATTATGTGGCCGGTACATATGAGGGGTATCCGGTGGTGGTGTGCCGCACAGAGCAGGGCATGGCCAATACCGGCGCTTCCACCGCCCTGGCGATGGAGTTCTTCCATCCTGTGGCGGTCATTAATCAGGGCACCTCCGGCGGCCACGACCCCGACCTGCACACCTTTGACATCGTTTTAGGCAAGCAGTCCACCAACTATTCCGCCTGGAAGTCCGTGGCCTCCGCCAAGGGCGCCGGCGTGGACTATAAGGCCCTGGAGCAAAACGGCGTGTATGCCTATGACAAGGAGGAGAAGACCTTTGTCAAGGAGGTGTACCACGCCGGCGACGAGAAGCTGCTGGCCGCCGCCAACGCGGTGAAGGACAGCTACACCAAGGGCAAGATCGTGGAGGGGACCATTTCCTCCTGCGATGCCTGGAACAACCAGATTGACCGGATGCTGTTCCTCCATGAGTTCTACGGCTCCTCCTGCGAGGAGATGGAGACCGACGGCGCGGCCCAGATCTGCCAGACCTATGACGTGCCGTTCCTGGGCATCCGCATCCTCTCCAATACGGGCATCTACGGCGAGAACTTCGATCCCGCCTCCGGCCCCGCCTGCCAGGCCTATGTGCTGGAGGTCGTGAAGGCGTACATTGACAGCTATCTCAAGGACGCGCCGGACGCCGTCACCGCCAACACCGCCAAGAGCTCCCTGGAGACCCAGAGCTATGACAAGACCCTGCGTCCCATCCTGCTGGAGGGCGCGATGACCATCGAGAGCGACGACATGATCGCGGCGCTCACCGATGCCAAGGAGTACACCCTGGGCCAGTGGCACTATGCGGCCGGAACCTACAAGGACTATCCGGTGGTGGTGTGCCGCACGGAGCAGGGCCTGGCCAACACCGGCGCTTCCACCGCCCTGGCAATGGAGTTCTTCAATCCCTCGGCGGTCATCAATCAGGGCACCTCCGGCGGCCATGACCCCGACCTGCACACCTTTGACATCGTCCTGGGCAAGCGGAGTGTCAACTCCACCGCCTGGAAGACGGAGGCCTCTGAAAAGGGCGCCGGCGTGGACTACAAGGCCTTTGAGATGAACGGCGTGTATGCCTATGACAAGGACAAGGATACCTTTGTGCAGTCGGTGTACTACGACGGAGACGCCGGACTGCTGGCCGCGGCCAACGCGGTGAAGTCCGCCTATACAAAGGGCTCCGTGGTGGAGGGCACCATCGGCACCAGCGATGAGTGGAACAACCAGGTCGACCGGATGCTGTACCTGCATGAGACCGTCGGCACCTCTGTGGAGGAGATGGAGACCAACGCGGCGGCCCAGATCTGCCGGACCTATGGCGTACCCTTCCTGGGTATCCGCATTCTGTCCAATACGGGCATTTATGGAGAGAATTTTGACCCCGCTTCCGGCCCTGCCTGCCAGGCCTATGTGCTGGCGGTAGCGGAGCAGTACGCAAAGGACATGAAGTAAAGGGATCGCTCCAGACAGGAAAAGGGGGCTGTAAAAAAAGTCCCCCCCCGCAAAAAAAGTAGCGGCTGTCTCAAAAAAAAGAGGCAGCCGCTACGGATTTGTGATATGATTAAACTACCATGAAAAACCAATCACAAAAGTATTATACACCCATCCAACTGAAAATGCCAGTGGAAATGGAAAGAATGATCGAAGTAGATGATCCGGTATACAGCTTTAACGAGGTGCTGCGTCATATGGACCTAAAAAAATAT
>CAJTPV010000076.1 GCA_910578505.1 uncultured Oscillospiraceae bacterium | reverse complement strand
TGGGTGTGAAACCAATTATAGCACTTTAGATTTTCTTCCTTTATGATTTGCATGGCTTCACTGCGATTCATAACGGCCTCTCCTTCAACTCTGCTGATATAGACGGTCCATCCAGTTGTATGACCCACGCCTCTGGAATAGCCTCCTCGATGATCCCCCGGTTCAGATTATACCAGCTTCCGCATTTGTCCAAAATAATGGCGTCAGTGGTGACCACGTTCTCCAGGCGGGAGAGAACGCCGTCCACGCTGGGGTGCAGCTCCACCTGGACCTGGACCGGGCGGTACTCCGCCTTGTCCAGCAGCAGCGCCCGGAGGCGTCCGGAGTTGGACACCTGCTGATCCAGATAGAACAGGGCCTCCTTGACCCCCAGGGCCTCCAGCCGGGCCATCAGAAGCTCCACGGCCCGCACCGTCTTATCCACGATGCGGTAGCTCCCCCGCAGTCCGGCCAGGTCGCGGATGGTGCCGTCCATCCCCTCCAGAAGCAGGGAGCCGGACAGGGCCACCTCCAGGGTGATGATGGTGTTGAAGCCGTCCAGCACCAGGACCTCCGGTGCCTCCCGGAGCCGCTTCCGCTCGGTCAGGGCGGCGCGGGGGGAGGTGATCCGGGCCAGGGCCAGCCGCTGGCGCTCCGAGAGCAGGTGGTGGTTGCCTACGAAGGTGGAGGCGGATTTGGTATCGTAGCCCCGGTCCAGCAGGAACGCCAGCTCCTGGGCGGCGGCGTTCAGCTTGTCTGCGGCCTTGGGGCCAAATTCGACGGTATCTTTCGGCACATAGCCGCGTTTGACAGTTTCCACGATTGCCTCAGTCCTTTATACAAATGTTAGGTCTATTTTAGCAATTTGTTTCATGGAGCCTATGGCAATACATTTCAATCTCACCTGATGATAACATCTCTTGGAGAACAGCACCTATAACTTCTTCCGACATTTCAGATACCAGGATCATTGCCTCTGCACAAAAGTAAGAACCATTTAGGCATTCGCCAGATTGCTGATTTTTCTTTCTCAGCGTTTCAATGTTCTGGTAGGTGAAAAAGGTAGCCCCCCATTTGCTTCCATCGTTCAACTCAAAAACGACATCCGAATTGCTGTCGAAACGGTCTATTGAATCTTGAGACTCTAAAAACTCGAACCAGATACTTTTTATAGATAGCTCCAGGGCGGCGTTCAGCTTGGGCACAGCTTTGGAGCCAAATTCGGTGGTATCTTTCGGCACATAGCCGCGTTTGACAGTTTCCATGGTGGTTTCAGTCCTTAATCCAAGTCACATGGAACAGCGCCCAAAAAAGTCACTGGCGCATTCGGATTGAAGCCGCTTTCCTCTGGGTCATACCTGTAGTTGTAGACCAAAATTGCCGTGTTGCAGGGTTGTTCCAAACCCTGCGGAAATAGCTTTTTCAATTCCGGGCCTATCGCTGTGCCTTCGGAATAATGGCAGACCAACACTTCTGGGTCTGTTGTAAATTCATGCACGCTTCGCTCCGAAAAATCTATGTCAAAAGGATAGATGTCACAGCCATCGAAAAAATCCAAGCTAAAAGGAGAAATGTCACGCCCTGCTATATCGTCAAAATACTCTTTTAATGCTTGATCTGTCTCAAATACGCCCGCCCATACAGATACAAAACCTTCCTGCTCCATAAAAAACCCTCCTCCAAAAATCATGTTTATTGCCTTGATTATACCATCATTTCTGTCCCACTTCAATCCGCTTTCTGAAAAGAGCCGCCCACCTTGACAACCCCGTTGGCAAGGTCTACTATAAATGCAGAAAAGTGCCGATGGGCGCTGTGAATGGGAGGCGGCTTTATGAAGTATGTCAGGCGGATCGTCTATTGCCTGTTACTGACGGCGGCGGTGAACGCCTTGCCACTGGTCTGGTTGCTGTATGCCAAAAGTTTGATTCCCGGCGCAGGATGGCTGTTTCTGCCCCTGGCGGCGGCGTTCCTCTGGGTCAATCTCCGTTCCATTCCGAAGACCGGCCCCACCAAACGCATCCAGTGGCTGGCGGAGGGCTGTGAGCTGCTGTGGCTGTTCTGCATAACTGCCACGGCCACCGTCCTGTTCCAGCTTCTCTGGCTGAACGTACTACGTGCCGATATTGCGGAAAATAGTTTCTTGGATGGCTGGGCGGTCTTTGGGGGCGCGATGGGTCTGCTGCTGGCGGTGCTCCTGCTGGCCGTGGTCTTCTGGAACGGCATGATCCGGGTCTACCTCACTTCGGTACAGCTGGGGATCAAGCACCGCGTTCTCGCGGCTCTGTGCGGGTGGATTCCCCTGGTGAACGTCTGGTATCTGGTAAAAATCATCCACATCTGCGGGGACGAGGTGGAGTTTGAGACCCAGAAGTGGGAGCTGGATGCGGTTCGGGCGGAGAGCGAGGTCTGCAAGACGAAGTATCCCCTCCTGATGGTCCACGGCGTGTTCTTCCGGGACTTCCGCTACCTCAACTACTGGGGCCGCATCCCCAAGGAGCTGAGGCGCAACGGGGCCACGGTCTACTACGGCCAGCAGCAGTCCGCGGCGGCGGTGGAGGACAGCGGGAAGGAACTGGCGGCACGCATCCGGCAGATCGTGGAGGAAACCGGCTGTGGGAAGGTGAACATCATCGCCCACTCCAAGGGCGGGCTGGACAGCCGGGCCGCTATCGCCCACTGCGGGATGGCCCCCTATGTGGCGACCCTGACCACCATTAACACCCCGCACCGGGGCTGCATCTTTGCCGAGTACCTGCTGGGCAAGGTCCCCCAGGCCGCCCGGCTGAAAATCGCGGCGGCCTACAACGCCACGATGAAACAGGTGGGCGATCCCAACCCGGACTTCCTGGCGGCGGTGACCGACCTGACGGAGAGCGCGTGCCTTCGCCGGAACGAGGCGACCCCCGACGCCCCCGGCGTGGTGTATGAGAGCGTCATGTCCTACTGCAAGAAGGCCCAGCATGGCAAGTTCCCGCTGAATATGACCTACCCCATCGTCAAGCACTTCGACGGCCTGAACGACGGGCTGGTATCTGTGGAGTCGGCTAAGTGGGGAGAGCGGTTCACTCTCCTGGAGCCCCAGGGGAAGCGGGGCATCTCCCACGGCGACGTGGTGGACCTGAACCGGGAGAACATCCAGGGCTTCGATGTGCGGGAGTTCTATGTAAGGTTGGCGGCGGATTTGAAACGTCGGGGGTATTGAGGTACATGGTTGGAGGTACACATGGAGATATTTGCAGGAAATGGCCTATCATTACATCAAAGAGAGAATAGGTACTATATCCGCTATATGGCTGGAGAAATCGTATCCTGGATTGTTGAAATTGAAGTGACACCAGACGAGGCAAGGCAAGTACAAATAAGTGAAGAGCGCGCAAATGAGGTAGTCTGGAAGTATCAAAATAAATGCCTTGCAGAAACGGGACATTTCTGGAAGGAAAGTGACCTCATATCCGTAAAGGAAATGTGTCGTGAAGGGTATATTGTTCCGGAGGGAACACAACCGCCTAAAATGCCTCGGTGATAGAAGGAGCCTTGGTTCTCAATTTTGCCGTTGGATCATCTGACTACTGTCGGCAGGAACAAGATGCAAATCGTGAAGGAATTGGAGAGACAATTTTGTTGTGAAAACCGGCTAAAACACAGCTTGCAACCCATAGTTGCGGAATAGTTGGTAGCAGCAACATGGCCTGATGCCGTAAAATCGCCCCATAGGAGGTGATTTCATGGCTACGGGATTTTGGGGTATGTACGGCTTTCAGTTCTGCCACTCCCTGTCGGCTTTGCTCGGCTTTCTGTCAGAGCAGTGTCTATCCTAACGACCGTTAGAGCGTGTTTGTCATTTTCTCTGTTCTAAACTCTCCCTTAGAGTGGGCCCTTCTGGTTGGTTCATGGTGAACCTACCCTCGGTTCTCCGCCAGGGCGCAATGACCCCCTGGCGGAGAACTTATATTTTTTCGCACTACTTCAGCCGGTATAAATTTGAGCTGAGGCTCCCGTTCTCCCGAAAGCGCCGCTCCTTGGAGATCAGCTCCGCCCTGCACAGATCATCCAAGGCCCGCTTGACGGTGGAGCGGGACATCCGCAACTCGGCGGAGATCGTGCGTATCCCCGGCCAGCACTTACCCTCGCTGTCGGCGTGGTCCTTCAGGTACATATACACAGCCCTGGCCCGGTGGTTGAGATCGGACTGATAGATCTTCTCAAAGTATCCCATAGGCTACTCCTGCCCCCCATCTGTGCGGACAACCACAGGGGGAGGCGGCTCCCGCCTGGTGCGTCTGGCCTGAGCGTAGGACGCGCCGCCTCTGGCGGCTGTAGTTTTCGGAGGAACCGGGGGAGCGGGAGGGGTATCGCTCTCCGTCTGCTGTGCGTGGTGACAGCGGAAGATCGCCTGCTCCAGTTCCTGCTTATTGGCATAGGCCACGGTACGTGCGGCCCGCTCCGGCAGCAGATACGGATCACCGAAGGAGATGCCCCAGTCCAGGAAGAGCCTGAGCCGTGTCTGCATGGGGTGCGTCCCCGTCTTCATAACCACAAACTGCCCTTTTGGAATAGACTTCAGCTCATCCGGCGTCATGAGAGGCCGCTCCATCATCTGGAGGGAGCGGCTGGCGCTGTCTTTCCCGCCGCCCTTGCTCACCGAACCGCTCATGACGGTGCGGCTGCCCAGGGCCTTGGACAATACCTCGGCGGTCTGGGAGTTGGGGGCGAAGCCGCCGAAGATAGTATCCTGCGTATTGTCGACTATGATCTCCGCGCCCTCCTTGCCGTAGTTCTTCTCCAACTGGGCGAGGCTCTGGATGATCGGCACCAGGGTCAGCTTGCGGGAGCGGCCGGCGCTGAACAGGGGCAGGATGTCGAAGGCGGGCATGGTGCCCAGCTCATCGCAGAACAGCACCACCCGGTTGGGCAGCTTGCCGCCGTTCTCGTCCGCCACAGAGAACAGCTCACGGGACAGCGTCTGGATCATCAGGCCGGCCATGAAGTTCTTGCTGGGGTCTTCTTCCGGCAGAACGAGGAAGATGGCGGACTTCTGGGAGGCAAAGGCTTCCGCGTCAATGGCACTGTCGAAGCACAGCACCTGCTCCAGCTCGGAGTCCAGGAAGGCGTTCAGCCTGGACAGCACCGTGGACATGACCGAGGCCATGGCCTGTTCCGCCGAGTTGAGAGCGGCTCCGGCGAACCACCGGGCCTTGTGCGTGTCGGGGAGTGTGTCCATCATGACCTGAAAGCCGTTCTTGCCCTTGGCGGTCTTGCTGGGCGCCAGCAGATCCTGCACCAGCTTGAACACGCTGACGATGTGCCGCCGCTCCTGGGGAGCCTCCTCCGTGGGCGGCAGATACTCCGCCAGCAGGAGAACGACTGCTGTGAGCAGTCCCTCAGCAGAATCGTAAAAGAACTGGTTCTGCCCATAATTACCGGCATCACCTTCTGGGTTTATAATGGTTTTCGCTAATATTTTTGCGTACTTCTCCGCCTTGGCTCTCGCCGCCAGATTGGACGGCTGCTCCCGGCAGATGTCCATGTAGCGGTTGATGAGCGTGAGGAGGTTGTACCCGTCTGACCTGGTAGGATTGCGCAGGTCGATCACCGCCACCTTGTAGCCGTAGTGCTGCAAGGCCACAGCGCCATAGTTCCGGGCCAAATCCCCTTTTGTATCAAGGGCCAGGAAGCTCATCCCGCTGGCGCAGGCGTACTCCATGTTGGGGTAGAGAAAGAAC
>CAJTPV010000075.1 GCA_910578505.1 uncultured Oscillospiraceae bacterium | reverse complement strand
CCTCCATTGGTTTGCCAGCTCTGCCTATTGTTAGTTTTTTTGATGATTGCTATAGGATCTTGATTTCACCCTCCAGCCGCTGCCGGTAGTTCTGGAGCACTCGGGCTGTGGCTGTCATCACCTCGTCGGGGATGCTGTATTGTTTTTTCATTTTCGTGTACCTCCCTGAAAATTTCTATTGAAATACGGAAAAGGCTGTGGTACACTGTTCACGGAGGCCCGGACCAGGGGCTTTCGCCCCCGGCCCTCTGGCGGTACTACCTGGGCCATGCCGCCTTGAGCGCTTCTCTGAAGCTCTCGTAGGCTTTGCCCTCGTAATACCAGATTCCGTGAATCCGTATCATGGCCTTGCCTCCCTTCTGCCGTCCCGGTCTCGACCACCAGGGCGGCGGTTTTGTCGTTTGGGCTTTGCCCTACTGACAATGATATAATACTATACATGTACATGTATTTCGATTGACAGAACAGACAAAATACATGTACATTGATTGTATATCTTGTACATGTACATGGATATTAAAATGCTGTATAATTTGATGGGGGAGGTGATAGTCTTGGCACGCCCAAAAACGAAGACAACCGCACAGATAAAAAATGACTATGCACGAAAAGTATATGATGATGTACGTTTGCAAGTAAAAAAGGGGCAAAAGGAAATTATCAAGGCTCACGCCGAGGTCAGGGGTGAATCTCTCAACGGCTTTATCAACCGGGCGATACAAGAGGCTATGGAGCGTGACAACGCCGCCTATAGGGCGACAGAAGACGGCACAGACACAAAAGAGGAAGCCGAGGAGTAATTCCCCGGCTTCCTTATGTGTAAATGCATGTGTAAAAATAGTCTGTGCATGCGATTTCGCACACGGTTTTTCCGATGTTCAGTAATCGGATATGGGATTATTAAGAGGGATAAAACCCTTGCAAAATAAAGAAAAAATCCCGGAACCCTTGCGGCCCCGGGATTATCAGAAATGGTGCGGGTATGGGGACTCGAACCCCAACGGCGGCTGCCACGAGAACCTAAATCTCGCATGTCTACCAATTCCATCATACCCGCGGACGGAACGGTTCTATTATAGCATACCAAACAGATTTGTAAAGACTAAATTTCATGCCGCAGGCAGGCGTTCACTCCTTTGAGAAATGGTTAAGAAACTGCCGCGTACGCTCCTCCCGGGGATTTCCAATGACCTGCTCCGGCGGACCCTGCTCCACAATAAAGCCGTCATCCATAAAGATAATCTGGTCCGCCACATCCCTGGCAAAATCCATCTCATGGGTCACAATGATCATCGTTGTCTCCCGCTCCGCCAGGGAGCGGATCACCTTCAGCACCTCGCCGGTCAGCTCCGGGTCCAGAGCGGAGGTGGGCTCGTCAAAGCACAGGATATCCGGCTCCAGCGCCAGGGCTCTGGCAATGGCAACCCGCTGCTGCTGTCCGCCGGAGAGCTGGTGGGGATAGTTGTCCATCCGTGTCTGCAGCCCTACCTGGGCCAGCAGGTCCACCGCCCCCGTCCGGATGGGGTCCAGAATCTCTTTTTTGCGTGTCTTGTAGTCGGGACGCTCCTTGGCCAGCAGCGTTCCCGCCAGCATGACGTTCTCCAGCGCGGTATACTGGGGGAAGAGGTTGAAGTTTTGGAACACCAGCCCGAAATGCAGCCGCTTGCGGCGGATCTGTTCCTCGCTCTGGGTGGAGGCGTCCGAGGCGTCAAAGAGCACGTTCCCCTGGACAGAAATGCTGCCATGATCCGGACGCTCCAGGAAATTCAGACACCGCAGCAGGGTGGTCTTACCGCTGCCGGAGGACCCGATGATGGCCAGGGACTGGCCTTTCTCCAGTGAAAAGCTGATGTCCTTGAGGACCTCCGTGTCGCCAAAGTGTTTTTCAATGTTTCTGACTTCCAAAATCGACATTTCCAGTACCTCCCATTATTTGAAGTAGGACAGCTTTTTCTCAAACCAGTTCAACAGCAGGGTCAGCAGGCCGTTGGCGGCGAGATAAAACACGGCGGTATAGAACAGGGGCCATATCATGCCCTTTTTGATGTACGATTCTCCCATCCAAATTATCTCATAAACCAGGATAACACGGACCAGGGCCGTATCTTTTACCAATGTAATAAACTCGTTGCCCATAGGCGGCACGATGCGCTTGACGAGCTGGAGCAGAGTGATCTTAAAAAAGATCTGGCTGCGGGTCATGCCCAGCACCTGTCCGGCCTCGTACTGTCCCCTTGGAATAGACTGTATGCCGCCGCGGTAGATCTCCGAAAAGTAGCAGGCGTAATTGATGGCAAATGTCACCAGTGCGGCTGTAAAACGGGGGAGAAGGGGAAGGTCGAAGAGCAGTCCGGGACCGTAGTAGACGATCATAATCTGCAGCATCAGCGGGGAACCTCGGACAATCCAGACAAACGTCTTGACCAGCCAGCGCAGCGGGGAAAAACGGCTCATGGAGCCAAAGCAGATCAGCAGGCCCAGGGGCAGGGCAAACAGCAGGGTCAATGCGGCCAGCTTTCCAGTGGTCAGCAGGCCCCCCGCCAGGGTCATGGTAACTGCCAGAAATGAATTCATTTTTTCTCTCTCCCATAGACGGTTCGGGAAGGCAGAGGGGGATAGCCTCTCTGCCTTCCCGGTATGTTCTTTCTTACTTTTCGATAATATTCCGGGCAACGCCATAGGTGGCGGCGGTCTCCATCACCGAACCGGACTCATACGCGGACTTCCAGAAGCTGTTGAAAGCATCCGCCAGATCACTGCCCTTGCGGAAGCCTACGCCGTACTCCTCGCTGTTGAGCTCCACGGCGGTGGCCAGGTCCGGATAGCTGGTGCCCTCGCCAATCATCGCGCCTGCCATCAGCAGGTCGATTACGCAGGCATCGCAGCTGCCGGCGGCAACCTCCATCAGAGCCTTGGCCTGGGTATCGGCCGCGATGTAGCTGATGCCCAGCGCGTCCAGAGCCTCGGCACCGGCGGAGCCGTTCTCTACCACGAAGCTCAGACCACTGATGCTGTCCGCCGTCTGGTAATCAGCCGCCTTGTCCGCGCTGATGACCACTACCTGGGCATTCTTGCAGTAGGGCTCGCTGGTCTCCATGAGGGTTTTGACATCCTGTGTGAGGGTCATGCCGTTCCAGACCGCGTCAATGCCCTTGGTCTCCAGCTCCATCACCTTGTTGTCCCAGTTGATCTCCAGGAACTCCGCTTCCACGCCCAGGCTCTTGGCAAAGGACTTGGCCATGTCCGCGTCAAAGCCGATCCACTGGCCGCTCTCATCCTTGTAATCCATGGGTTCGAAATCGGTGATGCCGATAATCAGGGTGCCTTTTTCCTTGATGTACGCGGTGTCGCTGTCCCCGGCGGCGCTGGCATCATCACCGGCGGCGTCATCACTGCCGGTATTGCCGGTATCTCCCGCATTGCTGGGGGCGCTGCCGTTGGAACCGCTGCCGCCGTTGTTTCCACTGCCGCCGCAGGCGGCCAGGGCCAGCACCATCGCCAGCGCCAACACAAGCGCAAGAAACTTATTTACTTTCATTTTAAATGATCCTCCTTGGCACATATGCCGGTTTAATACGCTAACAATTTACCACACTAAAGTAACTTTGTAAAGAAACATTTCTGCCAAGAAGCGCCTGGAGGCTTCCCGGCGCTTTGTATAGATTGTCCAATGGGGGAGGAGGGGCATAATTTTTCCCATGCATTCATAGAGTAGTCTCAGACGTACGGCTACAGCGCTGCCCACCGCCGCAGGAAATTCCAAATGGTCGCCCGACAGCCGGGGATACATGGATCATATCAAAAATTACGCGCAGAATGCGTATGGGAGGTTACTATGACGAATACCGATCTCTACCAGGATATTGCGACCCGGACCGGCGGGTCCCTGTTCGTAGGCGTGCTGGGGCCAGTCCGGACGGGGAAGTCCACCTTTATCAAGCGCTTTATGGAGACCTGTGTGATTCCTAATATCGACAACGTCTACCGCAGGGAGCGGGCCATCGACGAGCTGCCCCAGTCCGGCAGCGGGCGGACCATCATGACCGCTGAGCCGAAATTTGTCCCGGAGGAGGCGGTGGACCTGACGCTGGACGGCGGCGTGACCTTCGCGGTGCGGCTCATCGACAGCGTTGGGTATATGGTCAAGGGGGCCATGGGTCAGTTTGAAGACGGGACGCCGCGGATGGTCATGACCCCCTGGATGGACCATGAGATCCCCATGGCGGAGGCCGCCGAAATCGGGACGCGGAAGGTCATCGAGGAGCACTCCACAGTAGGCGTCGTCATCACCACCGACGGCTCCATCACCGACATTCCCAGGGAGGACTACCTGGAGGCGGAGGAGCGGGTCATCACGGAGCTGCAGGAGCTGGGCAAGCCCTTCGTCGTCCTGCTCAACACCACGGAGCCCCACAGCAGCCGGGCGGTCAGCATCAGCCGTGACCTGGAGAGCCGCTTCGGCGTGCAGTGCCTGCCTGTGAACTGCCTGGAGCTGAACGAGGAGGCCATTACATACATTATTAAAAGCATCCTCTTCGAATTCCCGCTGAGAGAGATGCGGATTTTCCTGCCGGCCTGGATCGACGCCCTGCCCATGAGCCACCCCATCAAGCAGGCGGTCTACGGCGTCATCCGCGAGGGCGGGGACCGCATGAGCCACATCAGGGAAGTGGAGCCGGTCGTTAAAGAGATGGGGGAACGGGAGAACATCTCCCTCAGCCGCGTGCTCTCCATCGACCTGGGCCGGGGCGTGGCGGCGGCAGAGCTGCAGCTGCCGCGGGAGCTGTTCTATCAGACGCTCAGCAGCCAGTCCGGCTTTACGGTGGCGGATGACGGCGACCTGATGGAGCTGCTGACCGAGCTGGCAGGCATCAAGTCCAGATTCGATAAGGTGTCGGATGCGCTGAATAACGTCTATGAGACAGGCTACGGTATCGTTATGCCGACGATGGAGGAGCTGCTGCTGGAGGAGCCGGAGGTCATGCGGCAGGGAGGACGCTATGGCATCAAGCTGAAGGCCAGCGCGCCGTCCATCCACATGTTCAAGGTGGATATTGAATCGACTGTGTCGCCCATTGTGGGCAACGAGAAGCAGAGCGAGGATATGGTCAATTATCTGATGGAGAAATTCAGCGGCGATCCCGCGCAGATCTGGGAGTCCAACATCTTCGGGCGCAGCTTCCACGAGCTGGTCAACGAGGATTTGCAGGCGAAGCTCTACCGTATGCCGATGGATGCGCGGCTGAAATTCCAGGAGACCCTGCAGCGGATCGTCAACGAGGGGAGCGGCGGTCTAATCTGTATCATACTGTGAAAACAGGGGCAAAACGCCCCTGTTTTTTACAGTATAAAACAGATAACTGTTACATGGGTTTTAGATTCTTATTAAGCCGGTCCACCATCCAGGCGATCCGCCTTTCCCGTCCGTCCGCTGTCTTTGCGTCAAAATACGCGCGCGTGTAGGTCTTCTTTACGGATAAAGGCATGGACTGAAGGTTTGTGAAGGCCGGCTCATGTCCCTCCAGCAGTGCTGATAAGCAGGCAATTTGTTCCTCTGTGATTGCCGGGGCTTTTGGAGCGTCCCACTGACCGTTCTTTTGCGCTTCCTCGATTTTCTTCCTGCCGAAATCGGTCATAAGTCCGCGTTCCTCAAGGCTTTTGACCAGTGCCTTGTTTTTCTCCGACCACTTGCTTTTCTCCCGGCGCATGGAAAAATATTTCCGGTACATTGTCCCATCAATGCTCTGCATCTGTCCGTCAATCCATCCAAAACAAAGGGCTTCCTCCAGCGCTTCCCCAGCTTTGATCGTTTTCGGCCCGCCGGCTTTGCCAAACAAAAGCCAGACACCGGTATTGGACTGGCAGTGCTCAGAGAGCCATGTCCTGAATTCTGCCCGGTCGGAAAACTTCATTGTATCGCTCACGACCTGCTCCCCCTTTTTCCTGTTTGTTACCGCCAAAGTATAACACCGGCAGGAGCGGCATGCAACATGTATTTTATGAACGCTTGCCCCGTTGGGACCTGCTAACCAGTAGCAGGACAACTCAAGGCGGAAATTTCCAGCTTTCCTTTCCTCTGAATTTGTGGTATCATACTTATAGCAATCATCAAAAATAAGATGAAAGCTTGACAGGGGTGGTATAACAGAAGT
>CAJTPV010000074.1 GCA_910578505.1 uncultured Oscillospiraceae bacterium | reverse complement strand
AGCATTATACCATTTTCCTCGTTATTTATCAATTTGTTCCTTTAAGATTCCTAAGGTTTATGTTGAGGATCATAAATCCTATGATGCCCAGGTGTTTATGTCCTTTCTGGGAAATGTCCTGAAAAAATACCCTACGGGGAACATTGTCATGATTTTGGACAATGCCAAGATTCATCATGCCAAATTATTGACCAGATTTCTTCAAGAAAATCCCAGGTTGCACCTGGAATTTCTTCCTCCCTACAGCCCAAATCTCAATATTATCGAGGAACTGTGGGGGTGGCTGAAATCCACTGTCATCAACAATGTCTTCTTCCATACCCGTGAGGAGATCAAGGCGGCTGTTCACTCTTTCCTTGTCTATATTGATTCTTTACCTCTCTCTGTCATTGATAGGCTTTGTATTTAATCTATTTTTCACCGACCATATATAAAGCACAGAACTTGAATTGGAGGAACAGCCAATATGGATAAGGCACAGAGAAAGGCCCTGGTAGAGGAGTGGAAAAACCGTTGCCCGGAAATGGGCGTAATTTCCATTCTATGCAAAGCGACCGGGGAATCATTTTTGGGTGCGTCCAAGGATACCAAGGCGGACTTTAACAGCAACCGTGTCAAACTCTCCAGCGGCACCCACCCCAACAAGCGCCTGCGTGCGCTGTGGGAACAATACGGGGAGTCCGGGTTTGAGTTTCTTGTTATAGCGCCCCTGAAATGCGAAGACCCAACTAAGGATTACACCGCGCAGCTTGAAAAATTGCGGGAACAGTGCTTATTAGAGGACGCAAACGCAGTTAAAATATGGCGTTAAGATCTGATTAGAGCAACTTTGGCGCGCAAATGAGGGGGGAACTGCCCATACAGGCGGTTCCCCCCTTTTTTCTCATTTTTCTTTGCTACAGGTTGGCCAGAACATCCACCTGCCGCTGCAGCTCGCCCACGATCTCCTGGTTGGTATCCATACCGGCGGCAATGCCCACCATATCCCCGGCCAGAGCCCGTGTGCTGCTGGTGACGCCGGTGACGCCGGAAACGGCCCCGTCCACCGCGCCGGAGATGCCGGCAATGGAGGACGCCACCTCCGTCATAGCCGTGCGGAGCCGCTCCGCCTGCTGGTTGAAGTCCTCCATGGCCTGCTCAATATAGGCGGCGTCGTCCCGGTACTGCTGCCCGGATTGGACGGATTTCTCCAGCTGGGCCAACAGCGCCTCGCCCAGATAGCCCGCCAGCTCCTGGGCGCTGCCGGACAGATAGCTCACCGCGCTGGTGACCACGCCGCTGACCTCCTGGATGTGCCCGGCAGTCTCCGCGCAGGAGTCGGCCAGACGCCGGATCTCCCGTGCCACAACAGCGAAGCCCTGCCCCGCCTTTCCGGCCCGCGTGGCCTCTATGGAGGCGTTGATGGCGATGAGGTCTGTGGAGGAGGAGATGGAGAGGATCGCCTCGGTGAGCGTGCCAATCTGGTCCACGCTCCGGCTCTTCTCAATGGCCCCGTTGAGCACGGACATGATCTCCTCTGTCCTGGAGCGCACCTCCTCCATCTCCCTCCGGGCAGAGCGCTCCATCTCCTCCGCCCGTCCCCGCATCTCGGCAGAATAGGCGGTCATGGCGGAGCACTCCTCCGCCATACGGGCGGCCTCATCCTGGGTGCCGGAGGCGCTGGCATTGATGGCTGCGGTATTTCCGGCAATCTCCTCCAGGGCGGCGGAGAGCCGCTCCGTCAGGCCGGAGAGGGTCCGGGCGCTGCCGCTGGAGGTCCGGGTCCGCCGCCGGACCTCACCCACCACGCCGCTGATGCGCTGGGAGCTGTCCTGCAGGGTGCTCATGGCGTCCCGGATGGGCACGATGACATGCCGCCGGATGATCCCCAGCGCCGCCCACACCAGCACTACGCCGGCGGCCAGCGTGGCGGCGGTGGTGACCAGGGAGACAGCGTACACCCAGGACAGACGGCTCCGGGCCGCCTCTGCCTGGGCGGACACGGAGGCGGACAGGGCGTCCAGGCCGCTCTCGGCGGCGGCGCTTCTGGCGGACACATCCCCGTTGGCCATGGCATAGGCCTCCTGGGTCTTGCTGTTGGCGCTGGCGGAGACCAGATAGACCAGGGCGTGCTTGAATCCGTCATAGTCATCCAGCAGGGCGCGGTACACCGCCTCGTCGTCCGGGCTGACAAAAGCCTCGTAGTCCGCCAGCTGCCCGTCCAGCACCGCCTCCTCCGCCTTGATCTCCTGCACCAGCTTGATCATGGTGGTGTGATCTGCCGCCACGATGTGGGACAGGGCCAGGCGGTGGAGGTCCATCATGGAGCGGCGGATCTCCTCCAGCTTCGCCTCGCTGACCATGTACTCGTCCACAATAGTCCCGGCGTTGGCGTGGACATTGTTAATGCTGAACACCGCCAGGAGATTGGACAGCAGCGTTACCAGTCCCAGCAGGATAATCGGCAGGACCAAGCGCTGCTGCAGTGTTAGCTTGCTTTTCATACGTTTCCTCCAAAGAGCTGAATTGGAATTTCTGCCAGGCCGGCAATGCGGCGGCGCAGTTCAGCAGAATCCACCGGGCAGGACGCGAAGCGCATTGGCCGCCCGCCCAGGGCCCCAGGGCCCCAGGAACTAGGAGCGGGCGGTCACGCCCTCCACCATATGGTCCAGCTGGGCCTGCAGAGACGCGCCGGAGGGGTTCCCGCGGGCGCAGCTGCCGGCAAATTCCGCCACCGGGTCCCAGAACTTGCCCCCCACCCGCTGGATCTGCGAGAACTCCGATTGCGCCAGCAGCGCCGCAATGGCCGGAGAGGCCTGGACCTCCGGGGAGGCCGCGGCGTTGATGTTGGAGGGACCCTGGCCCCGCAGCGCGAAGCGGAGACGCTGGTTCTCCTCGCTGGTGATCCACTCCGCCAACCGCGCCGCCCACTGGAGATGCTTGGAGTAGGCGTTGACGCCAACGAGCTTGCAGCCGGAAAAGGAGGCCATTTGTACCTGCTGGCCCCGGCAGGTGTAGGCAGGGAGCTTGGCGGCCCCCATATTGCCGCCCCAGGCCTCCTGAATAGCCACCGCGTTCCAGACGCCGCTGACGCCGGCAATCACCAAACCGTCCCGCACCCCCTCCAGAAACGCCGTGTCCGTCCGGTTGGAGAACCCCGGACTGGCGGAGATGTCCAGCATGGCCTGGGCCACGTCCACGCCGGTGATGGGCCCGTCTGTGCTGTTCCAGGTACAGTAATTGGTGAGCCCATCCTCGTTGAGCCCAATCTCCAGGCCCGTGTTGCCGAAAAATGCGTAGACGTACCAGGCGGAGGACCAGTCCATAGCCACCAGACGCCCGGCGGCCGCAGCCACCTCCACCATCCGGTTCAGGCTCTCCACGTCCTCCTCGCTGAAATAAGCCTTGTTGTAATAGAGAAAGTAGCCGTTGTCCGCCGTCAGGGGATAGGCGTAGAGCGTGCCCCCGACGCTGGCCGCCTCCACCGCCGCCGAGAGGTTGGCGGAGCGTATCGCACCGGCGTTCTCAATAGGGTCCAGCCCGCCGGCAGCCGCCAGAGCCGCCACCTGGTCGTCGGCAAAGGTAAACACGTCGGGGCCGCCCTCCAAATCCCCCAGCAGCGCGTCCTTGCAGCTGGATTCGCTCTGAGGCCGGTATGTAATCCGGAAGCGCGCCTCACCGGCATAGCGGGACTGGAAGGCGTCAAAAATCTCCTGGAGCAGCGCCTCGTCCTCCTCCGCCCCCCATACGGTCAGCGCGACGGTCTCCTCCTGGGCGCTGCTTTCCGCCGGCTCCGGCGGCGTCTCCTCCTGACAGGCGGACAGAAAAAGCAGCATCCCTATAGACAGGAGCAGAGACAAACAGGTCTTCTTCATAGTGTCAAGTCCTTTCTGTTGATTCTGGCTTTATACTGCGAGCGGAGCCCGGTCCTGGGCCTCATGAGCCGCGCGCACCTGCCGCTTTACCCTGCGAATCAGCGGCACCGCCAGGAACAGGGTCAGGATATCCGCCGCCGCCTGGACCGCAGCCACGCCGTAGGCTCCGCCCCAGTGGGCCATGGGGTAGACGATGGGCAGGAAGCAGGTGCCCTGCCGGGAGGTGGACAGCAGCACCGCCCCCTTGGCGTTGCCCAGGGCAGCGCAGAACATGTTGACCACCGCCACCCAGCCGTGGACCGGCAGGGCCAGGCACTGCAGGCGGATGGACAGTGCGCCCGCCATCTGCATCTCCGGGTCCGTCTCCGCGAACAGCACGATCAGCGGCCCGGCGAAGACGGCCAGGAGCAGTCCCATCACAGCCGCGCCGATGATGGCGGTCCGGGAGGCAAAGTGGTAGCTGTCCAGCACCCGGTCATAGCGCTCCGCCCCCCAGTTGAAGCCCGCTACCGGCTGGAAACCGGTGCCGAAGCCCAGGATAATGCCGAAGGGAAACATCATGATCTTCGTGGACACGCCGATGCCCGCCAGAACAGAGTCGGAAATACTGCCCGCAATATTGTTCAGCACGATCGCCGACACCACGGCCAGCCCGGAGCGGAACATGGACGAGGAGCCGACGCTGACAATCTGGCGGATGATATCCCGATTGCACTGAAAATTCCGAAGCGACAACCGGAGCAGGCTGCGGCGGGTCAGATAGGGGAAAATCAGGATGGAAAAGCTGATGAGCTTGGAAATCGCGGTAGCCATAGAGGCTCCGGCCACCCCCAGGTCCAGGTAAAAGATGAAAACAGGGTCCAGAAAGCAGTTGAGAATACCGCCGAAGCCCATGCCGATCATGGACAGCATGGCGCTGCCCTCTGCCCGCAGGCACTGATTCATGACAAAGGTGGTGGCCATCAGGGGGGCCACCAGCAGGACATAGGTGGCGTATTCAATGGCGTACTGCTCACAGGTGGCAGTGGCCCCCAGGAGCCGGACCATGGGCCGCATGAAGACAGTACCCAGCACCATGACCACCGTGCCGAAGCCCAGGGCCAGGAAAAAAGCCGTTGAGAGGACGCGGCTGGCCTTTTCGTCCTTTTTCGCCCCCAGCAGGCGGGAGATATAGCTGGCCGCGCCAACCGCCAGCATGGAGCCGGCCATCATGATGATCTGATCCAGGGAGGCGTTGACGCTGACGGCCGCGGTGGCGTTGGTGCCCAGGGCGCTGACAAAAAAGGTGTCCGCCAGGTTGTAAATTGAGGTAATCAAAAAAGCGATGATGGAAGGAACTGCCATTTTTGTAATCACCTTCGGCAGCGGTTCCTTCAGCATCATCGTTTTCCGGTAGTCCTGCTTTTCCTTTTCCAGGTCAGTCATTTCAATCACCATTCTTTCGTACACAGTTTCTTTTCCGCAGATTCACTATCCCCTATATTTTAAAGTATCTCCAAAGAAATTACAAGCATGTTCTGGTTGATTTCTCCCAATTTCAGCAAAATTCACAAAACAAAAAGATTTTTATTGGTTATCGGGCGAAATATCCGAATCTGTCCAGCCGACGGCAATCCCGCCGCTCTGTTGCCCGTCCGCCGCGGTCTCCGCGGTCTCCATGGTCTCCATGGCCTCCACAGCTTCCACCGCTTTCACGACGTTCTCCGCCGCCTTTGCTGCGCGGGCAGCGTCCACTCTGCCCTCGGTGATGATATACGCCACCACAGCGCCCACCGAAATCACCGCCCCGGCCACAGTGCTGATCACCGCCTCGTCTATGCCAAAAATCATTGCCAGCCCAGTGATCAGACCCGCCAGCGCCGTCAGGAACTTCCGGCTGATCAGTTTTGTCTTTAAGGTTTTCATGTCTCCCCTCCTTTCTGCCTGCTTCGTCCCGCCAAGGCCGGATATGAAAATAAGCTGCAGGAGGGCGGCGTTTTGCGCCGCCCTCCGTTCGATTCATTTGTAAACCGGTCAAGTCGCCAGCAGGCCGGCAGCACGCATATTTGCCAATAGTGTGTTAAACCGTGTCTCAATTTCTGTTGTGCCAGTCACGTCCTCGACCGCAGCAGCAGGGGTGACAACACCGGCAGGGCCGGTCGGGCCGGTCGGACCCGCAGGACCGGCAGGACCAGCAGGACCGGTTGCACCCGTCGCACCTGTGGCACCTGTAGCTCCAGTTTCGCCGGCAGGACCGGCAGGGCCGGTCGGGCCCGCAGGACCGGCAGGACCAGCAGGACCGGTTGCACCCGTCGCACCTGTGGCACCTGTAGCTCCAGTTTCGCCGGCAGGACCGGCAGGGCCAGTCGGGCCGGCAGGACCAGCAGGACCCGCAGGACCAGTTGCACCCATCGCACCTGTGGCAC
>CAJTPV010000073.1 GCA_910578505.1 uncultured Oscillospiraceae bacterium | reverse complement strand
AAGCCTGTCTCACGTCCTACGGCGTCACGGAGTCTTACGATCTACCGGAGGGCGTCTATGAAAAGGAGATTCTCCCCATCGCTCCGCTGCTCCACGGCGTCAAGGAGGCGTTTGCCGACCCGGATACCGGCATGGCCCCCACCATCATGGAGATCGACCTGGAGGAAATTGACGACTACTATTCCGTCTGCGAGACCCGGATTGCCTCCCTGATGGCGATGGAGCAGCCGGACAGCCCCGCCGTCCAGCGCAAGGCCGTGGAGATGTACAGAAGGTGGAAAAGCCCTTTGAGGTCTATCCCGGCATGAGCTCCACCATTCTGGACTACCAGAACATCATGGGTTTTCTGGTACTGCTGTTCTGCGTGGTGATCGCCGCCCCGGTATTCTCCGCCGATTATCAGTCGGGCGCAGACGATATTCTGCGCTGTACCCGGAATGGCCGGGCCAGGCTTGGGATTGCCAAAGTGTTGACCGCCCTGTTCGTCAGTGCTGCCGCTTTTGTAATCTGTGCCGTCGTGCACATTCTGGTGGTCAACAGCCTGTTCGGCTGGGAGTGTACCAAGACCTCCATCCAGATGCTCTACTCCATCGTGACCCTGACCGGCATGAATATCGGGGAGCTCCAGCGCCTGTTTGCCGTGGCCGGTCTGCTCTCGGTGCTGGCCTCTGTCAGTTTCACGCTGTTTCTCTCTTCCAGGTGCAAGACCACCGTGGCGTCTCTGGCCTCCGGACTGGTGTTCTGCATCGCGCCGGTGGTGCTCTTCATGACAGTGCCGGGGGCGCTGTCCACCTGGCTGTGCAGCATCCTCCCCGCCAGCGGCACCAGCATTCAGGCCAGTATCCTTTACGCCATCACCGACTTCCAGTTTTTGAGCCTGGGCGGGCTGGCGGTCTGGACGCCCTACGCCATAATCGGGGCCTGTATCATCGAGATACCGCTGTTCGCCTTCCTGGCGGTGCGCTCCTATTGCAGACATACCGTAAACTGAACTCTTCCGCCGTTGCGTCGACTGGACAGCCATATAACTCAATATCTGTCCCAAACCGGGCATTGACTTGGTTTACAGCTGCTTGATATTCCGCAAACTCTGCTTTTTCTTACAGGAACAGCACCGCCAGCCGGTAGGCCGCGAAGGACGCCAGCCACGCCACCCCCAGCTGCCACACCAGCGTCAGCGCCGTCCAGCTCCGGCTGCCCATCTCCCGGCGGATGGTGGCAATAGCCGCCACGCAGGGCGTATACAGGGCGCAGAAGACCAGGAACGCCAGCGCCGCCGCCGGGGAAAATGTGGCCGCCATCGCCGCGCCTGCGGCGGCGTAGTCCGTCAGGCTGAAGCCGTAGAACAGGCTCATGGAGCTGACCACCGCCTCCTTGGCAATCAATCCCGTCAGCAGCGCCACCGCCGCCTGCCATACGCCAAAGCCCATGGGCGCGAAGACCGGCGCGATGAAGCCGCCAATCAGCGCCAGGATACTGTCCGCCGTGTCCTCCACCATATGCAGGTCCGGACCAAAGCTCTGCAGAAACCAGACCAGCACACTCATGGCGGCGATAATGGTCCCCGCACGGGCCAGAAAGTCCCGCACCCGCTCCCACACGTGGAGCCAGATGTTTTTCAGCGTGGGCATCCGGTAGGGCGGCAGCTCCAGCAAAAACGGCGCCGGTTCCCCCCGAAACAGCCGTCCCTTCAGAATCAGCCCGGACATAATGGCCATCAGCGGGCCCAGCAGGTACAGTCCAAACACCACCAGCCCCGCATGGGCCGGAAAAAACGCGGCGGTCATCAGGCCGTATATGGGCAGGCGGGCCCCGCAGGACATGAACGGCACCAGCAGAATCGTCATCCGCCGGTCCTTTTCATTTTCCATGGTCCGCGCTCCCATCACGGCGGGCACTGTGCAGCCAAAGCCCATCAGCATGGGGATGAACGCCTTGCCGGACAGACCGAAGTGGCGCAGGGTCCGGTCCATCACAAAGGCCGCCCGGGCCATATACCCGCTGTCCTCCAGCATGGACAGGAACAGGAACAGCAGCGCGATCATAGGCAGGAACGTCAGCACCCCGCCCACGCCGGCAATCAAGCCGTCCACCAGCAATCCGCCCAGCCAGCCCGGCGCGCCGATGGCCGACAGCCACCCCGCCACGCCGGGACAGATTGCCTCCTCCACCAGCCACGCAATGCCGTCGGACAGCCACGCCCCCGGCCCGCTGAAGGTCACCAGGAACACCACCAGCATCATGGCCAGAAACAGCGGGATCGCCAGATACTTATCCGTGGCCACCGCGTCGATGCGCTCAGTGACCGTGCGCTCCCCCTCCCGGTTCTTCTTGCGCACGGAGACCCGGACCACACGCTCCACAAAGCGGTACCGGCTGTCGGCCAGCAGCGTCTCCCGGTCCCCCAGCTCGCTCTGGGCCTCATACTCCGCCGCAATCTGGTCGATGCGCCGGATGGTGGCCTCATTGAGCCCCAGGTCCTTGGCCACCTCCTCGTCCCCCGCCAGCAGCTTGATGGCCGCCCAGTGGGCCGGGATGCCCACGGCGTAGGCCCGGTCGTGGATCAGCTCGCCGATGCGGTGGTGGATGGCGTGGGTAAAGTCGTCGTACAGGTCGTCCGGCTCCACGGTCAGGCCCGTGTGCATCTGCCGGTGGGCCTCCTGGACCAGGCGGTCGATATTCACGTTGTCACGGGCGGAGATGGGCACCACCGGTACCCCCAGCTGGGCCGAGAGCCGGCCGCAGTCGATGGCGTCCCCCTTTTTCTCCACCTCGTCCATGAAGTTCACCGCCAGCACCACCGGCCGCTCCAGCTCCAAAAGCTGCATGGTCAGATACAGGTTCCGCTCCAGATTGGTGGCGTCCACAATATCGATGATGGCATCCGGCTGCTCCTCGATGATGAACTTCCGGGCCACCATCTCCTCCATGGAATAGGGGGACAGGGAGTAAATGCCCGGCAGGTCCACCACCGTGAAGCTCAGCTCGCCCAGCTTGGCGATGCCCTCCTTTTTCTCCACCGTTACCCCCGGCCAGTTGCCCACGTACTGGTTGGAGCCGGTAAGGGCGTTGAACAGGGTGGTTTTCCCGCAGTTGGGGTTGCCCACCAGGGCCACCTTCCATTGGCGGGTGTCGTGGGCGCGGGGGTCATAGGTGCTGGGGTGCTGGCGCTGCTCGTGCTGGTGGGCCCGGTGCATGGCCTCCAGGTCCCTGGGGTTGGAGCAGCCCATGGCGCAGTGGGCGCAGTCGCCGTGACAGGTGCTGCCCAGGTGGTAGGCGCTCTCCGACACCGCGTCCGGCCCCGCCGCCTCCCCGGATGTCAGCCTGACCTGGATCTGGGCCGCGTCCTCCTTGCGCAGGCTCAGCTCATAGCCCCGCAGATGCAGCTCCATCGGGTCCCCGAAGGGGGCCATCTTCACCAGCTTGACAGCGGTGCCCGGCGTCAGGCCCATGTCCACCAGCCGCCGCTTCACCGCGCCCCGCTGATTGCCTACCTGTTCAATCACGCCCGTGCCGCCCACCGGCAGCTGGTCCAACGTCACAGTCTCTGCTCTCGTTCCCATTAGGAACGCCTCCTCTCCGCTTCCGCCGCCCAATGCGGCAGAGGTGTCATTGTGATTGTCCAACAGTATAGCACAAAGGTCAGGATGGTTGCAAGCATATCTTGTAAGTCCCGACAAACTCTTTTGCGGCAGCAGTCACGCCGGCCAATATTTGCATTCAGAGACAGGATATGGTATAGTAAGGGCCGGAATCATCGAAAAGGAGGCCGCGCCCATGCCGAGAAAAAACTCCCGCAACACCAAGGGCCGCATCATATCCGCCGCCTGGCGGCTGTTTTATGAGCAGGGATATGACGAGACCACCGTGGAGGACATCGTTTTTGAATCCGAGACCTCCAAGGGTTCCTTCTACCACTACTTCGACGGCAAGGACGCCCTGCTGGGGACCCTTGCCAATGTATTTGACGAAAAATACGAGGAGCTGAAGGATACCATGGACCCGGCTCTGGACGCTGTGGACAAGCTCATCTACCTCAACCATGAGCTGTTTCTCATGATCGACTCCGGCGTCTCTCTGGACCTGCTGTCCCGGCTGCTGTCCACCCAGCTGCTGGCTCGCGGAGAAAAGCACCTGCTGGACCGCAACCGCACCTATTTCAAGCTCCTGCGCCAAATCATCGGCGAGGGCCAGCGGGCAGGCCAGCTCCGCGCCGACTGCACGGTCAGCGACATCGTCAAGGCCTACGCCCTCTGGGAGCGGGCTCTGCTGTACGACTGGTGTCTGTGCGGCGGCGAGTACTCCCTGTCCGCCTATACGGATACCGTTACCCCCAGGTTTCTGGAGAGCTACCGGTCGGGCGTTTAAAAAAGTTTTGCTTTCTAAATGATAGCAATTCTAGTATTTCGTCTGCTCGGCAGCGCCTTTTATTGATGAGATTTTTCTCCTTTTCTGCAATATCGTATAGAATGAATTCTATTCATCATTCTGTATTTCGTTCTTGTGATAAGTGTGGTATGATGAGACCCGCTTCGAAAATCTTCAAAGGAGAGAGTGAGTACATGACTACCGCACAAATCTGCATTATCCTGTCCATTGGCATCTATCTGATCGCGATGATCGGCATCGGCCTCTTCTTCAACCGGGCCGGCGGCGCTACCTCCAGCGACTTCTACCTGGGCGGACGCAGCCTGGGTCCCGTCGTCACCGCCATGAGCGCCGAGGCGTCCGACATGAGCAGCTATCTGCTGATGGGCCTGCCCGGCCTGGCCTATCTCTGCGGCGTGGCTGAGGTGGGCTGGACCGTCATCGGCCTGGCCGTGGGCACCTACCTCAACTGGCTGATTGTAGCCAAGCGGCTGCGCCGCTATTCCGCCGTCACCGGGGCCATCACCATCCCGGACTTCTTCTCCCGCCGCTACGGCGACAAGCGCCATATTCTGGCCTGCATTGCCGCGGTCATCATCCTGATCTTTTTCGTCCCCTACACCGCCTCCGGCTTCAAGGCCGTGGGCACGCTGTTCAACAGCCTGCTGGGGGTGGACTACCATGCGGCCATGATTGTGGGCGCACTGGTCATCATTGGCTATACGGTGCTGGGCGGCTTTTTGGCGGTGTCCACCACAGACCTGGTGCAGAGCATCGTGATGAGCATCGCGCTGGTCATCATCATCGTCTTCGGCATCCGGGAAGCGGGCGGCTGGGACGCGGTGGCGGCCAACGCCTCCGCTCTGCCCGGCTATCTCGACCTGACCCAGGGCTACGATAACGCCGCCGGCACAGCGGCCTCCTTCGGCGCTCTGCCCATCGTCTCCACCCTGGCCTGGGGCCTGGGCTATTTCGGCATGCCCCACATCCTGCTGCGCTTTATGGCCATTGAGGACGAGGAGAAGCTGAAGGTCTCCCGCCGCATCGCCTCCGTGTGGGTGGTGATCTCCATGTTCGTGGCGATTCTCATCGGCATTGTGGGCCGCAGCGTCTCCGCGGCGGGGAAGATTCCCTTCCTGCCCACCAGCGCGGAGTCTGAGACCGTTGTCATCCAGATGTCGGACCTGATGGCCAAGGGCGGCGTATTCTTTGCCCTGGTGGCCGGCGTGATCCTGGCGGGTATTCTGGCGGCCACCATGTCCACCGCCGACTCCCAGCTGCTGACCGCCGCCTCCAGCGTGTCCCAGAATCTGATGGAGGAGTTCTTCGGCATCAAGATGAGCCAGAAGACCTCCATGCTGGCGGCCCGCGGAACCGTTGTCGCCATCGCCGTCATCGGCGTAGCGCTGGCCTGGGACCCCAACAGCTCCGTATTCCGGGTGGTGTCCTTTGCCTGGGCGGGCTTCGGCGCGGCCTTCGGACCGGTGATGCTCTTTGCGCTGTTCTGGAAGCGGTCCAACCGCCAGGGGGCGCTGGCCGGTATGCTCGTGGGCAGCGTGATGGTCTTCGTCTGGAAGTACCTGATTGCGCCGATGGGCGGCGCGTGGGCCATCTATGAGCTGCTGCCGGCCTTTATCGCCGCCTCTATCGCCATTGTGGCGGTGAGCCTGCTGACGGGCGCGCCCGAGAAGGAGATCGAGAAGGTCTTCGAGGACGTACAGCGCATGTAACGGCTCTGCCGATACGGGAAAAAAGAGGCGGTAAAAAGCAGCCAGAATCAAAATCTCGCGTAAAACACAACATCATAAACATAACATAAGGAGATTTGCCGAAAAGGAAGGGAAAGGCAAATCTCCTTATGAATGTATCTTGTTTTTTATACGCAGACTTGCTTCTGCGTGCATAATCCAATGCGTCGTTCTGATTAAAACAATTATACTCGCGGGCGAAAAAATGTGCCAGAATGCGGGGACCCCTCAGTCACGCTTCGCGTGCCAGCTCCCC
>CAJTPV010000072.1 GCA_910578505.1 uncultured Oscillospiraceae bacterium | reverse complement strand
CTCCTTTGGAAAACCTCCCCTGAAAGGGGAGGGGGACCGCTTGCGGTGGAGGGGTTCCTCCGAAAGGAAACGCGCCCTCCCAAGATGCCAGTAAATCGTACCGACCGTGAGTATAAATGCCTGTGATTCTTACGTTCCATCTGTTCGGTCTAACCGTAACGATACGTATCACGAAACGGGACAACCGCCACCCGGCCCGGTGACGGTTGTCTTTACAGATAACATAACGCGCTTGGGCTGACCGCTTATCGCAGCGCCCTATTCCTATGGTTTAGTATACCCACCCGGACTTGATTTGTCAAGTCCGGTTTTTACGCCGCTCTTACTGTACAGGCGATGCATACACGCCGTAGATATAGGCCTCATTTTCCCCGGCCAGCTCCGGCAAGGGCGTACGACTGCCATCTGAGGCAAGCCGGAGCCGCCCGGTGTGGAGGAGATATGTGTTGGTCTGCTCAGTCCCGTCGATAAAGGTAACGGACACGGTCATCTGACCGCCGTTCAGGGCATCAATGGCGGCTTGGGACGCCGCCTGCATATCCCCGTTTTCGTTCCAGCCCGAAAGCCAGAGTCCATACCAGACGTCAGGATCATACGCCAGGGATACTGCATCTTCCAAAGGAATCATCTCCTGAAAGGACCACGTGCCGTCCGCGCTCTGGTCAATGGCGGCGGGAGCCATCTCGCCCCGTTCCTGTGCCTCGCGGATTTCCTGCAGCTGCGCACTGGTCAAGCCGCTGCGGACGCGATAGCTGTAAAACCCGCCCCGGTCCAGGGACAGCGTCACGCTCCGGACATCTTCGCCGGTAACCTGGAAAAGACTGCCGGTGAAGAATACATCCCGCTCCGCCCAGTACATCCCGCTGCCGCTCCCCATCGCCAGACTGCCGTCCGCGCCGGCGGCATACTGCTCGCCGGAATCAGCCGCATAGGCGGTCAGGCCGAAAGCGAGCCGTACCGGCGCTGCTGGCCCGGCGGTTTGACCGGGGCCGCTGTCGGAAGGAGCGAGAGCCGTGTATGCGGGGACATTCAGAAACAGCGTCAGCGCCAGCACCGCGCAGAGAGCCCCCCACAGCAGCGGACGGCGGGCGTGAGCATGCCGTGCCGCCGTTCTTCCCGAAGCCCGCGCGGCGGTCAGCACCTGGTCAGTAAGTCTGGCGGGCACTTGAATATTGTTCATCAAATTCCGATACCTGTTCTCCATTGTCATAACCTCCCAATGAATTTTTCAGCGCAATCCTGCCCCGGCGCAGACGGGTGCGTACCGTTGCCGCCGGGATCCCCAGCATCGCGGCGATCTCCTCCGTCTGATATCCCTCGGCGTAATGCAGATGGATCACTGTCCGCAGCTTCTCCGGCAGACGGGCCACCGCCTCCCACAGCTCCGCTCCCTCGCTGTCCACCGGCCCGGCCAGCTCCGGTACCTCATCCAGAGCCAGCACAGGCCGGCGCAGCCGGAAGCGGCGGATGTCCGCACAGCGGTTCAGCGCCACCCGCAGCAGCCAAGCCTTCAGCTGTTCGCCGTCCCACTCCCGCCGCTTTTCTTTCAACAGGCGGAGGAACACGTCCTGATAGACGTCCTCGGCATCCTGCACGTTTTGGAGACGGCACAGGGCGAGGCGGTACACCGCGCTGCCGTAAGCATCCATGGCATATCGCAAAAATTGCTCCTGTTCGGGCATGCGTATTTCCCCCTTTGGTATCATTTGTCTGAAAGGCCCTTCACCTGATAACACGCCGCCGGGCCGGGGATTGTTTCATGGGAAAGAAAAAATTTTGCCTGAGCGGATAGGCGGGGCCTGTTCCTGCAACACATATATAAAGACGCGGCCCCCGTTCTGCCAGATAGCAGGACGGGGGCCGGTTTGCCTGGTTTTACGCACAAGCAGCAGACGCACGCTGTAATTCCCGAAAATGCGGTAGATATTATTGGAGATATACAGGTGACCGGCGGAGGCCGGGGCCATCATCACGATCTTGCCGCCAATCAGTTCCTCCCGCCGCTCCTCCTGATGCGCCGGATTGTCACGCATAAATCCTCCTTTTGCCCCACAGGGACCATCGCCTGCCGGGACTTTCCTTCGTCAAAAGGTGCGGTAAAAAACGTCCTCCAGAGAAATGTCCAGATCATCAAACAGACTGCACTTGAAATGGGTTACAACGGCTGCCCGCTCCTCATCGGACATTCTCGCAAGCTGCCAGTCGGGGAGAAGCGCGTAAATGTCGTGCAGGATAAAGCCTGTTCCGTCCGCGCGGTAGACCTCCACGAATTTATCACCGGGGCTGACCAGCCAGTATTCCCGGACGCCGCACTTGGCATAGACGTCTTTTTTCCGTTTCCTGTCGTTTCGCATGGTGCTGGGAGAAAGGACCTCCACCACCAGATCGGGAGCGCCGTATACGCCGTCGCTTTTGATTTTGTCGGGGTCGCAGACCACCATGAAATCCGGGACAAAGTGATCGTTGTCTGTCAGGTACACGGTGGAGCCGTCAGCAATGGGGGTGCACTTCCTTCCCTTCAGGTAATTCCAGAAAATACCGTAGATGTTGCCGGAGGTAAACGTGTGGTTTGTGGAGGCCGGGGCCATCATCACAATCTCGCCGTTAATCAGCTCCTCCCGCCGCTCCTCCTGATACGCCAGATTATCTCTCATGTTCATGCAGAATACCCCTTTCTTTACCCGGTAAGTTTCAAGCCTTGCAAATCGAGGATAACACAAAAAAGGGATGCTGTCAACAAAGGGGCGCGCTGCGTACAGGCGGCGCTACATCCCGTTCAGCTCCGCATCCAACCACGTATCCGTGGGGGACAGCATCCGGGTAAACGCCCGCGCGTTATCCTCCTCATACTTGCTCTGGTGGAACTTGAACACCGTCTCGCCGCCGGGCAGGCGGCATACGATTTCAATTTTTCCCCTGGGGTGGCTCATGGCGTAGCGTACGGATTTGCCGAACCCGTTCTGATGGGACTTGGCCTGGTCCACGATTTCCAGCGCCTCCTGGATGGGCACCTGGAACCGCCCCTTGACGCCGGTGACGGGACGGCACTGGAAGATGTAATAGGGCGCGGCCCCGATCCGGGTCAGGCCCGACAGCAGCTGCCCCAGCACTGCGCCGCTGTCGTTGACGCCCCGCAGCAGAACCGTCTGGTTGCGCACCTGTACGCCTCGCTCCAGCATGCAGCGCACGGCCCGCGCCGCCTGCTCCGTCAGCTCCCTGGGATGGTTGAACTGTGTCACCAGATACAGCGTCTTCTTCCGGCTGTACTGGGCGAACATGTCCAAAAACTCGCTGTCGCCGTAGATCCGTTCCGGCAGCGTCACCGGGACGCGGGAGCCGAAGCGGATAAAGTCCAGGTGGTCAATGGCCGTCAGCTCCCGGAGGTAGCGCTCGATAATATGATTGGAGTTGATGAAGGAGTCGCCGCCGGAGATCAGCACGTTGGTGATCTCCTTGTGGGCCCGGACATAGGCCGCCACCTCGTCCACCCGCTTGTTCAGCTCCTCCTCCGACAGTCCCACCATCCGCTTGCGGAAGCAGTGCCGGCAGTACATGGCGCACTGGTTTGTGGACAGCAGCAGCACGGTCTGGGTATATTTGTGCTGCAGCCCCTCGATTTTGGTGTTCGTCGCCTCTCCGCTGGTGTCAAAGGACCCGCCGGGGTCAAACTCGTCGAGGGAGGGGATGCACATGCGTCCGATGGGGTCCTTGGGGTCGGACTTATCCACCAGGGACAGATAGTAGGGTGTGATCATCATGGGAAAGCGCTCGATAACCTGGGCGTACTGCGCGGTCTCCTCCTCCGTCCAGCCCAGGATGGGCGCAAGCTGCCCAGCTGATCGGATACCATTCCTCAATTCTTCCTGCCAGCTCATTCAGCTGCCACCACCTTTCTGTTTGTTTCATCAGCATACGGCAAAAAGCGCAGAAAAAGGGCGCATAAACAGGACGAACAGTCCCGCTTACGCGCATACATGCGAAAAAACGATGTTGACTTCTGTGGTTCAGCGTGACGAACAAAATTGGTCAGACTGGAGAACAAATAAGCCGGACTATTCAGAGCAGCACATACATGAGGCCCCCGCTTCCAGCGGCTTTTCGCCGCCGCTTATGATGTATTGTGTTTAGTATACTCTAAACTACTGATTTTCGCAAGCGGTTTTCTATGAATATTCTGTAAATAAATACCAGCTGCCGGATAGAGTATTGAACAGGGTTTACACTCGCTCCCGAATCTGCTATAATGCTTTCAGCAGTTCAACCAGATTGTAACCGGTGGAAGGGGGTGTTACAATGTCGGACAAGGCATTGGTCACAATGACAATCGAGCATTACGGCGACCTCCAGCGAATCAAGCAAGCGAACGGTGGGCACGAAAACCCGGCGCTTGACTATGTGTTGAAACTGACCGTTGCAAAGCTGTCTTCTCTTGGCGTGAATGTCGAGGATATCACGCTGAACTAAAACCAAATGCCGGCCGCAAAGAGTGTGGACTCCTGTTCAGTTTTCAGGGCCTGCACTCTTTTTTTCACCAAGAGGGGAACGGAAAAAGGATTGTTTTCGCTGGCGGGTGGTGGTATAATGTGTCAGATTGAAATTCAGTGGGGGAGGATACCCATATGACATTACAGGAATATTTGCATGCTTTGACGGGAAAATCCGTGGCCGTCATCGGCATCGGCATCAGCAACCAGCCGCTGCTGCGCCTGCTTCTGGCGGCGGGTCTGGACGTCACGGCCTGCGACCGAAAGGACCGCGCCGCACTGGGAGCCGCAGCAGAGGAGCTGGAGAAATCGGGCTGTAAACTCCGCCTGGGGCCGGACTATCTGGCGGGCCTGGACCAGGATGTGATTTTCCGCACGCCGGGCCTGCATCCCAGATTTTTAGAGGACGCGAAAGCGCGGGGCAGTGAGATCACGTCGGAGATGGAGGTGTTTTTCCGCGTCTGTCCCTGCCCGATCATCGCGGTCACCGGCAGCGACGGAAAGACCACCACCACCACCATTATTGCCAGACTGCTGGAGGCGGCGGGGCATACCGTCCACCTGGGCGGCAATATCGGACACCCCCTGCTGGCGGAGGCGGACAGCATCCGGTCCACCGACTGGGCGGTGGTGGAGCTGAGCTCCTTCCAGCTGATGACCATGGAGCAGAGCCCCCATATTGCCGTGCTGACCAATCTGGCCCCCAATCACCTGGACGTCCACACAGACATGGACGAATATGTCCGCGCCAAGGCCGCTATTTTCATCCACCAGGGCCCGGAGGACACCGCGGTCTTTAACGGGGACAACCAGGTCACCAGAAGCCTGTCGGCGGCGGCCATAGGAGCGCTGTCCTATTTCATGGCGGAGCCCTCTGATCAGCTCCGGCGGGGGTGCTTTCTTCGGGATAACGCCATCTGGTACCGGGACGGAGCGGCGGAACGGCAGGTCCTGCCTCTATCCGGCATCCTCCTGCCCGGACGGCACAACGTGGAAAATTACATGGCCGCCATCTGCGCGGTGCAGGGCCTTGTGCCGGACGAAACTATCCGGGATTTCGCCGGGACCTTCGGCGGCGTGGAGCACCGGATCGAGCTGGTCCGGGAGCGGGGCGGCGTGCGCTGGTACAACGACTCCATCGCCTCCAGTCCCAGCCGGACCATCGCGGGGCTGCGGTCCTTCCCGGATCAGGTGATCCTCATCGCCGGCGGCAAGGACAAGGGCGTCAGCTACGACAGCCTGGGGCCGGTCATCAATGAGCACGTGAAGCTGCTGATTCTCTGCGGCGCTACCGCCGGGGTCATCCGGCAGTCCGTGGAAAAGGCGGAGAACTACCGGGGGCTGGAGATCGTCGAGGTTTCGGAGTACCCGGACGCCGTGGCCCTGGCGGACCGGCGGTCCGCTGCGGGGGACGTGGTGATCCTCTCGCCGGCCAGCACCTCCTTTGACCGCTTTAAAAATTTCGAGGAGCGGGGACGGGTGTTCAAAGAGTTGGTCCGCAAGCTGCCGTAAGAGTCTGTTTCATATTTCGGCGTTTGTGGATTGGCGGACAATGCCGCCCGCAGCGGTAAGGGCTCCGGAGTACGGCGCGTAGCGCTCTGGCCGTCCGCCCAGGACCAGGCATAGGGAAAAGCCCCCGGCTCATAGCATAGCGGTGAGGTGATGGCTATGGGCCGGAGGTACAGACCGCCGATGACCAGCGGGCAGAAGGCGCGGCTTATCTGCTTTTTTCTGTCCGCCGCGTTGATTGCGCTGTCGGTGGTGGGCACGATGCATCTGCGTTCGCTGCTGGGGAATCTGGCGGTGACGCGGGTGTCCAATATGGTGGGGCAGGTGGTGACCGCCGCGGTGAACGACGCGATTTCCAGCGGGGATACGCTCTATACCGATCTGATTTCTATGGAGAAGGGCGAGGGCGGCACGATCACGGCCCTCCACAGCAATATGGCCCAGTTCAACCGCCTGCAGTCGGCGATCACCCAGGACGTGCTGACCCGATTGGAGCAGGTGTCGGACACGGACCTGACCATCCCGGCGGGTACGCTTACCGGCTCCCCGCTGCTGGCGGGCCGGGGGCCGGAGCTGAAGATCCGCATGCAGTCGGTGGGGAGCTGCTCGGCCCACTTTGAAAACCGGTTTGACCAGGCGGGGATCAACCAGACCACCCACCGGATTCTGCTGTGTGTGGACGTATCCATGAGTATCCTGCTGCCGGGGTTCCGGACCGGCACGGAGGTCAGCAATTCGTTTTCCGTGGCGGAGACGGTGATTGTGGGCGCGGTGCCGGAGTCTTATACATATTTTGATTCGGGGAACCCTATTGAGGAGGACGCCTTTGACTATACGATGAACAATGGCTGATTTGGGGGTGTTTCGCGCCCTGCGGGGCGCGAGCAGGGGCTTTGCCCCTGCACCCCACGGCCTTT
>CAJTPV010000071.1 GCA_910578505.1 uncultured Oscillospiraceae bacterium | reverse complement strand
GCGGCGGCGGTATCCCGGTCGAAGTCCTTCTTCTTGGCGGCGAAAAAGCGGTTGTCTTTCCAGAGGGCAAACCGGCAGGAGGGATTCTCACAGAAAAAGCCCTTCTTGCTCTCGGTGACGTTCCCACCGCACCGGGGACAGGGGCCAACGCGCTCCTTGCCAGAAGGGAACAGCACCTCGCCGCCAGGGACCGGGGAACAGGTTGCCGCCAGCTCCCGCACCATGGCAGAGATGGCCTCCATGAAGTCCTCCGGGGACAGCTCCCCCTGCTCCACCTGTTTCAGCCGGTTCTCCCACTCCGCCGTCAGCAGCGGGGATTGCAGCATCTCCGGCAGGACCGTGATGAGAGAATTGCCCTCCTGGGTGGGAATAAGGCTCGTGACCTTTTTGGCCTTCTTCCGCTCCACAAAGCCAGAGGATACCAGCTTTTCCAGGATGCTGGCACGGGTGGCCGGAGTGCCGATGCCCTTGCGCTCCACGTCTTCCGGCATATCCTCCACGCCAGCGGTCTCCATGCTTTTCAGGATAGTATCTTCAGTAAAGTGCCGGGGCGGGGTGGTGCTGCCCTCCTTCACCAGGGCCTCCTTCACCGTCAAAGTGGCGTCCTGGGACAGGCCCTCGGGCAGAGTGTCGTCCTTGTTCGGCTCCTTGTCGGCGTAGGCCCTCCAGCCCAACTCCAACAGCTCCCGGCCCTTGGCGGTGAAGCTGTGATTGCCGCACTCCGCCGTCACAGCGGTTTCAGCATAGCGGTAGGCAGGACAGACTGCCCGGAGAAGGGACAGGGCCACCAGCCGCAGTATCTCCCGCTCTCCCGTGGGCAGATCGCCGATATTGATGCCGGTGGCGGCGGTCTTGGTAGGGACAATGGCGTGATGGTCGCTGACCTTGCTGTTGTCGCAGACCTGGGAGGCCAGCACCTTCTCCGGCTCCTTCACGCCGCAGAGGACGGAGGCGATGAAAGTCAAAGCGGGAACATTGCCCTTCATGTCCTCCGTCAGATAGCGGCTGTCCGTCCGGGGGTAGGTGCAGAGCTTTTTCTCATAAAGTTTCTGAAGGTAGTCCAGGGTCTGCTGGGCGGTGTAGCCCAAAGTCCGGTTGGCCTCCCGCTGAAGGGTGGTGAGGTCGTAGAGGGCGGGGGCCTTTTCGGACTTCTCCTTCCGCTCCACTTTCTGGGCCAGCAGCAGCGTATCCTTACATCTATCAGCGAGGGCCTTTGCCTCTGCCTTATCGGAAATCCGCTCTCCGGCGAAGGTCATCCCGCCGCAGTTCAGCTCCACCGTGTAGAACAGTGCAGGCTCAAAGGCCCCAATTTCCGCCTCCCGCTGGACCAGCAGGGCCAGAGTGGGGGACATGACCCGACCCACGTTGAGGGTATGGCGGTACATGACAGAAAACAGCCGGGTGGCGTTGATGCCCACCAGCCAATCCGCTTTGGCACGGCACAGGGCGGCGTGGTACAGGCCGTCAAAGTCGCTGCCGGGTCGAAGGTTGGCAAAACCCTCCCGGATGGCGGCATCCTCCATGCTGGAGATCCACAACCGTTTCATGGGCAGTGTGCATCCCGCCAGATGGTAGGCCGTGCGGAAGATCAGCTCCCCCTCCCGTCCGGCGTCGCAGGCATTGATGACCTCCGTGACCTCCTCCCGGCGCATCAGGGTCCGAAGGGTGTCAAACTGTTCTGTCTTTCTCTTGTCCAGGGTAAAGCGCCAGCTTTCGGGGATAATGGGCAGGTCGTTCCAGCGCCACTTGGCATAGCTGGGGTCATAGACGGCGGCATCCGCCAGCCCCGCCAGATGGCCCACACACCAACTGACGATATAGCCGCCGCCGATCATGTAGCCTTTTCTCTTGCCTCTGGCTCCCAGCACCTTCGCCAGAGCCATGCCCACGGAGGGCTTTTCCGCGATCACGAGTTTCTGTTTGGGCAAAGTCATTCCTCCTTGAAAATGAGGCAAGCGGTCTGGAACTGCACCAGACCGCTTGCAAAAAGGTGATTATATTGTAACGCCAACCTTTCACCGGGGCGGCATCCGCTCCACACCCCGATAGCAGGGCAAAACACATCCAGAGCTTTCGTTCAGCCGTTTGCAGCCATAGCAGGGGTGGCTTTGGGGAACAGGCGGGGCCGGGTCAGGTCTGGCCTGGGCGATGGGAGGCTGCATCATCATCCGTTCCAGCGGACTGCGTGTAAAATATTTCATTCGTCCTCCATGTCCTCGTCCAGGGCATCGTCATCCTCCGGCTCGTCCTCGTCATCCTCCGTGCCGTAGTCGTAGTCGTCCAGGTCGGCGCTGCCCTTGATATTCGGCTTTTTCTTGAAGAATTTCAAATAGGCCACTGTGCCGCCAGCTCCCAGGACCGCCAGCAGCGCCACGATTATCAGTGGATTGCCGCCCTTCTTTTCCGGAGTCTCCGGGGTGGCTGGGGCCTCCGGGGGCTTATCTGGCTCCTGCGGCTCCGGCTCCGGTCCGGCGCACTCGGACATATTGACAGCGCAGACCTCACAGGCGGTATTCACAGCTCCGGCGGCGCATTTGACCGTACAGGAGCAGACGGGCGGGGCTTGTTCCTCCTGTTCGATCAGCGAGAGAAGGTCGGCCTCGTCCACCTGGTTCAGGAAGTGGACGATATTGTCCCCCTCCGCCGCCCGGTCGATGATGATGTAGAAGTAGTGACCGGCACGGCTCTGGACCACGATAAACTGCTTATCTTCTCCGGCCTCGCCGTCAATATCGTCCACCAAGGTCATGTTGCCCTCCGGGGTCAGGGGCTGGGTCTCCACACCGCCCGTAACCGGGGGATTTTCCTCCGTTTCATCCGAAAAGGCGTAAGCGGGGGCGGCACAGGTGGAGAGCATGAGTGTGGCGGACAGCAGCAGGAACAGGGTCTTAAACCGTCTCATAGCTGTCCTCCTTTCGCTCCGTCTCGGGGACCGGCTGGGGCGGTGCGGCCTTGATGAGCGCCGCCAGCTGGTCCGGCGACAGGCCCATGCCTCGCACAAGGCCGATGATGTCCAGATTCTCCAGCTCCATCCGCTGCTTTTCCAGCTCCCGCTGACGGGCCTGGAGTTCTGTGATCTTGGCGGCGTTCTTCTCATACTCGTTGTCGATCTTCTTGATTTTCGGATTCGTTTCTCATCACTCCTTTAGGGAAGTCTGCCGTAGCAGTAAAAATGATTTTGCCAATAATTTGAGGTCAAATCGGCATAGGAAATGGGGTTTCCACAGTGTATCATCATGTTTTCGCCCACATAGATACCACAGTGGGTGGGTGCGTTGGGGTCCGGTGCGTCATAGGTGTTGATGAAAAACACCAAATCGCCGGGGCGGGCATTGGCGGGTGAGACCGGGGTGCAGAGATTACACAGGGCCTTGGCCCCCAGCCGTCCCACGTCCCAGCCGCTGTGATTGATGACCCACGACACAAAGCCGGAACAGTCAAAGGATGTGCTGGGACTGCTGCCGCCCCAGACATAGGGCATCCCCAGATACTTCTCTGCCTCAGTGAGCATGGCGGAGAATACCTCATCTTCCAGCGCCTCCGGGGGAACATCATAGTCCAAATAGTCCTGCCGCTGGGAGGCATTGGGATATTGGCCGATAGGGAACAGGTCTGGCCGGTTGCCTTGGTTTGCCATATAAACGGAGTAGGCGCTCAGTTGATCTTCACTTAGAATGTAGACCGGGAGATGGGACAGGTCGAAGTTATCCAGGGTCACATTGCAGATGTAGTAGTCATAGGGAACTTCCACATCGTAGTCATCACCGTTGCTGTCCGTCCGTGTTTCCGTTCGGTAACGGACTTCCACTTCTACTGTCTGAGTGAGGGTGTACTGCCGGTCAAAGAGCATTTGCAGCGTCCCCTGTACCTCGTTCCTGGTCCATGTTCCCTGATGATAGGCGGTGAGAATAGCAATCAGCACATAGGGGTCATGTCCGATGCTGTCCAGGTCATAACGGTACTCGTCATAGCCGGGGTGGTAACTGGGGTAATTGTCCACCTCGTGCTGCAAAGCAGCCTCCAGCGCGGCATAATCTGCCTCGGCCCCCAGCATATCCGCATCCTCGCAGGGATAAGTGCCGCCCGCACTGCTGCCCAGAATGGCCTCGGCCAGCACGGAACAGGAGGACATCATATTCAAGAACATCACCAGAATGAGAAACAAGCCGATGACAATGAGAAAGCCCTTCTTGTGCCGCATGATAAACGCACCAGCTTGTTTACTTGTTTCTGCTGCGCCTTTCAGCGTGTCGGATACCCGTTCCGCCATGGTGGATGTGGCCTTTGACGCCTCACCAGCCCTCTGCCCGGAATGCTTTGCGGCGGCGTACTGTTTTTTGATGGCCTGTTTTTGCTGCCAGCGTGACAGCGGATTGCTGCCCAGCTCTGGATTGTCCCGGAGGGACTGCCGGTGGAGGGCATTGATCTCCGCCCGTTCTGTGGCCCGGTACTCCCGCAGCTTATGGGCACGGCGGGAACGCTCCGTCAGATGAACACCGGCCTCGGCGGTCTGCTCCAGCCGGTGTGTGCTCTCCACGCCAACATTATCATCCTCCGCCTCGCTGACCTTGTGGTGCAGCTTGCCGGAGAGTGCCAGCACAGGGGCATCCTTGACCGTATGGGACAGCTTAGAGGGCGGTTTGGGCTTGTTTTCCTCAAATTGCAGCTGGCCCGCAGTTTTAGCAGTTTTCGGATTGGTGGATTTGCCCTTTTTCTTTTTTCCAGCGCCAGATTTTTGCTCGGTCATGCGCCGTTTCATCTTTTTGCGGTCCTTGGGCGGCGGTGCATCTTTCCGCATCGCCGCCCGGTCCGCCTCACGCTCTTTGGCCCGGTCATGCTCCTTCAGCCGGCCCCCGTCCTGCTCGGCATCGGTGAAATGGAGACGGGTCTTTCCCTTAGTCGGCACAGTCGTTCTCCGGCATCTCACCGTTGTTCAAGATACGGTCGATGGCGTTCTCGTACACCACCATCGCCTTGGTGATTTCCAGGATATTGGCCGTGACCCGGTTCAGTTGTCCCACAGCCCGCAGAAGATAGGCGGCGGCAGAGGTCTCGCCGTTCATCCCATCATCCTCCATGTCATCTGCCATACCGCCGTCATTCTCCGTGCCAGTATCCTCATCCTCATCCCAGGCGGGCAGCAGCTCGTCCTCCATCAGCTGGGCCAGATCGTCCGGGTCGCCGCTCTCGGCGTAGGCATCGGGGATGTCCCAGCTCTCATACAGCTCATGGGCCTGCTGCTCGTAGGCGCACAGTGTCCGCATGGCCTGGGACGGCTCCCCGGCCTCCAGGTCCTTCCGCACAGACCGCACCAGCTCCAGCAGCAGATCGTACATCTCCAGTTTGCCGTCAATGTGGCTCAGGTAATCGTCCAGGTGGATGAGATAGATTTCGTTGTCCATAGTCACTCGCTCCTTTCGTTCGTCACAGGTTGATAAGGTACGCCGATGTAGTCCAACACCCTCCCGCAGCCCAATGTGTTGACGCAGAAATCGTGCTGCTCCGGGTGGGTCAGGGCCATGCGCTGAAAGCGGTTCGGTTGCTTTTCCAGGTGGAGGCCGAACATACAGAACATACAGCCTGTCCGCTGTGCGCCGGTAGTGACGAGCTTTCCGCCGTGCTCCACAATGTTCCCATAGATAGAGGCATAGGGAATGCCAGTCATACGCAGATATTGAAGGGCGTCCAGCTCCGTCCAGAAGGACAGCGGCTTGCAGGCGGGGTCCTTAGTGTCATAGGCATTGCAGCCGGTTTGCAGAAACGCCCCCTCCCGCCGCTTACTTTCACAGGCCATGGTCCCCATGATAGCCATCCTGCCAGTTTGACGGGCGTATTTGTGGAGGGGCCTGGTTTTCATAGCGCCGCAGCAATATTCTGAAATGGGAAATGGTGCGTCCAGAAGGATACGCCATTTCAGATACCGCTGACAGTACCAGGAGGGACTGCCATCAGAATTAAGTCCGTTCAGCTGATTGATGGCCCATCTGCTGCCTTTTCTGGCGTAGTAGATACGCTTTGCCACGTCCTTTGATATGACCGGGTATCCGTACTTCTCAATGATCTGGGTGAAGGGTATGACAGGTTGCAGCCATTCCACGTTGGGGACAGAGCGCACAAAGTCCTGTATCTCCGGGTACTCCAATCCGGTATCCGCATAGGCGGCGGGCACGTCAGGATAGAGGTCCCGCACCAAATCCAAAAGTATAGTGGAGTCTTTGCCTCCGCTGAAGGAGACAAAGACCTTGCCGCCGTAGTGTTCGTACCACTCTCGGATTTTTGCCTGGGTAACTTGTATTTTCTGTTCCAGCGGCCACGCCTGCATTGTGCGCAGTTCTTCCTTGGTGCAGACGGCCTCACTCATGCGCCGCCCTCCGAGGTGATCTCATTCAGGCGGGTCGTCATAATGCGGTACAACTCTGTGTCCTTCGGGAAACGGTCAATGAAGGGTAAAATGACGTTGCCGTAGAACAGCAGCCCTTCGCCCTCGCCAGAGTGGGTGACGTATGTGACATTCACTTAAAGGTGAAAACACCATCCCGGCGCAATAATGCAAAAGACAGATACCACCAACGGCGGCATCTGTCACAAGTTCCGTTACATATGCGGCAAAGCCGCATCCTGCAATGCGCTTTCCAAACAGGTCGGCTCTGGGAGCCAAACAACAGGTAGAGTTAGCTTATCGGTTCGGAACCGTAGCAGGCCCCGTAGCGGCCTACCTGCGGCAAGCCCCCAAGCGGACGTAGCTAGACTACATCCCGCTTGGGGGCGTTTCCGTTTCTTCGCTGCCAATAGGCAATAGCTCCTGACGGAGCTATCGCCGCAAGTCTCCAAGCAGACGCAGCATAGCTGCATCTGCTCGGAGACTTATTTTTTTACTCTGTTTCCGGCAAAGCGTCTCCTAATAAAAAGTTTTAGTTTTCAGTAGAATAGACCATGTTCCCACTCGATTGATCGCCAAATGTGCAGGGGTTGTACAAAACCGGGAGCGAACCATAGCCGCAGTTTACGGCCCCGGTTGCCTGCGGCCCAAGGCCGCACGGGAACCATGACC
>CAJTPV010000070.1 GCA_910578505.1 uncultured Oscillospiraceae bacterium | reverse complement strand
TCCTCATAGGGGAAGATCCCGAAATAGCCGCCGTTCTTCGTGTACAGGCTGGCGCTGGTGTCTTCGTCACAGCACAGTTGCTGGGTCTTGTCGCTGCGGTCACGGGCTACGGGGTTCTTGTAGTCGTCCGCCGCGCTGTACCACTCCACCGCGCCCCAGCCGGGCTTCGTAGCCATACGGTACATTTCCGTTTTGCTGGCAGACTTATAAACCGGGACACTGGCAACCGCCGTTACGAAATACCGGGTTTCATCCTTCTTTTTCATGGTGGAATCCTCCTTTAAGGTATAAAA
The DNA here is from genome assembly GCA_910578505.1 of uncultured Oscillospiraceae bacterium. GTDB lineage: Bacteria > Bacillota > Clostridia > Oscillospirales > Oscillospiraceae > Pelethomonas. The sequence continues at coordinate 7,197 of CAJTPV010000070.1, read as the reverse complement.
AAATTAGCTTGCTGGTAGCAAGCTAACTGGTGCTTGTTCCCTGCAAACTAATAGTAACGGCTGCCTTGTGCATAATGCAACAAAATGCTACTGGATTTTTCCGGTTTCTTATAGTATAATCGCATTGTCTATGTGCATGTGCATATAATCTGTGGGATTCAGTGTTTACATGCACGGTCAGCAGTATCAGGAAAAGGAGATGTCCGGTTATGTCCCTGACCGTCCAAAAAGCCCTTGCTCTTCCGCCTCTGACCCTGGGAACTGTTGTGGCCGGAGCGGGCGGGCTCGACAGAGAGATCAACAGCGTTACCGTTCAGGAAATCATCAATGAGGACCTCATTTCCGTCAAATTCCTTACAGCGGGCGTCTTCATTGTTTCCAGCCTCTACGCCATTGCGGAGGACACGGACACCCAGGTCTCGCTGATCCGCCGGCTGGACGACTGCCAGGTCAGCGCCCTGGCGCTGTTCAATGTGGGGCCGGTGATGCCGCAGATCAGCGAACGGCTCATCGCAGTCTGTGACGAGCTGAACTTTCCGCTGATCAAAATGCCGATCCACGTCTCCTACTATGAGGTGCTCACGGCCATCATCGACAAGCTGCTGGCCCACAAGGTCCATACGCTGGAGGGGATCATCCAGGTCTATGAGGCGTTTAACACCCAGCTGATGAACATAGAAGAGGACTACTCCTCCCTGCTGGCTATGCTGGGGAACATGATTGGGGCCCCGCTGGCCTTTTTCAACCACAACCAGAAGTGCATATACAGCTCCTGGGGCCGGGAGAGCGATGCGCTGCTGAAGGAAATCTTCTGCCAGAGCCGCAGCCTTTTTTCCAATCTGTCGGACATCCCCAAGACGCCCGTGCCGCTGACGGTCGCGGGAAAGCAGTATCTGGTGCGGCCGGTCCACAGCAACAACACCTACTACGGCGTACTGATCATCGAGACCTCGGAGTACCCGCTGACCGGACTGATGAACTTTTACATCAAGCAGACCTGCCAGGCGCTGTGCATCATCCTCCTCAACAGCGAGCGGCAGGACAAGTACCGGAAGCGGCTGCGCTATGAATATCTATACGACCTGCTCCTGGGCAATCTGGGGGACCGCATGCAGATCCTCTCCCAGGGCAGGTCGCTGGATTATCAGATCGCCGGCGTGGACCGGGTGCTGGTCGTCTCCCCAACCGGTTGCGAGCAGAGCTCCGGCTTTCAGCCGCTGCAGAGGCTGGAGGCCCAGATCCCCCACGTCTTTCCCAGCAGCATCCCCATCATCATGACGGAGCCCCTTGAACTGGTGCTGCTTTCCACCAGGAAAAAGCCGAAGGATCTGGCCTATATGGGCAGATGGATCTCCTCGCTGCTGCTGTCAGAAAATATGGAGAGCCTGGTGGGCGTCAGCTCCAGCTGCGGCGGGCCGGAAAAAATCGCCGCCTGCTATCAGGAGGCCCAGCAGGCCGTCCGCATTTCCCGGCAGCTCTTTTCCCAGTCCTCCCTGCCCTATGTATTCTATGACGACGTCAAAATCTTCGCCCTGCTGCAGAGCAGCATCAAGCGAAAAAAGGCGGCGGAGGTGGTGGAAGAGCTGATGGGCTCCGTGGAGCAGTACGACAGGATCAACAACAGCCAGCTGGGCGAGACATTTTTCCAGCTGCTGGTCAATAACGTCTCCACAGCCCAGGTCGCACAGCAGATGTTCCTGCACAAAAATACCGTTTTGCAGCGAAAGGGCAAAATCGCCAGCTTTTATGCGCGCGATCCTTTTGAAGGACCAAACCATCTGCAGTACGAATTGGCGGTCATCCTCAAGAGACTTTTTGAGCTGTAGGCGGCTCGAATCCCCAGACGGAGCATGCTCCCCTGACCGGCCTGCACGGACACCAGCGCGCTGAAAGGCCGCGGCGGAGGAACCGCTGCGGCCTTTGGGGGAATTTCCCGGTTTCCGCCCTGCGCGGCCATGGAGAATTTGTGACAGTATGGCGGGGCTGCCGGTCAGAAATCACTTGAGGACAGCCGCTCCTATGTGGTGGGGGCCTCCGGGATGCTGAAGGACCGCAGCGGCACGGTGCGCGGCGTGGCGGCGGCGGACGTGTACCTGGACGCGATCTCCCAGGTCGTCAGCGGGATTCAGCTGGAGGAGACCGGCGGCATCTTCCTGGTGGACGCCCGGACCGACACCATCATCGGGCACCGGGACAGCGCCATGACGGGCGAGAAGCTGGGAGAGCTGCAGGGCGGCATCTACGCCTATGCCGGCGAGCAGATCCTCGCGGGAAAGACGGGGCTGTCCATTTATGACAAGACCTATGTCCAGGTAGAGCGGGTACCGGGCAGCGACTGGGTGGCCGTGGCCTATGTGTCCCAGGGGGAGGTCCTGCAGGAGCTGTCCACCCTGGCCGTGGTGATCGCGGTGCTGGCCCTGGCGGCCCTGCTGCTGATGGCGCTGCTGGTTGTCATCCAGGTCCGGCGGGTCATCGGGCGGCCCGTGCGGGAGCTGAGCCGCGCCGCCACCCGGATCGCGGAGGGCGAGCTGGAGCAGTCCATCCAATACAGCTCCAGGGATGAGCTGGGCGTCCTGGCGGACAACTTCAACCGGGTCACCATCCGGCTGCGGGACTACGTGCGCTACATCAATGAGATTGCCCAGACGCTGCACGAGATCGCAGGGGGCAATCTGACCTTTACCCTGCAGTGTGAATATACGGGGGAGTTTGCCAAGATCAAGGACTCCCTGGAGGATATCTCCCAGGCCCTCAACGGCGCCATGGGCCAGCTGCGCATTGCCTCCCGCGATGTGGCCGCCGGCGCGGAGCAGGTCTCCAACGGCTCCATGGTCCTCTCCCAGGGGTCCACGGAGCAGGCCGCCGCGGTGGAGGCGCTGGCCGGACATATCGACGCCGTATCGAACAGCGTCCATCAGATCGCCCAGGGCGCCCAGGAGGCCAACCGCATTGCCCAGGCCGTGAAAGGGGGACTGCTGGACAGCGACGGCAAGATGCGCAATCTGACCGAGGTGATCCAGAACATCAGCGACAAGTCCTCTGAGATTCATAAAATCGTGAAGACCATTGAGGATATCGCATTTCAGACCAATATCCTGGCCCTGAACGCCGCGGTGGAGGCCGCACGGGCCGGCGCCGCCGGACGGGGCTTCGCGGTGGTGGCGGACGAGGTCCGCAACCTGGCCGGCAAGTCCTCCAACGCGGCCCAGGAGACCACGGTCCTCCTGAACCAGACGGTGGAAATCATGGGCGAGGGCGTGTGCGCGGCCCAGGATACCGCCCAGTCGATGCTGTCCGTGGTGGAGCAGGCGGACCAGATGAGCGGCCTGATCAGCGGCATCGCGAACTATACCAGGCAGCAGGCCGCCAACGCCGAGGAGATCACCAGCGGCATCGGGGAGATCTCCACTGTGGTGCAGAGCAACGTGGCCACGGCGGAGGCCAGCGCCGCCGCCAGCGAGGAGCTGTCCGGCCAGGCCTCCATGCTCAGAGAGATGGTGGCCAAGTTCCGCCTGAAGGAGTAAGTCTGCATACATAGCCGGGAAACCGGACGGCCCCGTCTCCGCTTTTGGGGGACGGGGCCGGATATTTATCCCGCCCGCGCGTTGACTTTTCTCCCGGCGGCGGTATAATAGATGTATCCGGCGGCCGGCGCGCCGCAGGCAAGAGACAGAATTATGAGGAGGCAGATCCAATGACGTATACCATGAAAGTGGCGGGACTGGAGCGCCAGCTGCCGCTGTGCAAGGTCAGCGATGAACTGTACATCGGCGCATTCATCATCTTCGGCGACGCGGAGCTGACGGTTGCCTGCGCGTCCGCCCTGCTGGAGCGCGTCCCGGCGGACAGCTACGACTACATGCTGACCGCAGAGGCCAAGAGCATCCCGCTGATTCACGAGATGGCCCGCCAGTCCGGGGCCAAAAACTACTTTATCGCCCGCAAGGGGAGCAAGGTGTACATGCGCGACCCCATCCATGTGTCCGTCCGCTCCATCACCACCCTGCGGCAGCAGGACCTGTTCCTGGGAGCGGACGACTGCGCGCTGATCCGGGGCAAGCGGATCTTGCTGGTGGACGACGTGATCTCCACCGGCGAGAGCCTCCATGCGCTGGAGGAGCTGGTGCGGGAGGCCGGCGGCACGGTGACAGGCCGGGCGGCTATTCTGGCGGAGGGCGACGCGCTGGAGCGGGAGGATATCACCTATCTGGCCCCGCTGCCCCTCTTTAACCCGGACGGCGCCGTAAAGGGCTGACGGAAAACTGTGGGGGCCCGGTCAGGGGGAGCGGCGGGACAGACCGCCGCTCCCCCTGAAAGTGGTGCAAAAAAGGCGGCGGCGTGAAAAATGGTACTTCTCAAGCCGCCGGAAATGTGGTATCCTATTCCATCAGGATGCTGGACACAGTACGAGCATTCCGGCGGACCGCCGGAAGGAAAGGAGCGGAAATGGGAAATTTGCCTGACGCCTCTGCGCCGCTGGAGAGTTTGGGCGCCCCGCAGTCGGTATCCGAATGGGGGGAATTTGCCCACACGCTGTGGGGCAGGCTGACATCGGGCCGGGCAGTATCCTCCCTGGTTTTGCTGCTGCTCTGCCTGCTGGTCAACCGCCTGCTTCTGGCGCTGGTGAAAAAGGTGGTCGGACGGGCAAAAATCGACCAGCGGGTCGGCGGATATGTGGTCCGGGGAACCAAGGTCCTGCTATATCTGCTGACGATCCTCATTGTGGCCGGAAGCCTGGGCATTGACGTCACCAGCCTCATTGCCCTGGTGAGCGTCTTCGGCCTGGCGGTATCTCTGGCGGTCCAGGACACTCTGTCCAATATCGCCGGCGGCATCGTTCTCCTCTTCGCCAAGCCCTTTACCCTGGGCGACTATGTGGAGACGGACGACGGCGAGGGCACAGTGGAGGAGATGGGCCTGACCCACACGAAGCTGGAGACCTACAGCGGCCAGCGGCTCATGCTGCCCAACAGCAAGCTGTCCGCCGGGAAGATCGTCAACTACAGTGTGCTGGGCCGCCGCCGGGCGGATCACAGGATCGGCGTATCTTACACCTGCGATCCGGGCAAGGTAAAGGCAGCCTGTCTCCAGGCTGTCGCCCGTACGCCCAATGTGCTGGACGATCCGGCCCCCCAAGCGGTGATGACCGCCTATCAGGACAGCGCCATTGAGTACCACGTCCGGTTCTGGGCCAGGACGGAGGACTTCTGGGACGCCAACTTTCAGGTTCTGGAGGAGATATACCAGGTCTTCGCCCAGGAGGGGATCAAGATTACCTATAACCATCTGAATGTCCATATCGTGGACGAAAAAAAGACGAAAGAGAAGTGAGCAGAACTTTTTATGCTGGATTTTCAACCGATACAGGTCAAGAGCGCGGCGCGGCTGCGCCAGTACTACAGCCAGTGCACCTACCGGCTGTGTGAATATTCTGCGGGTACAAAGCTGATGTGGCGGGAGCACTGGCATCCCGAATTCGCGGAAACCAACGGCTGTCTGGTGGTGCTCAACCACAGCGAGCACTTTGGGCCCCTTTTTGACTACCCGGTCCCCCTGCCGGGGGAGGGCAGCGTGGAGGCGGCGCTGGATGAGATCGACGCCTGGTGTATGGAGCACGGCGCCGCCCCTGCCTTTGGCGTGGTGCCCCTGGAGGAGAGGGAGTTCCTGATGGACCGCTACCCCTATACCACCGTGGACAACAGCCGCCTGTGGCAGGACTATCTCTACCGGGCGGAGGACCTGATGACCCTGGCCGGGCGGCGGTACTCCGGCCAGCGCAACCACATCAACAAGTTTAAAAAGCTGTACCCGGAGGCGGTTTACCGGCCGCTGACACCGGAGGACAGCGAGGCTGTGGAGGTATTCTGGGAGGAGTTCCACCGGATCTTCAACAAGGAGGACGCCCTGGCCCAGAAGGAGCTCTGTTATGCCCGCAAGCTGATGCGCCAGGTGGGCAGGAGTTGGATAAAGGCGGGGTGCATCGAGCTGGACGGCAAGCTGCTGGCCCTCTCCCTGGGGGAGGTCTGCGGCGACACGCTCATCTGCCATATCGAAAAGGGACTGCCCCAGTACGAGGGCGTGTATCCCATGATGATGCACGCCTTTGCCGCTGCCAACGGCGAGGGCCTGCGGTGGATCAATCGGGAGGACGATGCCGGGGACCGGGGTCTGCGGACCAGCAAGCTGCAGTATCTGCCGGCGGATATGGGGTGCAAGATCCGTGTGCAGGCCCGCAATGAGCTGGACGCGCTGCAGGAGATTCCGGAGCTGCACAGCGAGCGGCTTACGCTGGACGCCATTGCGGAAAAGGACAGGGCAACCTATAACCGCATTTGCCTGGACGATGAGCGCAACCGCTGGTGGGGCTATGATTACCGGAAGGATCTGCGCGGGGAGCTGACGGAGGACTATTTTCTCAACGCGGCCCGGCAGGACTTTCAACGCAGGCTGGCGGCAAATTTTGCAGTGCGGCTCAATGGGCACATGGTGGGCGAGGTGGTGCTGTACAACTTCGACTACAAGGGCGGCGCGGAGCTGGGGTGCCGGATTGTGCCGGAGCTGGCCGGGTATGGCTACGGCGTGGAGGCCTTTCGCCGGGCGGCGGAGTGGAGTCTCTATGAGCTGGGGCTATACCGGCTGAAAGGAAAGTGCTTCCGGGAGAACCGGGCTTCGAAGCGGATGCTGGAGGCATGTATGCGGCCAAATGGTGAGGATGAGACCTATTTTTACTTTGAAAAGCTGGTTTAAGAGCCCTTGCGGGGACGAAGAATCGTCCCCGCAAAATTTTTTAAAAAAGTGGAAAATTGTGCTTGACATTTCAGGGGGTTTTTAGTATAATAATTCTTGTCGTTCGGGGAAACAGTGTAACAGCTTCGGGAGCATAGCTCAGCTGGTTAGAGCACCTGCCTTACAAGCAGGGGGTCACTGGTTCGAGTCCAGTTGTTCCCACCACTCCCCATTTACATGTGGCCCAGTAGTTCAGTTGGTTTAGAACGCCAGCCTGTCACGCTGGAGGTCGACGGTTCGAGCCCGTTCTGGGTCGCCACTTTTTCATAGACGTCTATTGGGCGTCTATATGCCTCTGTAGCTCAGTTGGTAGAGCAGCGGACTGAAAATCCGCGTGTCGTTGGTTCAATTCCGACCGGAGGCACCAATTATGTGCAGTTGGAATATCCGGCGGGCTGTACGCAGTACGGC
>CAJTPV010000069.1 GCA_910578505.1 uncultured Oscillospiraceae bacterium | reverse complement strand
CGGCCATGTGGCGGCCACGCTGGGGACGAACTGCGGGATGTCCACCGGGCGCAACGGCGTGATCGAGATGCCGGACGGCGTGGGGGCGGCGGTCCCCGCCATCTCCATGCGTATCCGCTGCGGCTGTGAGGGCGGGGGCAAGGGGCCTCTGCTCCAGGTGGAAAAGAGCGGCACACTGGCGACCGGGAACGACCAGTACCTCTTTGCCCCGAAGGTCGAGATACTGAACGACCAGGGCGGCGACTCCCTCAATGTGGAGAAGGGCGGCGTATCGCCCACCCTCCGCAGCCAGACCCACGGCAACCTGCCCATCACCGCATACGCCATCCAGGGCTCCATGATCGGCAGGGCGGACGGGAACGGGCCGCAGGGGGACGGCATCAACGAGAACGTCTCCTTCACCCTCAACACCATCGACCGCCACGCCGTCTGCATGGGGACCGGGCAGGCCAACGCCGGCATCCTGGAGGAGCAGTCCCCCACCCTGACCGCCGCCCATGAGCAGCCCATCGTCACCCACCCGCAGATCGCCGGGACGCTCTGTGCCTCCGGCGCCGGGCTTTCCCGCCCTGCCGGACAGGGGAACGAGCTGGACTTCTGCGTGGTGAGCGCGGGCTTCAAGCACAAGGCCGGCAGCCAGTCCGGGAGCATCGGTTTCCAGGAGGAGACCGCCCCCACCCTCCTGGCGGGCCAGCAGAGCGCCGTGATGAAAGCCTATGTGATCGGCGCCTACCATTCCGGCGGGATGCTGTCGGACAACCCAAAGAGCGGCTTCTATGAGGCGGACACCTCCCGGACGCTGGACCTGAACGGCGGGAACCCCTGCTGCAATCAGGGCGGCGTGGCTGTGGTGGAGGGCGCAGATGGTGCGGAGACCGCCGCCGTGGACTGCCGCAATCTCCGGGAGACAGATGAGGTCAGCGGCACACTGCTGGCAAAGGCGGCCTCCGGCGGCTACTCGCTGAACTACCAGAACCCCGTCCGCACCGGGCTTTGCGTGAGGAGGCTCACCCCCACCGAGGCGGAGCGTTTGCAGGGCTACCCGGACGGCTGGACGGAGGCCGGCGCGGGCGGCAAAGCCATCAGCGACACGAAGCGTTACCAGATGCTCGGCAACAGCGTGGCCGTCCCCTGCGTGGCGTATATCATGCAGGGCATCCGTGACGCTGTGGGCGGTGAGTGATATGCTGTCGCTGGTCCCCGTCTCCCTGCGGGAGGCGAACGAGTTCGTGCGCCGGCACCACCGCCACCACAAGCCCACGGTGGGACACAAGTTCTCTATCGGTGTCCGGGAGGACGGGCGGCTCGCCGGTGTTGCCATCTGCGGCCGCCCGGTGAGCCGCTTCCTGGATGACGGCTATACGCTGGAGGTCAACCGCCTTTGCACCGATGGGGCGCGGAACGCTTGCAGTATGCTCTATGGGGCGGCGGTCCGGGCGGCGAGGGCGATGGGCTATAAAAAGGTCATCACCTATATCCTGGACAGCGAGTGCGGCGCCTCCCTGAAAGCCTCCGGCTTCGTGTGTGAGGGGCCTGCCGGGGGCTTGGAGTGGACGGGCAGGCGCAAGCCGAAGGACAGCGGGCAGTATCCCCGCCAGATGAAAACAAGATGGGTCAAAATTTTGAGACAGGAGGACTGATAGAATGGCTGATACGGAACTGAGCAGCAAACTGTATGAGAAAGCGTCGGCGGAGCAGGACAAGTTCAGGGCATGGCTGATGGACCAGCCGCCCGCCGACATCTTGAACCACGCTGTCGAGTATGCGGTGCGGGAGGACATCCTGATGGAGATCGGGGCGCTGGAGCTGCCTGACGATCAGGCGAGGGCGCTGCTGGCCTCCCCGGACACGATAGCGGACATCTACAAGACCTTCTCCAAGATGGCGGATACCGGGCATATGGATGTGGTCCGGGAGAGCATCGAGGACCGGGCGGCCACTTTAAGTATGGAACAGGCTGTGGAACAGGCGGTGCAGGAGGCTGTCCAGACGGAAATGGAGACGCAGGAAAAACTGGAGGCCGTGTACCTTGTGGACCGTTCCTCCCTGCTCCACCTGAAAGAGGTCCAGGGCGGGGACTTTGAGTACACCGTGTTTGACAAGCAGACCAAGCAAAAGACCGCCGAGGGCAAGATCAGCCTGGACGATGTGCTGGACGGTATCGACCCCACCCACGACCATCTTGCGGCGGCGCGGGCAGCCGCTATTGGAGAGGCGGGGCTGCAAAGCGGGCCGCTGGGTGGCAGCGATGTGGCACAGGTGGGCCTGACCTCCCTGAAAGACTTCCGCGATTCAGACATCCGCCGCCGCTCCGTCTGGGAGCCGGAGACGCTGCCGAAGGACGACATCCGCTTCATCAACAGCGGCTATGAGGAGCAGTTCCGCATCCCGGACGGCGGCACGATCCAGGTGGAGTACCCGGACAGGACTTTCTCCGCCAAGTGTGAGTATATCGACGACTACCACACCTATATCGGGAGCGAGGTCTACCACATCTGCCAGTTCGCCGAGGTGCTGGAGCGGGGCGGCGGGGTCTGCCGCCCGGAGCCGGAGCTGGAGGCGGAGCAGGCGGCGTGGAAGATCGGCTGGAACGCCTATCTCGCCGTGGAATGCGGGGCGGGCCATTGGGACTACCACCTGTATGATGAGAAGTTCAACGAGACCAAGAGCGGCGAGCTGGAGGTGGTGGGCTGCTCCATCAACGAGGTGCGGGATATGGTCCTCTTTGAGAACAAGCTGGAGCGCCGCTCCATGACCCCCACCGACCACGGGATGCTCATGGAGAAGGCGGCCATGCGGGAGCAGGAGGCGGCAGCCGAGAAGCGGGAGTCCGTCCTGGGCCAGCTTTCCGCCCTGAAGTCCAGCGCAAAGGAACACCCCGCCCCCGCCCCGGCGAAGAAGCGGGACGAGGCCAGCTTATGAGCCGCCAGAAGCTGACCCTTGCGGAGCAGGAGACCATCATCCTGTGGGACAATGAGCTGGACACGGCGGAGGTCTACACCCATGACGCAAGGCTCATCAATAAACTCCGGGAGCTTTCCCAGCGGTTCCCGGAGGACTATATTCTGGAGCGTTCCGGGCCGGGGCGGTCCGTGACCTATCAGGTCCCCAAGCGGTGCGTGGGCATCCGCCCGCCGTACAGCGAGGAACGCAGACAGCGGCAGAGGCAGGACGCAAAGGAGAACGGCCCGCCTTTTTTGAGGAAGGAGGAACAGAATGTCTGACATCAGGAAATGGGACGAGGTGAACGGCGTGGACGAGGCCCCCGGCCACCTGGCGGCGTTTCTGGAGAGCGCCACCGACTCCTACGCCATTTTGCAGTTGCGCCACACGGACGACACCCTCTATGAGCGGTTCGAGTCCTATTCCAGCCTCCAGCGGCAGGGGAAGGAGCCGGACATCGACCACTATGAGGTGGTCTACCACGGGGACCTCCCGAAGGAGCCCGACACACCGGAGGCGGTGATGGCGCAGTTGGAGGCCCTCTATGTCCAGTTCAATACCGCCCACCCGGATGACTTCCGGGGACACAGCCTGTCGGTCAGCGACATCGTGGCGTTAAAGGTGGGCGGCGTGGTATCCTGCCACTATGTGGATTCCATCGGCTTCAAGGAGCTGGAGGACTTCGCCCTCCGGGAGAACTACCTGAAAAACGCGGAGATGGCGATGGAGGACGACTACAACTCCATTGATGGGATCATCAATAACGGGAGAAAGGATGAGCCTGAAACGGAGCGGCACTCCGTCCTGGACGCGCTGAAAGCCCTTTCCGGTGCGGAGCAGCCGGAGCGAAAGCCGCCCCAGAAGCAGGCTGGACGGGATGAGAGATGAAAGAGTTCACAAGGGACGAGCGGATTATGATGATGCTTTACAATCCCGGCACACGGGCGGGGCTGGTGGCGGAGCTGGAAGCCATGCGCCTTCAGCTTACACCCTCGGAGCGGCGGCTGGGCCGTCTCTCCAAAAGTGTCCTGGAAAAACTGGAGGGCATGACGGACACGGAATTTGACAGCCTGGACCTGTACCCGGATGTCTGATTCCCGCACACGCAAATCTAAAGGAAATGGAGGCAACCTATGGCATTGAATGAACCCTTGCGGGCGGACGGGGCGGCGGTGATACCGTTCCCCTCGAAAGTCGCCTATTACACCCAGATGGCGGAAGAAGCCGCCAGACAAGTGACCGGGAGCCGGGAGCAGTGGACAGCCTTCCTTACCACTGCGGCCCGGCTCTATAAATACCCCTACAATGAGCAGCTCATGATCTACAAGCAGCGCCCGGACGCCACGGCCTGCGCCGAGTATGACCTCTGGAACAAGACCATGCGCCGCTACGTGCGCCGCGGCTCCAAGGGCATCGCCCTGGTGGACAACACGGGCAGCCGCCCGAAGCTGCGCTATGTGTTCGATGTGTCGGATACCGGGGCAAGGGAGAACTCCCGCCCGGTCAACCTCTGGTCCATGCGGGAGGAGTATGTCCCTGCTGTGCAGGATGCGCTGAAACGGTCCTATGGCGTGGGTGCCGGCGCGGGGCTGGAGGAACAGATCGGGGGCATCGCCTCCCGCCTTGCCGCCGAGTATTGGGAGGAGAACAAGGACAGCATCCTCGGCATCGTTGACGATTCCTTCCTTTACGGGTATGATGAGTTCAACGTAGGGGTGTCCTTTCGGAGGGCGGCGGAGACCAGCATCAAGTATATGCTCTGCTCCCGCTGTGTGGAGGACCCGGAGAGCTGTTTTGAGCCGGAAGATTTCATGGATGTGTTCGACTTCAATACCCAGGCGGCGTCCAATGTGCTGGGTGCGGCGGTCAGCGAGGCATCCTCCCAGGTTTTCCGTGAAGTGGAACGGGCCATCCGAACCTACGAGAGGACGAAACAGGTCGAACAAACGGAGGAAAGGAGCCGGAAAAATGACAGAACTGACTTACACGAAGGCCGGGGATTACCTGATCCCGGACATCCAGTTGGAGGAAATGGAGGACCGTCCGCTGGGCAAGTACGGCAGGATGCGGAGGGCATATCTGGAGGAGAACAACAAGCTCCTCTACAACCACCTGACCCTGACCGGGAAACTGTTCCCGCACCTGTGGGAGGTGCAGGAGACGGCCTCCGCCCGGATGGAGCAGCTGATGGAGGAACTGCTGGCGGCGGACCCGGCGCCGGACAAAAAGACCCGGCAGATGGACTGGGTGCGGCACATGAACGCACTGAAAGCGCAGGTGGAGGAGATCGTGATGGCGGAACTTATCAACAACTGACGCTGGAGGGGCTGTTCCCCTCCGAGATGGAACAGATATCAATGATAGACCGACAGGCGGAGAGCGAAAAGCCCTCCGTCTTTGCTATGCCCCAAAAAGAGGAACAGGCCCCGGCAGAGGCTCCCGCCCCCGCTTTTTCTATTCCTGACGCGGAGATCGAGCGCATCCTCCGTCACGGCTCCCCCTATGACGGCGGCAAACTGCGTATCGCTGCCCTTTATTCGCAGGAGAACACGCCGGATGAGCGTGTAGAGTATCTGAAAGGCGAGTATGGGACCAACAGTGGGCAGAGCTGGCAATTTTCCGATGGCAACCGGGGCGGTGTGCAGACCCGTCCCCAGGGACTGGTGATCCGTGACGCCAGCCACAACGCGGAGGTGCGGCTACGCTGGTCCGAGGTCGAGAAGCGGCTCGGCGCGCTCATCCAGAACGGCCAGTATCTGAGCGGCCCGGACAAACAGCGGTATACCGCCCTTGAGAAGAATTACGCCGAGTTCGGCGCCGTCCCTCTCCCTGCTCCCGGACACGGTTTTCCCCCTACCCCGGCAGACATCTATGAGCGGTATTACCCTGTCATCCGGGACGCCCTCCTGCGGGACACAGCCTATCGGAACGCCTGCGGCAACAATGACAAAGAGACCGCCTATGTGGAGGGCGGCAAGGCCATCGAACAGGCGGCGCTCACCATTCAGGACACGGGCTTCATGCGGCTGTACTACGATGTGCCGGAGTACCATGACCGTCTGCACAAGTCCCTGCTGGACGAGACCTATAAGGCCATGACCGCCGCCCCAGAACTGCCGGACCCGCCCGACCGCACAAGCGAGATGCTGACACAGGCGGCGCGGATGGCGGACGGCAGCAACTATGCCGCCCCAGAGCGGTTCTTCCTGATCGAGACCGAGGGCGGCTATGCCGTCTGGGATGACATCCGGGATGAGATATATGTTGACCCGGAAGGCGTCTCCGAGGAGTTCACCAGCGAGTGGCAGGCCGAGGACTATCTGCTCCAGGTCAAGGAGGATGTCGCAAGGCGGGAGGCCGCCGACTGGCTCAAAACGGAGGAGGCAAAACTGCCGCCGCTGAAATATGGCATCGGGGATCCGTTCACCCTCTACTCTGAGGACGGTACAAAGGAGATCGTCCTGACGGGCGTCACGGACCACGATGTTTTCTATGTCTATCCTGACGAGCCGGGGCGGGACCAGGTGTTCATGGACCGGGAGGCGTTCGAGCATAGCCTGCGGACCGGACACATCCGGGATGCCCAGCCGAAAGAAGCGGTGCAGACTGCCGCCAGCTACCGCAGCGGTGATGAGGCCATCGTCATCCAGCAGTACCCCAACGGGCAGTTCTACAACCACTACGGCTACGATGAACAGCGCCGTTTTGCTATAGCTACGGCTGGCGGTTTCGCTACCTTTGAGGAGGCGGAGGCGGCGCTCCGCTCACACCGCCCCAAGGCTGAGAGGGTCATGGAGGAGCCTGTTCCCGGCACAGAAGCGGGGCAAACGCCGGAGGGCGAGACCTATGAAGGAGCCGGGGAGGATATTGCCCCTGCCGCCCCTGGGACCGATGCAAAAAGCACTGCCGCACCGCAGGAGCCGACCTACCAGGTGGGCGATACCGTCTATCTGGAGGACACGGCTTATATCGTGGAGGAGATCGGCCTGTTCGATGTCCAGCTCCGTGACCCGACGCTGGCCTATCCCGTCCTCCGCGCTGAGAGCAAGGAGAGGCTGGAGCGGATGCTCTGGGCGGATGTCAGGAACAACGCATTCCTGCCCGGTGCGAAGATCGAGGTCACGACCCCCAATTACCGGGTGAAGGTCACGGCGGAGGAGGCCCCCATCCTGGAGGAGCAGATGGGCAAGGCCGGCATCTCCACGGCGCGGTTCGTCCATGAGAACGGCGATGTCACATTCAGCTTTTCAGAGGATGACCGGGATGCGGTCGAGCATATCCTTTCCGTACAGAGGGAAGAAAATCCTTTTGCGGATGTTGAAAAATGGGCGGCGGACTACCAGCGTCAGACGCAAACGGCCATTGCCGCATTGGAGCCTGAACAGCGGCGTATCGTGGATGCCATGCAGACGGCAGGATTTTTCTATGACCCGCTTTCCAATACCGCCCTGGACCCCCTTATCTTCCGCGCTGGAGACCTGACAGGCGGGTATCCCACCTCCTTCAAGACATGGGACGAGGCGTATGCGTTCATTGACGGGGCCGAACTGAAAGATACCCCCGGACTGCGGGAACAGGTCCAATCAGTTCTCCACCCAGACCCAACTTGGGCGCAAAACGCGCACAAGTTAGATGTAAGGCCAGCTTCAGACCAGGTTGGCCCGAAGCCGGAAGTCACCGTCACCGCCGAGACCATCTATCCCGGCGATAAG
>CAJTPV010000068.1 GCA_910578505.1 uncultured Oscillospiraceae bacterium | reverse complement strand
TCCATCCCACTGCCTGATTTCCTGGTGCGGGAAAGTGACTGCGCCAGACCGCGCCGCCCCTTTCCCGCGCCAGCCGGGACAAAAGGTATAACACACTAGACTTTCTCCGAAAGTCGTGTGCCAAGAGGGGAGGTCTCCCCCCCTTGGATTCCCCCTCCATTTTCGGGGCGTTGGGTACCCATGCTGCCAGATCGCAGCCTGGATACCCCGCCCCGAAAATGCTAACAACTCCACGGTTCTGCATCCGCAGAGCCGTGGAGTTGTTACTGCTCGTCTGGAATATATTCAGCAATATCTTCCAGACGGCAATCAAGGACCGTACACAATTTGTTCAGTGTCTTGGTTTCCATGTTGTCGTTTGCCCGCAAGCGCCGGATGGTCTTGCTGTCGACACCGCACTTTTCCCTTAATTGGTGTGTGGAAAAGCCGTTTTCCTTCATCATATCCCACAGTTTATCGGAAATAAGAAATAGTTTTGACTTTGCAATTTGTTTTTGTAAAATAATGCTTATATGAGACGGCCCGGAAAGGAGAAATTAGAAATGTAAAAAATCGAAAAGCCCCAAAAGCCTTTGATCCTCTACTGCTTTATCGTCTTAGTGGTCATGATCCTGCTGAATACCCTGCTGTTTCCCCGCCTGATGCGCCAAGAGATCACGCAGGTGGACTACGGCACCTTCCTCACCATGCTGAAGGTAGCCGTGGCCCAGGTGGAGCAGGACGTCATCTACTTCGTTGACACCTCCGAGGAGCCTGGCCTGTACGCCAGATCACCTTCCATGACCCCAGCCTGGTGGATCGCCTGTGGGAGAGCGGCTGCGTGTTCGACAAGGTGAGGCCAAAGGAGATGAACCCCATCCTCAGCTTCTTCCCGACCTTCAGGGCCGCGAGGCCATCCTAAAGGTTCACGCCGCCAAGGTGAAGCTGGCGGAGAATGTGGACTTTAACACCATCGCCTGTGCCGCCTCCGGGGCCTCCGGTGCGAAGTTGGCCAACATGGTCAACGAGGCCGCCCTGCGGGCCGTACGCCAGGGACGGAGGCTCGCCACCCGGGAGGACCTCCAAGAGAGCATCGAGGTGGTCATTGCCGGGTATCAGAAGAAGAACAAAATCCTCTCCGACCACGAGCGGATGATTGTCTCTTACCACGAAATCGGCCGCGCCTTGGTGGCGGCGCTCCAGACCCACTCCGCCCCGGTGGCGAAGATCACCATCATCCCCCGCTCCCTTTTCAGTCACCTTTGAGCGTAAGGTTGTCCGCACGGGCCGCAAACCAACCCCCCAAAGAAAGCATCACTTTTTCTGCCTTTCCTTCAACCGCTGTAACTCTATATACTCCACAACAGCTTCTCTTCCATGTTCGCTTAAAGAAAGTATATCCTGCACCAGCTTCTCACAAGTACAATCACGAGTGACATATACCATCTCCAAAGGCTTCTTTTCATCATAGGAACACCGCCCGATTAGATAATCAGCAGACACACTATAGTATTTTGCCAGCGTGATAAAATGCCGCAGCGGAAATTCATATTCTCCCGTCTCATACTTGGAATAATGCTGCTGAGAAATTCCCAAAACGGCTGCTATATCACTTTGAGAGTAATCGTGATCTTCCCGCAGTTCCCGAAACAATTCCATCACGCTTTTCAATGTCAGTCCCACCTTTTTCAAGGAACGTATCATACATATATTTCTATGTATTGATTTTACTTATTCAATCATGTATAATACATATAATTCAATGTAAAAAGGGGACGATGGAAGTGACAACATTATCTTTCTGTTGACCACTTGCATTTCCAAGAAAAACAGAGTATCATTGTCTATCATAGAGTTTGAAAGGAGCGTTCAGGTTGAGCAGGCACACAGTAGAAGTTTCGGAAAAGCAAAGCCCGATGGAACGGATTGCGGCTTTTATTGTGGACAAACGCAAAGCCTTTTACCTGTTGTACATCGGAGCAGCTATTTTCTGCGTCTTTTCCAGCGGCTGGGTGGCGGTGAACGACGATCTGACCAGCTACTTGTCTGACACCACCGAGACCCGGCAAGGGTTGACCGTGATGGAGGCGGAGTTTGTCACCTTTGGCACCAGCCGCATTATGGTGGACAATATCTCCTACCGTCAGGCGGAGAGCTTGGCGGAGCAGATAGAGATGATGGAAGGTGTAAAATCGGTGGAGTTCAACGGTTCCAGGGACCACTACACCAACGGCTCCGCCCTGTTTTCCATCACCTACGACGGGACCGCCACTGACCCGGTGAGTCTGGAGGGATTGGATGGTGTCAAAGCCCTTCTGGACGGGTATGACGTCTATATCACCGGCGACACCGGCGACTCCGCCTCTGAAAGTCTGAACGCCGAGATGCAGGTGGTCATGGTGATTGCCGTGGTCATCATCCTGGTGGTGCTGCTGTTCACCTCCCACACCTATATGGAGATCCCGGTGCTACTTATGACCTTTGGCATGGCGGCACTGATGAACAAGGGCACCAACTTTATCTTTGGCGAAATATCCTTTGTCTCCAACTCGGTGGCGGTGGTCCTCCAGCTGGCCCTGGCCATTGACTACGCCATCATCCTCTGCCACCGGTACACCGAGGAGCGGGAGCAGCTGGAGGCCCGGGAGGCGGTGGTGGCCGCCCTGAGCAAGGCCATTCCGGAGATTGCCGGCTCCTCCATGACCACCCTGTCCGGCCTGGGGGCCATGTGCTTCATGCAGTTCGGGATTGGTCAGGATTTGGGCCTGGTGCTGATGAAGTCCATTGTGCTCAGCCTGCTGGCCGTGTTTACCCTGATGCCCGGGCTGCTGCTCAGCTTCAGCAGTTTGATCGACCGCACCCACCACCGGAATTTTGTGCCCAAAATCACCGCCTGGGGCCGGCTGGCGGTGAAAACCCGTTTTGTCATGCCGCCCCTGTTTGTGGTGCTTCTGATTGGCGGTTTTGTGTTCGCCAACCGCTGCCCCTACGCCTACGGGCAGACCGAGCTGACCACCTTCCGCCAGAGCGACGCCCAGATTGCCCAGCAGCGGGTGAACGAAACCTTTGGCCGGGTGAACACCCTGGCGGTTATCGTGCCCAAGGGGGACTATGAGCAGGAGGGCCGGCTGCTCCGGGAACTGGATCGTATGCCCGAGACGGACACGGTGCTGGGCCTGGCCAATGTGGATGCCATGGACGGCTATGTCCTCACAGACCGGCTGACACCCCGGCAGTTTGCCGAGCTGACCGATCTGGATATTGAGGTGGCCCGGCTGCTCTACTCCGCCTACGCCGTGGACCAGGAGGACTACGGACAGGTAGTTTCCGGCCTGGACAGCTACGGCGTACCCTTGATTGATATGTTCCTGTATGTCTATGACATGATGGACGAGGGCTACATCTCTCTGGACGCGGACATGACTGAGACCATTGAGGACCTCCACGTCCAGCTGACCGACGCCCAGCTGCAATTGAAGGGGGAGAACTACAGCCGTCTGGTCTTACAGCTCAACCTGCCCGAGGAGGGGGAGGAGACCTTCACTTTTCTGGACACTCTGCATGAAATTGTGGGCCGTTACTACCCGGAAAATTCCCTCCTGGTGGGCAACTCCACCAGCGATTTTGACCTGTCCGCCTCCTTCGGCAACGACAACATGCTCATCAGCATTTTGACCATCGTATTCGTCATTCTGGTGCTGGTGTTTACCTTCAAATCCGCCGGGCTTCCGGTGCTGTTGATCCTGGTCATCCAGGGCAGTGTCTGGATCAACTTCTCCTTCCCTTACTTACAGAAGGAACCCCTGTTCTTCCTCAGCTATCTGGTGGTCAGCTCCATCCAGATGGGCGCAAATATTGACTACGCCATTGTCATCGCCAACCGCTATGTGGAGCTGAAACAGACCATGTCCCTCAAGGATGCGGTTATCGAGTCGCTGAATGAGGCTTTCCCCACCATTATTACCTCAGGCACTATTTTGGCCTCCGCCGGCGTGGCCATCGGCCTGCTGTCCACCACAGCCTCCATCGCCTCCATCGGCGTGTGTCTGGGCCGGGGCACGTTAATCTCCATCTTCCTGGTGATGGGTATCCTTCCCCAGATTCTGCTGCTGGGCGACACCATCATTGAAAAGACTGCCTTTACCCTGAAGACCCGGCATCTCGTCCAGACCCACACCGGCAGTCTGCTGGTGGACGGCCACGTCCGGGGATACATCTCCGGCATGGTGGACGCCGATTTCAGCGGCATCCTCCATGGCAGCATCAATGCGGCGGTGGCAACGGGGGCTGTCCGGCCGGAGGAGCCGCCCCAACCAGCGGCAATCCCTGCGGGAAAGGGGGCGGATTCTCATGCGTAAACGTGTCGACCGGCTGTTCCCCATCCTTCTGGCGGTCTGGATTCTGACCTCGCTGGTCCTGCCCGCCTGGGCCACGGAGGAAAGCACTGTCACCATCTCCAACGTAGCGGACCTCCAGCGTTTCGGGAAAAACTGCGCTCTGGACACCTGGTCCCAGGGCAAGACTGTTACCCTCACCGCCGACCTGGACCTGAGCGGGGTGGATTTCACCCCCATTCCCACCTTCGGCGGCACCTTTTTAGGCCAGGGACACACCATCTCCGGGCTGTGTCTCACCTCCGCCGGTTCCACCCTGGGGTTGTTCCGCTATATCCAGCCCGGCGGGCTGGTACGGGACTTGACCGTCAAGGGTACGGTGGCCCCCGGGGGTACCCGCTCCACCGTGGGAGGCATCGTGGGCAACAACGCAGGAACCCTGCAAAGCTGTGCCTTTCACGGCGTGGTTCAGGGGGATGCCACCGTGGGCGGCATCGCCGGATACAACAGCATCACCGGTGAGATTACCGGTTGTTCCGTCTCCGGTTCTGTCAGCGGCAAGAATATCACCGGCGGCATTGCGGGCCGGAATTTGGGGTTGCTGCTCAAATGTGAAAGCAGCGCCGGAGTGAATCTGACCCGGAAGGAAACCAATGTGGACCTGATGGACGCGGATGCGGCTGCCATCTTGGAGGAGCAGGCCGCGGCGGACGACGAAACCTACCACCTGCTGGACGGCTGCTTTGATACCGGTGGCATCGTGGGCTATTCCAGCGGCGTGGTGCAGAGCTGCGTCAATCGCGGCACGGTGGGCTACCCCCATGTGGGGTACAACACCGGCGGCATCGCCGGGCGGCAGGACGGCTATCTGTCCGGCTGTACCAACAGCGGCACCGTCTACGGACGGAAGGACGTGGGCGGCATTGTGGGCCAGGCGGAGCCCTATGTGCTTGTGGACCCTGGCCGGGACACGCTGGAGCAGCTGCGCCAGGAGCTGAACACCCTGGAAAACCTGATTAACCGCGCGCTGGACGACGCGGAGCGCACCGGAGACAGCGTCTCCGCCCAGCTCAGCGCCATGGGAGACTACGCCGGCAGCGCCAAGGACAGCACCAAGGAGCTGCTGGACCGGGTTTCCGATTTTACCGACGAGAACATCGGCACCATCAACACCCTGACCGCCGACATCACCGGCGCGCTGGACAAAATTTCTCCCGCCCTGGACGATCTGTCCGACGTGGGCGGGCGGCTGGAGCGCCTGTCCCGCCAGCTGGGGGACGCTTTGGATTCTCTGGGCGGCGCGGTGGACACCGGCGATCGGGCCGCGCGGGACCTGCGTCTCGCGGTGGAGAAGCTGCGGCAGTCCGCCTCCGGGCTGACCACGGCGGTAAGCCGGCTGGAACGCGCGCTGGACGCCTTTCAAGGCTTTCTGGATTTGGGAAGCGGCTCCATCTCCGTCAGCTCTCTTCTGGCGGCGCGGGAGGAGCTGCGTCAGGCATTCCGCGCCCTGCGGGGAGTGGGGGATGATCTGGATGATGCCCTGTCTCAGCTCCAGCAGGCCCTGAGCCGCTCCGGCGCTCTGTCCAGCCAGCTGGGAGACGCCCTGGATACACTGGAGGAGGCCTCTGACACCTCCGCCGTCATCGGGCGGCTGCTGCGCCGGGCGCTGGATACCATTGGCGATGCGGTGGATACGCTCACCGAGGACGGTCCTGCGGAGTTCACCCCCCTGGGGGAGGACTTCCGGCAGGCCGGCGACAGCCTTTATGATGCCATGAGCGGCCTGCTGGAGGAGATGGACGGGCTGAACAGCGCCCTTCAGACCGGGAACGGCACCCTGACCGCCGACCTGCGGGCCATCAACCGGCAGTTTAACGCGGTATTCACCCTTCTGCTGGACGCAATGGATGACGCCAGGGACACCGCTGAAGGCGGCCTGGAGGGCATCATTCAGGACACCTCCGATGAGGACATCTCCGCCACCCGGGAGGGCAAGGTGGCGGACTGCTCCAACCTGGGAACCGTGGAGGGAGACCGCAACGTGGGCGGCATTGCCGGTGCCGTGGCCATTGAATTCGACCTGGACCCGGAGGACGACACGACCGGCCGGTTCTCCTTTGGCAGCAGCTACGAGACCAAGGCGGTGCTGATGAACTGCGTCAATCGTGGGGCCGTCACCGGCAAGAAGGACTGCGTGGGCGGTCTGGCGGGGCGCATGGACCTGGGTACTGCCTTGGAGTGCCAGAATTACGGCCCGGTAGCCAGCACCGGCGGGAACTATGTGGGGGGTGTGGCCGGCTATGCGGACGCCTCCATCCGCAGCTGCCATGTCAAGAGCACCCTGTCCGGAGAGAATTACGTCGGCGGCATTGCCGGCTGGGCCAGCCGTCTGCGGGACTGCCGTGCCATCGTCACAATCGAGGAAGGCACGGAGTATCTGGGAGCCATTGCCGGCGGCATAGAGACGGATGGGGCGCTGTCCGGCAATCTCTTTGTAGACACCGGCACCGCCGGGGTGGACGGCGTCAGCTACGCGGGGCGGGCCGAGCCCATCCCCTTTAACGCGCTGAGCCAGCTGCCCGATATTCCGCCAGAGTTCACCGCCTTTACGCTGACTCTGGTGGCGGAGGAAAAAACGGTGGCGCAGATTCCCTTCCTCTACGGGGAGGACCTGTCCAGGCTCGACCTGCCCCCTGTGCCAGAGCTGGAGGGCAATTACGGCGTCTGGCCGGAGTTTGATGTCTCCGGCCTGCGCTCCGACCTGACCGTGAACGCGGTCTATACCCCTTGGGTTACTGTGGTGGCCAGCCGGGAGCTGTCCGGAAAGCTGGCCCTGGCCCTGGCGGAGGGACAGTTTACCGGGGACGCCGTTCTCCATGTGACAGACAGCGTCCAGGTTCCGCCCCAGGAGGCGGGGGAGCAGGCCGTCGTGTGGGACGTCGTTCTCGCTGGAGCGGAGCCAGAGGATTCCGTTCCTTTGCGGCTGTTAAGCCCTGACAGCGGTACCCATGTCTGGCAGTATCAGAACGGCCAGTGGCAACAGGTGGAAGCCGTCCAAAACGGACAGTATCTATTGCTGACCATGACCGGAACCCAGGGCACTTTCTGTATCCAATCTACTCGGAGCGCCCTGTGGCTGATCCCCGCTGTCGTGGGCGGTTTGGCTGCCTTGGCAGCACTCGTGCTGATTGCCGGCAAACACAAGAGAAAGGCCGCCAAGGCTCAGAAAGGAAAAGAGGAGCCAGCATCGAAATAAAATGCCCCGCTCGCTGGATAGACTTATTTCATCCGGCAAATCGAATCCCGGCAAAAAGAGCAGGGGCGCAGTACCGGCCTGGACCATATTCTGCCGCTATAGACTCAAAGCCGCCGTATCACGGAGAAACGTGATACGGCGGCTATTCGTACTCTGAATCCACTATATTCCAGCCACCGCGCGGCGCAGAGAGCCAGGCAGACGGGACCGATGGCACACACTTGCTTGGTAAACTTCTAATAAGCACAAAGATGGGCTGTGGATAATTTATAAATCCATAACCCATCTTGCGCTTTTGCACTACGAATTGTCAGCCAACAGTCTCCTTGCGTGAGTTCCTTACCACTATTAACGCAATGTTTTAGCGGCTTTTCCAACTTTACCGCCATGATGTACAGCCATGGTTATTCCTCCTCTTGTGGCTTATGCAATTTCCGAAATTAAACGACCATAGACAGCCTGGTCAAGGTCGTTATCGTCCATACAACCAGCAGAGCGGTTATAATACTTCGGTATACGGGTATGATAGTCGCTTAAGGCATCTGGATGTCTTTGCGTGTACTCGATGACTTTGGCATATTCCCAGTGCTCGAAATCACGCTCCATGTTTTTCCAGACGTCTATTTTGGTAAGGTTCTCA
>CAJTPV010000067.1 GCA_910578505.1 uncultured Oscillospiraceae bacterium | reverse complement strand
CGTCGGTGCCTTTCGCAGAAAGGCGATTTATATATATGAACAAAAAACGCTTTTGGCCATTCCTGTTCCTTATCCCCTTGTCCATCGCTGTCATTGTGGGCTGGTTCCTGCTTCCGGACACACTGGTCATGCAGGTCAGTATGAGCGGCCAACCCAGCAAGTCCATGCCCAAAGTCCTTGGGCTGCTCATTCCTATGGCCGCCGGTATGATAGGCGCTGCATATGCCTCCAGTGAGAAGGAGGAAAGAAGGCCGCGGGGCTTTATTGTCCTTGCCCTGGCCGTTGTCGTCCTGGTCATCACCTTTGCTTTCAATCTCTGAGTGTAAAAATCATCGGCCCTGCACAATAGATGGCTTGCACCTGATTTCGCACGACGTGAAAAAAGACAAATTTATATCTTATTTTGATGTGGTTCATATCTCTGGCATATAGGCTACCTCATATGCGCTTTTCCGCAAATTCCCTATCATCCTACTTAACCAATTGAAAGGAGACTATCCATGCTGCGCATTGACCACTATTCCAAAACTTACCCCGGCGGCAAGAGAGCCGTGGATGACCTGACCCTCCATGTCCGGCCCGGTGAGATCTACGGCTTCATTGGCCACAACGGGGCTGGCAAGACCACTACCCTGCGGGCCGTGGCGGGGGTGATGGACTTCACCGAGGGAACTATCGCCATCGACGGCCACGATATCAAGCGGGAACCGGTGGCGGCCAAGCAGGTCACCGCTTTCCTGCCCGACAACCCGGACCTTTACGAGTTCATGAAGGGCATTGACTATCTCAATTTCATTGCCGACCTGTACGGCATCCCGGCAGAGCAGCGCACCGCCGACATTGGCAAGTACGCCGGCGCCTTTGAGCTGACCGGGAACCTGGGCTCACCCATCGGCAGCTATTCCCACGGGATGCGCCAGAAGCTGGCCCTGATCTCCGCTTTCATCCGCCGGCCCAAGCTGCTGATCCTGGACGAGCCCTTCGTTGGGCTGGACCCCGCCGCCTCCCACCTGATGAAGGGGTATCTGGCAGAACTGTGTCAAGGCGGTTCGGCGGTGTTTTTCTCCACCCATGTACTGGAGGTGGCGGAGAAGCTGTGCGATAAAATCGCTATCATCAAGGCCGGACGGCTGGTGAAATCCGGTCCCACGGCGGAACTGGTGGGCGACTCCTCCTTGGAGGACGTGTTCCTGGAACTGGAGGGAGAGAAATGACGAAGTTTCTCGCTTTGCTGAAGGTGAGTATCCAATCCATGCTGCTCTCCTCCACCAACTCCCGGGGCCGCAGCCGGAAAAAGGCCGCCACCGGTACAGGCGCCATCATCGTCATTGCCGGCCTTGGCCTGTACCTGTCAGGGTTTTACAGCTACATGCTGATGCAGGTGCTAGCGCCCTCCCATATGGAGGTTCTGGTGTTCATTTTCATGGGTATGGTCGCCCTAGCAGGCGGGCTGCTGTTCACTACCTTCGCAGTTAAGGGCGTGGTGTTCGGCGGTAAAGATAGCGATCTGCTGCTAAGTATGCCGGTACCCTCCACCCTGTTGATGGCCAGCCGGGTGACGGCCATCTATCTGGAGAACCTGCTGTTCTCTGCCTTTGTGCTGCTTCCCGCCGGGGTGGTCTGCACGATGATGACCCAGAACGGCGTGGGACACAGCCTTCAGTTTTGGGTGCGGCTGGCCATCGCGGCTCTGGTCCTGCCCCTGCTGGATACGGCGCTGTCGGTCCTGCTGGGGGCCTTGATGGCGTTTCTGGCCGCCAAGGTGTCCAAGGGAGCGCTGGGGCAGAACATCGTAACGGGTCTGTTTCTGGTTGTGGTGTTCTATTTTTCCTTCAATGTCAACAAAATGATTGGCGCCCTTGCCGCCAATGCCGCTGGTATAAAAGACTCCCTCAACTGGGCCGCGCCCCTTCTGTGGATGGGTGAGGGCATCATGGGGGACTGGGGCCTGCTGCTGGCTTTCGCCGCCTGCTGTGTCATTTCCTTTGCCCTGGTGGTGTTCGGTTTGGGCCGGGTATACCGTCAGGCCGTCACAGCTTTTGCTGCCAGAGCCGCTCAGAGCAACTATAAGCTCTCCACCCAATCCGCCTCCAGCCAGAAAAAGGCCCTTTTTCGGAAAGAGGCCCAGCGGTTCTTTGGTACGCCTATGTATTTCTGGAACGCCGGTCTCGGCCTGATCCTGCTGCTGGCCGCCGGGGTGGCGTCCTTGATTTTGCGGGACAAGCTGCTTGTCTACCTGGGTATGGCCGGAGAAAGCATTCCTCTGCTGCCTATGGCGGCGGCTGTGATATGCTTCTGCCTGTGTACCTGTCCCATCGCCGCCCCTTCTGTCAGCCTGGAGGGGAAATACCTCTGGATCCTACGGGAGGCGCCGATGTCAGATCATACGCTGTTGTGGGTCAAGGTTGGGTTCCAGCTCCTGCTGACCCTGCCCTGCACTGTGATTGCCGGACTGTGCCTGTCCATTGCGCTGGGGTTCCAGTTGTGGCAGGGTACCGCACTTCTGATTGCCACACTGCTCTTTGCAGTGGGGCACGCCATGTTTGGGATGCTGATGGGACTGACCTTCCCCAAGCTGGACGCAGTCAACGAAACCGTGGTCATCAAGCAGTCTCTGGCTACTACCCTGGCCATGTTCGTCCCCATGGCGGTGCTGGCCGCGGCAGGCGGGCTGTACTGGCTGGGCAGCCAGATATCGGGCTGGGCGGCATTCGCTTTCTCCATCCTGCTGCTTGTTCTGCTGACAGCGGTATGTGCCGCTATCCTCTCCAAACGCGGCCCAACCATGCTCCGGGCACTGTAACAGCGGGCCCCGGCGTTCACGAAGGAACGCCGGGGCCTTTTGTATGGCAGCTCAGGGTTCTATTCCACAGTTTCAATGGAGTCCACGATACTGAGCTTTGCAATTTTCCGCAGCGGGACGGCTGTAGCCAGCAGGCAGGCCGCAATGGACAGGACCACCGCCTCCGCCATGGGGAGCAGCGGTGGGAATACAAGCCGCAGTTCGTCCGCCGCCGCGGCTTCCACCAGCACGGTGCAGCCATAGCCAGCGATGCAGCCAATCACTGCCGCGATGATACCGTAGTAGGCGCCCTCCCACAGGAAGGTTCGGTACAGGCTCCCGGCACTCATACCCACAGCACGCTGGGTCCCGATCTCGGCAATGCGGGTATGGATATTGGTATAGACCGTGTTGATGATATTCAGGACCCCGATCAGCCCGATAAACAGGATCAGGCCCCAGGCCAGCATATTGATCTGGGCCGCACTCTCCTCCATCTGCCGGTCTGTCTGCTCGTAGGATACCGTGGAGGTTCCCGGCACCCGCTGGCAGAATTGCTCCAGCACCATGTCAAAGGCCTCTCGATCCGCATTCGTGTCCAGCGCTGGCCGCAGCTCCGCATATGCGTCCGTACCGGTCAGCTGCGGGGAAAGCCGGTCACTGGTCAGCACCTGGACGCCATTGATAAAGCCGCTATTCCCCACGGAGAAATAGCCCTCGTAGCCGCTCAGGGAGAGCAGCACAGGTAGTTCTTTGCCCGCGATGGTGATGGTACTGCCCGCTTCCACATGGGTCGTGCCATAGGACACGCCCTCAACGGCCATGGGGATGGGGTTTCGGACCACACAGCCCTCCCCGGCTTTCAGCGCTCCCAGCTGCTCCGGTGTAAGCCGTCCGGCAAATTCATGCTCCACCCACCGGTCGTTCAGTCCGAAAATCTGGAAGGTCTCCCCGGGACCGAGTACAAGATCCGTCTCGATCCCTACCGGGCGGTTCTGTCCGTCCAGTTCATAGAGCGTGAACTGCTCCGCCGCCACTGATGTTACACGTTCATCCGCCTCCAGCGCCGCCAGCTCCTCCGGTGTGATCCCGGTCACCTGGTTGACGATGGAATAGTCCCCCAGGTGCTCCGACAGCGTGCCCGCCACACTGAGCAGGGACAAGAACCCCTGCAGAGCGATAAAAACGGTGATGCTCATGACCAGGGACAGGATAGTGATTACCGTGCGGCCACGGCTGCGGCACAGGTTCAGCCAGGCGTAGTGCCGCTCAAAGCTGCGGATTTTCTTCGCTCTGCCTCTGCCCCGCTTCACTTTAACGCCTGTTCCGGACATGGCGGCCACAGGGGAGACCTTTGCCGCGAACCGTGCCGCCGGGGCCGCCGCCAGGAAAGCGAACACCAGCGTAACGGCGGCACTGAGCAGCAGATAGGCCCACTGTCCTTCGCTGTTGGCGGCGATCATGCTCTTCAGCTGCTCCGTATCCTGGGCCAGGAACATCTCCGGCGACAGCTGACTCAGGGCAGCGTTCAGGATGCCTTTGGCGGACAGCCAGCCCAGCAGCAGCCCCGCCGGGATGCCAATGACACAGAGCAGCAGAACCTCTGCGGAGACCACGGTATAGAGCTGTCCTCTCTCCGCGCCAATGGCCCGCAGTGCGCCGTACTGCCGGATTCGCTGAGAAACGGCGATTTTCAGAATGTTGTAAATCACCAGGCCAGCCGCCAGAAGGATCAGCGCCACCACCAATACACCGACCACCAGCAGCCAGGAGAAACCCGTGTCATCCATCCGTGTCAGTTCTGAATCAGCTGAATCTGTATCATATCGAATCCCCAGCGCGTTCAGAAGCGGAATATTATAGAGCGTGTCCAGCTCGTGAATATTCATCTGGGCACAGAGGTCATCTACCACCGTCTGAAAGCCCTTTTTATCGGTTGTGCGGATGTCCACACTGTAATAGAGGTAGTTATCCGGCAGAAGCGCTGCTGCCGTCCCCTCCCCGGCCAGGCCCAAAATATGGCCGCCGGTATAGCCCAGGAAATTGCTCTCTGTGATGCCAACCAGAGTAAACTCTGCGGTATAATCGTAGGCATCCACTTCAATTCCGTGGCGCAGGGCCTTGGAACAGGAGAGACTGATTTTATCTCCAACCTTCCCGGAAACCCCCAGGAATCGCAAAGCATCTTCTGGCAGGACCAGTTCCATAGGCGTTTCTGGCAGACGCCCCTCCACAAGGCGGGTATAGGTTGGCCGGGTTTTCAGGCCGTCCCCCCAGTACTCCGCCAGATCCAGCGACAGCTGATCGTTCAGCTCCATATCGCCCAAGGGGACGAACCGGCCCGCGTAAGACAGCCGGGGGTCCTGCTCCAGGAACCGGGCCTGCTCCTCGGTGAGTTGTACAAAGGTGGCGTACCGGTCACCGCCGATGGCTATGGCCTGCTGCTCCCGCATAGCGGCCAGCACTCCGGCAGACTGCCCTACGGCGGCGGTCATCATGGTGGATAGAATGATGGCGGTGAGAATGAGCAGTGAGGTCATCTTCTGGGCGAACAGTTCCCGCAGCGCCAGTGTGCGATAGTTTTTCATCCCGCCGCCACCTCCGACAGGACTCCATCCATAATTGTCAGCCTCCGGTCCGCCATGGCGGCGATCCGGTTGTCATGTGTGATGATGACCAGCGTCTTGCCCATCCGATCCCGGATGCTTTTGAGCATATCCATCACCTCGCCGCCGCTCTTGGAGTCCAGGTTTCCAGTTGGCTCGTCGGCAAAAATCACCTCCGGCTGGGCAATCAAGGCCCGGGCAATGGCCACCCGCTGCTGCTGGCCGCCGGACAGTTCATGGGGAAGGTGGTCCAGGCGGTTCCGGATGCCCAGCAGCTCCGCCAACTGGCTCAAATAACCCTCGTCTGGCTGCTTTTTGTCCAGCAGCAGAGGCATCAGGATATTCTCCCGGGCCGTCAGCACCGGCAACAGATTGAACTGCTGGAAAATGAACCCCATCTGCCGGCGGCGGAACGCGGACAATTCTTTATCCGGTAGCGTATAGATCTCCTGACCATCATAAGTCAGGCTGCCCGAGGTGGGGTGATCCAGGCCGGACAGCAGATGGAGCAGGGTGCTCTTCCCGCTGCCGGAGGGGCCTATGATGGAGATAAAATCCCCCGGGGCAACCGTCAGGTCCACCTTGTCCAAGGCGACCACCTGATTCTCGCCGCTGCCGTAAACTTTCGATAATTTTTTGGCCTTTATTAGCATAAAAACACTCTCCTTATGTTTGGGATAAGGAGAGTGTAATGGATAAATCCCAAGAAATTCTCACGTTTTGCCCTGGAATTTGAAGGAAGCTGTAACAGTGGCCCCAGGGCAGTTATTGAGCCGGAGATCGCCGCCATGCTTCCTGCACAGCAGCTGGCTGCTATACAGCCCCATACCGAAGTGGGCGGCGCCCCCATCCCGCTTTCCGAAGGGCTTGGGGCCGGCCGCACCCTTCAAATGGTCGCAGAGGGCTGTCAGATCCTCGCCGGTCATGGCCGGGGCATCCAGATTGATATCGAAGTCCGTCACCACTTTGGCTTGATTGGAGAGGGTCACAAAGCACGTTTTGAAGTAACTGGAGCCCACAAACAGTACCACACTAAAGGTCAGCGAGAGGATAATGCTGCGGTAGCGGCCCTTGTTGCGCTTGAAATTTTTCAAGGCCAGTGTCTCATCCAAACCCAGAAAGCGCCGGGACAGCCGAGAGGGACGCATGGATTTGGCGTCCACCTTGATCTCGTTGGTCTGGCGGATGCACTCCATCACCGGCATGGCAGCCGCCTTTTTCGCCGGGATATAGGCGGAAATCAGGATCGTAATCAGACTGACCACCGCTGCACCGATTAGGGCTGGAACCGACAGCCGCAGGGCCAGCGCCACACCGATGATAGTCACTACGGTCCGGGTGCGGTTTTTGATCAGGCCCTGGAGTGCGACTTTGTTGAAAATATTCATCGCCGCGCTCCCTGGCGGTTATCCCGCACCACCTGTCCGTCCGCAATCGTGATGATCCGATCCGCCTGGAGGGCAATATTTTCATCGTGGGTGACTAGGATCAGGGTCTGGTGATAGGCCCTGTTGCTCTCTTTCAACAGGCGAATAATCTCTTGCCCATTACGGCTGTCTAAGCTTCCAGTGGGCTCGTCGGCCAGCATCACCGCCGGGGCATTCATCAACGCTCGGCCGATGGCTACCCGCTGCTGCTGGCCGCCGGAGAGCTGGTTGGGCAGATGGGTCCGCCGGTCCTCCAGGCCCAGCAACTCCAGCAATTCATTCAGTCGCTGCTTATTGACCTTCCGCTGGTCCATTAGGATGGGCAGTGTAATATTCTCCACCACATTCAGCGTTGGGATCAGGTTATGGAACTGGTAGATCAGTCCCACCTGCCGCCGCCGGAAGATGGCCAGCTTCTCATTGCTCTGTGCGTACACGTCCTGGCCATCCAGATAAATCTTCCTGCTGGTTGGCACGTCCACTCCCGCAATGGCGTGGAGCAGCGTAGATTTCCCGGAACCGGAGGTGCCAATGATCGCGGTAAAGTCTCCCTTGTCAATGGTGAGGGAAACGTGGTCCAGTGCCAGAACTTGATTATCCCCTTTGCCATAGGCCTTGCAAAGGTTTTCGACGTTTAGAAATTCCATAGTGAGCCTCCTTTTTTAGTCAACTCACAGGATAGCAGACCAACATGACAATCCGGTGACTTTCCGGTGAGAGATTCGTCACTTTGGAAAGCGGAGCACAAACAATGCGCCGCCTTGTGGATGGTTCCTTGCCGCAAGCGTCCCGCCCTGCCGGGTGATGATGGTCCGGCTGAGAGCCAGTCCGATGCCGTAGCCTGTCGCGCCGGATGCCTTCCCCCGGTAGAAACGCTCAAAAATATGGGGCAACTCCTCCCGGTCGAAGCCGGGGCCGCTGTCATGGATCGTCAGTTCTGTGAACAGCGGATTATCCGCACAGGTGATGGCAATGCTTCCCTCTCGGACAATGCTTTCTATGCAATTTTTTAGGATATTTTGCAGGGCCTCGGCAAGCCAGTTTTGATCACACCGGAGCATCACGCCCGCCGCAATTTCCGTCTTGGGAACAATCTCCCGCAGTTCCATAGGGATCAATAGCGGCCGCAATGCGGCTTTGATCAGCGCCTGCACCTCCACTGATTCCCGCTGGAAAGCTACAATCCCTGCATCCAAGCGGGACAGCTTCAACAGGGTGGTCAACAGCCAGTCCGTTCGGCCGAACAGGGCCTCCGCTTTCACAAGGCCGCTGGCGGTATCCACCTGGAGTCCGTCCAAAGTAAAGACGGAGGCAGCCCGACCAGATTTCCGCAGCGCGGCCTGGATACGGGCCACCAGTTCCCTGGGGCGGAAGGGCTTGGTGATATAGTCATCCGCCCCCATATTCAGGCCAGTGACCACGCTGGCCTCGTCGCCGGATGCCGTCAGGAATAGGACGGGAAATGTCCTGGGCCCCTTTGATCTCCGCGCAGAGAGAGAAGCCGTTTCCGTCCGGCAGGGATATGTCTACCAAAGCCAGATCGAACCGGTTCCCACCAAGCATGTCAACCGCCGCCTGCCGGGTCGGAGCGTGGAACACCTCAAACCCTTCTGAGCGGAGCAGCAGTGACAAATTCCTGGCAATCTCCCGGTCGTCTTCCACTAAAAAAATCTGTTTCATAACCAGTCACCTTGACACATCTCAGCAGCAGTTTACTCCAGCGTATAGAGCGCCTGCTCATAGTCCTTTACAAAGTACCGAAGATTGGTCCTTCCACGCTGTATAATAGTATGGCCCTCCTTCTCCAACCGCTTTTTCTGCGCCTCAATACCGCCCGGGAATTTTGCGTTCAGCTCACCGTCGGCCTTCAGCGTTCTCCAGTAGGGCGTATGGTCGTGGTCCCGCTGGTGACTGGCCCATGCCGCAATGGACACAAAAATCCCTGCGGTAATCGGCTCAGTAAAATCCGCACCGCTAAGCCGTGCAAAGTGTTCACGGATGCTGCCCACCGTAATTACCTGACCATAGGGCACCTGCCGCATGGCCTTATCATAAAAAATCCCGACTTGCACGTGGGGTATAGAGATGCCCGGATTTAGTGGAATTGATCTCTATATCTGAGTGATTT
>CAJTPV010000066.1 GCA_910578505.1 uncultured Oscillospiraceae bacterium | reverse complement strand
GAGGCAGGCGGTTGGTCCCCCATCACAGGGGGAGCCTTTTCCCCCGGAAAGGGGGGATTGCTATGGTTACATATGGAGAGTTGTTTCAATTTGCTCTCGTAATCATCGGAGTCGTCGGAGTCTGTTATCAGATTTTCGGCAAAAGGAAATGACCGCCCCCTAGCCCGGTCGCGGTCATTTCTTAACTGATTCGGACTAACCGCTTGTCGCAGCGCCCCTTCTGTTTCTATTATATACATTGGACCTCTGTTTTGTCAAGACGACAAAACGGGGATTTCAAGATATAAGGCGTGGGTGGATAACATATAAACTGGCTACTCATTGCAAAAATGAATACTTTGGCGTTCAGTTGAATACAAATTAACATATTTGTCAATAATCATTTCTATTCTTTGTGCAAAATATTTCTTGCCGTTATTGATGAGGATGTGTTAAACTTGATTCATAAGAAGATGTCCTGCCAAAAGAAGCCCATTATTACAAGTGAGAGGAGGGGTTCAAAAATGGCACTTTTAGCCGCGCCGAGAAGTGAGGCGTTTTTCATCAATAAAAAAGATGAACAGATACTACGCACCAGAAGTAACGCCGTTTTGAATGCTCTTCGTAAAATACGAAAAGCAGAAGCATCCACTGGAAGTGCTGAACGTTTAGCGGAATTAGACCAGCGTATTTCAGCACTTGAGGAAAAACGGCGGTAAAACATAGTGAATTGCGTTCCTGCAAAACAAAGCGATTTGGCAGGCATCTCTTTTTCTTGCGGGCAGCATTACATTGACAATTACTTCAAAAGTAAGATGCTCTGTGATACAAAATCGGTTCCATACTGTTTCTGGGCTGACGATAATAGAAAGGAATTGGTGGGCATTGCAGCGTTATCGTGCAGCGGCATCATTATAAAATCTGCAAATAGTTTTCATATCACTCCGGCCATTGAGGTAAAAATATTTGCAGTTGATGAAAAATACCAGCACAAAGTTTTCCCTGATGCAGATGAGGATGGTGGGCATTGGAGTGACTATTGTCTAAATTATCTGCTATATGAAATCAACATTATTACGGAGAACGTCTGTGGAGCAGAGCATGTGGTTCTCTATTCGGTGCCGGAGGCAGTTTCATTTTATAAGCGAAATTCCTTTGAATCAT
The DNA here is from genome assembly GCA_910578505.1 of uncultured Oscillospiraceae bacterium. Taxonomy (GTDB): domain Bacteria; phylum Bacillota; class Clostridia; order Oscillospirales; family Oscillospiraceae; genus Pelethomonas. Next base: position 8,184 of record CAJTPV010000066.1, on the reverse strand, counting down.
TCACAGATTTAATGCAAATGCCGTCTAATTATTTTGTTGATGGCTGCGTTCCGATGTTTCTGAATTTATAAGAAAACCCTGTACAGGCTTTAAGACATCTGTATAGGGTTTTTTACTCCCTCCCTCCCCCAAGATTTAAGACTTTTGTAACAAACACCGCTGGTTTTCTTAACACTTTCCCTGTAATCTAATACTTGCAAGAGACAATAACTTCTTTTCATCCAATCTTCCAAAAATAGGCGAACAGCGAGAGGGATTCCCTCCCGCTGTTTTGCTTTTCCGGACTTTTCAGTTTTTCCTCCTGATAGTAGTAGCGGATAAACAGGGTGCGGTCAGGCTCCTGGAGACTGTTGACCGCCGCCCAGAGGCGCGCTGCCCACTCCTGCTGCTCCGCCTGGTGCTGGGGGTCGGCGCTGTCGTCGGGAATGTCCTCCGGCAGCGGTACATGGTCGCGGGCCCAGGAGCTTGGCTTGCGGCAGTCCGCCGCTAAGCAGCGGCTGTTCCGGGGCCGCAAAGCCCTGCGGGCCATGTTATACGAAGGAGGGGATTTTTGATGAAATCACGTATGCAGAAGCTGTGGGACAAAACCGTCCCAGCGGGCGGACCCTCTCCCCGACCGGACCCGGACGCGGTACTCCGCCGGGTCAATGCCGCTCTGGACGGCAAACCCCGTATCCGCCTCCGCCGTCCCCTAAAGTGCGTGCTCGCCCTATCCGCCGTCCTGTTGCTGCTGCTGGCCGGTACAGCCATTGCCGCTGAGTCGATTTTCCTTGGACGCAGCGTGCTGGGCGCTTTCTTTGGCGGAGACGGCGATGAGTATGCCCTGTCCATCATCAATATCAAGCAGAATTCCGTCAGCGATGAAAACTATACCATGACCGTCACCAGCTCCCTGGCAGACAAGCACGAGGCCTATTTTACCCTTGTCATAGAGCCGAAGACAGAGAGGGCCAAATATTTTCTGAGCGGAAACGGCGAGGAATATTTTTCCGCTCCGCTGATGTTCCGCTCGACCTGGTTTGGCGGCTTCAGCGGAGGGATAAACGGCACCTCATCGCCAGATGATCCGGACATTCTTTGCCTTGAAGTAAGATGGGATGGTAACTTCGGCCCGTGGAAGACCGTTTATGTCCGCATGGATGACATGGAGAAAGGGCTCTGGCTGAATCCCCTTGGAGACTTGCATATGAAATAGACCCCAGCCAATCCCTGATGCCCTATACGCTCCCGGATGGCGAGTAGTTGGGGGCCCGGCGCTTCAGCGTTTAAGCGTTCCAGAAAAAATTCCTTGCCAGCCGGGGAAAAAAGTGGTACACTGGCCCTGGTGAAGTTCATAGCGATGCAGCCGCAGGTGCAAAATACTAACAGCTATCATATTGAGGAGGAAATTATGAAACAGGCAGTTATGTTTGGCGCCGGCAATATCGGACGCGGGTTCATCGGAGCGCTTCTGGAGCGCAGCGGCTGGCACGTCACGTTCGCGGACGTGGTGGAGCCCCTGCTCAACGCCATCAATACCCAAAAGCGCTATACGGTGCATATTCTGGACCAGGTCTGCGACGAGTGGGTTGTGGAGAACATCAGCGCCGTGTCGTCCATCGGCGATGAGATCGTCCCGGCCATCGCGGCCAGCGACCTGGTGACCACCGCCGTCGGTCCCCTCGTCATCCCCCGCATCGCCAAGCCCATCGCCGCCGGCATCCAGGCCCGGATGAACGCAGGCAACAAGACCCCCATGAACATTATTTGCTGCGAAAACGGCATCCGGATCACCTCCCGCCTGAAGGCCGACGTCCTGGCCCTGCTCAACGAGCAGGAGACCGCCTTTGCCGACGAGTGCATCGGCTTCGTAGACTGCGCTGTGGACAGGATCTGCCCCAAGCCGGCCTATGACAACCCCCTGGACGCTGCCGTGGAGGAGTACACGGAGTGGGATGTGGAGCGCTCCGCCTGGAAGGGCGAGCTGATCGAGATCAAGGGCATGACCTATGTGGACAACCTCATGGCCTGCCTGGAGCGCAAGCTCTTTACCCTCAACAGCGGCCACGCCATCTGCGCGTATCTGGGTACCCTCAAGGGCTATGAGACCATTCTCCAGAGCATCCAGGACCCCGCCATCGGCAATGTCGTCCACAACGCCATGCGGGAGAGCGGAGAGGGGCTCATCAAGGAGTTTGGCTTTGACCCGGACACCCACCACGCCTATGTGGACCGTATTTTCAGCCGCTTCCAGAATCCCCATTTGAAGGACGAGGTGGGCCGCGTGGGCCGTGAGCCCATTCGGAAGCTCTCCCCCGCCGACCGCCTCATCAAGCCCCTGACCACCACGTACAACTACGGCCTGCCCGTGGATCACCTGATCTTCGGCGCGGCGGCGGCCCTCCACTTCCAGTGTGCGGAGGACAGCCAGAGCGTGGAGCTGACGGAGAAGATCCAGAAGGAGGGCGTGGCCGCCGCGCTGTCCGCCTACAGCGGACTGCAGCCGGACCACCCGCTCTTTGGACGGATTCTCGACGTCTACCGCGCGCTCTCCGTTGCGGCAAAGGCGTAACCATGCAGAAGGACAGACGAGGGAGCTTTCCCCCGTCTGCCCTTTTGTTTGCGGTATTCAACCTTTTTCTTGAAAGAAAAAGTATCAAAAAGAACTTTTATGCGCTCCGCGGCGTCCTGATTCCGTTCTGTGCTGTATGGGGGATTGTTATGGGGTGTTTTTATTGGAATTTTCGGAGGTTTTTATGTATACGGATTACCATCTTCACAGCTCCTTCAGCGACGACTCCCAGACGCCTATGGAGGATATGGTCCGCCGCGCCGCTACGTTGGGACTGGAGGAGATTTGCTTCACAGAGCATGTGGACTACGGTGTCAAAACCGTTGTGAACTGCGATTATGCCGCTTATTTTGCTAAGCTGGCGGAAATGCGGGAGAAGTACCGCGGCCAGATTACCATTCGGGCCGGGATTGAATTCGGCGTGCAGCTGGAGACCATTCCGGAGTTTACCGCCGCGTTTCAACGCTGGCCCTTTGATTTTGTGATTTACAGCTGCCACCAGATCGATAATCAGGAATTCTGGCGGAATGAGTTTCAGGCGGGCAGGACCCAGGAGGAATATCAGACCGCCTATTACGCCGCCATCTATGATGTGATGTGCCAATATAAGCTGTATTCCGTTTTAGGACACCTGGATATGATCAAGCGCTATGACCCCTGCGGGGACTATCCGGACGAGAAGATTCTCCCGCTGGCGGAAAAAATCATGCGGCAGGCCATCGCGGACGGGAAAGGGATCGAGGTCAATACCTCTACCCTGCGCTACGGTCTGCCGGGGACGTTCCCCTCCCGCCGTCTGCTGGAGCTGTACCACGACCTGGGCGGCAGGATTCTCACCATCGGCTCCGATTCCCATGACACCGCCCACCTGGCGGACCTGATTCCGGAGGTGCAGAGTCTGCTGAAGGAGATCGGTTTCCGGGAGATATGCACATTTGAACACATGGAGCCGGTTTTCCACAGGCTGTAAAAAGCGGGTTCTTTAAGGAGGTTGTATACATGCAGGATTTTAAATTCAATACATTCTCTTGTAATGATTATATATCTTTCAATGACTTTATGGCAATGAACAAGGAAGATACTGTACGTCGTGAATTCTGTGACGGTCATGTTGTCCGCTTAGCATCTGCATCTGCCAAGCATCAGGATTTAGTTGGAGAGATCAGTGCAGCTTTAAGAAACTTCCTGCGGGGTAAAACATGCAGAGAATATCCAGGGCGTGATGTCCACTTGAAGACTAGCCATGGAGATGTACTCTATGTTCCTGACGTAGTAGTCCTCTGTGATAAGTCTAAGGATAACGGTCAAACGATAGAAGGCGCTCCTGATTTCGTACTTGAGATCTGGTCACCCTCTAATTTACCTAAAGATCGTAAACGTAAAAGAGAAGATTATATGCATGCTGGTGTGCGAGAAATCTGGGAAATGTCCGGTAAAGATACAGAATGGAGTTTGATTATCCATACATTAAGGGATAGTGGCGATTATCTAATTGATATTGCTCAGCTGGATGCACCTGTGTCTTTTAGAATCTTTGAGGGGTGTTCTGTGGATTTGTGGAACATTATTAAGGAGAACTAAGTATGTCGCCTTTGACTGTACCCAATCGAAAATGACGGATAATGATTGAATGCAGCAGGAGTGAAGCAATTCTCCTGCTGCATTGTCTATATTTTAACAATACTTTATTAGTACATAATATTGATATATTTGTTTTACTATGCATAAAATTAGAAACATATTTGGTTGTTTAATTACTTTTATTCAAAAGTTTGTTATCAATTTAACAATGATTGGTTGTGCAGAATCACTAAATACACAGGTGATTTTTTGTGATTGAAGTTGATTGAAATAGCTTGACTTTGACTGGTAATTGATGTATTATAATTATACAAGCAAAACCAATCATCAAAACAAAAAGGAGGGGGTTTCTTATGCTGGCAGAGCAGAGAACGGAGGTGATCTTATCTGAACTGGCGGAACGGAGGGCGGTCAGTGTAACGGATCTTTGTCAGGCAACCGGAGCGTCGGAGGCGACCATCCGGCGGGACCTGAACGCCCTGGCCAGACAGCGCAGGTTGAACAAGGTCCATGGCGGAGCGGTCCTCATTGAGGAGGAGTTCCATGTCATGGAGCCGGATATGGAGGTCAAGCGCCGGCTGTGTACCGCGGAAAAGGACCGGATCGCCCGGTATGCCGTGGGCCTCATCGAGGACGACGATGTGGTGTATATGGATGCCGGAACCAGTGTCCTGCAGATGGTGCAGCATCTCCAGAATACCAGGGCCATGTTTGTGACCAACAATATTGAGTGCGCTTTCCGCCTGATGGAAAAGGGACTGCGGACCTACGTGCTGGGCGGCGCGCTGAAACAAGGGACAATGAGCGTGGAAGGAGCCGAGACAATTGACTCCCTGCGGCGCTATAACTTCACCAAAGCCTTTATCGGCGTAACGGGCCTCTCGATTGGCCAGGGCTATACCACGCCGAGCCCCGAATCAGCTGCCGTCAAGTACCTGGCTGCGTCCCGCGCGCAGAAGGTGTTCGTCCTGGCCGACTCCAGCAAGTTCGGCAAGGTGGCCGCCGCTGTGGCGCTTCCATTGGAAATGGCTTGTCTGATTACTGACCATCTGCCGGATCAGAGATATCTGGATTATACCGAAGTGAAGGAGGTGTGAGTCATCGTCTATACCGTAACCTTTAACCCGGCGCTGGATTATATTGTCCGCGTAAGGGATTTCCAGCCCGGCGGGCTGAACCGGACGGATTTTGAGACGGTACAGTTCGGCGGGAAGGGCATCAATGTTTCGACCGTGCTGCACAATCTGGGTGTCGAAAACACCGCGCTGGGCTTTTTGGCTGGTTTTACCGGGCGGGCCTTGGACGATGGCCTGCGCAAAGCCGGCCTGCACACCGCCTTTATCTGGCTGGAGGAGGGCATGACCCGCATCAACGTGAAGATCAAGGCGCGGCAGGAGGGCGAGATCAATGGACGGGGTCCCGCCATCCCGGAGGCGGCTGTGGAGGCGCTGTTCGGGCAGCTGGACCGGCTGACAGAGGGCGATATCCTTGTGCTGGCGGGCTCCATCCCGTGGGCCATGCCGGATGACATCTATCAGCAGATTCTCCGCCGGCTGGACGGTCGGGGCGTGCTGGCCGTGGTGGACGCCGCCAGGGACCTCCTGTCCGCCGTACTTCCCTACCGGCCCTTCCTCATCAAGCCCAATACCTTCGAGCTGGGCGAGATCTTCGGCCGGACGCTGGAAGCGGATGAGGAGATCCGCCAGTGCGCACAGGAGCTGCAGCGGCGGGGGGCCCGGAACGTGCTGGTCTCCATGGCCGGGGACGGCTCCATGCTGCTGGACGAGACCGGCGGGTATCACCGGCTGGGCGTCCCGCCGGGCGAGGTGCGCAATTCCGTGGGCGCGGGCGACTCCATGGTGGCCGGCTTCCTGGCCGGCTGGCTCCAGGAGGGCAGCTATGAGGCCGCCCACCGGCTGGGCGCGGCGGCGGGGTCCGCCACGGCGTTCCAGGACGGTCTCGCCGGGAAACAGCAAATTCTGTCCCTGCTGGACAAATTTTAACAAAATTTAGTGAAAAAGAGGGTATTCATTCCATAGTATTCTATTTTCATCTGTAAGAAAGAGAGGAAATCTCCATGAAAGAGCGCGTACAGAAATTCGGACGCTTTCTCAGCGGCATGGTCATGCCCAATATCGGCGCGTTTATCGCCTGGGGCCTGATCGCGGCCCTGTTCATCCCCGACGGATGGCTGGGCAAATGGGGGCCCGCCGCCACCATCAACAACATGGTGGGGCCCATGCTCTCCTATCTGCTGCCCATCCTCATCGGCTACACCGGTGGCCGGGCCATCGGCGGCCAGAAGGGCGCTGTCACCGGCGCCCTGGCTACCCTGGGCGCTATCGCCTCCACCTCCAGCACCATGTTCATCGGCGCGATGATCTGCGGCCCTCTGGGCGGCTGGTGCATCAAGAAGTTTGATGAGAAGATGCAGGGCCACATTCCCGCCGGCTTTGAGATGGTGGTCAATAACTTCTCCGTGGGCATCATCGGCGGCATCCTGGCCGTCCTGTCCATCTTCGTCATCGGCCCCGCCTGCGTTGTCATTACGGATGTTCTGGGCGCGGGCGTCGGCTTCCTGGTCAACCACAGCCTGCTGCCCCTCACCGCCGTCCTGGTGGAGCCCGCCAAGGTGCTGTTCCTGAACAACGCCATCAACCACGGCGTATTCACCCCCATCGGCACCGCGGAGGCCCAGGAGATCGGCAAGTCCATCCTGTTCATGATCGAGTCCAACCCCGGCCCCGGCCTGGGCCTGCTGCTGGCCTACTGTGTGGCCGGTAAGGGCGAGACCCGCTCCTCCGCCGGCGCTGCCGCTGTCATCCAGTTTGTAGGCGGCATCCACGAGATCTACTTCCCCTATGTCCTCATGAACCCCATCGTCATCCTGGGGCCCATGGTCGGCAACATCGCCGGGATCTTTACCCTGTCCCTGCTGGGCGGCGGTCTGGTGGCCGCGGCTTCCCCCGGCAGCATCATCGCCGAGCTGCTCATGACCCCCAAGGGCGGATACTTTGCCAATATCGCGGGGATCGCCGTAGCCGCCGTGGTCAGCTTCTTCCTCTCCGTCTTCCTGCTGAAATTCTTCGGGAAGGACGCCAGCCTGGAGGAGGCCCAGGCCCAGGTCGCCGCCAGCAAGGCCGCCTCCAAGGGTGAAGCTCCCGCTGCCGGCTCCCCCACCGGGGCTGTTGTCCACGCCAAGGATGTCAAGAAGATCGTCTTTGCCTGCGACGCCGGTATGGGCTCCTCCGCCATGGGCGCGACAATGGTGCGCAACAAGCTGAAGGACGCCGGCGTGACCGGTATCGAGGTGGTCCACGCGCCTGTCTCCGAGATTCCCAAGGACTGCCAGATCGTCGTGACCCACCACGAGCTGGCCAACCGCGCCGTCGCCAGCAATCCCAACGCCAGAGTCATCCCCATCAAGAACTTCATGGGCGCTCCGGAATATGAGGTGCTGGTCAAAGAGATGGCGGAGGGCAGAGGCGTCAGCGGCGCTGCTCCCGCGCCCCAGACCGCGGCAGCTCCTGCGGCTCCCTCCAGGATTCTGCTGGAAAAGAAAAACATTATCATCGGCTGTCCCTCCGTAACTTCGGATGAAGCGATTACCCGCTGCGGCAAGATGCTGGTAGAGAGCGGCTATGTGGACCAGAAGTACGCCGACGCCATGATCCAGCGCGACAGAGAATTTTCCGTGGCCATCGGCTGTCATGTGGCCATCCCCCACGGCACCGTGGAGGTCAAGGACAACATCTCCCGCACCGGTATAGTGGTGCTGACCTATCCCGACGGCATTCCCTGGGGCGATGAGGGCGAGACCGTCAAGCTGGTCATCGGCATCGCCGCCCTGGGCGAGGAACATATCGACGTGCTGGGACGCATCTCCGAGGTCTGCGCCACGGACGAGGACACCGACGCCCTGGTTGCCGGCGCGGATGCGGAAACCATCTACAAAAAGTTCAACGGCCTGGCATAATACGCCATCCCTCGGCACAGGAAGGGGCTGTAAAAAAACAGCGCCAAGACAGAAGAGGCCACTCGGAAAAGGGTGG
>CAJTPV010000065.1 GCA_910578505.1 uncultured Oscillospiraceae bacterium | reverse complement strand
AAAGCCTCCCCTGAAAGGGGAGGGGGACCGCTTGCGGTGGAGGGGTCCTCCCTGTTTTCCAACAAATACGCTAAGATGTAGGAGGCCCCACGTGAAGCGCCCAGTCAAGCAAACTACCGAGCGGCGGATCTCCGCCACGGTCCGCATCGCCTTCGTCCTTATACTGCTGCTGCTGCATATCGGCTCGGTGATGCTGCTGACCGCATATCTCCAGGTCCATGCCGCCATCGTCTTCGCCGCCCTGGAGGCGGCTGCCATCGCGGTGGCGGTGAACATCCAGTCCACCCCCGCCAGCGCCAGCTATAAGCTGGCCTGGACCCTGCTGGTGCTGGCGGTGCCGGTGGCCGGAATGATCCTCTACCTCCTCTGGGGCGGCAACATCCAGAGCAAGCGCCTGGACCTGCTGCCGGTGAAGCCGCCCCCAGGCCGGGAGGAGGACCGGGCCCTGTCCGCTGCCAACCGGACGGAGCTGGCCGGCACCCTGCCCAATTGGACGCGGGCGGCGGGCCTGCTGGCCCGGCGGGGCTTTCTGCTGTACCGGGATACGGCGGTGACGTACTTCCCCAGCGGGGCCGGCTTCTTCCGGGACGCGGCGGAAAAAATGCGCCGGGCAGAGCGGTTCATCTTCCTGGAGTACTTTATCCTGGCGGAGGGCCTGCTGTGGGACCAGCTGCTGGCCATCCTGACGGAGCGGGCCCGCCGCGGCGTGGAGATCAAGATCATCTTTGACGACTTCGGCAACATTACCCGCATGCGCAGCGAGACCATCGCCCGGATGCGGGAGGAGGGAATGGAGGTGGCTGTCTTCAACCCCGTCCACCGGTACGTGAACCGGCTGTACTTCAACTACCGGGACCACCGGAAGATCCTGTGCGTGGACGGACAGTATGCCTATACGGGCGGTGTAAATGTTGCAGATGAATACGTGGGGTATATCACCCGCTTCGGGGAGTGGAAGGACAGCGGCATATTGCTGGACGGCCCCGGCGCGTGGGGGCTCACCAGCCGGTTTATCCACATGTGGGAGCGGCTGGGGGACCGGATGCCCCAGGCGCTGGACTTCTACCGCCCGGCGGCGGCACGGGAGGCCCGGGGCTGGTGCCAGCCCTTTACCGACGGGCCGGACAACAACCCGGACAACCCGGCGGAGGACATGTATCTGCAGTGCATCAACAACGCCCGCCGGTATATCTGGCTGACCACGCCCTATTTCGCGGTGGAGGACAGCGTGGTGCGGGCGCTGTGCATGGCCGCCGCCGGCGGCGTGGACGTGCGGCTGCTGCTGCCGGGGGTCCCGGACCACAAGTATACGGATATCGTGGCCCACTCCCACTACGGGCGGCTGCTGGAGCACGGGGTGAAGCTCTACGAGTTCACGCCGGGCTTCCTCCACGCCAAGAGCTTTGTGGCGGACGGCGAGGCCGCCTTCGTGGGTACGGTGAACATGGACTACCGCAGCTTCCAGCTCCACTATGAGTGCGGCGTGATGCTCTACGGCAGCGAGGCCATCGGCCCTCTGCTGGAGGACATGCGGAGCATTATGGCCCGCAGCAGGCAGGTGGAGAGCGCCAGCTGGGAAAAACGGCCCTGGCCGGCGCGGATTCTGGAAAAGCTGCTGCGGATCTTTTCCATTTGGATGTAATGTGTGAGATGTGAGAAAGGATGGAAGCATATGGCAGGATTGATTCACATTTACTGCGGCGACGGCAAGGGGAAGACCACCGCCGCCCTGGGCCTGGCCCTGCGGGCCGCCGGCAGCGGGAAGCGGGTGCTGCTGCTCCAGTTTTTCAAGGACGGAAAGAGCTCCGAGTTCAGCGCGCTGGAGGCTGTGAAGGGGATCGAGGTCATCCCCCAGACCCGGCGCTTCGGCTTCAGCTGGACGCTGACGGACAGCGAAAAGGCGGAGGCGGCAGCGTATTATTCCGGACTGCTGGAGGCGGCCTTCGCCGGAGCGGCGGGCTGCGGCCTGCTGGTCCTGGACGAGGCCATGAGCGCCTGCGCCACCGGGATGATCGATGAGGGCCGGCTGCTGGAGCTGCTGCGGCAGAGGCCGGAGGAGCTGGAGGTGGTCATGACCGGCCGGGACCCGTCGCCGGAGCTGCTGGCGGCGGCGGATTATGTGACGGAGATGTGCAAGCGGAAGCACCCCTTTGAAAAGGGCGTCCCCGCCAGAAAGGGAATTGAATTTTAAGCGCCGCCGGCTGTCCAGGCAATCATGACAGGAGGAGCTTATATGCGATTCTTAGAAAATAAGAAGCTCGCCGCGCGGATCGAAATGATTACCACCGTGATCACCCTGGCGGGGATGACGCTGCTGTGGCTGGTGGTATCCACCAACGCCGCGTCCATGGTGAAGGAGCATATCACCAACCAGATGACCGACGCGGTGGAATCCAGAGCCGCCATTATTGATGCGTACGTCCTCTCCGCAGAGGAGTATATGACCGCTTTTGCTCTGGGCAGCGAGGTCCGGGACCTGCTCCTGCACCCGGACGACCCGGCGCTGCTGGCCCAGGCCCAGGGCACGACGCAGCAGGCCGCGTCGGTGGACGGGCTCGTGGCCAACGTGACGGCCATTACCGCCCAGATCCAGACCAGCGCCGTGCGCTGCGGCAGTGCCAGCGAGCTGGTGGATCAGGCCGCCGGCTATGGCGCCGAGGCGGACCGGAAGATGGAGCAGCTGACCGAGGCCACCAGAAATATCAACCAGTCCTCCGCCCAGATCGGCACCATCATCAAAACCATTGAGGACATCGCCTTCCAGACCAATATTCTGGCCTTGAACGCCTCCGTGGAGGCGGCACGGGCCGGGGACGCGGGAAAGGGGTTCTCCGTGGTGGCGGACGAGGTCCGGGACCTGGCCGCCAAATCCGCCGGGGCCGCCCAGAACACCACCGGCCTCATCAGCCGCTCCGTCCAAAGCGCCAAGACGGGGACGGAGTCCACGGAGCTGGCCGTGTCCGCAATGCGGGACATCAACGCCTGCATCCGATCCATCAAAACGCTGATGGATGAGATCGCCGCCGCCAGCGTCCAGCAGTCGGAGATGATCGGGCTGGTGGAGACCGGCATCAGGGAGATCTCGGCGGTGGTGCAGGCCAACTCCGCCGCAGCGGAAAAAAGCGCGTCAGTGTCCAAGGAGCTGTCGCGGCAGGCGGGGATTTTGAACAGCCTGATCAGCCGCTTCCGCATCTGACGGCGCAGAACAGACAGAAAAACGGCATGACGCTGACCGTCATGCCGTTTCCTGTATCAATCAACTGCCAAGGAGCGGGGCTTACAGATACTTGCGCATGGTCTCCGTGGCCGCCTCCGGGTCGCCGCTGAGGGTGAGGGTGACCTTCAGGTTCAGCGGCGAGCAGAAGCTGTCCAGCCAGTCCAAAAATGCGCCGGTCTGCTCTAAATCCTTGCTGTGAGCGATCTTGGACAGATTGTCGATGAAAATGTGGGAAATATCATAATTACCCGCGTACAGACCGCAGATAAAGCCCTTGAGCGCGTCAAAGTTGCTGATGGCAAACTCAGATGCGTCGACCAGCCGGGTCTGATGGCGCAGATTAAAGCTCATGTTGCGGGTCGGTTCGATGCACACCATGCACCCCACCTCTGTCTCGGCGGCGCTGTCCATCAGCGCCAGCAGCTGCTTGGTCTTCCCTTCTCCTGAGCCGCTCATAATCAGTTTAACCATATGAAATCACTCCTCCTTAAAATTGGTTGATTCCTGATACCCATAGCATAGCACACAACGGGCGGAAACACAAGGTAAAAATCCAGGTTTCATAAAAATTTAACAGCTCTGTGCCGTCCCGCGCCGCCGGGAGGAGGGAAAGGATTCCAGGGACAAACCTGCATACCTTCCCAGTATCTGCGGATACTATCCATGTTTTCCAAGAAAAACAAGGGAGGAATCAAGCATGAAAGCAACCGGTATTGTGCGCCGTATCGACGACCTGGGGCGGGTGGTGATCCCCAAGGAGATCAGACGCACTATGCGTATCCGTGAGGGTGACCCGCTGGAGATCTACACCAGCCGGGACGGAGAAGTGATTTTTAAAAAGTATTCCCTGATGGGCGGCCTGGACGACTTTGCCGCGCAGTTTTGTGAGACGCTCTCCAAAAGCTGCGGCTCCATCACCGCTGTCACCGACCGGGACTCCATCATCGCCGTGGCCGGCGGCGGCAAGCGGGAGCTGCTGGGCAAGCGCATCAGCCCCCAGCTGGAGCAGATCATGGAGGACCGCAGGATCTATCAGCACGCCGGCGATGAACGCAGAATATTTATTACCGATACGGGCGATAAATATTGCGCCGCCGTGGCCGCCCCCATCATCGCGGAGGGCGATGTGCTGGGCCTGGTGCTGTTCGTGGAGGACGGCGAGGCTTTGGTCACCGGCGAGACCGAATATAAGCTGGCCCAGACGATCGCGGCATTTCTGGGAAAACACATGGAGACCTGACGGGATTTCCCTTGGGCGGCCGGAATCGTCCTCACGGACTTTTTCGGCCGCCTCGCCTCAGCTGGCCATTGACAGGCCTGGCCGGTTTATGTATACTGGTGTCATGCAAAAAACGAGAGGAGGCCGCCCCATGGCCAGCCTGCTGCTCAGAAACCCCGAAGCGATCGTCTCCTGCGGCGGGCAGGATGAGCTGGGGGTGAACGTGGGCCAGGCCATGGACGGCAGCGCCAGCAACGACAAGGAGAGAACCGCCGGCATCGCCGCCCGGCTGGTGAGGGAGTGCCTGACAAGATAATGGAATACAATCAGATTATTGCGGACAAGATCGCCTTCCTGTGCCGGGAAAACCAGATGACCCTCAGTCAGCTGGCCTCCGCAGGCAACATGAACCGGACCACCATCGAAAATATCCTGAGCGGAAAGTGCCGGAAGCCCAGGATCCAGACCCTCTATAAAATTTCCGGCGCGTTTCATATGTCCGTACAGGAATTTTTGGATTTTCCGGGGAGCGGTCCCGGCGGCGATCCTCCCGCCCAGAATGAGCAGAAGGACCCGGCGGCCTTACAGCCGGATTGACAGGCGACGCGCTGCCGGTAAGCTGAAAGATCGCTTTTGATGGAACTTTCCTAAGAGGGATAGAAAAATCAGGAAAGTTCTGCTACAATCGTTTTGCTGTACATCAGTAATGTACTTTATTTTTTGAGGAGGACATATCTGTGAGATTAGTGACTCGTTCCGATTTTGACGGCCTTGTCTGCGGCGCGCTGCTGCTGGAGGCCGGTATCATCGATTCCTGGAAGTTCGCCCATCCGAAGGACCTGCAGGACGGCCTGGTGGAGGTCAGCGAAAACGACTGCCTGGCCAACGTGCCCTTCGTCCCGGGCTGCGGGCTGTGGTTCGACCACCATTCCAGCGAACACGAGCGGCTGGCCCTGGAGGGGAAATTCAAGGGCGAGAGCCGGATTACCCCCTCCTGCGCCAGAATCATCTATGAGTACTACGGCGGCGCGGAGCGCTTCCCCCAGTACGGCGAGGTCATGGAGGCCGTGGATAAGGTCGACTCCGGAAACCTTACGCTGGAGGAGATCCTGAACCCCGCCGGCTGGATCCTCATCGGCTTTTTGATGGACCCCAGGACCGGCCTGGGCCGCTGGCGGCAGTTCACCATCTCCAACTACCAGCTGATGGAAAAGCTGCTGGCCGCCTGCCACACCATGCGCGCTGAGGAGATCCTCGCCATGCCCGACATCCAGGAGCGGGTGGAGGTCTATCAGGAGCAGACGGAGAAATTCAAGGACATGGTGGCCGGGCACACGCGGGTGGATGGAAACGTCATCATTACCGACCTGCGGGGCGTGGACCCCATCTATACCGGCAACCGGTTTCTGATCTACAGCCTCTACCCGGAACAGAATATCTCCGCCTGGATCGTCAGCGGTCGGGGCGGAAAGGGCTGCTCCGCCGCAGTGGGCTACAGTGTGATCAACCGGACCGCCTCCCTGGATGTGGGCAGCCTGATGCTCAAGTACAACGGCGGCGGACATAAAAAAGTCGGCACCTGCCAGTTCAGCGATGAGAATATGGCCGCTGAGCTGCCGAAAATGCTGGAGGAGCTGTGCCGGATGGCCAACCAATAAGCCCGCCTGCACCGGCCAGGGCGCTGCGGGGCGGAGAATCCATAGAGCGAGTGTGACCCGTTATGAGAGTGATTGACATGCATACCCATATTTTCCCCGATAAGGTGGCGAGGAAGGCGACCCTCAATGTGGTGGACTACTTCGGTCTGCCGGAGCCGCCCAACCACTTCGGCACCGTGGATGAGCTGACCGCCGTGCTGGATGACGCGGGGATCGATTATGCCGTGGTGTTCTCCGCCGCCACCACCCCCCACCAGGTGGAGGGCGTCAACCGCTATATCCTGGAGGAGACCCGGCTCCACCGGAAGCTGATCCCCTGCGGTACCCTCCACGCCGGGTATGAGGGGTATAAGGACGAGCTGCGCTGGATGCGGGAGCACGGCATCTTCGGCGTGAAGATCCACCCGGAGTTCCAGCACTTCGTTTTGGACGACGAGCGGCTGTTTCCCATGTTCGAGGAGATGGAGCGGAACGATATGTTCCTCATCGCCCACATGGGGGACCCGCGGGTCAACGTGTCCGGCCCGAGGCGGCTGCTGCCGGTGGCCCGGACCTTCCCCAGGCTGCGCTGCGTCGCCGCCCACCTGGGCAATTGGGGGGACTGGGATGTGGAGAAGGTCCGGCCTATGACAAAGCTGGAGAACATCTACACCGACATCAGCTCCAGCTTCAGCTATGTCACCGACCATGGGCCGCTGTACGAGATCTTGCGGGAGTATGACCCGTCCCATGTGTTTTTCGGCTCCGACTACCCCATCTGGTGCCCGAAAAAGGAGCTGAAAAAGGCGATGGCCCTCCATCTGCCGGACGGGTTCCGGCTGGAGGACATCCTCTTTAACAACTTTGCCCGGTTTTACCACTATCGGGACCTGTAGCAGCCAAAGGCCCCGGAGCATCCCCACAGGGGTGCTCCGGGGCCTCTCTGCGCCTGCTGTTACGATTTGCCGCTGAATTTTTCGAGAATGTCCGCCGCGCCGGACAGCCATTCTTCGGTTAAATCCTCTATGCGCCCCTGGTCCGTCAGCTGGGCCAGCGCGGGGTCGATGGGCATGCGCGCCAGCAACGGGATGTGGTGGGCGTCCGCCGCCGCCTGGGTCTTCCCCGCGCCGAAGAGCGGGATCTCCTTGCCGCAGTCGGGACAGAGCAGATAGCTCATGTTCTCAATGACGCCCACAATGGGGATGTTCATCATCTCCGCCATCTTTACCGCCTTCTCCACCACCATGCTCACCAGCTCCTGGGGCGAGGCCACGATGACCACGCCGTCCAGCGGCAGAGACTGGAATACACTCAGGGCTACGTCGCCGGTCCCCGGCGGCATATCCACAAACAGATAGTCCACGTCCCAGATCACATCCGTCCAGAACTGGGTCACCACGCCGCCAATCACCGGGCCCCGCCACAGGACCGGGTCCGTCTCGTCGTCCAGCAGCAGATTGACGCTCATCAGCTGGATGCCGGAGGATGTCTCCACCGGCAGCATGCCCCGCTCGTCCGCCATGGCCCGCTGGTGTACGCCGAAGGCCTTGGGGATGGAGGGGCCGGTGACGTCCGCGTCCAGGATGCCGACCTTGCAGCCCCTGCGCCGCATGAAAACCGCCAGCTGGCTGGTGACCATGGACTTGCCGACGCCCCCCTTGCCGGAGACGACGCCGAAAACCTTGCCCACCCGCGCGGCCGGGTTGTGCTCACGCAGGAGGGACTGGGGCTGGGTGCGCTCTCCGCAGCTCTCGCCGCAGGTGCTGCAGTCATGGGTACATTCTGACATGTTGTTACATCTCCTTGTTCGTTAGGATTGATTTTATAGAATCCGGTACTAGCCTTTCCGGCTTTCCAGGTATTCACGCATTTTATTCAGCGCCTCCCCGTGGCGCAGGGAGCGCATGGTGGGGAACGAGCGAAGCAGACGGCGCTCAAAGAAGTCCGGCTTGTCATAGAGCGCCTGCAGGCGCTGCTGGGCCTCCGCCTTGACAGCCTCCAGACGGGCGCGGTGGGCATCCCGGCTGCGCTGCTGCTCCTCCTTCAGCCGGTCCAGACGGGCCTGGATGTGCTGGGCGGCCTCCCTCTCCCCTACGCTCTGGCGGGCGGCGGAGACAAATTCCTCTACGCGCTCCTTCTGGGCCTCCAGCGCCTGCTGCTGCTCCGCCTTCAGGCGCTCCAGCTTTTCGGCGAGCTCGTCGTGGATGGCGTGGAGCTTCTCCAGGCGGCTGCCGATCTGGATGGCGCTGCGGACGGAGAAGACGATATCTACTATATAGATGACGGTGAGCAGAAGCGCAAGGGGGACGCCGGCCCCGCTGTGCAATAGCTGATGCACATAGCCGATCAGGAGAGGATTCACCACATGGCACAGCAGGACGCAGGCCAGACCGAAGAGAACTGAGTTGAGCAGGCAGACCCGGCCATTCAGATTAAAACGCTTCCGGGAATAGTCCCACCAGCGCATGTGGAACAGCTTCTCCATAAGATAGCTTGTCAGATATTCAAGGGCGGAGGTCTGTATGGCCCCGATCAGAAAGGTCCAGACCGGCGGCTCACAGCCCAAAGTCATCAGCACCAGCAGCGCGCCGTGGCCGTAGATGGGACAGAGGGGGCCGTTGAGAAAGCCCCGCTTCTCGCAGAGCCGGCGCTGGCCCAGAGAGCAGTAGACCATCTCGCCGCACCAGCCAAGAAAGCTGTAGAGCATCAGCAGCAGGAAAAACAGGGAGTACTGGTGGACCGCCCCCAGTGCGGGCGTGAATGCAGGAGAATCCATGGGTGACACCTCGTATACAGGATATAGTATGTTCAGAACAGGAGGCCTTACTATATATACTATACCATGAATGGGTGGAAATGTCTTTGAAAAGCAGTGAAAAAAAGTTGAAATTTTTTTGAAGAAAGGACTTGACAAATCAGGATAGGTTTGCTATACTAGCCAAGCTGTCAGGCGGTACGGGAGTACAGAGCAGGGCAACGAAAAAAAGATTTGTGGAAGCGAAAGAAAAGGCTTGACAAATCGGGGCGAGCTTGTTATAATAGCCAAGCTGCTCAGCGGTACGGGAGTACGGCAGCTGGGGAGCGGGAAAAGATTTCGAAAGAAGTCGAAAAAAGGGCTTGACAAGAGCGAGCGAGTCTGGTATAATGACAGAGCTATTTGAGCCGCTTGCGAGAGCGAGTTGAGTACGGAAAAGAAAGTTTCGAAAGAAATTGAAAAAAGTACTTGACAAGTTCGCGAGAGTGCGATAGAATAGTAAATGTTCCGCCGCTGAGCGGAGGG
>CAJTPV010000064.1 GCA_910578505.1 uncultured Oscillospiraceae bacterium | reverse complement strand
GCTTGCGCTGGTGCTCCTTTACTGTCAGGGTTTCTTCTGTAGGTTCCGGAGCCTTGTGGTCCTGCTCCGCCTCCGCCTCGTTGAACATCCCCAGCTGGTTGGGCATCACGTAAGAGCGCTTCTCGCTGCTCTGCCCGAACTGCGCCCGCTGCGCCTTCAGCAGCAGCTCGTTCATGCGCTCCAGCTTCCTGCGCAGTTCTTCATTCTCCTGTTTCAGCACAGTGTTCTCTTCCCGCAACTGCAAAAATACGGCGGTGTCCACATGCGCGGAAGAAGTTTCCCTTCCCATTGTTAACACCACCGTTTCTCTGTGATTTATAAGATATTATACCACAATCCTTCCTAAATGTACAGACATTCTTTCAAAAACCTGCTGGAAGGCTACGGCAACGACAACCGTGCGACACGTTCCTGACTGAAAAGGTCAGGCACTAAGTCGAAGGGCCGAAAAGCCTGAAATCTTAGGAGAACTGACAATCCAATGGGTGGAATGAAGGGGTAACGTCCGGAAACGCCCACACTGATACTCCGATTGGCACAAGGTATGCAGCTACCGGACTGTCAAAAGCTCGGTGAAGTCGGCAGAGAGCAGCCGCAAGCGGAGCAATCCGCACGAACTCTGTCCAGAGGTGGATGGCGCTGTCTATATGCCGGGTGTCGGATACTCATGGTAAGGATGTGCGACCGACCGCACTGACGACTCCTGAATGTACGGGTCTATACGTTGCATCTGTCGAAAGGCAGATGGCCACTCATATGGCGCACTCGTGGGTGAGTAAGACTGGTTGTTATGAAAATCCACATGCCGTTACAGGCGGCAAGGCTTTTGGAACTGAGTGCAGGTCTAGAGGGAGAGCCTAAAAATATCTAATGATAGGATTGTCGGAACGTGGAAAGCCGGGAACGTATGAAACAAGCCGCTGTAGGCCGTTGGACGGGACAAGCCGGGCAACTGGTAATAACCGCCCTTAATCCCGGTGAGAGTGGAGGCATGGTACCAATGAAGCAGGAATAATAAGCCTGTGGAGGGACGGCCTCCAGTCGGAAATGAACAAAAATTGAAAACACAACAAACGCAGCTTCGAGTATGACAAAGAAAATCCAAGCCGAAAGGGGAGGGTGCCTGTGTTGACTTCGGAGCAGCAACAGCGTAACCCCAAGAAGAACAAAATACGCTTTACGGAGTATTATGACCTGCAAAATACATTTGACAGATTGTATGCTGACAGCATGCAGGGAAAGAGTTTTCAGAATCTGATGGGGCTCATTTCCAGCGAAAATAATATCAAGCTGGCCTATCGAACCATCAAGGGCAACAAGGGAAGTCATACTCCGGGAGTGGACAAGCGGACAATCAAAAATCTTGCGGGAATTACTACCGCGAATTTACTACTCTTTTACTACTTTTGCTGATATGAGAATCGGGCCAGGGGTTATACCTCTGGCCCGGTTTTTTGCGCGTCAGATGGGACGCGCCGGGGATTGTTGCGATAAAGGGGCGAAATCAAATTGCCCTATGCTGAAAGGAGCATCGCATCATGAACACAACCACAAATCCCAGTAGCCAGCCGGAGGCCCCAGCGCAGACTACAGTCCAGTATTACCCCATCAATGAGGACGCAGCCCGCCGTGCCAAAGAGACCATGAGTTTTTCTGGCTACGCCCCTGGTAGCGCGACAGCCGAGTATCGCTGCATGGTCAACCATGCGGCGGAACTGGCCCAGCAGCAGAAGCGACGTGTCTATCCGGAGTATCACGCGAAAATCGACCACTTCCTTTAGTAATCCTGAGAACTCTTGAGACTTCTCAAGACTTCTCGGGACTATTTTCCCACCCCTACGGCACGTCTGTATACCCGCTTGGATATTTGACGCTTACGATTTCAGGAATACCCTGGACAGTATCGTGAGCGGACTGAATATGGCGGGATTCAGCCGGAAAGATTTCCGGGTGGGCGAGGTCCCAGCCCCGGCTCCCGCACAGAATCAGGAGAATGCGGAGCAGGTGGAGAATTTTGGGGGAGATGGATGGAGGATTTTTATGATGTCGTTTGCGTAGAAATCCCCCTGAAAGGGAGGAAAACGGGGAGGTGCCGGGGTGATGATGGGGTGGAAAAAGGCAACAAAAAAGGGCCGCAGCAACGATGTGCTACGACCCTAATGGGTGTCATTATTCACGAGACATTGTGCGCGTCTTAAATCAGACGTTTACAACATCAAACCCTATTACTTCAGCTCGACCTTGCCGCCGGCCTCTTCGACCTTAGCCTTCATAGCCTCGGCATCGTCCTTGGACAGGGCCTCCTTCAGGGTCTTGGGCGCGCCCTCGACGGTAGCCTTAGCCTCAGCCAGACCCTGACCGGTGATCTCGCGGACCACCTTGATGACCTTGATCTTGCTGGCGGCGTCAAAGCCGGTCAGCACCACGTCAAACTCGGTCTTCTCAGCGGCGGCGGGAGCATCTCCGCCGGCGGCGGGAGCGGCCATAGCGGCAGCGGATACGCCAAATTCCTCTTCCAGTGCGTGAACCAGCTCGCTCAGCTCCAAAACGGTCAGATTCTTGACCTCTTCGATCATAGCAGTAACTTTCTCACTAGCCATTGTTAGGTACCTCCTGATAATATTTCAAATAAATTAGATGGGATCGCCGCTTACTCCGCGGCGGGTTCAGCGGGAGCGTCCCCGGCGGGCGCACCCTGCTTTTCGGCAATCTGCTTGAGCACACAGGCCAGTCCGGAAATCGGCGCCAGCATAGTGCCCAGGACCTGGGCCTGCAGAACAGGCAGCGGGGGAATGGCCGCCAGCGCCAGGACCTCTTCCAGGGGCATTGCCTTACCGTCCATGAAACCGCCCTTGATCTCAAAGTGGTCTTCCAGCTTCTTCGCGAAATCGTTGACCACGCGGGCAGGGGCCACAGGGTCCTCATGGCAGACCGCCAGAGCCGTGGTGCCGTTGAGCAGCCCGTCCAGCTCGTTCATGCCGCAGTTATCCACCGCGAAGCGCAGCAGCGTGTTCTTCACCACAGAGTAGTCCACGTTGTTCTTCCGCAGCTCCGCGCGAAGAGCGGTGTCCTCGGCAACCGTGATGCCCTTGTAGTCCACCAGCACGCCGGCGGCTGCGTTTTTCAGCTTGTCTGTCAGCTCCGCCACGATCGCTTGCTTCTCGCTGAGAACTTTTGCGTTAGGCATTCTTGTTTTCACCTCCATTAGATTTGCGGGGGATAGAATGCGTTCAAAATAAGGAAACGGCCTTCGCGCAGAACGCAAAGACCGTGCTAATCAGCAAATGATTGGCAATCCTCGGCAGGATTTACGGAAAACAACCTGCTGTCTTTGGAACGCCCAATCATTATATCCGACGCCGTCCGATTTGTCAACACCCATTTTCGTATTTTTGGCGTATTTTTCGCAGGTCCCCGCAGGATTTCGCTCTCCTGCGGGGCCTGCGCTTTATGTCCCGGACGGGGGCCGTCACTTGGGCCATACCAATTTCTTTGGACGGTTTTCCTTTACCGCCTCATAAAATGCATCCCAAAAGAGCAGGTCCTCTTCTCCGTACCCGCTGCCAAGCAGGGATTTACGCACCTTGCCCGGATACTGCGCATACTTCGTGTAGGGTACATAGATCGCCAGGCCATCGGAGCGGTCCATCTCCGGCGTGCTGCCGCAATAGGCCACGGCATTCGCTGCGGCCTGCCCCAGAGCCTTTGCTGAACCGATCCCCACACGCTCCAGGCGCGTCATAAAATCGACAAGATCGACCTGGTCATAAGCCGTCCCCAGTCCATACATCTTGGAATCGAGCAGAGCTTGTTCGATATCGGCATAGCGTCCCTCCTGCAGCCGCTGGGTCAGCTCCGCGGATACCTCCCGCCAGGCGTCCACGACGGCCTCCATCTGCCGGAGGTCTATCAGCGATATCGTGGCACACGGCCAATCCTCCTCCAGCGCGCCGTCAAGATAGTCGCGGGCAATCAGTTCGGACAGCTGCCGCATTTCAATATCCGGCTCACGGCTGAGCTGGGAGACCCACTTTGTGTACCGCCAGCCCTTGGCCGGTTCCAGCTCCTCCGAGGCCAGCAGATAGTCCGCGTGATCGCTGAGCATGTAGGCGGTAGACATCGTTGCCATCAGGCAGGTGTCAAAGCCCACCATTTTAAACGGCACATCCGCCCAGGAGAGCGCCTGATTCAGCTCGCCCAGCATCAGCCACTTTTTGCCGTTCAAGTCGTCGCAGCCGTATCCATACAGGGTTCCTCCCCCGTGGTTCCAAAAGATCAGGATATACTGCTGAGCCGGGTATTGGGTGACGCCCCAGCGCAGGAAGTTTGCCAATGTCTCCGGTTCGGACATCTGCACCCCTTCCAATACCGGGCTGGCCGGCACAATCGTTCCGTCTTCGAAGGTGAACCGCTGGATGCCGCCGTCTGTCATCCAGTCATTTTCCCATTTCTTCGTTCCGCCGGCTTGCAGGACCACATGGATGTTTTCCGTCAAATCCGCCTGCATGATTTCCTGGATATCGGAGGTGGCCTCCCCCCATTCGGGCTCTAAATCGCCGCCGATCATATAGAGCAGAACGGTGGTCTGCACAGGGCTGGCGGCGCTCGCGCCGTCCCGCGCCGCCTGATAGCCGGTCCAGGTAAACAGCCCCTCCCCTGCCAAATGGGCGGCCAGTGTGCCGGAGCCGTCCGCCATCGGGGCGGCGAGAGCCGCCAGCGACAGGCTCGCCATGTCCCCGCGGGTAAAGCGGGCGCCCTCCGGCAGGATAACGGGCGCGTTTACCTGCAGCAAGCGCAGAGCTTTCTCATAGTCAAAATCCTGATATCCCAGGGCCCGCAGGAGAAACGCCGCATACTGCCGGGCTGTGGTATCCGTATTTGTGCCGAAAACATTGGGGGATACGCCGGTCGTCAGGCCCTTCTGATACGCATAGCCGATATAGGCGTCAGCCCATCCGCCGTCCTGAAAGGGATGTGCGCAGCGCTCCGCCAGGGCGGCGTCCGCCTGGCCTGTGAGCCGGAGGAGCATCACCAGGGCCTCCGCACGGGTGGGGGTGCGCTCCAGTTCATAGCCCGCCTCGCTGCCGCTGAAGAGTCCCAAGCTGTTCAGCGCGTCCGCGGCCTCCTCCTCATAGGAAGCAAAGCAGGTGTTCCCGCTCAGTGATATAAAAATCACCAAGCTGAGCATTATGCTGATAATCATAGAGATATACTGTTTCCAGTTCAAAATATTTATCGCTCCTATTCTGCAAATGTTGGTCAACGCCGCCTGCGCCGCAGGGCGGCAAAACTTATGGGGCTGGCTCCTGCGCGGCAGGACCGCGCAGCGCTCTGGCTGTCCGACTAGGACCCGCGCAGCGCTTTGGCCGTCCGCCTAGGACCGCAGCCGCCAGCGCAGGCCGCTGTAGCGGCGCTGCTGCCGGTCATTGGCCGCCATCCGGCCCAGGACAGCGTCGTCGCCCACCACGATCAGCAGCTCCCTGGCCCGGGTCACCCCCGTGTAGAGCACGCCCCGCACCATCAGCGACGGGGCCGCCGGCAGCGCCGCCAGGATCACTGCCTGATACTCGCTGCCCTGGCTCTTGTGCACCGTCACCGCGTAGGCCAGCTCCAGCTCCAGCAGCATCTCCGCCGTGTAGGTGGCCGTCCGGCCGTCAAAGGAGATGGTCAGCAGCTCGCCGGAGGGGTCGATGTCCTCCACCATCCCCACGTCGCCGTTGAAAATGCCCGCGCCGGTCTCGCCGTCCTCCCGGACCCAGAGCACGTCGTAATTGTTGCGCACCTGCATGACCCGGTCCCCGGCGCGGAACACCGTCTCACCCCATAGGATCTGCCGCTTGTCCGCCGCCGGGGGATTCAGCGCCGCCTGCAGGGCCTGGTTCAGCGCCCAGGTGCCCCACGGCCCCTTCCGGGTGGGACAGAGCACCTGGATCTGACCGGCGGGGATGCCCATGTTCTCCGGCAGCCGCTTCCGGCACAGCTCCACCACCAGCGCCACCAGGGCCTCCGGCTCCCTGCGCCGCATAAAAAAGAAGTCGCTGTCCGTCCGGTTGCGCAAATCCGGCAGCTGCCCCCGGTTGATGGTGTGGGCCGCCCGGACGATGGCCGACGCCTGGGCCTGCCGGAAGATCTCCGTCAAGCACACCATGGCCACCCGCCCGCTGCGGATCAGATCGCCAAACACGTTCCCCGGCCCCACGCTGGGCAGCTGGTCCGGGTCCCCCACCATGACCAGCCGGCAGTCCGGCCGCAGCGCCGCCAGCAGCGCGCTCATCAGCGGCAGGTCCACCATGCTCATCTCGTCCACAATGACCGCCTCCGCCTTCAGCGGCTCCTTCTCGTTTTTCTGGAAGGTGACCTCCCCGGTCTCCTCCTTCCACGTCATGCCCAGGGCCCGGTGGATGGTCTGGGCCTCCCGGCCGCACAGCTCCCCCAGCCGCTTGGCCGCCCGGCCTGTGGGGGCCATCAGCATCGTCGTGCAGCCCATCCGGTCCAGCAGGGCCACGATGCACCGCACGGAGGTGGTCTTGCCGGTGCCGGGGCCGCCGGTGAGCAGGATGACGCCCTCCTTGGCCGCCAGCTCCACAGCCCGCCGCTGGGCGGGCGCGTAGGCGATCCCCTGTTCCGCCTCGATCTGCTCCAGGATCCGGTCCACCCGGTTGGCTATGTAGTCGGACCGCTCCGCCTGGCTGTCCAGCATCTGTTTCAGTTTGTTGGTCACGTAGGTTTCCGCCTCGTAGAGACGGGGCAGGTAACAGGCGTCCAGCCGGGCCACCCGGTCGCAGAGGATGCCCCGGCGCGCAATGAGGCCGTCCAGGGCCGCCGCCACCATATCCGGCGGGCAGTCGATCAGCTGGGCCGCCGCCGCCGTCAGCTTGTCCCGCGGCAGGAACACGTGGCCGTTGTTTTGGTTGTAGCTCAGCTCAAAGAGCACCGCCGCCTCCATGCGGCGTCCGCTGTCGCCGGCCATGCCCATGGAGAGGGCGATCTCGTCCATAATGCCGAAGTCGATGCCGTAGACCTCGTCCACCAGCAGGTACGGGTTTTCCCGGACCCGCTCCAGGGCCTCCAGGCCGTAGCGGCGGCTCAGCTGCAGCGCCAGGATCAGGGGCAGCTCGTTCTGGCTCAGGAAATCCAGCAGCCGCCGCATGCCGGTCTGGGCGCGGAAGCAGTCGGTGATCTCCTTGGCCCGCCGGGGCGTGATGCCTTTTATCTCCGCCAGCCGGTCCGGCTCCTCCTCCAGCACGGACAGGGTGCTCTCGCCGAAGCGCTCCACCAGCCGGGCCGCCGTGGCCGGGCCGATGCCCTTCATGACGCCGGAGGACAGGTAGTTCAGTATCTCCGGTTCTGTGGTGGGCAGGTAGCGCTCCACCTGTTGGGCCTGGAACTGCTCCCCGTGGGTGGGGTGGTTGACCCACTGGCCGGCGGCCACCATGTCCTCCCCCGGCGCGGCGCAGGGGATGGTGCCCACCACTGTCACCGCCTCCCCATCCGCTGTCACCAGCCGCAGCACGGTGTAGCCGTTGTCCTCGTTTTGAAAGATGACGTGCTGGATGGTCCCGTCGATCATGGCATTGCCGCTCATAGTCCCCTCTCCTTACTGGCTGTTGTTCATACTTTTTCTTGAAAGAAAAAGTATCAAAAAGAACTTTAGTGCCCGGCGCGGCTCTCTGCTGGTTTCTGGTCTGTGCCCGCCGGCGGATGGGAGATGCTAGTCGGGAAACGGGCGCAGGTAGCTGTCGATTTCGTTGGGCTGGCAGATGGTTACCCACCGGTCCTGCTTGGCCAGCAGGCGGGAGAGTTTTTTGCCCTCCTCGCTGAGTCCGCAGTCCACCAGTAGTATCAGGCTGAATACGTTCCGCTCCCTGCGCATGCCCCGAAGGATACGCACCTGCTGTTCCAGGCCCTCGCCGTCCCCCTGGGCCGGGATCATGGCCACGATGCGCCTCTGCCGGGGTCCGCCGGGGAACAGCACAGCCTTGACCGCCGCCCAGAGCAGCGACGCCAATCCTACCGCCGCCAGCATTGCCAGCAATCCGTCCTGCCATAGCTGCATAATGATTCCTCCGTTCTGTTTTGCTCATGCCAGTGTATGCCAGGACGGAGGGATTGGGTCCTGCCGGACGGCCAGCGCCGCTGCCTGCGGCGGCAGTCTCTGCCATTGCGCAGCGCGTTGGCCGTCCGCCCAGGACCTAAAACAGGCTGGCTACGCCGAAGGTCAGTATGCTGATGGCAAAACCGGCGATGACGATGCCGGCGAAGATGGACGGCAGGGCTTTCCGCAGCGGCATGTCCAGGAATGCCGCCGCCAGGGAGCCGGTCCACGCCCCGGTGCCCGGCAGGGGGATGGCTACAAACAGCAGCAGCCCCAGGTATTTGTATTTGGTCACCGTCTGGCCCTTCAGGTGGGCCTTGCGCTCCAGCTTGTCCACCAGGCTGTTGAGCCAGGGCAGGCGGCGGCGCATCCACAGGAAGATTCGCCGGATATACACCACGATGAAGGGTACCGGCAGCACGTTGCCCACCACCGCCGCCAGATACGCCGCCCACACCGGCAGCCCCCGGGCCACGCCGAAGGGGATGCCCAGCCGCAGCTCCGCTACGGGGATCATTGAGACCATGGCGGTGAAGCAGAACTCCCCCACCGGGTTGTCGGTCAGCCATTGCATAATATCCATTGCTGTTTTGTCTACCTCGATTCTATTGGCGCAGGGTCACTTCAAAACCTTTTTCAAATACTGCCCGGTGTAGCTGGCCTCGCAGGCGGCCACCTCCTCCGGCGTGCCGGTGCAGACCACCGTGCCGCCGCCGTCGCCGCCCTCCGGCCCCAGGTCGATGATATAGTCGGCGCATTTGATGACGTCCAGGTTGTGCTCAATCACCACCACCGTGTTGCCCGCGTCCACCAGCCGCTGCAGCACCTCCAGCAGCTTGCCCACGTCGTCGGTGTGCAGGCCGGTGGTAGGCTCGTCCAGGATATAGATGGTGCTGCCGGTGCTGCGCTTGCTCAGCTCCGTGGCCAGCTTCACCCGCTGGGCCTCGCCGCCGGAGAGGGTGGTGGACGCCTGCCCGACCTTGATATAGCCCAGGCCCACGTCGCACAGCGTCTCCATCCTGCGGCCAATCTTCGGCAGGGGCTTGAAGAACTCCTTGGCCTCCTCCGCCGTCATCTCCAGCACGTCGTGGATGTTTTTCCCCTTGTAGCGCACCTCCAGGGTCTCCCGGTTGTACCGCTTGCCCTTGCAGACCTCGCAGGGGACGAAGATGTCCGGCAGGAAGTGCATCTCGATTTTCAGCAGCCCGTCCCCGGAGCAGGCCTCGCAGCGGCCCCCCCGGACGTTGAAGCTGAAACGGCCCGAGCCGTACCCCCGGGCC
>CAJTPV010000063.1 GCA_910578505.1 uncultured Oscillospiraceae bacterium | reverse complement strand
GTCTGCTTGGTTTTGCTGACATCAGGGCTTTTGGTGTAACCTTCCGGGGGAGTGACCTCCTCTGCGGTGTAACTGCCCAGGGGCATATCCTTCCAGGGCACGTCCGTCAGGTAGCCGCCCGCGCCGGTGACGTAGGTCCCGGTGAAGTCGTTGTCCACGCCGGTGATCTTGATGACTGCTCCGGCCAGACCCTTGGTGGGATTATCCGCGTCCACCTTGCGGATACTGCCCTCGCCGGTGATTTCAGGCGTGTCCGTAAAGGTGACGGTCACAGTTTTATCGCTGCCGCTGGGCAGAACAACATACTGAGGCCCAGGATTGTCGATCTCGTAGCCCTCCGGGGCCTCCAGCTCTGTTACCGCATAGGTACCCGCGTCCAGAGGGGACAGGGTGACCGTTCCGTCACGGCCTGTTACAACCTCCTTGGAGTAGGAGCCGTTTTCGGACGCTACCTTGAAACGCGCGCCGGACAGGCCCTTATTGGGGTTGGTGCTGTCTACCTTTTTAATAGTAAGCTCGTATTTCTCGCGGATAACATTCAGCTCGCCCACCATGACAGCCTGCACGTCATTTGCGGGATGGTAGCTGGAGCCGGGGCCGGTGTAGGCATACTCGCGGACTTCGCACTCGCCCCACACGCCCTGCTGCCCCAGGTCGAGGATGTATTGGGCGCGGTCACGGAACGATCTGCCGTCCATCGTGTCATCAATGCTGGAGTAGTTCGTGTGCTCCAGGTTGTTGTAGACATACATCAGCTCCTCAGCGCAGGCGGTCACAGGGTCGGAGAGCGAACCAGCCTTGTAGCGCCAGACGATGGCCTGCACCCAGGCGTTCATGGTCCAGGTGTAGTCGCTGTCCCACACATCGTCCACACCCAGGGCGTGGGCCTGATCGGTGAACACGCCGGTGGAGTGGGCGTAGAAGTAGGCCATCATGGTGGTCACGGTGGGGTCGGTAATGGATTGGGGATTGCCCCAAGTGTGTCCCTCCAGGGAATGGCCCATGCCCTTGCCTTTTTCCGCGCAGAAGCCCATGGCGCTTTTGCCGCCGCAGTCAAAGCGCATCTGCTGCAGGCGGCACGTCCCCAGGGCCGGGGAGTCATACTGGACGCCGTTATAAGTGCAGTCCTCCAGTTTGACGGTGTCCGGCGGGGCAGCGAGGGCTGTCGCGGGCAGCAGCCCCAGCACACACACCAGCGCCAGCAGCATGGCTGTCACACGGGTGAAAAATGAATGGTTTTTGTTCATGCAGTGAGAACTCCTTTCCGTTTTTTGGACAAAAGGAAAGGCCCTTCAGCCTGGGCTGAAAGACCTGTTCCGGTTCGTATTCCGTTATTCGTATGGATTTTGGGTATTTGGCCTGCCAACGAACATATAGCAGTAGGTTACGCCGCCGCTCTCGGTTACGCCCACGCCGATGCCGTCACAATCCGGTTCGATCATGGTTTCAAAATGGCCGGACGAACTGATCCAGTTTTCGAGGGCGTGTTGGGCGGTATCCTTCGCGGCCACGCCGGTGAACACGGTCAGATTCGTGCCGAAGCCGTGGGGATATCCGGAGGCGATGACGGCCTCGCACTCCTCTTTGGTATGATGCCAGGTATAGCGCCGGTCAGAGCAGACCTGGGCGGCATTCATCAGGGCCTCGCTGACAGACAGCTCCGACACGCCATTGGCCTTGCGGGTCTGGTTGATCAGGCGAATCAGCTCCTGCCGTATCTCCAGGTTTTCCGGCTGATTTGCGCTGTCTGGGCTGGCGGGCGCATTGGCGGAGCCGACTGTGAGCGTCATGGTTCCAGACGCCCCGGCGCGGTTGGCGGCGACGATCTCCGCGGTTCCCGCCCCCTTGGCGACAGCTACCCAAAAGCCGGTGATTTGCTCCACCGCCACCGTGTCCGGGTCGCTGGAGGTTACGGTGTAGTCCATGCCGCTGGGGCCGATGATGAGGCCGCTGCGCTCTCCTACCTCCAGGGTGTTCCCCTTGTAGCTGCTCACTCGGATGGACGGGGTCTCCGCCGCCTGGGCGGGGACGGCCAGCAGAGCCGCGGTCATGGTTCCGGCCAGCAGCAGGGACAGGATTTTTCTGTTTTTCATGCTCGATTCCTCCGTTTCGTAATATGGTGGGGCTTTCGCAAACCGAACCATATCACAGAAGGCGGGGAAAGTCGAACACAATCGGCAGACAGTTTTATCCCTGCTGGATCGCGGTGACGCACCAGCGGTACTCCGGCCGATCCATCACGCACGTGTAGAGCGTCACGCGGTTGTCGGTGGTGGCGGCGGTGCCGCTGGAGTCATTGACACCAACCTTCTCTACGCTGGTGACTGCATAGGTCCGGGTTCCCAGCACCGTGGTCAGGATGATGGTATCGCCCATCTCCAGGGTGTGGATCTTGCCGAAGTAATTGTTTGTACCGCGGTTGTGGCTGGCGAAGCAGGCGTTGCCATCCCAGATGCTGGTGTTGGTGAAGTGGCCCGCGCCTTTCTTCAGCGCAGCGCTGTCCGTCCCCTGCACCACCTTGACGCTCAGGCCGATAGCGGGGATCTTCAGCGTTCCCAGGCTGCCGTCCGAGTGGTAGAGATCGTCCGTCACCTCGGTGTAGCCGCTAGTGGTACTTCCCTGGGCGATGTCCGTGGGGCTGCCGGGGATCTGGGTCACGGTGAAATTGCCGCTGGTGTCCACCGAGGGATACTCCCCGGTGATGATAGAGCTGCCAGCTGCGCCGCCTGTAGCGTTGGCTCCGGCGCTGCCCACCTGATTGACCAGCCCGCCGCTGAGAGCGCCGGGGACGAGGTTTGGGGTCAGGTACTCGCCGGAATTGGGCAGATAGCTGGTGGGGGTCCCGAAGCCGGGAGCGATCAGCGCCGTGTTCTTGCTCCGGTCCACGTTGGGGTTCTCCCACTCGTAGATGGTGTCATCGCTGGTGGGCTGGCCGAACAGGTAATCCTCTGGTGCGTCAAAGTCGTATTCCAGCGCGTGGGCCGGAACGCAGCAGAGGGCGCATAACATCATGGCCAGCAGAAAACTGCGAATTTTCAAGGGGTTCATCTCCTCTCACGGAATTTTTTGAATGCGAACACACCGCCTGCACCCAGGGCCAGCACCACAACGCCGATTACCAGGGGACCATTCAGGCCGGAGCAGTCTACAGTCTCCTGATCGGTATCCGGGGTCTCCGTGCTGCTGGGATTCTCCGTATCGCCCGTCTGGCCAGAGGTGGGATCGTGCTGTTCATCGCCGCCTGGGGCTGTGGACTCCTCTGCAGCCTTCTCGCTGCCGAAGATGGCAGTATAAGTGACCACAGCGCAGTTGGCCTTGGACACCTCGCCGGTGTAGTTGGCGCTGACCGTGTAGCCGGTGGCGTATCTGCTGGAGGCGGTCCCCGTGTAGCTGGCGGTGGCAGTGTAGCGGGTGACGGGGTTCCCCTCGCCGTCCACGTCCATGGACTCGCTCCACTTCACATCTCCCAGGGTCAGGGTTTTACCCTTGTCCTCGATGGTCTTGGGGATGAGGGAGATATCCGCCTCGGACAGATTGGGATAGCTGCGGCTGGCGGAGAGGGTGTTGGTTTTAGTGGCGTAGCCGTCTGTGGTGACCTGGACGCTGGTGTGGTCCAGCCGCAGGATACCGACATAGCCGTCCTCGGTGGTCACCTCCATCTCCGCGTCCAGCCGCTGGAGGATGGTTTCCAGGTTGTTGGTATCGCTGGCCTGGGTGACGGTTTCGGTGTGGGTCTGGATGTCCACGCCCACCTCGTCCTTCCTGGTCATGTCCAGCAGGTAGTACCTCCGGCCATTTCTCACGAAGTCCTCAGTGGAGATGAGGCTGGGATCGTCCGCCAGGGACAGCTGGTAGATTTTGTTGATCCGCAGCTCGTCAAAGTCGCCGTAGGTGTACTCCTCCACCGATATGGGGTAATAGCTGGCGCTCTGGCCCGTATTGGAAGCATCTGCGGCCAGGGCGGTAACGCTCCCGGCCATGATGAGAGCCAGGACGCATAAGATTGTTAAAATGCGTTTCATGGGATAATTCCTCCATTTTTCAATTTGTTTGTCCCTGAATCATGATGTTATCTGGCGTCTCTATGTACGGCAGGGGCGGCCCGCTGGGGAGGGGCGAGGCTCTTTTCAATGCCGCCGCCGATCTGCTTGCTCATATTCCGGATGGCATTCAGCGCATCCAGCTGCCCCTGGGCCTGCCAGCCCCGGAACAGGTTCGGCTGTCTGGACAGATCCGGCTGCTCCCGACTGATTCCAAAGCGGCGGCACAGGATGTAGGATACGCTCTGGGCGCTCAATTCACAGCTCTCCCGGCTGTATTCCCAGTTGAAGCCCCGGTTGTGGAAGCGGGCGTGGGCGATCTCGGCGGCGATGGCTCCGAATGCCTCGCTGTCTGAATAGTTGGGGTCCACGGCCAGCACCATGTTCTGGGGATCGTAGTACGCTCCGGCGTCCAGTCCCACCTGGGCCATCACCTGGACAGGGGAATAATTCAGCAGAGAGGCCAGCGCCGTCTCCATCTCTTGTGTGTCATCCTCCAGGCGCGGCTTACAGAGGTCCCGCCCCTGGGTCTGGGTCACATCGAAGGTGTCCGCCAGGGTATAGCTGCGGTCTGCGGAGGACTTGACAAAGATTTTACTCCCCTTTTCCTGCTCCGTCTCCAGCACAAAACGGCCACGGGACTTCCAGCGGTCACGGGTGAATACGACTGTGGCCTCCGGGGCCTGCTTCATCACCAGGGCGATGTTCCCGGCGCTGTAAGCGGGGTTGTCCCCCTGCATATCCAGGTATCGGACGAACGCTTCCGGATCGGAAGCGATCTCCGCTACGCTCTCGTCCCGGAGATTGGCGGCGGCTTCCTGTTCCGCCTGCCGCTGCTCACGCCACTGGGCGTCTGCGGCGGCCTTATCGCTGATGAGTTGTTCTAAGTCTGCCATTGATTCTATCTCCTCCTTTTGATTGAGGTTGTTTTGGGGCCGGCGCTGTTACCTCCCTTCCAAAAACTTGGTGCTGCAGAAACTCGTTCCAGTCCTTCCCGTGGGCGGGCGTCCTGGTGGATACGGCGTAGCCCTTTTGGGCGTACTCCTCCTGGAACTTCTCTGTGGCCTCCTGTCCCGGCCCGTCCGCGTCCAGGCACAGAACAATTTGTTTCAGATGGAGATTCTCACGCAGGTAAGTGTCCAGCGGCCCTTGGTACAGTCCGCACAGGGCCACGGCGTTGCTGGTGACCGCCCGGTGCAGGGTGCAGAAGCTCATGAGGTCGATGGGGGCCTCGAACACCGCCACCCAATCCAGGGCGGGGTCGCAGGGGAGCCGGAAGGCCACGCTCTTGTCACTGCCGGGGGCGTCCCGCTTAAAACTGGAGCCGCCCAGGTCGTAGGTGCCGCGCTTGCTGGCGAATACCGGCTTTCCGCTGCCGTCCCGGCCCACGAACACGCAGTTGTGATGCAGGCTGTCCTCATACAGCAGGCCGGACTCGATAAAGCCCCGGATCACCTGGGGGGCAATGCCTCTCTTTTGAAGATAGGCAAACACCCGCCGCTGGTCCTGGTTGGGGATGGGCAGGGCAAAGGCCGGTTTTTCCTCCTGGGGGGCTGGCCTGGGGCGAGGGGCGGGGGAGTCCCTGGCGCGGTTTCCATTGAACTCCAGCAGGTAGGTCACGGCATCCCGGAATCCCTTCCCGCAGAACTCCTGCAGGAAGGTGATGGCGTCCCCGCCTGTGCCGTTGGAGTAGCGCTTCCAGGTTCGGCGGTCTTTGATCATCAGGCTGTCCATCTCCCTGGTGGTGTGGTAGCGGCTGCCCAATCGCCGGACGCTGTAGCCCAAGTGTTCCAGCAAATCCGGCAGGTCTGTTCCTTTGGCGGTCTCCATCTCCTCGTCCGTGAAGCGGAAATCTGGCGCTGTGCTTTGTCTCGTTATGATCACCTCCTCTTGCGAAATGAAAAAAGGCGGCCCGGAACATCCTGATTGGGATGCTCTGGCCCGCCTCTTTTTCCTGCTATCTGTCCGGCTGATTTTTATGTTTGGAAGAACGCTTCCGACTGGAGTGTTTCTGCGGCACAGGCGGGCCGGACTCCCGCTCGTCCCGCAGCTTCTCCCACAGCGGGTTCATTCTGATGGTGACGCTTCCACGGTCCGCATCCATGATGATGTGGGCGGCGGTGATGGGACTGGAGGACATCAGCAGGGACAGCTTCTCCGCCAGCCTCGATCCTGGGCCGAGAATTGCCTTGTTGGCTGTCACATGGCTTTCCACATCCGGCAGATTGTGATCCATCTGCTGCAGGGCCTCTGCCGCCGTTGTTCCAGCTTCGCCGGCCCTGGCTATTGCCGCATCCAGCAGCTTTTGAGGGTCGTACTGTCCAAAGCGGGGCGTATAAAACTGCGTTGCCTCTCCGTTTTCCCGCACGGTACAGAGGGCCAGGGAACTGATCGCACCGGCGCTTTCCGGGGTGGGCAGGAGAACAAAGTCCTTCCACTCATCCTTGCTGATTTCTTCAGCCGGAGTGCCTGTCTGCACGTAGACCGCCGCGCCGATGATCTCCCACGGCAGCAGGCCCGTTTCCCTGGCCCCGCACAGATCGTACACGTTCTGCAGCGTTTCCAAGGTGAAATGGCGGGAGACGAAGGAAAACGCATGGTAAAGATCGTCTTTCATCTCCAGCCAGAGTCCGTTGGCGAGGTCCAGCAAATGGCTGTTGGCTTCCGCGCTGGGGGTGGGGATCAGCCCATTCATGTGGGCGGTGAACTCCTGTTCACTCATATAGGTTTTTGTTGGGGACTCTTTGGGCGGTGCGGCGGAGAACAGGTTGGTGCAGTCGATCTCGCCGGACTCGATCTTCGCCAGAATATCCTTCGCGCCGTCTCCCGACCGCAGGCACTCTGCTGCCCTGGGCATCTCGCCTGGGTAGAGGCAGCAGCGCTCCAGGCTCAGGGCGGCTACCCTTGCGGCCAGCTCCGCGCCAAAGGTTTCCCTGGTCTGGCGCAGGCCCTCGTATAAGACCTCCAGCCAGCTCTCGATGGAGGCGTCCCGGCTTTCTGCCGCTTGGAAGTGAACGTACTGTTTCCGATCCACACTCTCAGCAGCGAACTCACACCAGAGCTGCGCCGCCTCCGGCCGGCACTCCGGCAGGAGCGTGTGGAACTTCTCAATAAAATCCTTTTGACTCATGTTGACCTCTCTTTCCTGATTTTTCTGTTTTATGCGGCCAGAGCGGCCCAGGCCGATCCGATTGGGATGGCCTGGGCCGCTCTGTTGCTGCTGTCATTCGTCCTGGCTGGCGGGGAGGCCCGTCTCGCCCTCACACGCCTCCTCACCGCCCTGGCTGGGGGCGTCCTGCTCCTGGGAGCCGCCCTCGGTTTCCGCGGCTTCACAGGGGCTGGCGCCGGCCTGACGCTCAGCCTCGCTCAGCGCCTCCTCGATCAGCCCCAGCACGAACTCCCGCTGGGTGAGCTTCCGGCCTGTGCGGGCTGTCTCACACTCCAGGTGCGCCTTGATCCGCTGGAAAAGGTCCTCTCCGATTTGGAAGGCCATCGTTCTGCTGCCGTTATTGTTTGCCATAATCGTTTTACCCCCGTTTTCCTTCATCTCGTAGTATTCGATTAACAGGTTTGTAATGTACTGCGCGGTGGTCAGGCCCGACTGCTCTCTGGCCTCGCAGACGCGCTGGTGCAGGTCCAGTGGCAGCTGCGCACATAAGTTTCGAGTCTCTGGCATGGTGTTATTCTCCTTTCCGCTGATTGCAAGGCAAGTATACCCGAAAGGCATTGATAAAGCTATCACCAATACCACTAAGAAACCGGAGACAAACGAAGCATATGTAACAATGGCGGAAAAAAGCAAAATCCCAGAGTTTCCGGACTCTGCCGGCAGCTCTGGGGGAATGGCGGATAGCGACTTTACTCCGTCCATAAATAGCGGATTTTGCATCTTTGGTGCGTAAAATTTTCGAAACAGGAGGCTGTTTTGAAAAATCAAACTTTTTTCTTCTTTTATTGGCTGTAATCTTTGGATTTCCTGCATATTACTCGACTTTATCACGGCGTTTTTGGGCTGCATCTCGTTTATCTATACAAGGTTTGAGGACACCCACACCGCCATTATCGACCCGGAAACCTTTGAGAATGTGCAGAGAATCCGCTCCAACGTGAAGCGTTACCCGGACGGCTGGGGAGAAGCCGCCCCGCTCACCGGCCTGCTCTACTGCGCCGACTGCGGCGGCAAGATGTACGTCCACCGCACCAACAACGGCAAGCGTATCTCACAATATACTTGCTCCCAATATAGCAAGGTTCCGGTTGGCGTCCTCTGCTCCACGCAGCACCGAATCAATGAAAGCGCCGTCCTGACACTGGTTTCCGATATGCTCCGGGCGATTGCGGAGTATTCCAGAAATGACCGGGCAGAGTTTATCAAAGCGGTTCAGGAAACCCAGGCCGAGCAGCAGGCCAGCGACATCACCAGAAAGCGGAAACGGCTGGCGGCGGCACAGAAACGGGCCGGGGAACTGGAAAAACTGATATGCAAGATTTATGAGGACAATGTGCTGGGCAAGCTGCCGGACGCAAGATACGCCGCCCTGGACGCACAGTACGCAAAGGAGCAGGAATCCCTTTCCGGCGAGATTGCCGAACTGGAAAAGGCAATCGCTGGATATGAGCAGAGCCGGAAATCAGCGGAGAAATTTATCGCCCTTGTTGACAAGTATGAGAATTTTGACAACCTGACTACCACCATGCTGAATGAGTTTGTGGAGAAAATCCTTGTCCATGAGCGTGACCGAAAAGGCAGCATTGAAACCACGCAGGAGGTTGAGATTTACTTCAATTTTGTCGGAAGGTACATACCGCCCCACTTCGGGGAAGTGAACCTCACGCCGGAGGAACTGGAAGCCCTGCGGAAGAAAGAGGAACGCAAGGACAAGCTGCACCAGGCATATCTCCGGCGCAAGGCCAACGGGACACAAAAACGGTATGAGGATAAAATCAAAGAAAAGGGCTGAAATTGAGGCGAAGAAAGCCGCTATCCGCGCTAAGGATATGGAAAACGGCGTTTTTATCCCGGCCAGCAGCCTGCCAATGAAAGAACCACGAGTGGGAAAAATATGATTTCAACTATTGCATAATAAACAAAACTTTTTCACCTTGACAATATGTGTTACAAATGTTATTATTTACTTGCGAATATTTATTACGAATATTCGCAAGTAAAATTCACTAGAAAGGAGAAATAGAATTATGCCGTCAAAGCCAGTCCTTTCGGACGCTGATAAAAAAGCAATCCGCAAAAAGCTGGAAGAACTATGCGAGGAATGTTGGATAGCGCAAGGGTACAAAAAGACAAGCATTAAGAATCTATGCGATAAGGCTGTTATATCTATCGGTACTTTTTATACGCTCTACCCGACAAAGGAAGATTTATTCCTTGAAACAATCACAGACATACAAAGGAGGTTGACAGAAAAGATTATCGACATAAACAGGAACAGCCGGACGAAAGAGGGATTTGCACAGTCTATGAAAAGGCTTTTCCGGGAATATGACAGCAAGCCATTCCTCTACAAT
>CAJTPV010000062.1 GCA_910578505.1 uncultured Oscillospiraceae bacterium | reverse complement strand
CCGCTTGCGGTGGAGGGGTCTTCCACGTCCCAGGGGAATTTTATTGGTCACAAGTATAAAAGGCCGCCCGGTAAACCGGGCCGCTTGCTATGATTGGGGATATTGTTTACTCCGCTTTCCGCTTCTTCGCGTCCAGAAGCATCCACAGCAGAGCACAGCCGCTCAGAAGAGTCAGCACAGTCCACTGCGCGGAGTCGCCAGTGTGGGGTACGTCCGCCAGAGGAACGTCAGGCTCATCGAGCACCAGCTCCTCTTCCGGCGCCTCTGCAAGAGGCACTGGCGGATCGTCGACGTCGATTTCCTCCGCAGGCGTCTCAGGCACGGTTGTGTCGGGGATTTCCGTCAGAGGAACCTCTACGTCGGGAATATCGATTGTGTCTGTGTCAGCGTCTGCATCAGCGTCGGCATCAGCATCGGCGTCCGCGTCGGCGTCAGCATCGGCGTCCGCGTCGGCGTCAGCATCGGCGTCCGCGTCGGCATCGGCATCCGCGTCGGCATCGGCATCCGCGTCAGCATCGGCATCAGCATCCGCATCGGCGTCAGCATCCGCGTCGTCGTCGCCATCATCCGGGATATCGTCTGGATCGATTTCTGTGTCAGCGCCGTCGTTGTCGGAATAGTCGCCTCCGCCCGGAACGTCACCGGGGCCAAGAGCACGCACCGGTACGCATAAATTGAAACATACGATTAAACTCAGCAGTTCAACAAAAATGCGATACAAAATCTGATTGTTCTTTGTGCGCTTCATTACGCACATCCCCTTTCCTTAATTGGCGTTCCAAGTGGTAGCGTACACATGGTTGTGATACTGAGTGACTTCTGCAATCGGGGTATCCGCCTTGGCGGTATACTTTACAATCAGCGCATCACCGTTTTCAAAGAAACCATTTTCGGCGTTAAGCTGGAAGCAGATATAAGCTACGGTGTTATTTTTGTCCAACCGACTATCGGGGTCTTCGATATCTTCCCCATTAAGCCACGAACCGAAATCCTCGCACTCGTAAGTCTGGCCGTTTGCCTTCCTGAGTGTATACGACAGATTTGCAAGTGCTCCGGTCTCGTCCGTCACAAAGGTCAGCCCTTTTTCCATCACATCTTGGAACTGAATAAAGTACTGGGGTCTTGCAAGGTTGCTCTTCAGTGTGACAGTGTAGTCAACGTAACAAGCCGTTGCCTTGCCATTCTCATCCCTCTCCACTCTCTTGGCGGCAGTCTTGGTCACCTTCAGGCTCTCCGTGGTAAAGAACAACTTCAGCACGGTAGTACCATCCGCAGCAATTTCCTTCTCAAGGACATTGGATGTGGACTTAGCGGCGAAGACATAGCCGTCAACCACCTTGTCATCCTCAGTGACCTTAGCTGTCTCACCTGCGATTCCATAGCGGGTTTCAGTAGGCTTAATCTGCTTGCGCTGTTCATTGTACCACTCTACTTTGTAAGCAGTGGTGGGAGTAAGTGTCTGGGTGTCCTCAATCCATTTGCCCTTGAAGGAAATTTCACTATACAGCTGACCACAGCGCCTGCACGTTTTCCAATAATAAGCGTAGTAGTAGTTCTGATAGGTCTGGAATTCGAGCGAAGTGTGCCCAGGTTTTGCTCCGGTGACGCCTATCTGCAAAGCTGGGTAGCCTGCATAAAGTGAATCGCTCCAGTCTTCAGATTCATACGCAGCCAAAGACCATGTAGGCGGATTCCCAACAATGCCCGGATTGCTGTCGGTCAATTTTCTCTTGGAATCAACTGCAATCCAATCCGGCGTCTCCTCAACTAACACATTACCACAGTAGCAAGTTGCCGATTTGGTATAAAGGTACTGTTCGGAACCAGTTTCACCCACATGAACCGCAATAGAGGTTGCAGGGTTAGTATACTGGTAAACCGGCTTGTTGGCGTAGGTTCCAACGTAAAGCTGTGCTACCTCCCTACCGTTGTAGTAAAATCTATCATCCGGAGTGTAGCCGGGTATTTGCTCAAGGTAGGTGTCGCTGTCCTCGATCTCTTCCGCCGCCAGAACCGCCTCATAGACGGCATAGACGGTTTCCAGAGCCTCAGCCACGCCCACAGTTCCGTCGAGACCGGCGTCAATCAAGCCCTCGTACATGTCGAGAGCCCCGTTGACCTGGTAGCCCACTGCCTCTGCATTGACGGCGTCGACCGCACTGGGGGCAGGCAGGACCGCCACGGCGTCCAGAAAAGCCTGAACCTCAGCGGGAACCGTCTCAGGCTCCTCGGCAGGGGGTACGAAGGTATCTTCGGGAACTTCAAACGCATCGGAGTCAAAAGGCTCGCCAGCGTTATCGGCATCCGTCACAACCGTGTTGGACGCCTCACTGTCAGGAACGTCCATTGCAAACGCAGTCGTCTGGAGCAAGCCCAGGCTCATCACCAGAACAAGAAGCATTGCAAAGGAGCGCTTGCTGACTTGCTTAAAATACTTCATGTAAAATTCTTCCTTTCTTTGCATGATTCGGACGCAAAGTATCCGGTAGTCGAACGAGCGTAGCCACTTACCCGCCGCAGCGGGAGTATGCCTTAGCCTCTGACTTTGCCGTCCCAGCGTTTCCGCTGGTTTGCCCCAGCGCCTCACCGTCTGCTCCCGCCATCGCCGGCGCATACGACAGCGGGGCCGCGCCATGTTGGAACCGCCATAGCCTCCCTCCTTTCACAGGATTTGAATCAGCCGCGGGCCGCCGGTCTGTTCCCGGTGGTCGAGGCGAATTCACGCAGAAATTGGTCGTGGAACATCTCCTCGCCCAGCCTGCGGGCCCTGACAGCCTCGTCAAACTGTCTGAAAGCGCCCAGATAATGGCGCTTGCCCTTAAAGCAGATGGTAGCGCGCCAGCGCTGCTTTCCGGCCACCCATTCCACCCCTGTCACGCCGCTGGTGTTGTTGGAGCGAATGGTTTTCGCCTGGAGCATCTCCACGCAGGTTCCGTCAACGTAGTTGAGGACAAGGCCGCCCTCGGGGGCGGTGTCTGGCTTCAGGCAGCCGCAGCTCTTCGTGTAACCGCCGCGCAGTCCTCTCGTCCGGACATCCACCACACGGC
Source organism: uncultured Oscillospiraceae bacterium (assembly GCA_910578505.1). Taxonomy (GTDB): domain Bacteria; phylum Bacillota; class Clostridia; order Oscillospirales; family Oscillospiraceae; genus Pelethomonas. The sequence goes on along the minus strand of CAJTPV010000062.1, from coordinate 7,179 downwards.
CACAGTCGCACTGGCAGCGCCATGCGGTGCGGATTCCGATGTTGTCCGCCGGGCCCAGGACCGTCAAGCTGCCGAAGCGCTGGCCGGTCAGCTCCAGTTTTTTCCTGGAGTGGTGTCCCGCCACGGTTTTTCCACCTCCTTTTGCCGTGATGCGCGACAGAATTTAACTTCTGTCCGCAAAAGGAAAAAGCTCCCTCTTTTGAGGGAGCTGACCGCCACGCCGCGGGCGCAGGAGGGGACAACAAGCTGACCGCAAAAAATACGGGGTTTTGCGGCCTTAAATTTTCATACAATTTTTCCATTTTCCCCCTTGCAATGGGGGAGGGGGTTTGCTATAATACAGGTGGATTGATATTGCTGACGAATCCATTGCGACAGAAGTTAAATTCTGTTGCGGCTATGGAACGAACCCCAGGCGTTCCAATAACCGGACATGCTCCGCGCCGGTAGAGCGCAGATAGATCCGGGTGGTGTTGATGGAGCTGTGCCCCAGCACGTTGGCCAGCTTTACGATGTCGCGGGTGGTCTCATAGAAGGCGGCGGCGAACAGATGCCGCAGATTATGGGGAAAGACCTTCGTAGCCGTCACGCCCGCTTTTTTGCACAGAGCTTTCAGGACCCGCCAGATGGACTGTCTGGAGAGGGACCTGCCGTCTTTGGTGAGGAAGATCTCACCGGAGGCGATTTTTTTGTTTTCCGGCGAACCGGAGCAGCTTCCGGCACAATTTTTTGGGCAGGAGGATGGTGCGGATTTTTCCCTTCAGCGCGATATCGGCCCGCCCGGTCCGACCGGCCTCCACCATCGGAACAGCGCATAGCGGCCGGAAAAGATTTTGCCCTGAGGGTATTTTCTTTCGTATCCGGATGCGGTATAATCTTGAAAACTGACTGAGGAGGCCGTCCCATGCCCCATATTCTGATCGTGGAAGATGATACCGATATCAACAACTCCACCGCCGCGTATCTGCGGCGGAAAGACTGCCTGTGCAGCCAGGCGTTTTCCGGCACCGAGGGCCGGCTGCTCTGGCAGGCGGGCGGGATAGACCTGCTGCTGGTGGACTTGCTGCTCCCTGGATTGTCCGGCAGCGCGCTGATCGCGGAAATTCGTGAAACCAGCCGAACGCCGGTGATCGTGCTCTCGGCGAAAACAGAGCTGTCCGACAAGGTGGAGCTGCTGGGCCTGGGGGCGGACGACTATCTCACCAAGCCCTATCAGCTGGAGGAGCTGTGGGCCAGGATCCTGGTGCAGCTGCGCCACGCCAGCGCCGCGCCTGGGGGAGCGCTCCTGCGCTATCGGGACTGGGCGCTGAATCTGGAGGAGATGACCCTGACCGCCGCCGGCCAGCCGGTGAACCTCACCGCCCACGAGTTCAAAATCGTGGAGCTGCTGGCGGGCCGTCCCAAACGGGTATTTACCAAGCAGCAGATCTACGAGGCGGTCTGGCAGGAGGCGTACGCTGTGGAGGACAAGACCATCACTGTCCATATCAGCAACATCCGCTCCAAGCTGCGCCCCAGCGGCACGGACGGCTATATCCAGACCGTGTGGGGGATCGGATTCAAATTATCAGAGGGCTGAACTTTATCCTTTCTTTACCTTTTCTTTGCGATGTTTGGGCACTTGCCTGGTAGACTGAGCCTGCAAATCAAACGAGGAGGTTTTCCTATGGCAGTGATACAGACAAGGGGCCTGTCCAAACGCTACAAGGACAAATGGGCGGTAGACCATCTGGACCTGCAGGTGGAGCAGGGGGACATCTACGGCTTTATCGGCCAGAACGGCGCGGGCAAATCCACCACTCTGAAGCTCCTGTGCGGGCTGGCCCGGCCTACCCAGGGGGAGGCGCTGCTCTTCGACAGGCCCATCCGGGATTCGGTGGCCCGCCGCCGGGTGGGGGCTCTCATTGAGCAGCCGGGGCTGTACCCCGACCTGAGCGGGCGGGAGAATCTGTGCCTATACGCCGCGCTGCTGGGGCTGGACAGCCCGGAGCGGCAGGTGGCGGACACTCTGGAGACGGTGGGCCTGTCCCCAAAAGAGAAAAAGCCGGTCAAGCACTACTCCATGGGCATGAAGCAGCGGCTGGGGGTGGGGCTGGCTCTGCTGGGCGGGCCGGATTTGCTGCTGCTGGACGAGCCCATCAACGGCCTGGACCCGGAGGGCATCCGGGAGATGCGGGAGCTGCTGCTGGGGCTGAACCGGGAGCGGGGATTGACCATTCTGGTCAGCTCCCATATCCTGGGGGAGCTGAGCAAGATCGCCACCCGGTACGGCATCATCCAGCAGGGCCGCATGGTGGAGCAGCTCACCGCCGGGGAGCTGGCGCAGAAATGCACCGACTATCTGCACCTGAAGGCGGATCAGCCCCAGAAGGCGGCGGCGCTCCTGGAGCGGGAGCTGCACCTGAAAGGCTGGGAAATGCGTCCGGAGGGGGAAATCCGTATTTACGAGACGGCAGACGTCAAGGCTGTGGGACAGATTCTCGCTCAGGCGGGCGTGGCGGTGGAGGAGATGGGCCTGCACCGGCAGGACCTGGAGAGCTATTTTCTGGAGCGGATGGGAGGAGAAAACCATGTTTAATCTGGTGAAAATGGACATACGGCATCTGTTCCGGAGCCGGGGCTTCTACAGTATCCTGCTTGTGACGACGGCCTTGATCCTGGGGGTGTCCGCGCTGGTTGCCACGATGACCGACCAGGAGGTGCTGGATGCCATGGAGGCCCAGGGGGCGGAAATCGATAAATCCGATTATGAGATGAAGGCGGAGCTTGTCCGCATGGGCCAGCTGAACTTCGTCCACGAGTGCCTGGGCAGCGGCTTTTTGCTGGTGATGGCCGGCATCGGCATGACGCTCTTCACGGGCGGCGACTTCTCCAGCGGGTACGTCAAGAACATCTGCTTCGTCCGCCCCCGGCGCAGGGACTATGTGCTCTCCAAGCTCCTGCTGGCAGGCGTCTACAGCGGGGTGCTTACGGTACTGAGCATCCTGATGGCGCTGCTGGGCCCGATCCTGGCCGGGCTGCGCCTGGCGGCCAGCCCCCTGCCCCAGCTGCTGTGGTACGCCGCGCTGCTGTGGCTGCCCTGCTGGGCGTTCTCCCTGATGGCCCTGGCCCTGGTCCTGCTGACGCGGACCACCACGCTGGGCATCATCATGTCACTGGTCTCCGGCGCAAGACTCACCGCCGTGCTTGTGGGGACTCTGGGCGGACAGCTGGGACTGCCACCGGTGGAGCGATACTTCCTCAGCAGTGTGGTACAGGATCTGTGCTCCCCCCAGGCAGGCGCGGCGGCGGTCATCCTGGCCTGCGCCGCCGGATGGGGTGTCCTTTACGCAGGCGTCAGCCTGGCCGTCATGAAAAAACGGGATATATAAGGAGGGATTTCCATGCTGCCTGCCCTGATTCTGGCCCTTGCCGCCCTGGGATTCGCCCTGCTGCGCCTGTGGGCCTACCGCGCCCAGCTGCTGGAGATGGCCCGGACGCTGGAGGAGACGCCGCCGGAGAGCAACCTGCGCCTGACGGTGGGGATGTCCGGCAAAGCGCCCCGGCGGCTGTGCCAGGCGGTGAACAGGCGGCTGGAGGAGGGGCGGCAGCTGCGTCTGGAGATGTCCAGGCGGGAGCAGGAGCTGAAATACACCATGGCCTGCATCTCCCACGATATCCGCACCCCTCTGGCCGGGGCCATGGGCTACCTGCAGCTGCTGGAGGGGGAGCCGGAGCGGCAGGCGGAGCACCTGGACATTGTGCGCAGGCGGCTGGAAGAACTGGACGGCCTGCTGGACGAGCTGTTCCTCTATACCCGCCTGCAGGGCGGCTCCCTGCCCCTGGAATGTGAAACGATGGCGGCCCTGCCGCCCCTGTGGGACGCCCTGGCGGAGTTTTATCCCCAGCTGGAGGCGGCGGGGGTGGAACCGGCGCTGCGGTTTGACCGGGAGGATGTGACCGTCTGGGCCAGCCAGCCGGCTCTGGGCCGGGTGTACCGCAACCTGATTGCCAACGCCCTGCGCCACGGCGGCGGGGGGCTGACGGTCTCCGGGCGGGATGGGGTGATCTGCTTTTCCAATCAGCTGCTTCCCGGCTCCAGGCCGGACCCGGCGCGCCTGTTCGACCGGTTCTACCAAAGCAGCCCCGCCCGGACAAGGGGCGGGGCTGGTCTGGGTCTGGCCATTGTGCGGGAGCTGATGGAGAGGATGGGAGGGCAGGCGTCCGCGCAGATTGCAGGAGACCTGTTGGTAATCAAGCTGTCCTTTCGCGGCGCATAATGGGGAGCGGGGCTGTGTAACCGCTATAACATACTCGCCAATCCGGCCAGCAGGAGCATGACAGCGGGTACGACATATTTTCGCGGGTGGTGCCAGAGGTCGCTTTCAATCTTCCACCCACGGATGGGGCAGTACCACTCCAGCAGGACGGAGCCAGCCGCACTCAGCAGAGCGAAGGCCGCTGCCATCAAGGCGTGGAGCGGGCTGATTCCGCCGAGTTGGATTTGCCAGCTGCACAGGAAAACGATGTTCGCCGCCAGATTGCACCCGAAAATGAACAGGCAGTAGGGGACGCGGAACGCCTTGCCCTGCCCCGGCAGGAACCGCACCGCCTGTTCCAGGGCCGGGTCACAGGACAGCAGGATGCAGATGGGGGTGTTCAGGGAGAGGATGGCAAAGCCGATGGGCAGGACGAACCGGGCCTCCAGCTGCCCCAGCAGCACCGGCAGGACGCAGGCCACGCCCCACATAGCCGCCGTGTTGACCAGATAATTCTTGTGGGCCATCAGGTAGCGGAACAGGTAACGCCGCACAGAGTAACGGCGGTGGACTTTGACCGTCTGCCTGCGGCTGGCTGGCCGGACATAAAAGGCGTAGGCGTCTGTGCGCCCCAGGCGCAGGGGATAGAGACAGGCCACGGCTGCTATGGCGGCCAGGGCACAGAGAATACTACATAAAATCTCCGCCCAGCTCCAGTGGCCGACTGCCCAGACCACCGCCAGCAGTGCGGCGGTTTTGGTGAGCAGCGTATAGGTCCCCAGCGCGGCCACATAGGAAAACACCAGAGTTCGGCCCTCAAAGGGGAGCATAAGCATATTTTCCATGTTGGCCCGGTTGTCGTCAGAGGAGAGGGCCTGCCACATGACCCCGGCGGAGAAGGCGCCAGACATCAGGTACAGGATGGAGGGCGAAATCTCCACCTGAAATCCGGAGATGTGCAGTCCCCAAAAGACCACCAGCTCCAAGAAGAGCGTCCGAATCAGCCGCTCGTATCTGACGCCAAACAGCTTTTTTGCCGTCACTTCAAAGCTCATTTTCATCATGCAGGGCCTCCCGAATGTTGGCAGCGTTGATTTCGCCGCCCTCAAAGCTCCGGCGGATCTGCCCGTCCTCCAGCACCAATACCCGGTCAGAGGTCAGTGTGATGCTCTCCAGGATGTGGGAGGAGAACAGGACTGTCCCGTACTTCTTATATCCGGCGATCAGCTGGTACAGGTACTCCGTGCTCTGGAAGTCCAGCCCGTTCACCGGCTCGTCCAGCAGGAGCAGCGGTCGTTTCAGGGCGAAGGCGGTAATCAGAAACGCCTTTTTCTTATTGCCGGTGGACAGGTCCTTCAGCAGCGTGTCGGTGTAATCCTCAAAGTGAAATCCCCGCACCAGCTCCGCCACGTCGGGCAATTTCATTTTGTATGCTGCCGCCACATAGGACAGGTACTCCCGGAAGGTGAAATACTGGAAGGAATTGTCCTCGGCAAAGACGGTGTACCGGCACAGCTTGAAGCCCTTGTCCCGGAAGCTGGCCCTCTGGCCGTTCAGACAGATGCCGTCGCAGCGGGAGCCTTCATGGAGACCGGACAGGGTTTTCAGAAAGGTGGTCTTCCCGGCCCCATTCAGGCCGATCAGCCCCACCACTTCATGGGGCCGCAGCTGGAGGGAGAAGCCGGACAGCACATTCTTCCCCGCGCTGTACCAGGCGCTGAGGTTTTGCAGCTCCAGGATGTTTTCGCTCATGGCCGGTTCCTCCTATCCAAAAGTGTGACGGAGCGCTTCACGCTCTCCCCTGTTTTCTACCCAATTCTCTACGTATCCGCAGTCACAGCAGACATAGCGGGCCACTGGAATTCTTTTTACAAACGCGAGCTTTGTGATGCAGATGCTGTTCGCCAAATAGCGGTGGGCGTCGTCCGGCACACGGACTACAGCCTGAGAGCCGCACTTAGGGCATCGATTCGTTTTTTTCATGGTGTTACTCGCCCCTTTTTTTCCAAGCGGCCCAGGCGGAATACCCGAAAGCCGCCCCCATCAGGACATAGAGCCCGGCCCACTCCAAATTGCCGGACAGGCCGCTGACGACCGCCGCCGCCAGCCAGATCAGAGCCAGGATACCGCGAATAGTGACATGACGCATAACAGTTTCCTCCTTGAAGCAGTGCTTCCTTTGATGTATCTGCATCATAGCAGAAAACCGGGCGCTGTGCGGGAGTGTCCGTAAACGGTTGGTTTTTGACCGCGAAAAGGGGCGCTTGCCCGCAGAGGGTAAGCGCCCGGTAAGCTAAAATTCCAAGGAAATATCGTATTCATCGTCGATCAGTACATAGTTCACCGCATATTTTCGGGCAAATTCCAGCATCCGTGCATTATCGGCAAGCACGCCCTCCATTGTGCAGCCATCATCATCCAAGCGATTTTCAATCACACTTGCGTATCCCTTTATATCGGGAAAATGATTTCTTATGTAGTTCTCGCTCATAATCAGGCAAACATATTTGATGTGGCCGAGATACTCCCCCTCAAAATCCTTTTTCCAGTCAAAAGGGATGTAGCACCCCTCGACGGTAAGGTTTTGCCTGTTCTCTATGGCGGTTTTGATTATTTCACGAACAATGGGCCATAAATATGCCGTGAGGTCAGCATCCGCGCTCAGTGGAGTAAGCTCCGTATGTCCGCTCCGAATCAGCCCCATTTTCAGATGGTCTATTGATAAGTATGGATATTTATATTTTTCGAGCAGCTTCTGAGCAAGAACTGTTTTTCCACTGTGTGATGCTCCCGCTATCAGAACGATCATTTTTCTTCGATCTCCTCTATTTTAATTTCTCTCGCCCTCCTTGTCTGTTCGATAAATCGGAAGTTAGTGAATCGGTAATAATTCCATATTTTTTGCCCGCTTTAGATTTATTTTAAGGTCGTCATATCCAAA
>CAJTPV010000061.1 GCA_910578505.1 uncultured Oscillospiraceae bacterium | reverse complement strand
TGGCCACAGCACATGGTAGAACAGGGGGAAGAAAAGCAGTTCGAACAGAAATACAGCGCCAATGATTTTGATAGCAACTTTCATATGCTACTCCTTTCTGAATTGGCAAGTGTGCAGGATGGAATCAATTCCAAGATAACCGGTCCGCTGACTACATCGCTAGTATAGCATGGAATTTTATATACGTCAACGATATATTATCAGTTGTTGACGCACACAAACAGGCCTCTTGCGTCAGGCACTCCCGTAAACCAGGCCCGGTAGCAGACATGAAGGCTTCCTGTGAGAGAGGTGCTAGTATAGTTTACGTATTTCAAAAAGGTTCTGTCAGTGCCTGTAATAAAGCCATCGCGGAGGAGGGGACGATTATGGGTATCACCATAGAATACATCACTATTCCGAAGAGTACCTGTTACTACGTCAATGTGACCTTGGATAGCGTTTATCTCATTAGCAATGCCCGGAACATCTGTCCAATCCATGGTTAAGGTCGCATAAGCTTCAACTCCATCGCCATCTTTCTTGCCAGAGTTAACAGCTGGTGGTGTCGAAGCTCTTACTGTGGTCCTGTATGTCCGGCTACCAGCCTGACGAGGTGCCATGTCAGAATCGACGTCCTCAATCGTAACCGTACAATCCACAGGGATTGCTTCTCCGGAATCCAAAATGATTCCCGCACTGATGTCTTCCTTCATTTCTTCGGCTTCAGCATCGGTGAGGTACCGTGAATTGTTGACAACAGTGACTACAGCCTCTGTTTCTGCCGGAGAAGTGCTATCCGCCGAATCGACCTCCGGTCCATATGCGAACGCCGCAGTTGACAGGGAACAGAGCATGGTGAGCGCCAGCAGCGAAGAGATTATTTGCTTTTTCATAATCTAGGTCCTTCCTTTTGTAAATAAATAATAGATTAAAACCCATTCCGGGACAATTCGCTGGGGCAAACCTCCTTTTTCTGTATTTTATCCCGGAAAGAATTTCCCCAATAAAGCGCAGACTTTAAAAAATTTCATTCCCGCTCAAATCTGCCATAACCAGATAATACCACATAAATCCATACTTGTCAATCCAACATATTGACAAAAATTTTTTACCATCCTATAATACTCATACAACCAAAGGAGAAGAATGAAGATGGCAAAGAAAAGCGACAACACCGGCCACTCGTTCCTGGCCTATTTCAAACGCGCCACCAGCCCGCTGGTCGTCCTGCGTCTGTTGCTGGATAAGCCTATGTATGGCTACGAGCTGACCCAGGAGATGAAGCGGCGCAGCGGCGGGAATTTCACCATATCCGTGCTCTATCCGGTGCTCTACCGGCTGGAGGAGCAGGGGTATATTGAAGTTGCCCGCACCGAGACGGTGGACGGCAGGGCCAGGAGCTACTATGGAGTTACCGAAGCGGGCCGGGCCTATTTGGCGGAAACTCTGGAGGATTACCAGATGATTTCCGAAGTCTTCGGAAACTTGATGAAGGGGGGGATGGAACATGACCTGTGACGCGGCGGTCCGGGCCTACTGCCGCTCAGTAGGCGGCGCTCTGCGGCTGCAAAAGAACCGGAAAAAGGAGATCTTGGCCGGATTGCGGCGGGAATTAGAGGAGCGCTTTTCCGGCGCGGGGACTTTGACTGTAGAGGACATCAGCGCGGAAGTCGGGCCGTATGATGTTGTGGCGGACGAGCTGATGGACAGCGTTCCGGCGGAGGAGCGGGAGCAGTATTTGTCTTGGCAGAAGTGGGTGAGCCGCGGCGTGATTATCGCGCTTGTGGTATTGCTTGTGGCTTCGGTGGCATTTTTTATTTACACGGGAAAGTCGCAGATTGCCCGTGCCGAAGAAAAAATTACGGTAGATTCTGTAGTTGCTATTCCAAATTATTATTCATAAAGGAGATTATTGCCATGTGGAGTTGGAAGCGTCTTTTATCAATTTCATTGTGTTTTGCCTGTCTAATGGTAATGAGTCCATTGGCATTGGCGACAGATGTGGAAGAAAATCAGTTTGTTACCTACTATGCAGATGGTTCTTATAGTGTCACGAAGATTACATATGATAAGCAGGAGGACGGAATTTCTGCTCAAGCCGGAGCCTCAGAAATCCGTGGGACTAAGCAGCGTGACCATTATAGCAATTCTGACAAATTGCTTTGGACTTTATACGTACATGGGACATTTACTTGCGATGGTCGTACCTCAAAAGCAACGGATGCGGATTACTCTTATACTATCTACGATCCGGACTGGTCTTTTGTTAGCGGCAGTGCGTCTTATTCTGGCTCGACAGCTAGGGCAACAGGGAAATTTTCGTGGTACGGTATTACCAGTTCCGCCTCGGTCAGCCTGACCTGTTCCGCCAACGGGGTGCTATCCTGATTCGGTGGCCTGACAAACAGCATAAGGAATACCCGCAGAAGGCAGCGTTTGACCTTCTGCGGGTATTTTATACTTGCGACCAATAAAATTTACCTGGGACATGGAAGACCCCTCCACCGCAAGCGGTCCCCCTCCCCTTTCAGGGGAGGCTTTCCAAAGGAGCAGGGGAAAAGGCTCCCCTGAAAGGGGAGCTGGCACGCGAAGCGTGACTGAGGGGTCTCCATTCCGGCATATTTCATCGTTCGCGAGTATATCTTGTCATCACCCCAGCTGCCGGAAGACCCTCCCGGCCCCCAAAGCAATCAGCAGGGAGGCAACACCGGAAAACAGCACAACGGCATACTCGAACCCGCCGCAGGCCTCGAACAGCACGCCGTACAGCGCGTTGCCCAGTGGCTGGGCGCAGTTGGAGATGGCGAGAATCACAGCGATCACCTTCCCAATCAGCTGCTGCGGCGTCTCCGCCTGAATAAACGACATCATCTGCACGGAAAACAGCGTGGAGCAGACCATGCACCCAAAGCAGCACACCGTCAGGATGCCGTAGTTCCCCATCGGGCTGGGGCACGCCAGCAATCCCAGGCCAATGGGGAAGACCAGCGCGGCGCATAGGGCAATCAGCCTGCCCGTCTTTTGCAGCGTCAGCCGCCCGGCGAACACGCCCGCGCATACGCCCCCCGCCAGGCTCCCGGCGGCCAGCGCCCCCTGGGTGAAGCCGCAGAGGGCGTTGCCGTTGTCCAGGGGCAGCACCTCCGTCACCAGATAGGGGATGCCCACCACGACCATGGACGACAGCGCCAGATTCACCCCGCACACCACCAGCATGGCCTTACCGATGGCCGGCTTTTCCCGGGCAATAAAGCGGAGGCTGTCCGCGATGTCCGTTTTGACCGTCCGCCATACGCTCCCGGCGGCGGGCTGGGGGGCGAAGGGGATGCGGATAAAGAGCTCCATGACGGCGGAGGCCGCGAAGCACACCGCGCACATCCGCAGCACAGCGTGGAGGCCATAGGCGCTGTACAGCACCCCGCCCAGCACCGGCCCGGTGAGGGCGGCGAAGGAGGCCACCATGTTGATGACGGAGTTGGCCGCCATAAACTGCTCCGGGCTGACCAGGGCGGGAATGCTGGCCTGTACCGACGGCTGATACGCCCCCGCGATGCCGTAGAGGAGCATCAGCGTGACGGTCAGCAGCAGCACCAGGTCAACGGACCCCAGCAGCAGGGAGCAGGCCACGGTGAGCGCCGCCGTGAAGAAGTCCAGCAGCACCATGATGTTCCGCTTGTTGACCCGGTCCGCCACCACGCCGCCCACCGGCGAGAGCAGAACGGCGGGGATAAAGGCGCAGGCCGTGACCAGCCCGTAGAGCCGGGACGAGCCGGTCTGGTTCAGCAGATACAGGGGCAGGGCGAACCGGATGGCGGCGTTGCCGAAGAGGGAGACGACCTGCCCGACCACCACCAGCGTGAAATCCCGGTGGAACAGCTTTTGCTTCTTCATGATGTACCTCCAAATTTATCATACCGACCAGCGGTATGTATTGAACTTAAATGAATCTGCCCCGGAAGTGGGGCAGAAGATTATTGACGTTTCTCAAACAAGGCGGTCAGCTCCAGCAGCCGCTCCAGCATGGCGTCGTCCACGATGTCCAGGCCAAAGCCCTGCATCATCTGCCGGAACAGGATGAATTTCCGGCGGGACTGCTCCCTGGTGCTGTAGAACATAATCGGATTCATCCAGATATTGGCCACCAGCATCACCAGCTCCGCCAGCTCCTCCGGGCACTCGGTCGCAATGCTGCCGTCCGCCAGGCCCTGCCGGATAATGGGCAGGATGTAGTGGGGCGCGGCGTCGTCCACGGTCTCCCGCAGCACAGCGTACAGCAGGGAGGGGTTCTTGCTGAAATTGGGGGCAAGGGTGAACAGCTGGTCCTGGACAGGGCGGTCCAGCGATGCCCGGAAGATCAGCTTCAGCTTTTCCTGCCCGGTCAGGCCCGGCCTGTCCCGGATGTCCAGCAGCAGCTGGTTGGACTCGTCGGTCATGCGCTCGCACACCGCCGTCAGGATGTCCTCCTTGGACTTGAAGTGGTGATAGATGGCCCCCTTGCTCAGCCCGCCCAGCTGATCGATAATGTCCTGAATAGACGTGCGCTCATATCCTTTTTCGATAAAAAGCCGGAAAGCAGTCTCCAGGATAAAGTTCCTCGTCTGTTCCGGATGCTTGTTCCTCGCCATTCCCACCGCTCCTCACGCAAGAAACATACCGCCGGTAGGTAAACTATAACATACCGGCAGTATGTTTGTCAAGTTCTATTTTCCCGCAGTCCGGCCCCTGGACCGCTCCCCGTCAAATGACATAAAAATCCCCTGGCTGTTCGGTCTGCATCAAATCCGCGATTGTGTATTGCTCCAGATACTCCTGAATCAACCGGTCCAGCCCCTGCCACATGGCCAGGGTCCGGCAGGCGGACATCCGCTCGCAGGGAGAGGACACACCCTCCAGGCAGGAGACCGGCGCCAGGGAGCCCTCGGTCATGCGCAGGATGGCCCCCACGGTAAACTGCTCCGGCGGTCTGCTCAGCCGGTACCCGCCGCCCTTGCCCCGCAGGCCGGTGAGGATACCGCCCTTGACCAGGGCCTTCACGATGCTCTCCAGGTACTTTTCCGAAATATCCTGCCGCTGGGCGATTTCCTTCAGCGGCACATAGTTTTCCGACTGATGCTCCGCCATATCGATCAGGACGCGCAGAGCGTAGCGGCCCTTTGTTGAAACCAGCATGGATAGCCTCCCCAAGTGTTCTTTTACCCATTATAGCACAAGATTAATAGGATTACAATCCTGGATTTTGCTGTTCGGAGCGGACAAAAGGGGAGGCTGCTTCTGGGCAGTCTCCCCATAAGCTGTGGGCCAATATAGCGGTTACGCGCCGCACGTGCCGCCGCCGCAGCCGTGCCGATCCTCGCCGCAGTGGTGGCCGCCGTGCTCGTGGTGGCTGCACTGGGCCTCGGCGCTGTAGTCCAGGGTCCCGGCGAGATAGGCCCGCACCGCGTCGTCCGCGCTGCCGGTCACGCCGCCGCACAGCTTGATACCGGCCTGAGCCAGTGCAGCCTGTGCGCCGCCGCCGATGCCGCCGCAGATGAGCACATCCACCTGACGCGCAGACAGGAACCCGGCCAATGCGCCGTGGCCGCTGCCGGTGGTATCGGCGATCTGCTCCCGGACGATCTGTCCGTTTTCGATGTCGTAGATCTTCATCTGCTCCGTATGGCCGAAGTGCTGAAAGATGGAACCATTTTCATACGTTACCGCGATTTTCATAGAAGATACTCCTTTTTTATAAATTACCGCAAATATTTGCCCAGGACCTCCAAAAACAACTCGATATTCAGGGGCTTTGCGATATGGGCGTTCATACCGTTTTTCAGGGCGGCCTCCTTGTCCTCCTCCATGGCGTTTGCCGTCATAGCGATAATGGGCAGGTTCTTCACGTCCTTGCGGGGCAGGGAGCGGATGGTCCTGGTGGCCTCGTAGCCGTCCATCACGGGCATCTGCACATCCATCAGGATCGCGTCATAGTAGTTTTCCTCCGCCTGCCGCATCATATCCACAGCGTCGGTGCCGTCCGGCGCGGACTCCACCGTAAAGCCGGTCTCCTCCAAAATCGCCTCGGCGATTTCCCGGTTCAGCTCGTTGTCCTCCACCAGCAAGATCCGCCTGCCGCTGAAATCCGCGTCGGTCCAGGAGGGCTTTTCTTCTTTATCGATGAGATTGTTTGCCGCCAGCAGGGCGGATTTCAGGTCGGACATAAACAGGGGCTTGGCGCAGAAGGCGGTGATGCCGGCCTGAGTGGCCTCCTCCTCGATATCCGTCCAATCGTAGGCGGTGAGGATAATGATGGCCGCCTCATGGCCGATGGCGGCGCGGATCTGCCGGGCGGTCTCCACGCCGCTCAGCTCCGGCATCTGCCAGTCCAGGATGTAGGTGTGGTAGGAGTCCCCGGCGGTTTGGGCGCTCTTGGCCCGGTAGACCGCCTCCTTGCCGGATGTGGTCCACTCCGCCCGCATGCCGATCTGCCGGAGCATGCGGACCACGCTCTCGCAGCTGTCGCAGTCGTCGTCCACCACAAGGGCCCGCAGCCCCTCCAGCTCCTTGATCTGCGCCGCGTTTTTCTCCACATCCTGCAGCTTCAGGCTCAGCTCCACCCGGAACTCGCTGCCCTGGCCCTTTTCGCTGCTGACGGAGATAGTGCCGCCCATCATCTCCACAATGTTCTTGGCAATCGCCATGCCCAGCCCCGTCCCCTGGATACCGGATTTAGTGGCGCTGGCCTCCCGCTCGAAGGGCTCGAAGATGTGCTCCACAAATTCAGGCGACATGCCGATGCCGTTGTCCCGGACCAGGAACACATAGTCCCCGTAGCCCCGGTGGAAGGTGCTCTGCTGGATGATGCGGAAGCTCACCGTGCCTCCCGCCGGGGTATACTTCACGGCGTTGCTCAGCAGATTGACAAAGATCTGGCTCAGCTTCAGGGAGTCGGCGATGATGTCCTCGTTGGCCACGTCGAAGGTGTCGATAAACAGGTCCAGCCGCTTGGCCTTCACCTGGGGCTGGATGATGTTGACCAGATTGTGGGTCAGCTCGGAGATATTGCACTCCTGCTCCTTGATCTGCACCTTTCCGCTCTCAATGCGGCTCATATCCAGGATGTCGTTGATGAGGCTGAGCAGATGGTTGCTGGAGGACAGCACCTTCTGGAGGCAGTCGCGCACCTGGTCCTGATTGTCGATGTGGCTGACCGCAATGGTGGTGAAGCCGATGATGGCGTTCATGGGGGTGCGGATGTCGTGGGACATGTTGGAGAGGAAGGTGGTTTTGGCGCTGTTGGCGTGCTGGGCCTGCATCAGCGCCTCCTGAAGGGCCTGGGTCTGCTCCCGCTGCTTCTGGACCTGGGCGGTGATGTCTTTGGACACCACCATCACCATGATGTCGCCGGTGTCATCGTCCGGGGTCATAATGAAGGACTGGCGGACGCACATCTGCTGTCCGGCGGCAAACCAGCTCCAGTAGTCCACAGTGACCTCCGACTCGCCCTGCTCGAAGGAGCGCCGGAGATGCTCCAGATTGACGATGCTGTCGTACTCCTCCAGGGATTCCTCCAGGATAAGGGTCCGCCAATTCCGGAAGCACTGGGAGGCAGGGCAGGGGGCCTGCAGCCCGGCCCGCTCCAGGAGGGAGAGGGACTGTCCGGCCAGGGTACGGGTGACGTCGCACTCGATCAGGTCCTTGGTGAGGTTGAACTCAAAGGTGCAGAAGGAGGCGGAGGTAATCGCAATGCGATACTGGCGCTCCTTGCGGTTCATGACGGCCATTGCCTTCTGGCTCTGGAGCTCCCGGAGCTTCAGCTCGGTAATATTCTGCCGGACAAGCAGGACCCGGACAGCCCGGCCCTCCTCCCGCTGCAGGCAGACCGTGATCAGATGCTCCCAATCCTCTTTCTCGTTTCGGGAGACATGGCATTCGTAGGTAAAGATATCCTGATCAGAAAGAATCTGCGAAATGGAGCTGATCTGGAAGGTTTGGCGGAACTGCTCCTGTTCCTCCTCCCCGATGAGATCCTGCGAATGGATGCGGATGATATCATCATAGGAGCCTTCCATAGCCAGGCTGTTGCTCAGAGGCCGGATTCCCGCCATATAGGAGTAGGAATTGTTCTCCAGATCCACTGTGAGATAGCGGGAGGAGAAGAGGGTGTTCAGGCCGCGCAGCACGTAGCCGAACTGGGAGTTTTCCGTTTCCAGCCGCAGCCGGTTGCGGCGGCTCCGAAACAGAAGGGCCAGGACATATAGGGCGAACAGGCTCACGAGGATGACCTGCAGGACCATACCGGTATGGTTGGCATTCCGGAGCATGGCCTGGGTCACGCTCTTAGGAAACGCTTGGACCAGAATATACTCGCTGTCCGGGATACGGACCAGGCAGAGGTTGTCCGTCAGGCAGCCTGGAGCGCAGATAAAGCCCGCGTGTTCCGTGCCGTCCTGGAAAGCCGAGTGGACGATACCGGCGGTTTCGGCGTCGATATTCCCGGACTCCAGCAGCAGGTCGGGCAGAAGCTGGCTGTGGTCTGCGCTGTTGGAGCTGGCAAT
This sequence comes from uncultured Oscillospiraceae bacterium, assembly GCA_910578505.1. GTDB lineage: Bacteria > Bacillota > Clostridia > Oscillospirales > Oscillospiraceae > Pelethomonas. The sequence goes on along the minus strand of CAJTPV010000061.1, from coordinate 2,255 downwards.
AATATGTCCGTCCTGGGTACACAGGAAGGCGTCCACCGGCTCGCCGAAGTAGGTGGTGGTCAGCATATCCCGGAGATAGTCCTCCGCAAAGTAGAGGCCCAGCAGCATCCCGATGATCTCGCCATCGTATTCCACAGGGGCGTAAAAGACGGTCATGACCTGACCGGTCAGTCTGGACGTCAGCACTTCCAGGCCGCATTTGCCCTGCATACCATTAATATAGTAGTTTCGGTCGCGGCTGTCGCTGGTCTGGCCGCTGGAGGCCAGGTTGAGGCCATCTGCGTTGGTGAAGCGGATAGCGTCGAAGGAGGCGTGCTGCTCCATGCCCTCCAGCAGCCCGGCGGTAATTTCCGGCTGGCTCTGGCTGACTCCCAGCAGATAGGCATAGTTTCGCATCCGCAGAAGGGCGTTGTTGAACTCGCTCTCAATCCGCAGGGCAGTTTGTCCGGCGGCGTCCATGGCGTAATTCAGGTTTTGACTCTCGATCCGCCGGCTGTTTTCGGTGGAGTACCAGCGGAACAAGAGATTGATTGCAAGCAGTAAAAGAACTATGTACAGGACGCTTTGCCAGGATTTCTTTTTCTTTGACATACGCACAGACACCGACCTCCCCATGGAATAATAGTCCTTCTATTTTAGCACGGTTTTCCCCAAAAGTATAGAGGGAAATCCACATTTTCTGAAAGAAGATGGAGAAGCGGGCGGGAGCCCTCTGATCAGCATGCTGCCGGTCATTTTTGTTCGTGAGCGCATAGGGACAGTCTGTTGTGACATAATTTTAAGAAAAAGGAGGAATTACCATGCTTACAACTGCAATGCTGCTTTTGCGCGGCAGTCTGTTTCTGTCGCTGCATCTGGCGGGGAGCGCCAGTTCTTTCCCGAAGCCGCTGAGCGCGGAGGAGGAACAGACCTATCTTGCCCGATGCGTCCAGGGAGACCTGGAGGCCCGGAATGTTTTGGTGGAGCGGAATATGCGGCTGGTGGCGCATATTATCAAGAACGGATACCCAGAAGGGAAAATCCTTCCGGGTATCCAGGGGCGAGGCGGTATTGCAGAGGTACGGGAAGAAGATGCGCTTTTACTGGCGTGTGATGCTATAGAAATATTAATAAAAAAGTCTATGAAAGGGGTAGAGGATATGATAAAATAGTAAACATAGAGAATGTAAAACCTGAGAAAACTGTGGTATGCAGGCATAAGGAGGCGCTTTTATGTACATCGGAAATGATATTTGCCAGCTTTTGCAGAGTTGTATGGAGGAACCGGCATCCGTGGATCATGTCAGGAATCCGCAATTTCCGCTCAGTGAATTTTTTTATATGGTGCTGAGCACGGGGGTGGAGTTGCGGGACAACTTTAGCTCCCTGGAATATCTTCCGCAACTCATCGAACAGTACCGGAATGATCATCCTGACTGCACATTGACCGTGGAGGAACTGGTAAGCGAGGGATGGCTGACCCCCTTTATGGATCGATGGGATTTTAACATTGTTCCGGACAAAGCGGATATTATGTCCGATGCGTTGACACCGAATGACAAAGAACGTGTTGCCGTTTTATGCTGGCTTTTGGATCAAAGAAAAGAACTAGAAGGTGTTTTTGTACTCCAATTTAGGAAGATTCTTCGGCAATTTCAGCAGAACTTTCCCACAATACCCGATCAGGACTGGTTTGTCCGAAACGGTTACTTATCGAAGAATGGGCAGTGTCTCTCCCACGGGCATTACTCCAGCGAAATTGCGGAGGCACTGGCTTTCCTGTGGGCGCGAAATGTCAATCCGGACGATACAGAACAGCTTGATTGGTGGCTGAACCTGGCAGTGGCCCTCGGATTATTGCGTAGCGCATTTGAAAAGCTCTCTTCCGACCACCAGAAACTTCTTCTGGAACGAATCCTTTTACGTCTGGAGGCTGGGACCTACCCCGATCTCCGGGCCGAAAATATTCGGATTGCTATGTTCTTGGGCTGGCGGCAGAAGCAGTATGCCACAAACAATGAGTTTATTACCGGCGACTTGGTCGTAGATATTCATTCCTTTAACCGTGCCTATTGGGAATGGGGGCATAGGCTATACCAGCGACAGAAGGTTCTTGCCTTCTATCTGTCCACACTCTGCAGTTACGTGTCCGTTTTGGAGAAGCCCCTCTTCACCCGCGCCGCGAGAATAATCCGCCGCTTAGGAATCTTAAAGGAACAAATTGATAAATAACGAGGAAAATGGTATAATGCTGATGGGACTCAAAAGTGAGGAGG
>CAJTPV010000060.1 GCA_910578505.1 uncultured Oscillospiraceae bacterium | reverse complement strand
AAGCCCAAAGAGGACAAGACCCCCGCTGCCCCCGGCGATACGCCCAAGGAGGACAAGGCCCCCGCCGCCCCCGGCGAGAAACCCAAGGAGGACAAGGCCCCTGCCGCCCCCGGCGAGAAACCCAAGGAGGACAAGGCTCCTGCCGCCCCCGGCGATACGCCCAAGGAGGACAAGACTCCTGCCGCCCCCGGTGAAAAGGATACACCTACCGTTGCCGAGCTGGAGGCCCAAGCGAAGTCCGGCCAACCCATTTCCCTGACTGACCTCGCCAATGCTGACAAAGCGGAGCGAGAGGCCCAAAAAGGCGGTACGGCAGAGACAGACCCTCCCGGTCAGGATAAGGGCGAAGCCCTGACCGCTGCCAAGGAGGGACCTGCCGGGACTGCTATCACGCAGATTTTTGAGAAGCGCCTCACGGCCCCTGACGAGGCGGCGCGGAAAACTCTGCCCACCCCGAAAGAGGGCGAGTCCTATTTTATCACCCTCCACCCGGCCTATCTGGAGAAATCCAGCTACAACAATTTTTCCGTGGATGTTGAAAGCGAGAACTTCAAGGAGCTTTTGAAATCCATTGAATTGGTGGGCATCAAAGACCCGGTGCTGGCCCGGTTCAACGAAAAGGGCGGGCTGGAAATCCTGTCCGGCCAGCGCCGCCATATTGCCGCCACCATGCTCAACCAGGCCGTCCCCACCATTATCCAGAAAATTGGCGACGCGGACGCCAAGATCATCGTGGCGGACGGAAACCTGCACCGGGACAAAATTTCCAGCTATGACCTGTCCCGCGCCCTGCGGATGAAGATGGAGGGCATGAAGCAGAAGGCGGGCCGCAGAAAGAAAGGCTTTTCCGCAAATGAGCTGCAAAGCGACGCAAAGCTGGCGCAGGAAATGGGCATGACCGTCTCCAAGCTCAACCGCCTGATCCGTATGTCAGAGGCAATCAAGGGCGTGTGCGACCTGGTTGACGAGGGCAAGCTCTCCATTTCCACCGCAGCCGAAATGTCCGCGCTGAAGCCCAAGACGCAGGAATCCGTTCTGCACCTGCTTGACCTGGGCTATAAGACCACCACTGACCGCATTATCCGCATGAAGAAAGCCGAGGGCGAGGGCAAGAAGCTGGACGAAATGGAATTGCGGAAGATTTTGGACGATAAGGACATCGCACCCAAGCAGCCGGAGCCGGTACAGCAGCCGGAGGCCCCCACCACCGGCGCGTCCCCGGAACCCGCTGGCGAACCGGCCCCCCAGCCGCCCATTCCCGCCTCTCCCGATGTTCCCCAGACCCCGGACACGCCCCCCGCCGCAGACATTCCCCCGTGGGAGGAGCCGGAAAAAGCTCCCGCCCCGGAGCAGGGCGCTGAACCGCCCGCCCATGATGCTCCCACCCTGGAGAGGGATGACGACCCGTTCAAGGGGACGCAGGAGCGGCCCGAAGTGACCAAGGTGATTTTGACCGGGGACCGCCTCCGCAAGTATTTCCCCGATGTGTCCATGACCCCCCGTGAGATTGAGGAAAGCGTGTACTCGGCGCTGGAGGAGCGCCGCCAGCGGCAGATGAAAGAGCAGCAGAAAGCAGCGATTTTCAAGAAAAGCGGTCCGACCCGGTGATTATCAGCCCGACCAGCAGCCGGATCGTCCCCGCAACGTGCGCCCAAAGGGGCGCTTTTTTTCTGCCCGAAAGCAGGTGACGGCCCGTAGCTGACAAATACTACCACGCCGTCTCCTGCTCAGGGGGCAAGGACTCGACGGCCATGCTCCTGCTTATGCTGGAGGCCGGGATGCCCATTGACTGCGTTCTCACGGCGGACACAGGCATGGAATTTCCCGAAATGTACCGCCATTGGGACAAAATCGACCAGGTATTGTATCAGGAGCGCGGCATCCACCTGACGATCCTGCGCCACCCCAAGGGTTTTGAATGGCTTATGTTCGACCAGCCGAAAGAAAAACCGAAAACACTTGAAAACCGGGCAAAGCTGGGTGTACCGCCCTATGGGAACGGCTGGCCGGGTATTCGTGTGCGCTGGTGTACCGGCCAGCTCAAGACCCATCTGATCGCCAAAGAGGTCAACCGGCTGAAAAAGGAAAAGAACGCCCTGCACTATGTTGGCATAGCGGCAGATGAACCGGCCCGCATAAAGGATGAGATTTACCCCCTTGTTGAATGGGGCATCACCGAGGCCCAGGCATTGAAAATCTGCTATGACCGGGGCTTTGACTGGAACGGCCTCTATGAGATTTATCACCGCTGTTCCTGCTGGTGCTGTCCCTTTCAGCGGATAGGCGAGTTGAAAAATCTGCGCTGTCATCACCCGGAGTTGTGGGCCAGACTGCGTGAACTGGACAAGCGGGCTTTAGACCAATTCGGACACAGCGCATTAGGCCGTTTCAAGGATAACTGGAATGTGGAGCAGTTGGAACATCGTTTTGCCGCTGAGGATGCTGCAAGAAAGGAGGCCGAGATGGAACAGGACAAGTCCAAGGAAATCCGCGATATGCTCAAGGGCGTACCGCCCAAAAATGTGATTATCGCCGTTGACGATCTGCCGCCCAAAACGCTGGAGCAGCACTTGAAAGACCGTCAGAAAGGGCAGAAAAAGCCTCAAAAGCGGAAGAAAGGCCGCTGATTATAAGACAGGGTGGAAATGCGTCTCACCGTGAGACGCATTTCCATCTTTCATGCCGGACTATCAGAGAGGATGATTTTTTGAACGAATACGAGCAGAAAAAACAAGAACGCATTGACCGTCTCCGCGAAAAGGCCAGTAAAGCCCGCGCCCAAAGTGATGCGCTGTCCAGGCAATCCTGGGATATGATTAGCGCAATTCCATCGGGCCAGCCGGTTATGGGCGCGGCAGACGCACGCTACCGCGAAAGGGCAGGCAATAAAATGCGCCAGTCCGTCGCGGCATCCGATAAAGCCGACTATTATGAGCGCAGGGCGCAGGCGGCAGAGAATAACACCGCCATTTCCTCCGATGATCCGGAGGCCATCGCCAAGCTGACGGAAAAGCTGGAGGGGCTGAAGCAGACCCAGGAATTTATGAAAGCGGTCAACGCCTATTACAAGAAGAACGGCACTTGCCAGGGCTTTCCAGGCTTGTCCGATGAAGAAGCGGCCAAGCTGGAGAGCGGTATGGAGTACCACCCGTGGGATAAAAAGCCGTTTGCCTCTTGTACATTGAGTAACAACAATCGGAATATACGCACCACGGAAAAGCGCATCCAGAAACTCTCCCAGGCAAAAGAGCTGGGATATACCGGCTGGGCCTTTGAGGGCGGCAGAGTTGAGGCTAACGGGGACAAAAACCGGCTGCAAATCTTTTTTGATGAAATCCCCAGCGAGGAAGTCCGAACAGAGCTGAAAGGCTGGGGCTTCAAATGGGCGCGGAGCGAGGGCGCATGGCAGCGGCAGTTGACGGACAACGCCATTTACGCCGCCAGCCGGATCAAGGCCATCCAGCCCACAGACGGAACCAATCCTATAAAAATCCAGCCGAAGCGGAAGAACCAGTCCGGCCCGACACGATAGGAGGCGCATCAATGAATGTTTTAGTTGTGGAACCCGGCTTTCTTCCCTATGAGAAAGAAATCAATGGCCTTGCCGAGATGCAAAAAACTGTCGGTGGACTTATTCAGGCAATTTACCCATTCCAGGAGGAAGTTGCCCTTGTATGTAATGAGAACGGCATATTTGAGGGCTTAGAGTTTAACCGCTCCATCCCGGAACGCAGTTACGGCGGCGTGTTTGGCACTTTTTTTGTGTGCGGCCTGGGCGAAGAAAATTTTATCTCCCTCACCCCGGAGCAGGTAAAGACCTATAAGGAGCGTTTCAAAAAAGCAGAGGTATTGATTGCTATGAACGGGGATAAGCCGTTCACGATCAAGGTGGACGCAGACCCCAAATATCCATCGGAACGACCGAGGCAGCCGCGCAAGCCTCCCACAAGGTAACGTGCCATGCCCTATGAGACTGACGAGCGCGTGGCCGAGCTGACGGATCGGCTGGAAAACGGCGTCAGGGAGCTGTACGCCAGCGACAGCTACGCTCAATACATCACCGCTATGGCAAAATTTCATCATTACAGTTTTGGAAATGCCCTGCTGATCCTCTTTCAGTGCCCCCACGCCACCAATGTTGCCGGGTATAACACCTGGACACAGTTGGGCCGTCAGGTGAAGAAAGGGGAAAAGGGCATCCAGATTTTAGCGCCTTGTAACTTCCGGGCCACGCTGGAACGGGAGAAGATCGACCCATTGTCCGGGCAGACGATTTACGGGCCGGACGGAAAACCGCTTACGGAAAAAGTGAAAATTTCCCCAAACCGCTTTAAGATCGCCCATGTTTTCGATCTGAGCCAGACCGAGGGGCGGGAGCTGCCACAAATCGGCGTTTCCGAATTGAGCGGCGATGTGGCGGGCTATACCGGCATCTATGACCGGCTGACCGCCCTATCCCCTCTGCCGGTTATGCAGGAGGCTTTTGAGCGGAGCGCAAAGGGCTACACCAGCTTTATGGAGAACAGAATCGTTATCAAGCCCGGAATGAGCCAGGTACAGACAATCAAAACCCTGGTGCATGAGATTGCCCACGCGAAGCTGCACCAGCCGCAGGATCTGTTGGCAGTACCATCGCCAGCGGAAAAACGGCGCAAGGAAGTGGAGGCCGAAAGCATCGCCTATGTTGTGTGCCAGCATTTTGGCATTGACACCACAGACTACTCCCTCGCCTATGTTGCCAGTTGGAGCAAGGGCACGGAACTTGCCGAGCTAAAAGCCTCGCTCAACGTGATCCACTCCACAGCCGGGGAAATCATTGACGCTATCTCCCCGCCCCCGCCGAAGCTGGAGCGGACACAGGAACAGCGCCCCCGCCAGAAAGGAAAACGCCGCGCACAAAAAACACGAAGATAGGAGTTGACCCTATGGAAAAAATGACCGGGCAGACGCCCCTGCGGGAAATTGAGATTTTCGGTATTCCCGCCCTGTTCACGGATCAGGACATCCCGCCCGACGAGCAAAGCCCTGATATGTTCTACTATGAGCTGGTGAGCGCCGATGGCAGCGCGGCCCTTTTGGGGACGGTACTGACCTTGATCCCTGTGGAAATCCCGGAGAGCGGCGAACGGGACGTTTACGACAGCGACCTTATGCTGGACACCGTGGGGGAGCTGCTGACCCCGGAGGAATTTGCGGAAAAGTACCTCTCCCCGGTGAACGGCCCCGACCTGGACGAACGCTATGGAAAAGAAGATTGATATTATTCCGTTTTTGGCGGGAATTGTGGAGGAAAACACCCAACACTATCAATCGGATTTTGCCTATGACGAAAAGCGCCTGCAAGCCGCCATGCTGGAAATCAGCCAGGAAGATCGTACATTTCTCTGGATGAGCCGCCCCTGCGGGACACTGTGCGTCCCGGAACGGGAGGCATTTATCAAGGAAAGCACAGCACACATCGCCTGGACGCATTACGACTATGACGCGGAGCATATCAAGGCGTACCGTGTCATCGTTGAACCTGGACGGGAGGGCGCATCTGTGCTGGGCCAAGTTAAGCCCCTGCGATATGGAGAGCAGGTAGAGCGTGTGAAGCGGAACGCCGTCCACGCTGAAATGGTAGAACTGACCTTTGCGGACGGCACAGAGCTTGAACTGCCCTATGCAGCATATTCTGGGCACTTTCACAGTCTGATTAACGACCACGGGCGTATTGAACGCATCCACTATAAACCCGGAAATGAGCTGGAGCTGGACTGTGTTCTCCAGAAAGAGCGCATCGCCTCTGCCGTCAGAAAGAGGACGCCCCGTAAGAAGAAACCGGCTGTAAGGTAGCACCCACAGCGGACAGCGCCGCCGAAAGGCGGTGCTGTCCGAGCAAGTATGTCATTTGGTAGCACACCAAATGACCCTTGTTAAGGGGCGAAGCCCCCTTAAACCCCCCAGCGAAATACGTCTCACCGTGAGACGTATTTCCGGCATCAATCAAGGAGGCGATTTTCAAGAGACTCTTTTGTAAACAGAAATGTTCAGATTGTTAACTATTCTTTGTTAGCTGTTCTGAAATCCAGTTTGTAATCGGCTTAAAAATGATATAAAAACAATATCCTATCATTCCACCAATTACATTAGTAATCAAGTCCGTAATGTCCGAAGAACGGGAACCGCTAATCAGCGGTTGCAGCAACTCAATGCCAAGGCTCAAAAGAAAGCAACAGAATATCGTTTTGAAAAAACCTGATTTTTGACCTTGCGAAAGCGGGTATAGAAAGCCAAACGGTACAGTCATAATGATATTTAACACTATCTGCCTGAGAAAATCTCCCCTGCCCGATAACACATCTACAAATGGCACCATATTCATAGGAGTGTAGGGGTGATTGAAAATAAAGGGGAGTTTCACTATGATTGGCATCAAAGTGAAAAAAACCACAAAAGATAGATACACATACATGAGCGTGTTAAAAAACAATGTATCTCTACCTTTGCTTTTCCATCTTTTGAAGAAGTAGAACGCATATAAGATAGCCAACGCTATAAAATCTATTACATATTTTAAGGCATATTTCATAATATCGTTTCTTTTCAATTATGGATTTGTAAAAAAATTATAGCACAGGAACAAAGCACATTCAATGCCAATTTAATATTGCAGAAATGCGTCTCACGGTGAGACGTATTTTTTACTGCCCACCGAAAGGAGGATGCCATGAGGAAACGCAATCGCCATGTGAGCGTGTGGATGAATGAGCAGGAATACCGGCACCTGAAGAAGCAGGCCGAGCTTGCGGGGCTGGGCATTGACCCGTTTCTCCGCGCACTCACCGCTGGAGTACAACTGCGCCCCCGCCCGCCCGACACCTATGCCGCCCTGCTCCGGGAGCTGTCGGCCATCGGCAATAATGTAAATCAGATCGCGTATTGGGCCAACGCCACCAAGGGCATCGGCAAAGCGGAGATTGCGGAGGCCGCCGCTTTAGTCCGGCAGGCGTGGCGCACGGTAAAGGAGACGCTGTAATTGGCCTACGACAAAATCATCACCCTGCACGGGCGCATGGATCACTGCATTGACTATGTGCTGAACGAGGAAAAAACCGGCCTCGCCGCCGCGCTGGCCTATGCGGAGAACCCGGACAAGACGCACCAGCTTGTCACAGGCATCAACTGCTACCCGGACACCGCCCTGTCGGATATGCGCGCCACCAAGAGGCGCTGGGACAAAAAGGGTGGCGTTTTGGGCTACCATATCATCCATTCCTACGCCCCCGGCGAGGTAACGCCGGATGAGGCCCACGCCGCCGGGGTGGAATTTGCCCGCCGTCTGCTGGGGGACAAGTACGAGGTTGTTGTGGCGACCCATGTTGATCGGGCGCATCTCCACTGTCACATCGTTTTCAATTCCGTTTCCTTTGTGGACGGGAAGAAATACCGCAGCGACTTCCAAAGTTATTTTGGGGATCTGCGCGGCACGTCCAACGAGGTAAGCCGGGAGCGCGGCCTGTCGGTCATTGAGCCGCAGGGCCACGGAAAACATTATACCGAGTGGACAGCGGAAAAACAAGGGCGAAAAATCGTGATGGCCGGGGTCATGCAGGATATTGACGCCGCCATCGGGGAGAGCTTTACCTTTGACTCCTTCCTTGCCGCCCTGCGGCGGCAGGGCTATACCATTAAATATGGATCGAATGTGAAGCATACCGCCGTCCAGCCCCCAGGCGGGGACTATGTATTCCGGCTGGACAGCCTGGGCGACGGTTACACCGAAGCCCACATCCGGGAACGGCTGGCGGCGGCGCGGCGGGGCGAACCCTACGAGCTGCCCCTGCCGCCGTCTGCGCCGCCCATACCGCTGGTACGCCCCATTCCCCAGGTAAAAAAACGTTATACCGTTCGAGGGGGCGCTGTCCCCCGTCAGCCGCGCCGGAAAGTGCGCGGCTTTCGTGCGCTCTATCTGCGCTACTTATATTTACTCAACGGCTACCGCCGCCCCCGGCGCACCCCGCCGCCCCCGGCTGTTCGCCGGGAAGTGGCAAAGCTCCAACGCTACCAAAAACAATTCTGTTTTCTACTGCAATACCGCATAGAGACGGACAGCCAGCTTGCCATGCTGGGCGACGCCCTGCAAGGCCAGATTGACCTGCTGGTGGACTATCGCCGGGAGTTGTACGGGGCGCGGCGCGAGGGCCGGGACGTGGAGGCCGAGCTGGAAACTGTCAATGACAAGCTGCGCTCCACCCGCCGCGAGTTGACGATCTGCCGAAAAATTATGGAGGATATTCCGAAAATCAGGGATCGGGAGCAGCTCATGCGGCAGGAAGAACGGAGCAGCCATAAGGCCGTCCGGGATCGAACGGACGAGCAAGTAAGAAAGGAGAAGAAAGGCAAATGGATGTAAGTGCTGAAGCTGCCGACGTTGTAGTACGGGAGAGCTTACAGGCGACCGAGGCGGCGGCGAAGCTGACCCTGGAGGGCGTGAAGAATGTCGCCGCCCTTCTGCTGGCGATTGCCAAGCAGGACATGAAAGTGGTGGGCCAGACCACGGCCAAGCGGCTGGCCCGCGACCCGGCCCCCGCCGTGGTCATTCCCATCAAGGCCGAGGACAAGGCCAAATTCCAGAAGCTGGCCAAGGAGTTTGGAGTCCTCTACTTTTTCGCTCAGAAAAAGGGGAATGACAACGGGATGCTTAATGTGGTTTCCAATGAGAACTACGCCGCCCTGCTCAACGCCATCATGCAGCAGTTGGGCTACCCCATTCCCCAAAAGGAACAGGAGGAGGACACGCAAAAAAAAGCGAAGTCCCGCGCTCCACAAAAGAAATCCTCGCCAGAGCGCGGGAGTGGCTTGAAACCGTCTCAGACGACTGCGGCGGCTGTTGAACCGGACTCCCCCACCAAGAAGAAGCTGGATCAGTTACAGCGGCTGGCGGCACAGTCCCGCCCTGGGCCGGAAAAAACGAACAGAAAGGTAAGGTGAATCTATGCCAAGTTTAAGTGAAATCCTTAACTCCAAGGCTGAGAGCAAGCAGCAGCGCACCGAGAACCGCAGGGCCGAACGTAATCAGTTGTCCCAAACACGGGACGGGGCGCTGATGGCCATTACAGCCAACCCCGATCTCTACACACGCTTCCTTATTTTGCAGGCGGACAACATCGGCCTGAGCGCCGGGAATATCGCCCTGACCCTATCGCAGATGGCAGACCCCACCAAGATCGGCACCACCGATTTTTGGCATAAACAGGGCCGGTATGTGATGGACGAGGAAATGAGCAAGGGGGCGGCGGTTTTCGTCCCGTCCCGCAACCCCAATTTCCGGGGCTACCTTATGGGTAACTACTACGATGTAAGCCAGACCACCGGCAGACCCATGAGAGAACCTGAGCCGCTGACCGAGGGCAGCGAGAGACTGAACGCGGCGTTTGCCGCCCTGTTGGATACCGCCCCTGTGGGCTTCATCGAAAACACGGGGCTGGAAGTGCCCGTGCGCTACAATGAGCGCGAATGTATTCTGGAAATCAACACGGGGTACAGCACCCTGGAAGTGTTCGCCGCCCTCGCCACCGAGATCAGCTTTGCCCGCCTCCATGACCGGGGCATGAACCGGGACTATGACCGGGGCGCGTTCCAGTTGAACGCCGAGAGCGTCGGCTTCATGGTGTGCCGCCGTTTCGGGGTGGACTGCCCCGTGCCGGACGCGGCGGGCGTACAGCAGTTTTACAGCTACTATTCGCCGGATGACCGCGGAAAGTCCCTGGACTTCATGCGGCAGACCGCCCGGAATATGGGCGACACCGTGGAGCGTGGCATCCAGCCCCGCCAGCAGGAGCATACCGCCAGCCGGGGCAGCAATAACCGGCAATACGGCAGGCGGTAATCAGTCGGCACGATCCGGGGTATGCCCCCAGCCCCGCGGATTTTACACCACCGGCCTTTGTCCGTCAAGGCCAAGGCAAGCCGCGCCGCCCGCTGGGGCGGTCGGCGCGGGCCTTGACTGCCAAAGTCCGCCGGTGCTTTTAGTAATCAAGGGGGGGGCATACCCCAAAAACCGGCTTGCGCCGGTTTTTGCTACTATGGGGAGACGGGTGCGTTTCCCGGAAAGTCCGGCGGTTATCGCTGGCGGGGGTGGCGGGCGCGTCCGCGCCCCGGAACCGGCAAAAATGCGTTTCACGGTGAGACGCATTTTTTATTTCACCGAGAAAGGAGGGGACCAGCCGTATCAACATAGCGTATCACATGGACTGCACAGATATTTTGTGGGAGCTGCCGGAAAACGCCTTTGACCTCGCTGTTGTCGATCCCCCATACGGCCTCAACATTCGGGGCGATATGGGGCGGCGCAAGGGCAAGCCCCGCAAATACAAACCCGTATTCTGGGACGCCAAGCCGCCTCCCCCGGAGTATTTCCGGGAGCTGCGGCGCGTGTCCAGGCACCAAATCATATGGGGGGCCAACCACTTCATCAGTATGCTCCCCGCCGCCGACAGCCACTGCTGGCTGTGCTGGGACAAGAAGTATTCCCCGGAAGTCTCCTTTGCGTCCTTTGAATTGGCCTGGACGAATTTTGACCTGACCTGCAAACGGATCGCCCTGTCCCCGGTACAGCCGGGCCGCATCCACCCCACGCAAAAGCCCATCGCACTCTATGCCTGGATATACGCCCTGTTCGCCAAACCGGGCGACAAAATCCTGGACACCCATTTAGGCAGCGGGAGCAGCCGGATCGCCGCCTATGACGCAGGGCTGGACTTCACCGGCTATGAGATTGACGGCGACTATTTTGAAGCGCAGGAACGGCGCTTTGCCGCCTATGTACGAGAATACCCACATTAAGAAACGAGGAGGTTTTTCCATGAAGAAACACCACAGGCTGTTTTCCCTGGCCTCCGCGCTCCTGCTGGCCCTGGCCGCTTTGCCCTGCACGGCGCTGGCGGCGGAGACAGAGGGAACGGAACCGGCCCAGGGAGCGCCGCCCCCTGCGGTCCTTTACCCCGCAGAGGTACGGACGAGCGAGGAAAACGGCATGATCCGGCTGGAAAAGGTTTATTACCTCTCCA
>CAJTPV010000059.1 GCA_910578505.1 uncultured Oscillospiraceae bacterium | reverse complement strand
CAATACCCCGCAGGTTGTTCTCCGCCGCTTCCCGGACGGTCAGCCACTTGCCGCTGCCGGCCCGCCGCTGCTCCGGCAGGGCGATATACCGCCGCCCGCTCAGGTATTGGCCGGTGAGGGAGTTGGGGTCCGCCGCCACCTCCTCCGGCGTGCCGGCGGCCACGATATACCCGCCGTGGACCCCCGCGCCGGGACCCACGTCGATGATATAGTCCGCCGCGCGCATGGTGTCCTCGTCGTGCTCCACCACTACCAGGGTGTTGCCCAGGTCCCGCAGCTCCCGCAGGGTGGCCAGCAGCTTGTCGTTGTCCCGCTGGTGCAGGCCGATGGAGGGCTCGTCCAGGATATACAGCACGCCCATGAGGCTGGAGCCGATTTGAGTGGCCAGGCGGATGCGCTGGCTCTCGCCGCCGGAGAGGGTGGCCGCGCTGCGGCTGAGGGTCAGGTATTCCAGGCCCACGCTGCTGAGGAAGCCCAGCCGGGACTTGATCTCCTTCAGAATGCGCTCGGCAATCATGGATTGGGTTTTGGTCAGGGTCAGGCCGTCCACAAACCGGAGGGCCGCCGTCACGGGCATGGTGGTGAAATCGTAGATGCTGCTGCCCCCCACCGTCACCGCCAGGCTCTCCATCTTCAGCCGCTTCCCCTTGCACACCGGGCAGGGACTCTCGCTCATCAGCTCCTCTAAATCCCGGCGGGAGGACTCGGACTGGGTCTCGCTGTAGCGGCGCTGCAGGTTGTTGCAGATGCCCTCAAAGCTCTGGTGCAGCACGCCCTTTCCCTGGGGGCGGTCATATTTCAGGTCCAGCTTTTCCCCCTTGGTGCCGTAGAGGACGATGTCCCGCACCTCCTGGCTCAGCTCCTGCCAGGGGGTGCTCAGTTTGAAGCGGTATTTTTTCGCCAGGGCGTCGAAGTACATCCGGCTGATGCCGTCGCCGCGGATGTTGTTCCAGCCGCTGGCCTGGATGGCGCCGTCCAGGATGGATTTCGTCTCGTCCGGTACCACCAGATTGGGGTCGATCTTCAGTTGGCTGCCCAGACCCGTACAGGCGGGGCACGCGCCGTAGGGGTTGTTGAAGGAGAACATGCGGGGGGCCAGCTCCTCGATGCTCACGCCGCAGTCCTCGCAGGCATAATTCTGGGAGAACAGGATGTCCCGCTCCTCCCGCAGGAGATTGACAATGACCAGACCGCCGGCCAGGCCGGAGGCGGTCTCCACGCTGTCCGTCAGCCGCTGGCGGATGTCCGGGCGGATGATCAGGCGGTCCACCACCACCTCGATATTGTGCTTTTTGTTTTTCTCCAGCTTGATCTCCTCGGTCAGCTCGTAGAGCGCGCCGTCCACCCGCACCCGGACGTACCCGGACCGCCGGGCGTCCTCGAAGATCTTGGCGTACTCGCCCTTTCTGGCCCGGATCACCGGCGCTAAGATCTGGACGCGGGTTCCCTCCGGCAGCTCCAGGACCTGGTCGATGATCTGGTCGATGGTCTGCTGCCGGATCTCCTTGCCGCAGATGGGGCAGTGGGGGGTGCCCACACGGGCCCAGAGCAGGCGGAGGTAGTCGTAGATCTCCGTGACCGTGCCCACGGTGGAGCGGGGGTTTTTGCTGGTGGTTTTCTGGTCGATGGAGATGGCCGGGGACAGGCCGTCGATATAGTCCACGTCCGGCTTTTCCATCTGGCCCAGGAACATGCGGGCATAGGAGCTGAGGCTCTCCACATACCGCCGCTGGCCCTCGGCATAGATGGTGTCAAAGGCCAGGCTGGACTTGCCGGAGCCGGACAGGCCCGTGATGACCACCATCTTGTCCCGTGGAATCTCGACGTCCACATTTTTCAAATTGTTCTGGCGCGCGCCTTTGATATAGATTTTGTCCTGCATGGGGAGACCTTCCTTATTCCGTTATCCGAATATTTTACCCATTCCGCCTGGGCGGAAGCAAGCCTGATTTCAGTATCTTGACAAAATCGAAATGTATGCGTATAATAAAGGCAGAAGGGCACCGCTGCATGGCGGTCAGCCCAAGATATTTGCTAACGTTCCGTTAGCCGCTCGGGTGCCGTCCGGGCGGCTAACACGCATATGTAATCAAACAGTGCATTGTCCAGATTGCAAATACAACCGTTAAGAGGACTCGCAGCATGCGTTCTTTCCACATCCGTTTCACCTCCCCTCATTGGATTTTGCCGAGGAGCAGGTGGGCCAACCGCCTTTTATGCAACAGTGCTTTCTTCCGGCCTCGCCCGTTTTCGGGTTCGGCCTGTCTATTATACAGCAAGCACTGCGGTTTGTCAAACGTTTGTTTTTAATAAATCCCCATCTTGACAACGAGGGGATAGGTGTATATAATAAACGCAGAAGGGCACTGCTGCATGGCAATCAGCCCAAGATACGGACTAACTTAGGTTAGCCGCTCGGGGTCCAGCCGGGCGGCTAACACGCATATGTAGTCAAACATACGATGGTCCAGATTGCGAATGCAATCGTTAAAAGGACTCGTAATATGCGTTCTTTCCACATGCACCTCACCTCCCCTCTGTCAGAATCCTGCTTTGGGAAAGTGGGCCAACCGCCTTTTATGCAACAGTGCTTCCTTCTGGCCTCGCCCGTCCGTTGGTTTCGGGTCCGGCTTGTCTATTATACGACAAGCACTGCGGTTTGTCAAACATTTGTTTTTAGTAAATCCCCATCTTGACAAAGCGGGGAACTGTGATTATAATAAAAGCAGAAGGGCACCGCTGCATGGCGGTCAGCCCACGCTATCGATCAACATTCGTTGACCGCTCGGGTGACGTCCGGGCGGTCAACACGCATATGTAGTCAAACACATGATAGTCCAGACTGCGAATGCAATCGTTAAAAGGACTCGTAATACGCGCTCTTTCCACATGCACCTCACCTCCCCTCTGTCAGAATCCTGCTTTGGGAAAGTGGGCTAACCGCCTTTTATGCAACAGTGCTTCCTTCTGGCCTCGCCCGTCCGTTGGTTTCGGGTCCGGCTTGTCTATTATATGGCAAGCACTGCGGTTTGTCAAATTTCGCCGTCTGGTTTTTCAGGCGGCTTTTTTGCTGCATCGGGCCCGCCCTCATCGGAGCGGCCCAGCAGATAGTCGGTGGTTACACCGAAATAGTCCGCTAAAATCATCAGAGTGATAGCATGAATATTTACCTGCCCATATTCTATTTTTTGGTAGTGATTTTCTGTACAATCCAAAAAATTTGCTATTTCACTCTGCTTAATCTTATGCCGCTTTCGTAACGACTTCAATCGGACAGAAAAATTTTTCAGCTCTTCGTAATTTTTCATGGGCACCTCTCGACACCATATGGCATAATGTGTATAATGGGCGTAAACATAATACCGGGAGGTCTTCTTGTTTTAATTGTCAGATTCCTTGTACAGCGTACAGCTTTTGTGCATTAATCCATTGGCCCGCCCTGATTGGAACGACCAAGCAAATAATCAGTTGTTACTCCGAAGTATATAGATCTATTTCTTCCAGCCAATGTTTTGACTTCCTTCCCAAAAAGAACCGCAAGCATGATCCACCGGTGTTTTACAATCTCCTCTTCCGAATCGTGCGCTTCAAAATCACAGATGATTCCTTTGAAACCGTGATTACCAATTTGGATGCCGCTGATTTCCCTCCCCATGAACTCAAGAAGCTCTATGCTATGCGCTGGGGCATTGAATCCTCTTTCCGGCAACTCAAATACACAGTTGGCTTGCTGCATTTTCACGCTAAAAAAGTGGAGCACATTTACCAGGAAATCTTTGCCAGACTTATCATGTACAACTTTACCGAATTGATTACCTCTCCCGTAATCCTCTATAAAGCTGACAATAAATATGCCTGTAAGGCTAATTTTACTGTCGCTGTCCATGTTTGCAGGCAATTCTTTCTTGGTAATGTGTCTCCACCCGATGTTGAAGCTGTTATTTCCAGAAATGAAATGTTTCTCCCTTGCGCCACCTTATGCATCGCCGCTAACTTAATGACATTGCCTTTCTGGGGGAAAAGGCTCCACCTGTGATGGGGGACCAACCGCCTGCCTCTTGTGCAGCGCGCACCTTCCGTCCGCCCTGGCCGGGCGGCTTTTTTATTATACACCCTTGTGCCGATTCTTGTCAATTTCTGTCGGTAAAATATGGAAAACCCCTGTTTTGCCATCTTGACAAAACGGGGGACAATGCGTATAATAGAAACAGAAGGGGCGCTGCAACAAGCGGTTGGTCCTAGATGAAAATCACGAAATGACCGTCATCCTTGGCCTGGGGGCGGTCATTTCCTTTTGCCTGTGTGTCTACCAATTTGGTAGAACAGCGTGGCAACGCCAGTGATTATAATAACAAGCTGGAACAGCTCGCTATATGTAACCATAAGCATCTCCCCCTTTCCGGGGGAAAAGGCTCCCCCTGTGATGGGGGACCAACCGCCTGCCTCTTGTGCAGTGCGCACCTTCCGTCCGCCCTGGCGGGCGGCTTTTTTATTATACACTCTTGTGTCGATTCTTGTCAATTTCTATCGCAAAATCTCCGCCTGCCCGGACGGCGCAGGGATCATACCTCCCAGTTATACACTTCCTTCACATACGCCCGGCCCCGGTACATAAATCGATACACTCCCGCCAGGGCCAGCGCGCTTGCCGCGGCAATGATCAGCCGTTCCGGCAGGAATTCCGCCAGCGCGCCGACGGCCAGGCTCCCGACGACGCTGCCCACGCAGCTGATCATCTGGAACATCCCGTTGAACCGCGCCCTCTTGCGATCCGGCACATACGACTGCACCGCCGCTGTGCGGATGGTGTAGGAGGTCACGCCCAGCACGCCGTCCAGGAAGAACCACACCGCCATCAGCGGTACCGGCAGGAACAGCAGCGTCCCGGACAGCGCATTGATGGCTATATAGACACAAAGCGCGGCGGAAAACTTCCATTCCTTCGGGATGTGCAGCCTGTATTGGACCGCTCCGCCCAGCAGGCGGCCCGCCGTCGTGAAATTGCTCAGGACGGAGTACAGCGCCGCCGCCGAAAGCGGCCAGGCCGCAAACCTGCCGGCGTGGTTGAGGAAGTAGGGCAGCTGGAGCTGCTCCGCGCTGAAAGCCAGGCCGCTTGCCATGAAGTACAGGGCAATGAGCAGCAGGCCGCGCTCCCCCCGGATATACTCCAGCCCATCCCGGAGGTCCCGGCAGAACTGCCCGAAAGCACCCTGGGCCGCTGCCTGGGCCGCTTCGTCCATGTGGGTCTCCTGACAGCGGACCGTGACCTCTGCGCACGCGGCAAGCAGGAAGCTGACCGCGTTGATGGCGAACAGCGGCGCCGCGCCGCCCAGCCGGTAGTAGAGCACCGCCGCCAGCGGGCTGGCCAGGCCGGACAGATCCACCAGCAGCCCATAGACGGAGTACGCTTTCTGGAAATTCCCCTTGGCGATGAGGTTGGGGTAAAAGCTGTCGTAGGCCACCACGTAAACGCCGTCAATGGCACCGGTCAGGAAGCTGACCGCCAGCAGCCCGGCATAGCTGAACCATCCGCCCCGCAGCAGCAGGAACAGCAGGGCGTATATCCCGGCGGAGAGGAAGTCCAGGGTATAGATCGCCCTTTTCCGGCTCATGCGGTCCAGATACGGCCCTGCCAGCACCGGACAGATCATGACCGGCAGCTGGAAGCTCACCGAGAAGAGCATATACAGGAACGTTGAGCCCGTATAGTCCAATACCAGCAGGCTGAGGGCGAAATTGGATAAGGCGTTCCCCACCAGGGAAATAAAGCTCCCTATCGTTATGACTGTGTAATCATAGGTCCACAGTGTTTGTCGTTTCACAAAAAAATAGTCTCCTTTACATTGATTTTTCATTCCGGCGCTTTCGGGCCGGACACGAAAAATCAATGCCGTGCGGGATAAAGACTCATTTTGTTCACTCCATTGGTAAAATGCATGATGGTTGCTATAGTATACTCTACTTGGGTGCAAAAGTAAATCATTATTTCATAGGAAAAGACCTGCCTCCGAATAAAGCAGGAGCTTTACGCCTGCCTTGGCTGGGCGGCTTTTCATGATTCCGCCTCCGATTCCTCCGCCTCATATTTGCTTTTGGGTTCCAAATCCTTGAAAATATCGTCATAAGAGGCTCTGAATATCCTTTTTAATGCTATCAAATCGCTGACAAAAATATTCCTTGTTCCAGTTTCTATTTGAGCGTAGGTCGATTGTCCCATTGGCCGGCCAAGAACAGTCATTTGAGCGCACACTTGGCTTTGTGTCAACCCTCTTGCTCTTCGAAGCCGTTGTAGATTTTTACCAATAGAAATGTCTTGCAATATCTTAGACATGTGAATACCTCCAAATTATATCACTGCATGGCGATTTTTCTTGATATTAGCATAAAAAAATGATAGAGTTATCACCAAGTAGTGATAGCTCTATCATTGGAGGTAGTATCCATGAAAAAGGAATCCCGCCGCACCCGTGAAACAGTCAAATTTCTCAAATGGACCCGGAAATTCAGCGGTTGGTGGACGCTGATCTGCACGCCCGGCGATGAACATATGGACAGGGAGATGATGAAGCTGCTGATCCAAAAGCTGGCGGACAAGCAGCTCTATGAACTCATCTTCGTCCTGTGCATGGTACACAGAAATGCGGAATTTATGCCGGATCTTTCGCAATATTTTATGCGGGAGCTGCTGCTCAAATCCTGGGAGACAGACCCGGAGGGGGTCATCCGCAGCATGATAACCTGCCTGACATAGCGCTCACTTCTGCTCCTCCTCCATGCTCCAGCCGTACAGCGGATAGCGCTGGATGGCCCCGAACAGCTTTTTCTTCAGGTTGGGGAACCGTTTCTCCAGCTCCACGACCAGCGCCTTCATCTCCTCCCGGGCGGTGGAGCCGTTGGCGGGGCAGGGGTTTTCCACCACCGGCAGATTACAGCGGCGCACCGCGCTGCGCACCTCCCGCTCCTGCACGTACAGCAGGGGCCTGATCTGGGTGACCTTGGTGCGGTCCAGGTACGTCACCGGCTGGAAACAGCTGATGCGCCCCTCCCAGAACAGGCTCATCAGCAGCGTCTCCACCGCGTCGTCGTAGTGGTGGCCCAGGGCGATCTTGGACAGGCCCAGCCGGTTCAGCTCGGTGCTCAGGGCCCCCCGGCGCATCTTCGCGCACAGGGAACAGGGGTTTTTCTCCTGCCGGGCCTCAAAGACGATCTCATAGATGGGCACCGGTACCAGGTGATAGGCCACGCCCAGCTCCCGGCACAGCTGGGCAATGGGGGCGAAGTCCATCCCCGGCGTGCCGCTGTCGATGGTGACGGCGGCGACCTGGAATTTCTTCGGGTGGAACTCCCGCAGACGCGCCAGCGCGGCCAGGGTCAGCACGGAGTCCTTGCCGCCGCTGACGCCCACCGCCACCGTCTCGCCCGCCTCGATCATGTGGTAGTCGTCCACGCACCGGCGGACCAGGGATAAAATATGCTGCATAAGAAAAAGCTCCCTCAAAATTAAAATCGAAAGTGAGAAAACAGGAGATATACGGAGAAAACAAGAGATAGCAAGAGCATTTTACCCGGTAAATTAAAATGTTGTTGACAACGGGCGCTCTTTTGTGTTATATATATACCTGCTCGCATAGGATTGTACCTGATTTCGAGCCAAAATACAAGGGTCTCAGACGGACGGCCAATGCGCTCTGTACTGCGTTGTCAGCTCCGTCCCGTTTCCGGGTGACAGACTTCGCCGTTCACCGCAGTATAGAGCGCTCTGCCCGTCCGGCAGGACCCAACAACAGAAGGAGAAAACGACCATGTCCACTTTTATGGCAAACAAGGGCAATATCGTCCGCAAGTGGTATGTTGTCGATGCTGCCGGCAAGCCCCTGGGCCATACCGCAGTCATCGTCGCGGACCTGCTGCGCGGAAAGCGTAAGCCCACCTACACCCCCCATGCCGACTGCGGCGATAACGTCATCGTGATCAACGCGGGCAAGGCCACGCTGTCCGGCAAGAAGCTGGAGCAGAAGATGTACCGCACCCACTCCGGCTGGGTGGGCGGTCTGAAGGAGACCAACTACAAGGATATGATGAGCAAGAAGCCGGAGCTGGCCATGCGCGTGGCCGTGCGCGGCATGATGCCCCGGAACGTCATCACCAAGGATTCCCTCAAGCGCCTGCATGTCTATGCCGGCGACACCCACGAGCATCAGGCCCAGAAGCCCGAGCTCTGGACTGCGGAATAAAGGAGGCAGCGGAATATGTATCAGTCTAAGAAGCCCTATCTGTACGGCACTGGCCGTAGAAAATCCTCTGTCGCGCGGGTCCAGGTGTTTCCCGGCGGCACCGGCTCCATCACCATCAACGGTCGTGATATTGAAGAGTATTTCGGTCTGGACACGCTGAAGATGATCGTCCGTCAGCCCCTGGTGGCCACGGCCAACGAGGGCAAGGTGGACATTGTCGCCACTGTGAAGGGCGGCGGCGTCAGCGGGCAGGCGGGCGCGCTGCGCCACGGCATCTCCCGCGCCCTGCTGCTGGCCGGCGAGGACAACCGGCCTGTGCTGAAGAAGGCCGGCCTGCTCACCCGCGACCCGAGAATGAAGGAGCGGAAGAAGTACGGCCTCAAAGCGGCTCGTCGCGCGCCTCAGTTCTCCAAGCGCTGATATTCCTGCAAAACCCCGGAGCCGCAACGGTTCCGGGGTTTTTCCATGTAGCAAAGTCTGACAAAACAGGGCCAAGAAAAACAAGAATAATTGGGGTGCATCCGGGGTGCATAGCCCTTAAAACGGAGTTTTGGGGTGCATAAGTGGGTGCATCCAATCCCCCATTTTTTAACAGAATCAGCAGGCCGCCCGTGCTATACTCCGGCCATAAGGAGAGCGGCTTGATTAGGATTTTACTGTCCATCGGGCTTGGCGGGCCTGGATGGGCGCGGGGGCTGTACATGGACAGAAAAAAGCAGAGAGGCCCGGCACGGCCTCCCTGCTTAAAATGGAATATGCCCCTGCTCTCCCCTCCCGGACGCTCACTTGGCGTCCGGGTCTTTCTTTGTCTCGCTACCATCATCTTCAATGATAATCTGCTGACCGTCCGGCAGGATGAACGCCAGCTTGCAACCGCAGAAATTTGCCGCTTTGACCAAATCTGTCGCAAACCAACTGTTTCGAGCGAATTTGTTGCTCATAGTCTGCTTGCTCATTCCGAAGTGTGCGGCAAGGTCGATCTGCTTTATCCCCCGAATTGCAAGCAGTCCTTTCACTACGTTAGATACTGACATGGCCGCCTCCTTTCTTCAAAATGAATGGTACACTAAAAAGGCGAACTTGTCAAGCAGATTGTTTTGAAAGTTTTTCAAAAAAGTTTGCGAAAGTGCTTGACAAGTAAAGCAAAATAGTGTACTATAAGCATGTAAGGCAGGGGCGGCCAGCCCCTTACGAAAGGAAGTGAGGAAGTGGACGAGATGGCAACCAACACGGAGTACATCCTGCGGATGGTGCTTGAGCTGATTGACAAGTGCAAGACGCTGGAAGAGCTCCGGGAAGCGGTCAAGGCAGTGCTTGACGAAGCCAAATAAAAACGGGTAGCGGGGCCACCTGACAAGTAAACCCGCTACCCAACCCCAGAGGGGCGACCGGGAGCCTTACCCCGGCCGCCCTCCATGATAGCAGAGTAAGGCGAAAAAATCAAGGAGGAAAAGAAATTGAAGCGAAGTGAGGTTACAGCAGACGCCCTACGCAGAATGGGGTACAAGGCAAAGGTTGAATATACCAGCTGGAACAGCCACACAGAAGAAGAGTGTACCGATAAGCAGGCCGCAGAACTGTTTGAATTGGTGGCAAAGACCGCCAGAGACGGTGGAAAAGTGGAAATCCGGCGGAACCATGTCAGGGGAACCGTGATCGCCCATGTTGACGGAACATCTCGAAATGTATGCGGGATGGATATCTACTATTTCCTGCAGCGAAACATGACCGAGGCCGAAATCATGGAGGAAAGCATCAGAAGCGGTTTGTGGGTGACCAGAAAATAATACAACGCCCGCCCCGGAGGTCACGAGGGCAACGGAGGAATTGACGTGAAATTTTTGAAAAAGCGCGATTACAACGGGAGTATCCGCAAGGTGTGGAGCGATGACAAAGAGGTGTGCTTCGGTGTCGTGGGAACCGTTGGCGATCTGCTCAAGGAGGGCATTTTTGAATACGCCGACTACTCCCCCGAAACCTGGGCGTTCCTCCCGGCCCCTGGCGTGATCCAGAAGCCCTGGTTCGGGAAAACCAGGGAGGCCGCGCTGGCGAACCTCCCCAAGGGGAATTCGCCTGTGAACGCTGATATTATCGAACGACTTCGCGCCTCCGGCTGGCACAACGATTTCTTGTACTTCATGGGCCTTTTGCCTTCGCCCTGCCCTGACCCGTTTTCTGGTACAGTCAGGGAAGTAGCCCGGTCTTAACCGAAAGCGAGGATGAGAACATGACAGCAATGGAGGAACTACGGGATTTGATCAAGACATCCACCGACAAAATGCTTTTTGAGATGTGGGAAACCTCAAAGCAGGATATGACGATGGCGGGGATCGCAACCAACGCCATCATTGAAGCGGAGCTGGAGCACCGAAACCTCATCGCGCTGAACGAGGAAACGATGGAGTATGAAATATTGCTGTAACGAATGCAAAAACAAGGACTGCCCGGTCAACTACAAAAACGCGCCAAAGGGCGAACGGATTGAATTTGCCGCCCTTTGCGGCTCGAAACAATGCATGGGGTACAAAAGGCCGTAAGGAGGCCGCACAACCCGCAAGGCCGACAGCCGCAGGCTGCCGCTGGTGCAAGCCCAGCCGCCCCACCCGGGGCGGGCGCTCATGGGTATACCCATCGGCACAGGGGGAGTCAACCGCCGCCCCTTTTACATACGCACCTTGAAAACGGAACAGGAAACGGCCACACCGCCCCTCTGCCGCTGGCCACAGCGGGCTTCTGCAGCGGCGGCCGGGGTAAGCCCCGACCACCTGAAGGACGCGCCACAGGGGGCCGTAAACGACGAGCAGGGCCTCCCCGCCCTGCTCCAGTTCCAGTTCCTATGCCTCACTCAAAGGTTATGGTCAGAATCCCGTTTCCAATAAAAAAATCGTTCTGGATCTGCGGGTCGTCCATGAAGGTCTCCTTCGCCTCCTTCAGCATCCTGGCCAGCCGATCCGCTCCAAGCTGCTCCTGG
>CAJTPV010000058.1 GCA_910578505.1 uncultured Oscillospiraceae bacterium | reverse complement strand
TCGTGGAGATGCCTTATTCTACTACCGTTATGGACACTGTGCAAATGGGGAATTAAAGCAGAAAAATACACAGGAGCGGCTCCGCACCCACATGCGAAGCCGCTCCCATTTACTCCTCCGTCTCCTCCTTCTTCACAACAAGCTGGTCATCCACAATGCACAGCGTCAAAGAATCGCCGCTGACAAATTTCCCGTTTAAAATCCCCTCCGCCACCGGGTCCTCCACATACGTGTGGATCTTCCGCCGCAGGGGCCGCGCGCCGTTGGCCGGGTCATATCCCTCCCTGGCAAGCCGGACCACAGCCTCCTCCTCCGCCCGGAACCGCAGCCCCAGGACGGCGATTCGCTCCCCGGCCTGCCCCAGAAGCCGCCGGGCGATCTCGCACAGGTCCCCCTCATCCAGCTGCCGGAAGACGATGGTATCATCAATGCGGTTCAAAAACTCCGGCCGGAAGGTCCGGCGCAGCTCGTCGGTCACGGACTTGCGGATCCGCTCCTGCCGCTGGCCCTCCCCGTCCACCGCGCCGGCGAACCCCAGGGGACTGGTCCTGGTGATCTGCTGAGCGCCCACGTTGCTGGTCATCACCACCACGGTGTTTTTGAAGTCCGCCTTCCTGCCGTGGCTGTCGGTGAGGCTCCCGTCCTCCAGAATCTGCAGCAGCAGGTTCCACACCTCCTGGTGGGCCTTCTCCATCTCGTCAAAGAGCACTACGGAATAGGGCTTCCGCCGGACCTTTTCCGTCAGCTGTCCCCCGTCCTCGTGGCCCACATAGCCCGGCGGCGAGCCCACCAGACGGCTGGCGGCGTGGCCCTCGGCGTATTCGGACATGTCGATGCGGATCATGGCGTCCTCCTCGCCGAACATGGCCTGGGCCAGGGACCGGCACAGCTCCGTCTTCCCCACGCCTGTGGGGCCCAGCAGCAGGAAGCTCCCGATAGGCCGGTTGGGCTCCTTCAGCCCCACCCGGCCCCGCCGGATGGCCCCCGCAATGGCTGCCACCGCCTGGTCCTGCCCCACGACCCGCCGCTTCAGCTCCTCCTCCAGCCGCAGCAGCCGCTGTCCCTCGTCCTCGGTCATGCGCTGCACCGGGATTCCGGTCCACTCCGCCGCCACCGCCGCCACGTCCTCCCCGGTGACGGCAATCAGGTCGCCGGTGCGCCCGTCGGTCCACCGGGTCTTCTCGTCCCGCAGCTGCCGGGCGAAGTCCTCCTCCACATCCCGTAGCTGGGCCGCCTTCTCAAAGTCCTCCCCCGCAATGGCCTCCGCCTTCTCCTGCCGCACCTGCTCCAGCCGCTCCTCCAGCTGCTTCAGATCCGGCGTCCGGGTCTCGCACTCCATGCGCACCCGGCTGCAGGCCTCGTCCATCAGGTCGATGGCCTTGTCGGGCAGAAACCGGTCCGGCAGATACCGCCGGCTCATGTGCACCGCCGCCTCAATGGCCTCGTCGGTAATGGCCAGCTTGTGGTGGGCCTCGTACTTGTCCCGCAGCCCCAGCAGGATCTCCACGGCGGTCTCCGCATCTGGCTCCTCCACGGCCACCGGCTGGAACCGCCGCTCCAGGGCCGCGTCCTTCTCGATATACCGCCGGTACTCGTCCCGTGTGGTGGCCCCGATGACCCGGATCTCCGACCGGCTCAGGGCGGGCTTCAAAATGTTGGCCGCATCCACGGCCCCCTCCGCGCTGCCCGCGCCCACAATGGTGTGGAGCTCGTCAATGAAGAGGATGACGTTGCCCATGCGGCGGATCTCCGCCAGGGCGTTTTTCACCCGCTCCTCAAACTCCCCCCGGTACTTGGTCCCCGCCAGCATGGCGGACAGGTCGATGGACAGGATGTTCTTCCCCAGCAGCTCCTCCGGCACGTCCCCCTCTACGATCCGCTGGGCCAGCCCCTCGGCCACGGCGGTCTTGCCCACCCCCGGCTCCCCGATGAGCACGGGATTATTTTTCGTCCGGCGGGAGAGGATACGGATGGTCCGCCCGATCTCCCGCTCCCGCCCGATCACCGGGTCCAGCCGGCCCTTCAGGGCCAGGGCGTTCAGGCTCCGGGTGAACTGCTCCAGGGCCTTGGACATGGGGGCCGGTCCGGGGGCGGAGAGGGAGGCCCTGGGCCCCTCCGCCATCATGGCCCGGCCCTGGGCCTGCCGCTGGAGGGGCTGATAGGCGCTCATGCGCTGGAGCAGGGCGGACTGCAGCTTTTTCGGGTCCGCGCCCATGGCCTGGAGCACCCGCATGGCCATGGTGCCGCTCTCCCGCAATATCCCCAGCAGCAGATGTTCCGTGCCCACATAGCCGCTACCGGAGCGCACCGACTCCCCCACCGCGTTTTCGATTACCCGCTTTGCCCTGGGCGTCAGCCCCTGGGGCGGGGCCAGTCCTGGCAGGCCCGCCCCGATGAGGCGCACAATGACGTCCCG
Organism: uncultured Oscillospiraceae bacterium; assembly: GCA_910578505.1. GTDB lineage: Bacteria > Bacillota > Clostridia > Oscillospirales > Oscillospiraceae > Pelethomonas. Next base: position 9,815 of record CAJTPV010000058.1, on the reverse strand, counting down.
GGCCTTGTCCCTGGTAACAGACTGCTCGGCCAGGCACCGGTGGGCCGCGCCCTCCTCCTCCCGCAGCAGGCCCAGCAGCAGGTGTTCGCTGCCCACGTAGCTGTGGCCCAGCTCCTCCGCCGATTCCTGCGCCAGACGCAGCGCGCTCTGGGCCCTGGGCGTAAACCGATTATCGTACATAGCGTGTTCATCCTTTCTGATGCGCTTGTTGTCCACAATGAAGCCGTAAATTGTTGAAAAATTTCCCTATCTTTACGGCGAAAGCCTTTCAAAACAGTTACAGTATGCCCCCGGCGGGTGCTTTTACACATTTTATCAGCGCTTTGTGGAAGCCCTGTCCGCCGCTTCGTGGCCGGGGCCTGTCCTGCCGCTAGATTTTTCCCGTTCTGCGCTGATTTTACACTTGCTTTTTTTCAACTTCATGTTACAATGTAGGTACCATTCTATAGGAGGTAAAGCAAGTATGGCTCACAAGATTACTGATGCCTGCGTCAGCTGCGGCACCTGCGCTGAGAATTGCCCCGTTGAGGCGATTTCCCAGGGTGAGACCCAGTATGTCATCGACGCGGACACCTGTGTGGACTGCGGCGCTTGTGCGGCGAACTGCCCCACCGACGCGATCGTAGAGGAGTAAGCTACATAGGGTAAAAATACCCGCCCCGGTTCCGGGGCGGGTGTTTTTGATACGTCCCCCGGCAGCGGGCCGGGAGAAAGATGGATATATGCTGTTTGTTCGTCTGTTTTTCGGATACATAGCGCAGATAGCGCTGCATGCGTTCCTCGCGTTTTACACGTGTTCGGGCCACTTTCGCTTTCCCGCCCGGAAGCTGGCGGGTCTGACCGCAGCGCTGCTCTGCACGCAGGCAGCAGTTTACGGCGGTACGGGCCTTTATCTGCGGCGGTTGTTTCCGCCTGACGCAACCCTGTACGCTGCGCATAACCTGGTGTTCTGCGTCAATCTGCTGCTCTGCCTGCTGTGGTTTCTGTTCGCAGTGACCGCGCCGTGGCAGAGAAAGCTGTTTGCCTTTTCCTTCGTGTTTACAGAAGCTGCCCTCGCCGTGACTGTCGCTGATACCATCGTGCAGCGCGTCGAGGAGTACTTCCCCACGCCCACATGGGACGGACTGCCCTACCAGGGCTGGACCACGCCAATATTGGCAGTATGTACTCTTGGCATGGCCCTCCTCTCCTTTCTGCTGATCAAGTACTTCTATCTGCCGGTGGAGGCCAGGATCGCACCAGCGGAGGCCCTATACCTGTCTCTCCTGTCGTTCCTGTCGCTGGCTCTGATGTGCATGGTGGTTCTTGGATACACCACCACCGACTTCGATACCCTGTTTATGTCATCCGTGCTCCTGTATGTGTCGCTGATCGTGACCGTGCTTGTGGTCTATGCGGTGCTGTTTAAAATCATCGCCGTTACCCATGATAAGCTGACAGCCCAGCAGGAAGCGAGCCAGGCCCGCAATCTGCTGACGCTGCAGGAGGAGCAGTACCGGCGCATCAGCGACAATATTGAGAGCAGCCGCCGGATGCGCCACGACCTGCGCCACCATATGGTGGTCCTGCAGGGCTATCTGCGGCAGGGGGAAACGGGACGGGCCGCGGCATATGTGGAAAACTATCTGAATACGGAGAAGCAGGACAGGGTCGTCTGGCTGTGCGGGAACCACACCGTCAACGCGGTGGTGGGCCACTATCAGGCAATGGCGGTGGAACAGGGCATCGGGTTTACCGCCCATATTTCCGTACCGGACAAACTGGATGTCCGGAATGAGGATATGGCCGTGCTGCTGGGGAATCTGCTGGAAAACGCCATTGAGGCCGCAGGGAGCGGGGGGCGGCAGATCCGGTTTGAGATGGCCCTTTCCGGCGGGATGCTGGCTATTGCGGTGGACAACGGGTTTGACGGCCTCGTCCACATGGACGGCGGGCGCTATGTCTCCACCAAGGGACAGCACCGGGGCGCCGGTCTGCAGAGCATCCGGGCCATTGCGGAAACGTATGGCGGATTTGCGGAGTTTTCCCACGAGAAGGATATGTTCCACTCCGCGGTGATGCTCGCTCTGTCTGCCGGCTGTGAAAAAACGCCATAAAAAGCAAAAACGTCCCCCGTCTCAGCTGAGACGGGGGAAACTTGCATTAATACGCCAGTTTTTCTGCCAGCCAGCTCTTCAGCTCGCTGATGGGGAGCCGGACCTGCTTCATGCTGTCGCGCTCCCGGACGGTGACGCAGTTGTCCGCGGGGGTCTTGTCGTCGCCCACGGTCTCGAAGTCGACGGTGATGCAGTAGGGGGTACCCACCTCGTCCTGCCGGCGGTAGCGCTTGCCGATAGAGCCGGTGTCGTCGTAATCCACCATCCAGTCCTTGGACAGCTCCGCCTGAATCTCACGGGCCTTGTCCCCCAGCTTTTTGCTCAGGGGCAGCACGGCGGCCTTAAAGGGGGCGAGAGCCGGGTGCAGGCGGAGGACGGTGCGCACGTCGTTCTTCTCCGGGTCAACGACCTCCTCGTCGTAGGCGTCCACCAGGAAGGCCAGCACAACCCGGTCCGCGCCCAGGGAGGGCTCGATGACGTAGGGGATATAGCGCTCGTTGGTCTCAGGGTCAAAGTAGGACTGATCCTTGCCGGAGGTATTCTGATGGGCGGTGAGGTCAAAGCTGGTGCGGGAGGCCACGCCCCACAGCTCGCCCCAGCCGAAGGGGAAGACGAACTCGAAGTCGGTGGTAGCGTTGGAGTAGTGGCTGAGCTCCTCGGGGTCGTGGTCCCGCAGGCGGAGGTTCTCGTTCCGCATGCCCAGGTTCAGCAGCCAGTCGCGGCAGAAGTTTTTCCAGTAAGAGAACCACTCCAGCTCGGTGCCGGGCTTGCAGAAGAACTCCAGCTCCATCTGTTCAAACTCGCGGGTACGGAAGGTGAAGTTGCCGGGGGTGATCTCATTCCGGAAGCTCTTGCCCACCTGGCAGACGCCGAAGGGCAGCTTGCGGCGGGTGGTGCGCTGGATGTTCTGGAAGTTGACGAAAATCCCCTGGGCGGTCTCAGGGCGGAGGTAGACGGTGTTTTTCGCGTCCTCGGTGACGCCCTGGAAGGTCTTGAACATGAGGTTGAATTTGCGGATATCGGTAAAGTTGTGCTTACCGCAGCTGGGGCAGGGGATGTTGTGCTCCTCGATAAAGGCCTTCATCTCGTCCTGGGAGAGGGCGTCCACGGGTTTTTCCAGGGTATAGCCGGACTCCTGGCACCAGTCCTCAATGAGCTTGTCGGCGCGGAAGCGCTCTTTGCACTCCTTGCAGTCCATGAGGGGGTCGGAGAAGCCGCCCACGTGGCCGGAGGCGACCCAGACCTGGGGGTTCATGAGGATGGCGGCGTCGAGGCCCACGTTGTAGGGGTTTTCCTGGACGAATTTTTTCCACCAGGCTTTCTTGACATTGTTTTTCAGTTCCACGCCAAGGGGGCCGTAGTCCCAGGTATTGGCGAGGCCGCCGTAGATCTCGCTGCCGGCGAAGATAAAGCCGCGCCCCTTGCAGAGGGAAACGATCTTATCCATTGTTTTTTCGGTGTTTTTCATAGTAACAACTCCTTTTCGGATGAAATCCAGTTAAAAAATATTAAAAGCCTAACGTACATAATAGTTAGAATTTTTGTTTTGAACATCAAACGTCAACTGTTCAAAACCTACTTCTGCATGATGATAACTCTCGACCGCATAAAACACTTTTTCAAGATCAGGGACATTATTTTTCCCGCGTATCGGGCGCCCGCCACGTTCTATAAAATATGGGTTGGCTTCTGCAGATACTTCCGGTTTAGCGTAATCGATCACGAAAAGAGGCTGACCTCTCTGCAACGCCTCCTCTCCAGCGGCAAACGTCCCACCAGTTTTTCCAGATTCAACTAAAATCATCGCTTTTGAAAGCCCAATAATGATGGAATTGCGTTTCATTGCATTCCCAACACTCCATAGTGCTTGTGGTAAAAATTGAGAAACAAATACATGATTTTCATCCGTTAAATAACTTTTTACCGCTTGCTTTTTCGAGAACTTCAGTATTCCTTCTGCCAAAACGAAAATGGTATTTCCACCATGAATCATGGCAGATGTATGCGCAGATAAATCTGTTCCAGCGGCATAGCCACTGACAACTGTAATTTCGCGATTTACTAATTGTTCAGCACACTGGGCAGTGATTGTCATTCCTTTAGGAGAGACCTTCCGTGAGCCGCAGAATCCAACAGATAAAGTAGAGAGCAACTTTTGATTGCCTTTTACAAATAAAACTGGAGGACATTTATTTCCAAGCACTTCTTTTAATTGCATTGGATAATCGGAATCATCTTCAAGAATAATTGAGATTTCCTGTCGCATTAACTCCTCATACAGCTTTTCGGCACGGTCTGCATTAAATCTGACGCTATCAAAAACATCATTGCGGCATTTTATAACCAGAGGAAGATTCTCAGGTTCTTTACAAAAACTTTCCAGCGAACTCTCAGAATTAAGAGACGCATAGTGTAAAAGCTTCTTTACTGCGACTTCTCCAATTCCTTTGGATAGCATTAACTGTAGTAAATACTGATCTTTCATGATACGTCTCCTTTCCTACTGGAATTAAAAGTTACTGATTCTTTGTTTTGGTAATAGTAAGTACATAAATCTTGTCAACCAACGGGTCGTCTCGCAGAAGAGAAGTACATTGATTAAGCGTCGTTCCTGTTTGATACAAATCGTCAATTAAAAGGGTGCTGTGCTTACGAGTTGCCGGTTTCTTTTTTACAATTGCTCCAACCAATTGATATTTCTCATCAGCAGAAAGGCCCTTTGCCTCAATTTGAGAATAATTTTCTAAAACATCATTACAATAAAAAACTTTCAGTTCTTTTGCCAACGCTTGAGCAATTTCGAATGTAGGCTGGTATGACCTAGCTTTTGTCGGCGGGACGGGTAATATTGTTTCGATGTTTTGCATTTCAGGTTGTGTACTCAAAAAGGACTTTATTGTATCAACAATTTCAGTCAAGTTATCGTATCGACCATTATACTTGAATTGATACAGCAGTTCTCCAATTGGCGAGCGTGTGCTTTCAAAGCGAAGATGTCCATATGCGTCTTCACCTAAAGGGATACTTTCTATAACATGAGTATCCAGTGCGAAACCTAAATCCCATTTCCCATGTAAGCGTATCGGATTAATAGCTACTGCCATAAAGATTCTCCTTCGGATGAAATCCAGTTAAAAAATAAGGGCTGACAAATCCCGGTGAGCGTCCTGTGCTTCCGGGTTTGTCAACTCATCACGGGTAGCATTTCCATGGGGAAAAACAAAAATGGGGTCCCCGCACGAGCCCAGCGAAGCGGGTCGTGTGGGGGAAGGAGGAGCAAGGGAGCGGGCGCAGTTTTCGCGGAAAGCCGCAGGCTTACCGCGGAAACGGAGCTTAGCGGACTTTGCTCCGACGTGGTCGGAGTGCGGGGACTCGAACCCCGGGCCTCCTGCTCCCAAAGCAGGCGCGCTACCAACTGCGCAACACCCCGATAGGAAAGACTGTGCCGCCGCCCGCCGGGCGGAAACAGGCACATTTCTATTATACAGATTTTTTTGCGGCTGTCAAATACAAAGTGCGGTCACATTTTAGAATTTTTGTGTGAATATTGCTGAAAGTCCTGGGCGGACGGCCAAAGCGCTGCGCGATGATCGACGGAAGTGCTGCTTTGCAGCAAACGGTTCGATATATCCTTTAATAAATTCAATTCTATCAAAAATTGCTGGCTTAAATGTTGCGGCAATTGATATGACAAGGTCTTTATCAGCATTAACATATATGACATTGCCGCTATTGCCGATCGCCGCATAGCTGCCCTCGTTTTCATCAATGATCCACCACAAATAACCATACGCCATATTGCGAAATTTTTCGCCGCAGCACAGCCTGACCTTTGTGCTTTCTTCAAGCCATTTTTCTGAAACAATGCGCTTGTTATGAAAAACACCCTTTTTCAGACAGAGAAATCCGATTTTCGCCATCTCTTCAGCAGACAAACAGAGGCCATATCCGGCAGCCCCAACGCCCTTTTCGTCTGAGAACCAAATGTTTCCTTTCGGCGTCTTTCCTACGGTAAAGGCCTTGTGCGCCTCAGCATCAGGCGCAACATATATTTTTCTTGGTGCAATTGCCAACGGCTCAAATAGATATTTGTTAGCAAAATCGACTGTCGTCATTTTGCTAACAACAGCGATGATACCTGTGAGAATATGAATACCCAAAGTAGAGTATTGAAATTCCCCGGTCAAGCCGCACCTGCCGCCCAAATAATCCAGAGCGGCGGTGCTCCAATCTTCCTGCACACATATTTTTGACCAGGGCTCTGCTCTATACTTATAAGGTGCGGTCATTGTCAGAAGATTTTTCAATGTGACTTTTTGGATCGTCTTTTCCCCCCGATTGATTTTGTAATCGGGAAAATAGTCCAACACATGATCGTCTACGCCGTCAATCAATCCTTGTTCAATGGCAATGCCAACCAATAAAGAAACAATGCTTTTCGTAACCGACAACGTATGTACGGTATCATCAGCTTTGTAGCCGTTCCATGTATCGTTTATCACTGTCCTGCTGTTTTGAATAACCGTCAATTGACAGATATTTGACTGGTTATCCGCAATATAACTGTGAAATTCTGATAGATTCATCATTTTACCCCTTATCCGATTTGGCACGCGCATCGGCGTCTGAGCAGATGGTAACCCCAATTAAAATGATTTTCAAGTACTTTTTTAAGTTTTTTCGATTGTAAGGGGTGAAATGATACGGCAGAAGGGGGCTGCCCGCAGGCGGCCCCCCTGATTTTGCGCAGTACGTTCAGCGCTTATTATACGCCTCAATGCCCTTTGCCAGCAGGTCCATGGCCCGCTCCAGGTCCTTCTGCTTGAGCACATAGGCAATGCGGATCTCATTGACACCCTTGCCCGGCGTGCTGTAGAACGGGCCGCCCGGCGCGAACATGACTGTGTCCCCATTGTCGTCAAAGTCCGTCAGCAGCCACTTCTGGAAAGCATCCGCGTCGTCCACCGGCAGCGCGGCCATCAGATAGAACGCGCCCCGCGGACACTTGCAGATGACGCCCGGAATCTCGGCCAGCTTCGCCACTACCGTATCCCGGCGGAGCTTGTACTCCTCGCGCACAGCGGCAAAATACTCCGGCCCCACATCGTACAGCGCGGCGGAGGCCACCTGGTCCAGCGTGGCCACGCTCAGCCGGGCCTGGCAGAACTTGATGGCCTCGCTGAGCAACTCCTTGTTCCGGGTAATGATGCAGCCGATCCTGGCGCCGCAGGCGGAGAACCGCTTGGACACCGTGTCAATGACGATCACGTTCTCCGGCGCGTCGTCAAACTGGCCCAGACTCATCAGCGGCTCGCCGGCATACACAAACTCACGGTACGCCTCGTCGCCGATAATGAACAGGTCATGCTCCTTGGCGATGTCCACCATCATGCGCATCTCCTCCGGCGTCAAAACAGCGCCGGTGGGGTTGCCGGGGTTGGTGCAGACAATGGCGCGGGTGTGCTCGTTGATCTCCGCCTCCACCTTGGCGCGGTCCGCGTAGTGGTATCCCTCCTCCGGGGAGGTATGTATGGGGTGGATCTTCGCGCCGCAGGCGTTGACCATGGTGTTGTAGTTGGGATAGAAGGGCTCAGGGATCAGGATCTCGTCGCCGTCGTCCAGGATGCAGTTGAACACGATCTGCAGCGCCTCGCTGCCGCCGGTGGTGATCAGGATCTCGCCCGGCTCAAAGTGCATATCCAGATTGTCATAATACTTCTGGATGGCATTGATCAGCACAGGCAGTCCCGGTGAGGGGGCGTACTCCAGGACCGGCTGCTGGAAGTTGCGGACGGCCTCAAAATACTGGGGCGGGGTCTCAATATCGGGCTGGCCGATGTTCAGGTGATAAATCTTCTTGCCCGCAGCCTCGGCGGCTACGGCGTAGGGGTGGAATTTCCGCATGGGGGAAAGGCCGCATTTCTTGGCCTTGCTGGAAAATTTCATGGCAGATTCCTCTTTTCCTCTAATAATCTCACACGCTGTACGGTACAAAGAGGGTACCGTCTTCCTCTGGCTCTTATTTTAATATAGTAAGCGCCGGTTGTCAAGCGATTTGCACAGATTGTGGGGGTCCATATTGCTGTAAAAAAATTAATTTGCATAAAAAGGACCGGCTGTGCCATACTATCCCCGGCACAAACCCAGAGGCAAACAACGAAGGAGGAAGAAATCCATGAGTGAATGTATGAACAGCGGCTGCTCCTGCACCCCCAACAAGGCCATCAAGTGCTCGGTGGTCTCCTGCGCCAACCACTGCAAGAACGAGCAGTACTGCGGCCTGGACAGCATCCGCGTGGGCACCCACGAGAAGCACCCGTCCATGGACCAGTGCACGGACTGCCAGAGCTTCCAGGAGATGCACTGATCTCCCCCTCCGGCCCGCCCTGTGGGCCGGAGCTACATATCGTCGGAAAGGAGGCCGCGCCATGCAGGACAGGAACAAGAACCGCATCGCCGGCGCTGCCGGCGGCCTCATCAACGGTCTTTTTGGCGGCGGCGGGGGGATGGTACTGCTGCCGCTGCTGACCAAATGGAGCCGCCTGGAGGAGCGCAGCGCCTTCGCCACGTGTGTGGCGGTGATCTTCCCCATGTGTCTGGTGTCCACGGCGGTATACCTCTATCAGGTGCGGCCGGCCCTGTCGCTGGTACTGCCCTATCTGGCGGGCGGCGTGGCGGGCGGGGTCATCGGCGGAATGACCTTTGAGAAGGTGCCGGTGCGGGTGCTGAAGCTGATTTTCGGGACGTTCTTATTGTACGGGGGAGTGAGATATCTGCTATGGTAAAATGGCTGCTGCCCTTTCTGGCGGCGCTGGGTACGGGGGTGCTGTCCAGCTGGGGCGTAGGCGGCGGGACGCTGCTGCTGGTCCTGATGACCCTGTTTCTGGGTGTGGGGCACCGGGAGGCCCAGGCAATCAATCTGCTGTTCTTTCTGCCCACGGCGGGAATCAGCCTGTTCTTTCACCGGAAAAACGGTTTTCTGGACAGGGAGGTCTGGCGGCAGGCGGCGGTCCCTGGGACCGCGGCGTCTCTGCTGGGGGCGGTGGCGGCAGTGACTGTGGACGTATCCCTGCTGCGCCGGCCCTTCGGCGTGTTTCTCATTTACAGCGGGGTGTCCATGCTGCTCAGCGCGCGGAAAAAGTCCTGATGCTGCATGCACGGATCTTGAGGATATTGGTCAATAACAGTAAAAAAGGGAGAGTCGAGATAGGCGAAGACCGCTAAAAAGATAAGGATATCATGAGGATCTGGGGTAAACCGTAGATCGCGGCTAACGTAGTGGCAGACGAGATTTTGTTGCAGGAGAGCATCCCAGCAGAGGTGAGTAAGGCGAATGACCCGTCTGGCGGCGGAATCAGGTTTACAGCGGAGCAGCTTAGCGACATCCGGATAAACGAGTTTGGTAACGCGGATGTCATCCATAGGGAAGTGCTGGAGGAACAGGAGCTGAGCAGTGATGTCAACAGCGAGGGCAAGGGGGCGGATGTTAGAGCGGACAGGATCGAGGATGGTGCGGACAAGAATTTCAGGATTGGTCATAAAACGGACCACCTTTCTAAAAAGATGAATATCTAATTTGTTTCCGAAAAATCTTCTCGACTTTAATTAGGGTTTACTGAAAAATGAGGAAAAGAGGAAAAGGAAAAGAGATTTGAAAATAGAGCAAAAGCGAGCGCGCCAGACGGAGGCTGGCGTTCAAGGCGAAGAGGATGAGGGCGG
>CAJTPV010000057.1 GCA_910578505.1 uncultured Oscillospiraceae bacterium | reverse complement strand
CCCTGGATTACGTACAGCACTGCACAAAACACATCATACAAATCATATTTTCGGGGCCGGGTTGTTTTCTTTGCCCCTTCCAAATCCTCCCGGATCAGCTTATATTCTTCCCGGCTGATATCACTTGGATATTGATGCATTTTCCCCAGCTCCCGCTTGTTTTTTTTCCTATTATCTCCCACTCCGCCATTTTTGTCAAAAGATTTTAAACAGGCTCTTAGATCTATTCGTTAGAGTGACGGATCAGCCGTTCCAATTCGGACGTTTTAAGAATATTTCGCGACGCAAGATGTTTGTAAAGATTGAAAACCGCAAAAAACGATTCGATCATATTGCATAAAGTGCGAGGGTGGCGCACGCCTGTGATTATTGAAAGAGCATAAAAATCCCCCGGGAATTGAGAAAATGCACCCCTTGTGCCCAATGCCGGTGCAGTCTATAATTTTTAACATGATAGCTCTGTACGGAATACCAGGGAAAGACAGGTGAGTCAATGAACGATGTGATTGTTTCAATGCAAAACATATGCAAAACCTTCCCAGGCGTTAAAGCCCTGGACAATGTCCAATTTGAACTGCGCTCCGGCGAGGTTATGGCGCTTTTAGGGGAAAATGGCGCGGGGAAATCCACCCTGATGAAAATACTTAGCGGCGTCTACACCCGTGACAGCGGGGAGCTGGAGATCTTCGGCAAGCGCTATGGCGACCTGAGCCCCAAGCTCGCCCAGAGTGTGGGCGTAGCCATCATCCACCAGGAGCTGAATATGTGCCGGCATCTCACTGTAGCGGAGAATATGTTTCTGGGACGGGAGAAACGCAAGGGCATACTCCTGTCGGACAAAGAGATGGAGCAAGAGGCCGCCCGGATTCTTGGAGATTTGAAGATTGACCTCGACCCCCGCCAGACGGTGGGCAGCCTGCCTGTGTCCAAGCAGCAGATGGTGGAGATAGCCAAGGCTCTGTCCACGAATGCTCGGATCCTTATCATGGATGAACCCACCTCCGCCCTGACCGCCAAAGAGATCGACGAGCTGTTCCGTATCATCCACCAACTCAAGGCCGAGGGCCACGGCATCGTCTACATCTCCCACCGGCTGGAGGAGCTCCAGCACATTGTGGATCGGGTGACCATCATGCGGGACGGACAGTACATTACCTCCATGAATTTTGCGGATACCGATTTGGACACCATCATCGCCCATATGGTGGGCCGGGAGATCAAGGAGAAATTCCCCCGGGTGGCCTGCGAAAAAGGAAAGAAAATTTTTGAGGTCCGAAACCTGAACGCGGGCCGTATGGTTCGGGACATCAGCTTTGAGGTGTACGAGGGCGAAATCGTGGGCTTCGCCGGATTGATGGGCGCTGGACGCACCGAGACCACCCGCGCGATCTTCGGCGTGGATCCAAAGGAGAGCGGCACTATCCTGCTGGACGGGCAGGAGGTCAAAATCCAGAAGCCGGAGGATGCAATCCGGGCCGGAATTGTGCTGGCCCCGGAGGATCGAAAAAAAGACGGCTTGTGCACCAAGCTGTCCATCCGGCATAACATCGCCCTGCCCAACCTGGATCTGCTGTGCAATAAGCTGGGAGTGGTCAGCAAGGCCAAGGAGGACGCCATGTGCGGCAAGGCGGTGGACGACCTCAAAATCAAGACCCCCAGCGTAGAGGTGGATGCGGCCAACCTGTCCGGCGGCAACCAGCAGAAGGTTGTGGTGGGCAAGTGGATCGCCCGCAACTCCCGGGTGGTGATCTTTGACGAACCTACCCGCGGCATCGACGTGGCCGCCAAGGTGGAGATTTACAACCTGATGAACCAGCTCAAGCAGCAGGGCATCGCCGTCATGTTTGTCTCCTCTGAGCTGCCTGAGGTCATGGGCATCGCCGACCGAATCATCGTCATGTGCGACGGACGGATCACCGGCGAGGTAATGGCCCGCGAAACTACCCAGAATGAGATATTGACCCTGGCCACCCGCTTTGAGAAAAAAGTGGCCAGCGCCTGACAGCCCATCGGAAAAAGGGAGGAACCAACAAAATGGAAGCAAAGAAAGCATCATCCCTGCGGAGGTTTTTCGCCATCCGCGGCATGAGCGCCGCCATGATTTCCTTCGCCGCGCTGATTGTCATCTATATCGGCTTTGGCATCATGAATCCCGTTATGTTCAGCGGCGACAACATCATGAACCTGTTACGGGCCATGTCCAAGTATCTGCTCATTGGCATTGGTCAGAGCTATATCCTTATTACCGGCAACATCGACCTGTCCCTGGGCGCGGTGGTAGGCATGAGCGCCATGATGGCAGGGACTTTGATGACCCATGGGGTCAACCCCGTTGTGGCCTGTCTGATTACCCTGGTGGCCTGCCTGCTTGTAGGCGTCATCAACGGTTTCCTGGTGGGCCAGCTCAAACTGCCCCCGTTCATCGCTACCCTGGGCACCATGTTCGCCGCCCGCGGCGTGGCTTATATGGTGAACGGCAACCGCAACACGGACGCCATTTCCTCCGGCATCGGCAAAGAGGCGGCGGATACCTTCCAGAACATCTTCTACTACGGGAAGACTTTTGGCATCTATAACACTTTCCTGATCGCCATGGTCATCTTTGCGGCCTTCTTTTTCCTTCTGTCCAGAACCCGCACCGGGCGGCACATTTACGCTGTCGGATCCAATGTGGACGCAGCCAAGCTCTCCGGTGTCAGCGTGTTCGGCACCACCACCAAGACCTATCTGGTCAGTGCCTTCTGTGCGTTTGTGACGGGCCTGATCCTGTGCGCCCAGGCTGGCATGGGCAACATGGAGGCAGGCAATACTTATGAGATGTACGCCGTGGCTGCCAGCGTCATCGGCGGTGTGTCCCCCTTGGGCGGCACCGGGCTGCTGCTGGGTACCTTGGGCGGCGCCGCGGTGTGGCAGACGCTGGAGAACGGCCTGAACATGGTTCATGCCCCCGTGGGGATCCAGCGGCTGGCCATCGGTATCATCGTGGTGTTCGCTGTGATGATTGACGTGGTGTTCCGCAGCGGCGCGGGCAAAAAGGCCGTCAAGAAGTAATTCCTTTATATAGTGCGCCCTGCGGCGTTTCTATAGGCACAAACCAGACCAAAACAATGACGAGGAGGAATATCAAGTGAAGAAGAACAAGATCCTTGCCCTGCTGTGCTGCCTGTGTATGCTCATGGGCCTGCTGGCCGGATGCACCGGCGGCAACGACGGCAAAAAGGGCAGCGATGAGAGCTACAAGATCGCCCTGATTACCATGGACTCCATCGACCAGCACTGGGTTACCCTGAACGAGGGCGCCCAGAAGGCCGCCAAGGAGTTGGGTGTCACCGTGGACTTCATGGCCCCCAACACCAAGGACGACGCCCAGCAGATTGAGAGTGTGAACAACGCGGTGTCCGGCGGCTATAACGCCATCATCGTGGCGGCCAACGGCCCCGACGCCATCTCCTCCGCCTTGAAGGACGCCCAGTCCAAGGGCGTGAAGATCGTCTACGTGGACTCCCCCGCCAATGTGGACGCCGAGGCCACCTTCTCCACCGACAACAAGGCGGCGGGCACCACCGCCGGCAAGACCATGATCGACGGTCTCAAGGCCGCGGGGGTGGAGTCCGGCTCCATCGGCATCATCAGCGTGAACAACGCCACCGCCTCCACCGTTTCCCGGGACGAGGGCTTCCGTGCCGCCTTTGAGGGCACCGGCTACACCCTGCTGGAGACCCAGTTCTGCGAGGGCGACGCCGCCAAGGCCCAGTCCATCGCCGAGAACTTCATCACCGAGGGCGTTGTGGGCATCTATGGCTGCAACGAGGGCTCCACCACTGGCGCGGGCAACGCCATTAAGGCCTCCGGCAAGTCCATCGTGGGCGTGGGCTTCGATAAGTCTGACGCCATCATGGGCCTCATTAACGACGGCTACCTGCTGGCCACCATGGCCCAGAACCCCGACGTGATGGGCTACGAGGGCGTAAAGGCCGCTGTGGCCGCCCTGAAGGGCGAGAGCCTGGGCGGCAAGGTCACCGACACCGGCGTGTCCGTGCTCAAGAGCGAGGGCGGATCCGGCACCTCCGCGCCCTCCGATGTGGACTACAAGATCGCGCTCATCACCATGGACTCCATCGACCAGCACTGGGTTACCTTGAACGAGGGTGCCCAGAAGGCCGCCAAGGAGTTGGGTGTCACCGTGGACTTCATGGCTCCCAACACCAAGGATGACGCCCAGCAGATCGAATGCGTGAACAACGCGGTGTCTGGCGGTTACAACGCCATCATTGTGGCGGCCAACGGCCCCGACGCCATCTCCTCCGCCCTGAAGGAGGCCCAGTCCAAGGGCGTAAAGATCGTCTACGTGGACTCCCCCGCCAATGTGGACGCCGAGGCCACCTTCTCCACCGATAACAAGGCGGCGGGCACCACCGCCGGCAAGACCATGATCGACGGTCTCAAGGCCGCGGGGGTGGAGTCCGGCTCCATCGGCATCATCAGCGTGAACAACGCCACCGCCTCCACCGTTTCCCGGGACGAGGGCTTCCGTGCCGCCTTTGAGGGCACCGGCTACACCCTGCTGGAAACCCAGTTCTGCGAGGGCGACGCCGCCAAGGCCCAGACCATCGCCGAGAACTACATCACCGAGGGCGTGGTGGGCATCTATGGCTGCAACGAGGGCTCCACCACCGGCGCGGGCAACGCCATTAAGGCCTCCGGCAAGTCCATCATCGGCGTGGGTTTTGACAAGTCCGATGCCATCATGGGCCTGATCAATGACGGCTACCTGCTGGCCACCATGGCCCAGAACCCCGACGTGATGGGCTATGAGGGTGTGAAGGCCGCTGTGGACGCGCTGAACGGAAACAGCCTGGGTGGCGCGGTCACCGATACCGGCGTTTCCGTGCTGACTAAGTAAAAGCACACAGGAATATTCGCAGGAACGCCGGATAAACTCCGGCGTTCCTGTGGAATTTTCCAGAAAAGTACGGTATAATGAGGCTGTCAAAAAGGCTACGACAGTTAGGAGGGGTCAGCCATGCTGAAAGTAGTCATTGCGGACGATGAGGCGCGGGTGTGCCAGCTGATCCTGATGCTGGCGGACTGGGACGGCCTGGGGATGGAGGTGGCTGGGGTGGCCTCCAACGGATTGGAGGCACTGGAGCTAGTGGAGCGGCTTCGCCCGGATATTTTGATCACAGACATCCGAATGCCGGGCTGCCACGGGCTGGAGCTGATCGAGCGGGCCAAGGACAAGTTTCCCCAGCTGGAGATTATCATCATCAGCGGCTACGCCCATTTTGAATTTGCCCAGACCGCCATCAAGCATGGCGTGGGGGACTATCTGATCAAGCCCATCAAGCGGGAGGAGCTGATGGCCACCCTGGAGAAGCTGGGCCAGCGGTGCCGCCAGCGTAACCAGTCCGCTACCGAAATGGAGCAGCTGCGCCGGAGCAACCAGGAAACGGAGAATCTTCTTCGGCTGCGCCTCCCGCTGGATATCCTGAACCAGCGGCTGGAATCCACGGCGGAGGGCGCCCTGTGGGAAACCTACCGCTTCCGGCCGGAATCGGGGCTGTATCAGCCTGCGCTGTTAAAAATTGACGTTCCGTCCGGCTGCTTTTCCACCGCTACCATGGCGGTTATCCAGGAAAAGACAACCACGATTTTCCAGCGTGAGCTGCGCGGTGTGTGCGGCGAAACGCTGATGGCATTCCAGGCGGGCTGGGGCTGCTGCCTGTTGGGCTTTGCGGCGGGGGAGCAAAACGCGGTACGCAAGCACCTCCGCAGCTGCCTGAACCAGCTGCTGGCCCAGCGCTCTATGTTTGGCGCAGTGGAGTTTTCGCTGGCGCTTGGCCCGGCGGTGTCCCGGATCGGGGATTTGCCAGCCTCTGCCCGGACCGCCCGCCAGGTGGCAGCCAACCGGCTGACAGAGGGGACGGGGCGGCTGCTGGAGGGGATTCCAAAGCCCACGGGGTGGGATCGGAGCCGGGCGCTGGAGCAATACCGCCGCAAAATAGAGCGCGGGATGGAGGGCCTGGACGGCCAGCTGCTGGACGAGGCCGTTGAGGAACTGGTTCAAGCGGGCCAGGCGGTTCCCCATATGCAGGGCTGGGAGCTGTCGGAGCTGATTATCAGCGCGGGACGGCTGTTTCTGCTGCGGCCGGAGATTGAGAACCGGGAGCGGCTCAAGCAGGAGTTTGAAGCCGCCTGCGATTGCTGCGGGCGGGGAACGGAGCTGGTTCAGTGCCTGGTCCGCCTACAGCGTGAGCAGCTGGAGGCCGCCGGCCAGCGGCGTCACAACGATGCCATCCGCCCCATCCGCATGGCCAAGCAGTACGTACAGGAACACTACAGCCAGCCCATTACCTTGGAAAGCGTTTGCGAGGTCGCGGGTTTCAGCCCCAGCTATTTCAGCGCCCTGTTTAAGAAGGAAACCGGGGAGGGTTTCGCGAAATACCTGACCCACGTTCGGATGGAACGGGCCAAGGAGCTGCTCCAGCAAACCAATCTGCCGGTATCGGAGATCTGTGTCCAGGTAGGCTATAGCGATCTAAAGCACTTTACACAGAACTTCAAAAAAGAGACCAATCTGAATCCGGGCCAGTATCGGAAGCTGTACGGATGAGCCTTCGCCGCCCTATATGGGTCTGTCGGGCAGGGCGTTTCATACGCCGGGAGTGCTGTGTCGGCAATCCCGGCGGTATCTGAGGAGGGACCGCCATGGAACACCGCGGATCATTTTACCTGTCATACCGCATCAGGGTTATCAGGGCAGTGCTGATCAGTCTGCTGCTGATCCTCCTGACGGCGGCGTTGGTCCGTGGGATCCTTCGTGGTGAGTCCGTCGGGCTGCTGTGGGCGGCGCTGGCCGCGCTTGGAGTGGGCGAACTGGCCGTGCGGCGCTGGATTTACGCCCCTTTTTTGACACGAGAACGCGCCCTCCGGCTGATTGTGGAGGGCGGAGCGGATGAACAAGAGGAGGACGTGGCGTTAACCTGCGCGCTTTCCCCTGCGGAGGAGCAGATGTTCCAGCAAATGCGTCAGGTCATTGATCCGGCCCACCTGTTCAATCTGAACAAACGGCAGGCCCAATATCTGGCGCTGCAGAACCAGATTAATCCCCATTTTCTTTACAACACTTTGGAGAGTATCCGCAGCGAGGCCATGCTGGCCAAGCTGGACAGCGTGGCCGATATGACGGAGGCGTTGGCCACCTTTTTTCGATATACCATCAGCAAGGTGGAGAACCTGGTGACGGTGGAGGAGGAACTGCAAAACTGCGAGACCTATTTCCGAATCCAGCAGTATCGGTTTGGGGACAGGCTCAGCTTGGACATCCAGTGCGATGAGGAGGACCGGGACGAGCTGTACCGCTCCCGGCTTCCAAAGCTGACCCTGCAGCCCATTTTGGAAAACAGCATCATCCATGGTACTGAGCTGAAGGTCGGTACGGGCCATCTGACCATCCGGCTCCAGCGGACCCAAAAGCGCCTGCTCATCAGCGTGTCCGACGACGGCGTCGGGATGGAAGAAACAGTGCTGGAGCAGTTGAACAACCGCCTGGGCAAGGGCGGCATCGTCAACTCCCAGCCAAAGGAGGAGAACCAGGGCGGTGTAGCGCTGGTGAACGTGGATAACCGCATCCGTCTATTGTTCGGAGAGGAATACGGGCTCCACGTCTATTCCATGGTGGGCCTGGGAACCACGGTGGAAATCACGCTGCCCTGTATCCTGAACGACTGGGATGTGAAAAATCCGGAGGCGCTGCAATGAGGGAAGAAGCGCTGCGCATGACCCATGTAACCTGCCGGGAGCAGGGGAGTACGCCCCTGCGGGATTTTAATTTGAATATTTTCACCGGGGAGATCATGGGGCTGATCCCCCTCAACGGTGGCCACGGCATGACGGTGCTCATTGACCTGCTGCGGCAGAACCTGCCGCTGCAGCGCGGGAACATCTACTACAGGGAGGAATTGATCAATACCTGGCGGGCGGCGGCCCCTCGCTACAACCGGATCGGGGTGATCCAGAGCAACAGCTGTCTGGTGGAGGGGCTGACGGTGGCGGACAATATTTTCGTGCTGCGCCCCGCCTTCAAAAGCTGGCTGATCCGCCCCAGGCTTCTGCGCCAGCAGCTCCAGCCTGTTTTGGACAAATTCGACCCGAACCTTTCTGCCGGGGCGTATGTGGAGGATCTGACCCATTTCCAGCGATTTGTAGTGGAACTGGTGAAGGCGGTGGTGGCGGGGTGCCGCCTCATCATCCTGCGGGAAGTGAGCACCTTTATCAGTGACCTGGAGCTGTCCCGCCTCCATGATATCCTGCGGTACTATGCCGGGGAGGGCCTCTCTTTTTTATATTTGGGCTATCACTACGAGGAACTGACCCAGATCTGTGACCGAACGGCCCTGTTCTCCAACGGGCGGATTGTCAAGATCCTGGAACACGAGCGGATCGGGGCGCCCGCCTCCTTTGACAACATCGTCCGCAGGCAGCTGGAGCGGCACCATGACCGGGCGGGCCTGCCCCCGGTGCTGGAGGTCGAGGAACTCTCCGGCGGAGCAATAGATAAGCTGACCTTTTCCGTGGCCCCGGGAGAATGTGTGGTACTCCAGGATCTGCAGAACAGGATATTCCGCGATTTGGTCGGGCTGTTTATGGGAGATGTCCCCATCCGGGCGGGAGCGATCCGGTTGGGCGGTGTGCCCTACCGCCCAGAACAGAACCGTCAAATTGCGGTCATTGGAGAGCGGCCGGATCGCTCCATGATCTTTCCCCAGCTGAGTTATCTGGACAATCTGGGGATAACGCTGGATCACCGCCTGCCGGAGCTGTGGTTCAGCCGCCGGGTGCAGTGGGGACTTCGGCAGGAGTGTGAGAGAAAACTGGGGACAGAGGTGTTCGATTTACCGCCGGGCAAGCTTTTGACCCAGCAGAAATACGACTTGGTATACCAGCGTATCCTGCTGCAAAATCCAAAGGTAGTTTTCTGTATACAGCCGTTTCAGGGGGCGGATATGGAAATGCGCATTCATATCTGGAAGCTCCTGGAGCAGATCCAGGAGAAAGGCATCGCGCTGGTCATTCTGGCCATTAACCTGGCGGACTCCCTCTCTCTGGCATCCCGGCTGATTCGCATCCGTCAGGATGCGCCGCCCGAAACCTATGAGCAGTCGGAGTTTGGACGCATCCCGTTCAGCGCCCCTTGGCTGGATTTGTACCGGGGGCCATCCCCCTCGTAGCCGGAGGAAGGCCCACCAAGAATATGAGAGGAATGGTAAAACATGAAGCGTTCTGAAATCAATAAGGCTCTGAAGGAACTGGAAACCATGTGCGCCCAGTACCGTTTCGCCCTGCCCCCTTTCTGCCACTTCACCCCGGAGGAATGGCAGTCCAAGGGGCACGAGTACGATGAGGTGCGGGAGTGTATGCTGGGCTGGGACATTACTGATTACGGCAAGGGGGACTTCGACCACTTTGGCTTCTCCCTCATCACCATCCGCAACGGGAACCGCGCCCTGGCGGACAAGTACCCCAAGGTGTACGCGGAAAAGCTCCTTTACCTGAAGGAAGGCCAGTACGCCCCCAACCACTTCCACTGGTACAAGACGGAGGACATCATCAACCGGGGCGGCGGGAACGTGTTGATCCGGGTGTACAATTCCCTGCCGGATGAGGAAATCGACTACAACTCCGACGTCACTGTCCACACCGATGGGCACACTTACACGGTTCCGGCAGGAACCCAAATCCGGCTCACCCCTGGCGAGAGCATCCACATCCAGCAGCGGCTGTACCACGACTTCACCGTGGAGGAGGGCGGCGGCCCGGTGCTGCTGGGAGAGGTCAGCCAGTGCAACGACGACAACACGGACAACCGCTTCAATCCTCCCGTGGGCCGTTTCCCGGAAATTGAGGAGGATGAGCCCCCCTACCGGCTGCTGTGCAACGAGTACCCGGCGGCAAGGTGAGGGCGGCGCTATGATTGATGTGACCGCATTGGGTGAATTGCTGATTGACTTCACCTATCTGAGCACCGATGAAACGGGCTACCCCACCATGGCCGCCCATCCCGGCGGGGCTCCCGCCAACTTTCTGGCCGCGCTGGCCGGATTCGGCGCCAAGACCGCCCTGCTGGGCAAAGTGGGCGCGGATGCCTTTGGGAAGCTGCTGGTCAAGACACTGGAACAGGCCGGGATTGAAACCCGAGGGCTGGTTCAGTCCAGCGGTGTGTTTACTACCTTGGCATTCGTAACCCTGGACGAGAGCGGGGATCGGGAGTTCTCCTTCGCCCGGAAGCCGGGGGCGGACACCCGCCTCACCTTTGACGAGCTGGACCTGGGCCTGATCGACGGGGCCAGGGTGTTCCACTTCGGCAGCCTGTCCCTGACGGACGAGCCGGCCCGAACCACGACCCGGCGGGCGGTGGCCTATGCCAGGGAGCGGGGGAAGCTCGTCACCTATGACCCCAATCTGCGCAAGCCGCTGTGGAAGGATCTGGCCGAGGCCAGGGAACAGCTCCTCTGGGGGCTGGGGCAGGCGGATGTGGTCAAAATCAGCGACGAGGAGGTAGAATTCCTGTTTGGCCTGTCCCCAGAGGAGGGGGCGGAGCGCATCCTGGACGAGTACGGCGCTAAGCTGGTATTTGTCACCTGCGGCGCGGAAGGCTGCGCCTATCGGAATCGGAACGCCTCCGGGCGTGTGCCGGGGCTGTCCGGGCTGACTGTGACAGACACTACCGGCGCGGGGGATATTTTTGGGGGGAGCGCGGTGTGGGCGCTTTTGCAGACCGGGAAGGCCCCGGAGGGGCTGGGGCGCGGAGAGTTGGAACGCATCACCGCCTTTGCCTGTGCCAGCGCGGGGCTGTCCACCACCCGGGCCGGCGGGATCTCCAGCCTGTTTAGCCTGGAGGAGATCAAGGCGAGGATGTCTTTATGAACCGCGCCGTCATTCAGAACCGGTTTCTGCGGGTGGAAGTGGAGGAGCGCGGCGCACAGCTTTTGTCCATCCGCACGGCGGACGGCGTGGAATTTCTCTGGCAGGGCGATCCGGCCTATTGGCCTGACCGGGCCCCCAACCTGTTCCCTTATGTGGCCCGGCTGACTGAGGGCAGCTATTACCTGGATGGGCTGCTTTACCACATGGACATCCATGGCTTTGCCCCTTATCTTAACTTTGCCCTCAAGGAGCAAACGCCCACGCGCCTGGTATTTGAATTGACCTCCAGTAAACGGACGCTGGCGGCATATCCCAGAGCGTTCGCGTTCCGGGTGATTTACAAACTGGAGGACAGCGGCCTGTCCATCACCTACGAGGTGGAGAACCGTGATGAGCGCATCATGTATTTCGGCCTGGGTGCGCATCCCGGCTTTCGGGTTCCGCTGCGGGCTGGAAAGCAGTTTCAGGACTACCGCCTGCGCTTTGAGGCCCCGTGCCGCCCACGACGTATCGGTTTCACAGATGACTGCTTTTTGGATGGAACAGACCAGGAATTTCCGTTGGAGGGAGATCAGCTTCTCCCCCTGTCGCACAGCCTGTTCGATGATGACGCAATCGTGCTGAAGGAGGTAGGCCACCGGGTCACCCTGGAAACAGCAGGAGACACGCGGAGTGTTTCTGTAGAGTTTCCTGGCATGGACTACCTGGGGCTTTGGCATATGCCCAGGACGGACGCCCCCTATGTGTGCATTGAGCCATGGTGTTCTCTGCCCTCTGTCAAGGGAAAGATTGCCGTTTTTGAGAAGCAGTCAGATTTGATCGTTCTGCATCCCAACAAAATTTATCGCAACACATGGAGTATCAAAATCAGCGTATGATAAAGGGCACCCGACCTCGTCGAAAATTCCGATGGGCGCCGCAGTTCAATCCGTCAAAAACGTTGCGGGTTTGCGGCCAAAAACCGCTAAGGGAAAGATATACCATCCTTTATTGGCACCGTCGTCCTCCAGGGCGGTATCTCCATGGTGGCCTTCTTCTTTGTCAACAAAATTATATTCCTCGAGGGGGAGCCCAAGAAGATGTCATAGGCAACCCATATTGGCTCTGCGTCAAGAACCTGGATTTTTTATGCGGCAGTGTTGGGGCTTCTTCTTTGTAGACACTGGTGCAATCTATCAGTGAGAATCACGGCAGCAGGTTCCCCCTGTGTGAGGGAACCTGCTACCGTAGGGTTTGACCACATAACCAGCCACAGACAGGTGTGGAAACAACGGAAGGCTTGCATTTAGAAAGTGCCGGAAAGGAATTGCATCGGAGTAGAAACGACTACAAACAACGAAAAAAGGTTATAAAAAATTCCTCACCGCTGTTGGAGAAGATAGGGATCCCAGTGTGAAAGATATAAAGAGCGGGAGATATATTAAGCAAGGGCTGATAGCA
Organism: uncultured Oscillospiraceae bacterium; assembly: GCA_910578505.1. GTDB lineage: Bacteria > Bacillota > Clostridia > Oscillospirales > Oscillospiraceae > Pelethomonas. The sequence goes on along the minus strand of CAJTPV010000057.1, from coordinate 191 downwards.
GGGCATGAAGGCCAAATCCTTACAGATATCGCTTCTGGTGAATTATATCTTCGGCACATTCCGGAATCTTATGATTCAGGGCGGCATAAGGATGCAGCAAAATTTGTTATGATTACTGCGGCATTTGAATGGGAATTTCATAGAAATTATCCTGATGGAACAAAAAAGAGTGAGGCAGCAAGAAAGGCCGA
>CAJTPV010000056.1 GCA_910578505.1 uncultured Oscillospiraceae bacterium | reverse complement strand
TCCTTGTCCCGCAGTGCTTTCCGGCGCTGCATATTTCGCCTCAGGGGATTGATACGGGCCTTTTCTACGTTTTATTTTCAACTTTTTCGCCCCCAAACGCCTCTCTTCTCACGCCGGAATAATTCTTGCAATTTCCCCCGCAAATGGTATAATAATCCCACTGCCAGTACCACCAACCACCCATAAAATACTGCCATATGAAACTCACTGAACTGCTCTCCATCCGCCCCGGCATCACAGCCCTCACCGGCTCCGGCGGCAAAACAACCGCCCTCTATCTCCTCGCCAACGAACTTCAACTGTTCGGTACAGTCCTCTGCACTACCACCACACATATCCGTCCGCCCGCACACATTCCCCTCCTCACTACCGTCCCCACTTGTCAAACCCTATCCTCTGCCCTGCGCCGCCATCGCTGCCTCTGCATCGGAACTCCCGCCGAACACAACAAACTCACCGCCCCCCTCATCCCCATCCGCCGCCTTGCGGAACTGGCGGACTACGTCCTGGTGGAGGCCGATGGCTCCCGCGGCCTTCCCCTCAAGGCCCATCTGCCCCACGAGCCTGTCGTCCCGCCCGGTACCGCTCAAACCATACTCCTGCTCGGAGCCTCTGGCTTCCACCGCCCTGCCTGGGAGGTTGTCCACCGCCCGGACCTTTTCTGCTCCCTGGCAGACATCTCGCCCCAGACTCCAGTCACAGCGCAGCACGTGGCGTCCGTGCTGCTGCACGAAAATCCGGGCGGCAAAATATTTATCAACCAAGTTGAATGCAGCAGCGCCGCGGACCAGGCCAGACTGCTGGCATCCCTTCTGCCCTGGCCGGTCTTTGCGGGGTCGCTGAAAGGAGGAACCTGGACATGCTTATCGTAATACGCGGCGGAGGGGACATTGCCTCCGGCATCGCGCTCCGGCTCTATCGCGCCGGAATGGATGTCGTCATCTGTGAAGTCCCCTCCCCCACCTCTATCCGCCGCACCGTGTGCTTCTCTGAGGCCGTCCGCCTGGGGGAAACTGCGGTGGAAGGCGTCACAGCCCGGCGCACAGATGTGGAAGAAATTCCAGACCTGCTGGAGCATGGCATCATCCCCGTACTGGTCGACCCGTCTGCTCTGTGCGTACCGGCTCTGGAGCCCGATGCCGTTGTCGACGCCATCCTTGCGAAACGGAACCTGGGCACCTCTATCGACATGGCTCCCGTGGTGGTCGCGGCAGGCCCTGGCTTTACTGCCGGTGTTGACTGCCACGCGGTGGTCGAAACCATGCGGGGGCATTATCTGGGCCGGACAATCTACAGCGGCTCCGCCCTCCCCAACACCGCCATCCCCGGCCTGATCGGCGGCTTTGCCGGGGAACGGGTACTGCGCGCCCCGGCGGACGGCCTCTTCCATGGCGCGCTGGAAATCGGCTGCCAGGCGGCCGCCGGAGAGATCGCCGGCACTGTCAACGGCGTACCCATGCGCTGCACGATTGGCGGCACGCTGCGGGGACTGCTGGCAGACGGCGTCCCGGTGACTGCCGGCATGAAGTGCGGCGACGTGGACCCGCGCTGCCAGCCGGAGCACTGCCGCTTCGTCTCCGATAAAGCCTTGGCTGTAGGGGGCGGCGTCCTGGAGGCTATCCTGCATTTCACCCGAGAACGCCGGGATCTTATATGAAAAGAAAACCATGCCAGATGACTAATGTACAAAATTGAAGCCGGATATTCCAGGATTCCAGTAAAAAAAGTCAAAACACTGCGCTTATTTTACCCGCAGTGTTTTTTCTTTGGGAAAAAGTCCATTGATTGACCAAAAACTACATTTACTTGACAAATTTCTCCATTCAGTTGTAACGTATTTCTCATACAGGCAGATTCTACCAAATCTGTCGAAAAAAGAAAGAGAGGTACTTCTTATGTCCCGTAAAACCATCATCCCCAACATCGCCTACGACACCCAGCGCCGCAGCTATTACGTCACCCTGCGCAGCCGCCCGAAAAGCGGCGGTCCGGCCAAGCGCACCGTCCGCTGCTTCCCCACCATGGAGCTGGCGATCCAGGCGCTGGACAGTCACAACGCCGGAAAGATCCTCTCCCAGAACAAGAACACCGACACGCTGACTGTCGGCCAGTGGCTGACCTACTGGCTGGAGCAGGTCATTACCCCCAGCCGCACCGCCAGCACGGTCCACGGGTACAACATGATTATCCGCAACCACCTCTCACCGGCCCTGGGCCGCATCCGCCTGACGGAGCTCACCGCCGCCCAGGTGCAGCAGTACCTCAACCGCAAGCAGGCGGAGGGCCTGTGCAACAACACCGTCCGCAAGCACCACGGCGTGCTGCACAACGCCCTGGAGCACGCCCGCCGTCAGGAGCTGGTGGCCCGCAACGTGGCGGAGCAGGTGGACCCGCCCTCCTCCAGCCGCCCTGTCCACCACTACTATGACAGCGAGACCATGTCCAAGCTCTTTGAGATTCTGGCCGGGACAAGCCTGGAGCCCGTGGTGAAGCTGGCCGGGTACATGGGCCTGCGGCGCAGCGAGATCTGCGGCCTGAAGTGGAGCCATGTGGACCTGGAGAACCGGGTCATCACCATCGTGGAGGCCCGCACGGCGGTCAATGGGCGGTCGGTGGACAAGGGCACGAAAAACCGCTCCTCGGTCCGCCGCCTGGGATACCGGGGCCTGGCGGACATGGAGGAGCTGATGGAGCGCCTCTGGCGGCAGCGGGAGCTGGAGATCGCACAGCTGGGGGATGCCTACGACGACCAGGGCTTTGTCATCTGCCACGACGGCGGCCAGCCCTACCAGGCGGACTATCTGAGCAACCGGCTGCAGCGGGTGCTGGCCAGGACAGAGCTGCCCTATGTGACTCTGCACGGTCTGCGCCACAGCTTCGCCAGTATCGCCAACAGCCGCAACGTCCCTCTCTTTGGTATCAGCAAGGCTCTGGGCCACAGCAGCACCAACACTACCACGCAGATCTACATGCATCTGTTTGACGAGACCCATCTGACGGTGGTGCAGGAGGTGGGCAAAGCCATTGACAGCGGCGGGGACCGCGTACCGCTCTGACCCCCATACGAAGCCAAGGCAGCAAAAAGCGCCGGACCCGAATGGGCGCCGGCGCTTTTTGCTGGTAAGAAAAGAGAGAGGGAGAAAAGAGAAATTCATTTCTGAACAATGCCATCATAGTACATCCTTCCCAAGAAGTCAACAGCCCCGCGGGACAATTCACGGAAAGTTCACAGCGGGTTAAAAGACCATTCAAATTCCCTGGAGAAGGGTCCCCCGTATCTTCCGGCCGCCCCTCCGCGAGGACGTCCCGCCACCGCGCCGTCTGTTCCGGCAGAAAAAAGTTCACAATTTCACGCCCTGTTTCCTGTTGACATTTTCCGGCAGCCGTCGTATAGTTAGCATGCTAAATTTATTCCCTGCCAAGGAGGTGAAGAAATGGATGATCCCCAGGACTTAGGACGCCTGCTGGCCTGCTGCGGCCACTTGGGGCGGCAGTACGGCGTAAACCTGCTGCGGCGGAAGGGCTATGATGTGACCCCTGTGCAGACGCGGACGCTGGTCTATCTCTCCTGCTGCCGGGAGGCGGTCAACCAGCGGGAGCTGGAGCGTGAGCTGCGCCTGCGGCCCTCCACCGTCAACGGGATCGTCAGCCGCCTGGAGGAAAAAGGCTACCTCTCCCGCCGGGCCAGTCCCCTGGACGGACGCTGCCGCCTGGTGAGCCTGACGGAGGCGGGCCGGGAGAAGGTGGAGGCCTTCCGCGCCTCCCTGGAGGAGACCAACCGGCGGCTCTGCGCCGTCCTGACAGAGGGGGAGCAGGCCCAATTGGGGGATATGCTCTCCCGTATTATCGCAGACTTAGAAAACGAGGTAAACAAAGCATGATGAAAAAACTCTGGCCATACACCCAGGGCTACCGGCAGTGGATCGCGCTGGGCATCCTGTGCTCCGGCGGCGAGGCGGTATTCGAGCTGCTGCTGCCCCTGGTGATGGCCGCCATTGTGGACACCGGCATCCCCTCCGGGGACACGGGGTATATCCTGACCCGCGGCGCGCTGATGGTCGTGATGGCGATGATCTCCATGTCCCTGGGCATCGCCTCCGCTTTCCTGTCCTCACGGGCGGGCCAGGGCTTTGGCGCCAACCTGCGCCGGGCCCAGTACGAGCGGATCCAGGAGTACTCCTTCCGGAACATCGAGAAATTTTCCACCGCCTCCCTGGTCACCCGCCTGACCAACGACTGCAACATGATGCAGATGACGCTGATGATGAGTATGCGGCTGCTGGTGCGGGCCCCGGTGATGCTGGTGTGCGCGCTGGTGCTGGCGGCGTCCATCAGCTTGCGGCTGTCCAGGGTCTTCCTGGTGGCCATCCCGCTGCTGCTGATTTTGGTGGTGGTCATCATCACGAAGATCAGCCCCCTGTTCACCACCTTCCAGGAGCGGACAGACGGCGTGAACCTGGTGGTGCAGGAAAACCTGTCCGCTATCCGGGTGGTGAAGTCCTTTGTCCGGGAGAGCTACGAGGAGTCCAAATTCAAAAAGCGCAACGACGCCCTCAAGGAGATTGCGGAAAAGGCCTTCGGCTTCGTGGTCATCAACATGCCGCTGATGATGCTGATCACCTACGGCGCCATCATCGCGGTGATGTGGTACGGCGCGCCGATGGTGCAGACGGGGGAGCTGCAGGTGGCGCTGCTGTCCACCTTCTTCACCTATATTACCCAGGTGTTGATGAGCCTGATCATGATCTCTATGATTATGATGAACCTGACCCGCTTCTTCGCCTGCGCCCGGCGTGTGCTGGAGGTCCTGGAGGAGGAGCCCGACATCACCGACAGCGCCGCCGACACAGCCCTGCAGGTACAGGACGGCTCCATCGACTTTGACCATGTATATTTTAAATACAATCAGGACTCCGACGACTGGAATATACGAGGCGTTGACCTCCATATCAAGAGCGGCTCCACGGTGGGCATCATCGGGGCCACCGGCTCTGCCAAGTCCACGCTGGTGCAGCTGATTCCCCGGCTGTATGAGGTCAACGCGGGCACGGTCCGCGTAGGCGGCCGCCCGGTGCAGGACTACACCATGGAGCACCTGCGGGACGCGGTGTCCATGGTGCTGCAGAAGAACACCCTCTTCTCCGGTACCATCCGGGAGAACCTCCTGTGGGGCAATCCTGCCGCCACGGACGCGGAGATGGAGGCCGCCTGTGACGCCGCCTGCGCGTCGGAGTTCATCCGCCGGATGCCGGAGGGCTATGAGACGGACCTGGGCCAGGGCGGCGTAAATGTGTCCGGCGGTCAGAAGCAGCGGCTGTGCATCGCCAGGGCCCTGTTGAAAAAGCCAAAGGTGCTGATTCTGGACGACAGCACCAGCGCGGTGGACACCGCCACAGACGCCAAGATCCGGCAGGCCTTCCGGACGCAGCTGCCGGACGCGACGAAGATCATCATTGCCCAGCGCATTATTTCCGTCATGGACGCGGACCTGATCGTGGTGCTGGACGACGGGCAGATTGCGGAGATGGGTACCCATACGGAGCTCATGGCGGGCAGCGAAATCTACCGCGATATCTATCTATCACAGCAGGAGGGGGCGAATATCGATGCCTAAACCACACGGAAAGGGCGGTCCCGGCTACCAGAAGCCCAAAAATATGGGAAAAACCATCGGTAAACTGATGCGCTACGTGGGGCGGTCGAAGTGGCTGCTGGCGGTGGTGGCGGTGTGCCTGCTGATGAACACCGTGTGTTCTATCCGCGGCACCTATATGCTCCGCTCCCTCATCGACGACTGTATCATTCCCGGCGATTTTCCGCTCCTGGCCAAACAGCTGGCGGTCATGGCCGGCGTCTATATCTGCGCGGCCCTGTTCAGCTTCACCTATACCCGCATTATGGTCCACATCTCCCAGAAGACCACCCACGCCATCCGGCAGGACCTGTTCACCAAAATGCAGGGTCTTCCCCTCAGCTACTTTGACACCCATACCCACGGCGAGCTGATGAGCCGGTATACCAACGATATCGAGACGATCAACGAGATCCTCAACAACGGCCTGGTGAATCTGGTCTCCAACGGCCTGACCTTTGTGGGCGTGGTGGCTATGATGCTCTATCTCAGCCCGCTGCTGTTTCTGGTGACCGTGTTCTCTCTGGGCCTGATGTTCCTGGTCATCATGACCGTGGGCCGGCGCAGCCGCCGGTACTTCATGGCCCAGCAGAGGGACCTGGGCGACATCAACGGCTATATTGAGGAGATGATCGAGGGCCAAAAGGTCATCAAGGTCTTCAACCACGAATCCCAGGCCAAGGAGGGCTTTTACCGGCGCAACGAGGCGTACCAGCGCAGCGCCACCAACGCCCAGTCCTTCGCCGGGGCCATGATGCCGGCCATGGGCAATATCAGCCACATCAACTACGCCCTGACCTGCTGCACGGGGGCGCTGCTGAGCATCGTCACCGGCTTTGACCTGGGGGCGCTGCTGGTGTACCTCCAGTACACCCGGCAGGTGAGCCAGCCCATCGGCCAGATGAGCCAGCAGGTGAACAATCTGCTCTCGGCGGTGGCCGGCGCGGAGCGGGTGTTCGAGGTCATGGAGACCCCGCCGGAGGTGGACGAGGGGAAAACCACCCTGGTCCATGTGCGCCGCACGCCGGACGGCGGCTGCACCGAGTCGGCGGAGCGGAGCGACGGCTGGGCCTGGAAGCGGCCCGACGGTACGCTGGCGCCCCTGCGGGGGGACGTGCGGTTCAAGGATGTGGTCTTCCGCTACGTGCCGGAGAAAACGATTCTCAATGGTATCAGCCTCTACGCGAAGCCGGGGCAGAAAATCGCCTTTGTGGGCTCCACCGGCGCGGGAAAGACCACCATCACCAACCTCATCAACCGGTTCTATGAGATCGAGGGCGGCCTGATCACCTACGACGGCATCGACGTACGGGACCTGAGCAAGGAGAGCCTGCGGCGGAGCTTGGGCATCGTGCTCCAGGACACCCACCTCTTTACCGGCACCATCGCCGACAACATCCGCTACGGCAAGCTGGACGCCACGGACGAGGAGGTCCGCTCGGCGGCGCGGCTGGCCAATGCGGACACCTTTATCCGCCACCTCCCCAAGGGCTACGACACCTGGATCACCGGCGACGGCGGGAACCTGAGCCAGGGGGAGCGGCAGCTGCTGGCCATCGCCCGGGCGGCGGTGGCGGACCCGCCGGTGCTGATTCTGGATGAGGCCACCAGCTCCATCGACACCCGGACGGAGAAGCTCATTGAGAAGGGCATGGACCAGCTGATGGCGGACCGGACGGTGTTTGTCATCGCCCACCGGCTGAGCACGGTGCGCAACGCCAGGGCCATCATTGTCCTGGAGCAGGGCGAGATCATCGAGCGGGGCGACCACGCCGATCTGATCGCCCAGGGCGGCAAATATTATCAGCTGTATACCGGCCAGGCGGAGCTGTCCTGACGGCCCATGGATTTGTTTACAATTTGTTCATTTATGCCCCCAGCATTTGGTCTATACTAGGGTCGTCTATGAAAATGAAAGGAGCCCCTGTTTATGAAATACGTTTGCAGCGTCTGCGGATATGAGTATGACGAGGCTGTCGGCGATCCCGATCACGGCATCGCTCCCGGCACAAAATGGGAGGACATCCCCGGCGACTTTGAGTGCCCCCTGTGCGGCGTAGGCAAGGACCAGTTCTCCCCCGCTGACTGACAACAGTTCGAAAAACCCGGATGCCTGAGTGGATCAGACATCCGGGTTTTTGTTGCTTTTGCCGCTATGCCTCCTCCACATCGTACAGGGCGTTGAGCACCGTCCACCCCTGGGGATTGGGCCGCATCAGATTCCAGTACCCGGCCCCGTGCAGGCCGTACTCGCTCACCAGCCCCAGCTTGGCGGACATGCTCCGGGCGTCCTCAAACCAGACCTCATGGGTCACCCCGCCGTCCGTATAGCGGAACCAGGGGCTCTGGGCCCGCTGGTCAAAGGCGATCTCCACCCGCCGCTCCACCGCGATCTCCACCGCCCGCTGGTTGGAGATGGACCGGGCCCTGGTCTCCCCCCGCCGGTAGGGCAGCGGCCAGTCGTAGCCGTAATCGGGGATACCCAGATAGATTTTCTCCTGTGGAATCTCGCTGAGGGCGTACTCCACCACCTGCCGCACGTTGGGCAGCGGCGCCACCGCCATGGGCGGGCCGTAGGTGTATCCCCACTCATAGGTCATCAGCAGCACGTAGTCCGCCGCCGCCCCCAGCAGGGCGTAGTCGTGGCCCTCATAGAGCAGTCCCGGCTGGTCCGCCCAGGTCTTCGGGGCCAGCGCCACCAGCACCGGCAGCGGCGCGACCCGTTCCCGCAGGCGGGCAACAAAGGCTGCGTACGCCTCCCGCTGGGCTCCGGGGATGTACTCGAAATCCACATCTACCCCCTGGTACCCCTTTTCCGCAATTACCGCCTCCATCTGCGCGATCAGCTCCTCCTGCCGCTGCCGGTCCGACAGCAGCAGCGCCGCCCGCTCGCTGGAAAAATTGTCGTCCTCCGTCAGGGTGGACAGATGCATCAGCGGCGCGGTCCCCAGCCGGGCCGCTTCCGACAGGATACGTCCGTCGTCCAGCGGCAGCAGGCCCCCCTGGGCGGTAATGCCGTAGGTAAACGGCGTGACGTAGGTCATATAGGGCAGGACCGCGCCCAGCTGCCGGGGCGCAATGAAGGGATAGGCATAGCCGTTTGTCGATATGCCGCCCAGCTTTTCCGCGCTGTAGGCAATGACCAGCGTCTGCCCCGGCTGGAGCGCCGGTTTCCCCAAAAGCCAGTAGTTATTGCGGTACAGCGCCCGCCGGCTGATCCCGTACTGCCGGGCAACAGAGGCCAGGGTCTGCCCCTGCTGCACCACGTGAAATGCCTGGATATGCTGGATCACCAGCGTCTGCCCCACGGCCAGGGCGCTGTTTTCCGGCACGCCGTTGGCCTGGCGCAGCAGCTCCGGGTCCGCGCCGTACTGCCCCGCTATGCTGTACAATGTCTCCCCCGGCTGCACCACGTGAATCGTCATCTGGACACTCCCCCCCTCTTTTGATACATCTCTATGCGGAAAACTGCGGTTCCATGCGTTGTGCGGCGGCGGGTTTTGTGCTATACTGGGCTGACAAACCAATGAGAGGGGATATCCATATGGACCGGGAACTGCTGGCGCAGCAGCTGTGTGCGCTGCCCATCGTGCAATATGAATTCTTTGAGACCTCCGACCTGCTCTTTTCCGACCGGGTGCGGCACATCTGCCGGACAGAGTGTCCGCAGTACGGCAAAAGCTGGGCCTGTCCTCCGGGCGTCGGCACTCTGGAGGCGTGCCGGGAGCGGTGCCTCCGCTACCCCCACGCCCTGCTCATCACCACAATGGCCGAAACCTGCGACATCGCGGACATTGCGGCCACCCTCGCCACCCGCGCGCCCCACGAGGAGGTCACCCACCAGGTCAACGCCCTCGTCCGGGCCCAGGGCGCGGAGACCTATGTGCTCTCCACGGAGTCCTGCGCCATCTGCCCCCAGTGCGCCTATCCGGACGCCCCCTGCCGCCATCCGGACCGCATGTTTCCCTGTGTAGAGAGCCACGGCATTCTGGTCACTGAGATTGCGGAGCGCTTCGGCATCGACTTCCAGGCCGGAAGCAATATCGTCACCTGGTTCAGCCTGATCCTGTATCGGTAAAGCCACAAAAACAGCTGGAGACACAATTGTCCCCAGCTGTTTTGCTATTCCGCCGCAGCCTATGACGCCGCGGCGATATGATACAGAAAATATACGCCGTCCGGATTCCGGTACAGTCCGGACCACTTCTCCGCCAGGGCATAGCTGCCGCCGGAATAGTACAGCGGGATCACCGGCCCCTCCTTCAGCAGCAGCGCCTCCGCATCGTGAAGCAGCGCGTCCCGGACATCCGGCTCCGCGGCGGTGCGCGCCGCCTCCATCACCAGATCAAAGGCCGCATTGGCATAGCCGGTGGGATTGGCTCCGTTTCCGCTCTCCCAGAAGGACAGCACAGCCGCCGCGTCGCTGTACGCCGCGCTGTACGCCCAGCCCGCCAGCTGGAACGCAGGACCGTCCGGTTCCTCCTCCGTCTCCCCCGTCTCCGGGTCCTCCGGGGCCGGGGCGGGCGTCAGCAGCGCGTCGTACGCCTCCTGGCTCAGGCCCCGTATCACCACCGGCACGCCCAGCTGCTCCTGCCACATCCGGCGCAGCGCCTGGGCTGCGGCGGCGTTCATCTCGGCGTCCACATACACATACTCCACCAGCGGGAGCCCGTCCCCCTGGGGATAGCCCGCCTGGGCCAGCAGCCGCCGGGCCAGACGGCAGTTCTCCTCATACTCCCCCGCCTCAGGCATGGTCACGCGCTCTGCGCTGTGGATGCGGAAATCCCAGCGGCCAGCTTCGGCCTCCTCCGGCCGCTCTCCATAGTCCGCCACACCGCAGGGCGCCAGCCCGGCGGCAGGGCGCAGCTCCGGTCCCAGCGCCAGGCCCGCCGGATCCACCGCCAGGCGGAACGCCTCCCGGACGTCCGGGTTGTCAAAGGGCGGCGCGGCGGGATTCAGCAGCACCCCATAGCCACGGGTCTCCGGCTCCGGCAGCCAATCCTCAGCCGCCTCCTGCAAAACGCTGTCCGGCAGAGCCGTCACCAGGTCCAGCTCTCCGGAAGCCAGCTGCGCATAGTCCGCCGCCGGGTCGCCAGCCGGTACGAAAGTCAGCTCCTCCGGCCCTATATTGGCCGCGTCATAGTAGGTGACGCTGCGCTCCAGCCGGGTCAGCGCCGGCGTGCGCTCCGCCGCTGTGTACGGGCCGTTGGTCACCGTCCCCGCAGCCCAGCTCCCCCGCAGGTCCTCCCGCAGAGGCATGGTGTGCGCCCCCGCGCACACCTCAGCCAGAAACCAGGCCGGGCTGCCGTCCAATGTCACCGTCAGCGTCCGCGCGTCCACAGCGGAAACCGCCAGCGCGCTTACATCCCCTGTCTCCTGTACCGCCCTATATCCGGACACCGCGGAGAGCAGCTCCCGGTGGGGCAGCGCGTTGGCGGGGTCCGCCAGCCGCTGCCAGGCTGTGACAAAATCCGCCGCTGTCACCGGCTTCCCGTCGGACCAGCAGGCCCCCTCCCGCAGAGTGAAGGTATAGGCGGCGTTCCCCGCGTAATCGGTGTCCACGGTCCATGTTTCCGCCTGTCCGGGGGCCAGCTTCCCCCAGCCGGCGCCGTCGTCCTCCCAGCGCAGCAGGTTCTCGTAGAGGTGATAGATCACCGTCTCCTCCTCCGCCTGGGCGGGGTCCAGCGTCTCCACGCTGCCCGCCAGGCTCACCCGCAGGGTGTACGGGCCCGCCTCCTCCTGGGGCGCGGGGCCGCCGCAGGCCGGCAGCAGCAGAACTGCCAGCAGCGCCGTGAACAGCGCCCTGCACGCCAAATTCCGCTTACTTCTCATCTGCGGGAACCAGGCTGCCGTCGGGGGCGAATTTGACCGGCAGGATATCGTTTTTGGTGTGCTTGGCGATGTTGTTCAGACGCACCAGGCCGGGATAATCTGTGACAAAGGTGTAGGCCACGCCGTGGCGCTTGGCCCGGCCTGTGCGGCCGATGCGGTGGACATAATACTCGTTCTCGTCCGGCACGTCGTAGTTGAACACCGCGTCCACGTCGTCCACGTCGATGCCGCGGGCCGCCACGTCCGTGGCCACAAAGACCCGCAGTTCGCCCCGGCGGAACTTCGCCATCACCTTTTCCCGCTTCTCCTGGGGGATGTCGCCGTGGATGCACTGGGCGTCCACGCCCCGCATCTGCAGCAGCTTGGTCACCCGCTCCGTGTTGCCCTTGGTGTTGCAGAAGACCATGACCCGGTCATACTGCTCCCGGCTGAGGATCTTTTCCACCGCGTCTACCTTCTCATTGATGGTGGTGTCCAGCCGGTACTGGAGGATGTCCGGCTTGTTCTCCTCCACCGCCCGGACGGTGATCTCCACCGGGTCCCGCTGGTAGACCCAGGCGATGTCCATGACCTCCCGGCTGATGGTGGCGGAGAAGAGGCCGAGATTTTTCCGGTTCTTCATCTGGTCCAGCAGCTTCGTCACGTCGTGGATGAAGCCCATGTCCAGCATCCGGTCCGCCTCGTCCAGCACCGCCGTCTGCACCCTGTCGATGCGCACCGTTCTGCGCTTCATGTGGTCCCCCAGCCGGCCGGGGGTGGCCACCACGATCTGGGGCCGCTTTTTCAGCGCGTCGATCTGCCTGCCGATGGGTTGGCCGCCGTAGAGGCAGACAATGCGGATACCGGGCTGAAACTGGGCCAAATCCCGCATTTCCGACGTGATCTGCAGCGCCAGCTCCCGTGTGGGGGCCAGGATGACCGACTGGAGCTGGTCCGATTCCGTGTCGATATGTTCAATGATAGGGATGCCGAAGGCGAAGGTCTTTCCGGTGCCCGTGGGGGCCTTGGCGGTGACATCCTTCCACTCCAGCATGGGCGGGATGCACCCGGCCTGGATGGGGGTGGACTCCGTATAGCCTTTTTTGTTCAGCGCCCGCAGCATAGCCGGGGACAGCCCCAGCGTGTCAAAGCTCGCGCCCTGTGTGATTTCCATAGTTACGTTCCTCGTGCTCTCTATTTTTTCGTTAACCTATTTAGTATAGCACAAAAAAATACCAGCCGCAAGCGGATTTGACGGCTTCTCACAAATTTTTCTTTCACTCCTGGCGGAAAAATCCCCCGTCAGAGAGCCGGACGCTCTCCTCAGGGGGATTTCTCAACAAGCTGCAGAAGGCCCCCTCCGTCACGGCTGACTGAGAAGGCCTTCCTGCACTTTGTCAGGAATTTTGCTCTTGGCTATATTTATATCGTAGTTCTAGCTCTCTTTGTAATCTTTGCGCCAACAGCGTGTTGACCGCCCGGCTGCTACCCGTGCGGTCAACTGTTGTTTTAGCGGTTAACTAATGTAAGGAGGCTGACCGTCAAACCAAACCAGCACCCCGAACTATCCATAGTATACCCCGGCGGTTTTGACTTGTCAAGCCGTCGGGGCTTTTCTTTTGTAAATTTTCCCGACAAAGTTTGACAAACGCTATCAGTCGATGTACAATACTCTTGGTTCTAACGAACTCAGGTGTTGCTATGGTCACCTGGGGGCGCTGGGGCGGAACGGCGGTTAGCTCACTCCCTGTAAGAAGGGAGGTGAATGCCAATGGACAAGAGAAAGCTGCAGAAGATCGTGATCAACGCCATCGCGTGGATCGTGGTCATCGCAATAGCAATTATCTTTGCGCCAACAGCGTGTTAACCGCCC
>CAJTPV010000055.1:10803-13403 GCA_910578505.1 uncultured Oscillospiraceae bacterium | reverse complement strand
TTATGGATTACCGCACTGGTGTCGTTTTCAAAAGGCCAAGTCATACTTCCTCCTTAATCCACCGCCTTGATCCGTTCCACCAGAGACAGCCTTCTGGTATAGCGGACCGCGCAGGCGGAGAACACCCCCTGCACCAGCAGCAGGGCGGCGGCGAACAGCAGCACCTGGAGCGCTGGGAAGTGGTAGGTCAGTGTCCCGAACATACCAATCCGGTCAAAGACTTTGCACACGGCCAGACTGCACGCCGTCCCCAGGGTCAGGGTGACCAGCAGCGTGATCCCCACATAGTACAGGCACTCGAAGGACAGCATATTGGACAGCTGCCGGTCACTCATGCCTACGGACTGGAACACGCCGAACTCCTGCTGGCGGGTAAGCAGATTGGTAATCAGGGTGTTGGCAAGGTTAATCAGTGAGAACACAAAGATAAAGGCCAGGATGCCGTAGTCCCTTGCCAGTTCTCCCCGCAGGCCACGCTCCAGCTCGGCGGACAGGTCATCCAGGCCGGAGATTGCCACCCGCTGGTCGGACACGGCGCCGAACACCGCCCGCCGCAGCTGGTCGCTGTCTTGCTCCGTGTGGAGATTGACATAGCCGGTGAAGTCCGAAATCTCAGGATAGAGGACGGACAGCTCCTCCTCGGGCAGAATGAAGAAATGGGACGAGTTGCCGATCTGAACATCCTGAACAATCCCCATCACCGTATAGGTTTTTTCCTGCCCGTTGTAGCAGGAGAGGGTCACAGTATCCCCAACCTGATAGCCGGTGCGGTAGATTTCCTTTAACGCGCTGCCCGCAGGGCAGATTAGGATACCGTCTCCGTCCAGAAGCTGCCGGTAGTCTGCGGTTCCCTCCAGAATGGCGTCGCCCCCGTATATTGCCGTCATATCCTCCTGGGAAATGCCCCTGACAACAAAGGGTTCGTGCTCGCTGTTGCCCGGAATGGCGCTGATGGCAGGAATCTCCACGCAGGTCAGGCTGTAGGCTGTGACGTAATCCACACCGGGCAGGGCGGCCAGCTTTTCCCGCAGGGCCTGCCCCAGGGGGTTCTCCTTCTGCATCTCCACAAATTCCCGGCCCGCGAAGTCCTCGTATTGCAGCAGATACTGGCTCCGGTCTCCGAATTGAGACTGGGCCATTTCCTTTACATCCACCGAATTGGCGTAGGCGGAAACGCACAGCAGCAGAATCCCGGTCAGGCCCAGGGAGAGGGTGGTGACAAACGCCTTTTTCCGATTCCGGGAGAAGTTCATCCAGGCCAGACGGGGCATAGTCAGGCGGCGGTGGAGCTGCCTGGAAACGCTGGGGCCCTGCTGCTGAGAATAGGCGGTGGCGCGGATAGCTTCAATGGCGGAAACTTTCCCTGCCATTGCCATGGGTTTCCGGGTGGCAATCAAAACAGTGCCATAGGTCAGCAGGGAAACGACCACCGCAGAGCGGATATTATCCCCCCAAGACCAGTAGCCGGGGACGGCGATCAGCGCAATCCCCGCGGCGCAGAGCAGCCCCAGGGGGATGGCAATGGCGGTGAGGAAGCGCCGCTCCCGCTTGACCACCCGTTTCAGCTGCTTCGGCGTAGTCCCCAGCACCTTCAGGCGGCCATATTCCCGCATTTTGCCCATGACAGAGATGTAGAAGATATTATAGATCACGATGGCGCAGACGACAGCAATCAGGAGCGCCGCGGCATAGACCTCCATCCCGTTTCCAAGGTAGAGGTCCACCATGCCAAAGTAGCTGGAGCTGTAAAAGGTGCGGTCCTCCGGGATGCCCATTTCCGCGAAGAACTGTTCAATGTCCGCTCGAAGCTGGGCCGGCTCCATACCCTGACTCCCGGCAAACCGGAACCGCAGCTCATAGGAACTCTCTGCATTTACAGCGGTCTCCGGAATCCAGACCGTGAAAATACGGCTGTCATTTTCCGCCTCCAGAATGCCCGTAACAGTATAGGACCTCTCGCCGTCCCCCAGGTCCAGCGTGACCGTCCGACCCACCTCCTCTGGCAGGCCAAAATAACGGAAAAAGGCACGTTCTATACACAGCTCGTTCTCCCCCTGGGGATAGGCCCCGGTGATTTCGCCGTAGCCCATCAGGTCGATCATCTCCGGGCTGACATAGCTGATCTGCAAAACGCCGTCCTCATGGCGGGCGGTCCCCGCTTCGACAGTACAACCCCACTTTTCAAATCTTCCGGTGTCCACCAGCCGGGCAACCTCTTCCCGGGTCAGCCCGCCGCACCCGGCCTGATACTGTCCCAGGATACCGTCCAGGGTTTTCAGCTGCTGGGCGGAGTAGAGAAAGCAGAGGGTCGCCATCAGGCAGACGGCCAGGGTGATGGTCAGGATGACAAACACGCTCCGGCGCTTGTCGGCTTTGATGCTGCGGCTTGCCAGCTTCTTCTCCACCGCGCTGGTGTCGTTTTCAAACGGCCAAGTCATCTCTGTCCCTCCCCTCAGCCCACGATTTTGCCGTCCTCGATCCGCACGATGCGGTCGGCCAGCTGGGCGATCTCGTTGTTGTGGGTAATCATCACAATGGTCTGGTTGAACTGCGTGCTGGTGCGTTTGAGCAGACCCAGCACGTCGGCACTGGTCTTGCTG
>CAJTPV010000055.1:0-10765 GCA_910578505.1 uncultured Oscillospiraceae bacterium | reverse complement strand
TGGTAATCAGGGCCCGGGCAATCGCCACCCGCTGCTGCTGTCCGCCGGAGAGGTTGTTGGGCATATTTTGCAGCTTATCCTCCAGGGCCAGCATGTGGACGATCTCGTCCATGAACCTCTGATCCACCGTGTCCCCGTCCAGCTCCACCGGCAGGACGATGTTCTCGTAGACGTTCAGAATAGGAACCAGGTTGTAGTTCTGGAAGATGAAGCCGATGTTGCGGCGGCGGAAGATGGTCAGCTCCTCGTCGTTCTTCTTCGCCAGCTCGTCCCCCCGGACGATGACGCTACCGGAGGTGGGGGTGTCCAGCCCGCCCATCATATTGAGCAGGGTGGATTTGCCGCTGCCGGAGGTGCCCACCACCGCTATAAAGTCTCCCTGCTCCACAGAGAGGTTGACCCCATCCAGGGCGCGGGTGATATTGGGCTCAACGCCATAGTATTTTTTCAAATCGACGGTCTGTAGTACGCTCATGTGCAAACGCTCCTTTCAAGTGTTGGAGCTATGGTAAAATCCAAATGTCACAGAAATGTCCGAATCGGAGCTTTGAATGTGAATTTTTTGTGAACAGTTTATCGCCGGGGCAGAAACACGGAAAAGGCAGACCCCCGGCCAACCTCCGAAGTCACCTTGATATAGCCGCCCTGCCGGGTGACGATCTCCCGTGCCAGATACAGGCCGATGCCCACCCCCGGCTGGCCGTGTACCTCCTCCTCCCGGTAAAAGCGCCGGAAGATGGCGGCCTGACGGCTCTCCGGGATGCCCCTGCCGGTGTCGGTCACATCCAGCTTGACATACATCTCCCACTGCTCCACCGACACGCTGATCTTCCCGCCCGACGGGGTGTACTTCACCGCGTTGTCCAGCAGATTGAACAGGGCCTCCGCCGTCCACTTGCTGTCGTGGGACACCCGCAGGTCCTCCGGGCACTGTACCTCGACAGAGATGCCCTTTTTCTCCGCGCTGTAGACAATGCCGCTCATGGCCTGGGCCAGGGTGTCCAGCAGCGGGCCGTCCTTCTTTTCCAGGGTGATGGCCCCAGTTTCCAGGCGGGAGGCTTTCCCCATGGACTGCACCAGAAATTCCAGCTTGTCCGTCTGGCTGCGGATGCCCTGCAAGAAAGTCCCGCCGCTCCTGCTCCGTGACAGGCTTTGCCAGCAGGGTGTCCGTCACCATTTTCAGGATTGCCACCGGCGTTTTCACCTGGTGGGAGATGTCCGACACCAGCGTTTGCAGCTCCCGCCGCTCCTCGTCCACCTTGCGCCGGTTTTCCTGCAGGATGCCGTACAGCCGGGAGAGGCGATAGCTGATGCGGGCGAAGATGGTCTCGCTGTCTTCTGACCGGGCTGGTTCCTCGCCGCCGGTAATCATGCTGTCCATGGTCTGGCACAGGTCGCTGGTAAACTGGGACAGCCTCTTGGCGAAAAACAGCGTCAGCAAAAACAGCCAGACCAGGGCGCAGGCCGTCAGCAGTACACCGGCCAACAGTACCCACCTCTGGCCGGTCATGGCGGAGAGGAGGAAAGTGAGTACCAGCATGGAGGCAGCCGCGCCGGCCTCCACCAGCAGAAACATTGCCTTGACCGAAATGCGCCTCATTTCCGCTCGCCTCCCGTCCACTGATAACCGATACCGTAGATGGTCTTGATATAGGTGTCCCCCTCCGCCTCGATTTTTCCACGGATGCGGCTGATAGAGGTGGTCAGGGTATGCTCGTCCACGTACTTTTCGTCCACGTCCCACAGCCGCTCCAAAAGCCGCTGCCGGGTCAGGACCTGGCGTGGATTTTTGCAGAACAGATACAGCATCTTGTACTCCATGGGTGAGAGGGTCAGGGGCTTCCCGTTCAGGGCAGCGGCCTACTCCGAGAAGTCCAGGAACAGCCTGCCGTCGTCGTAGAGGTCCTTGGCTGGTTTGTGGTGCTCCAGCATGGCGAACATGGCGCGGATCTTCCGCTGCAGGGCCCCGATGGAAAAGGGCTTGGTGATGTAGTCCACCGCCCCCGCCTCATAGCCCCGGAGCTGGTCGCTCTCCTGGTCGTTGGCGGTGAGGAAGATCACCACCGTGTCGGGGTGCTCCGGCTTAATCAGCTTGCACAGGTCATAGCCGCTGCCGTCCGGCAGATTGATGTCCAGCAGCACCAGGTCGTATTCCGCCCCGGCCAGCAGATTGGCGGCGGTTTTGGCGTTCAGGGCAGGCGTGACCTCCCAGCCGTCGGAACGCAGGTTATAGGCTAAGGTTTTATTCAAAAGGGCGTCGTCCTCGACAATCAGTATCCGTTTCATGGCCCGTCCTCCTTTGGTGATAAGGGCAGTATAACAGATAAATGTCCGCGAAATGTTACAATGGTCTGTCTTTTTCAAAAAATCTTTGCCGCCTGTGCCTGTTCCTGAAATATGAAGGGTCACTTCATCACGCATGGATGAAAACTGTATTGTTGTGCCGAGCCTTACATAGATGTAAGGTTCCCGCCGTTTTTGTAAGCTGAATCGATGGAACAAACCGGTCGGATAGGCTATAATAGGACCTGCAAAACGAAATTCCCACCCAAGGAGGATCACCGATATGCCAATTTTGGAAGTCAGGGACCTGAAGAAGACCTACACCACCCGCTTCGGCGGCCAGCAGGTCCACGCCCTCACCAACGTCAACTTCGCGGTGGAGCCCGGCGAGTATGCCGCCATTATGGGCGAGTCCGGCAGCGGCAAGACCACGCTGCTGAACATCCTGGCCGCCCTGGACAAGCCCACCAGCGGCTCCGTGCTCCTGGACGGCCAGGACATCGTCACCATCCGGGAGCGGGACATCGCCGCCTTCCGCCGGGACCACCTGGGCTTTGTCTTTCAGGACTTCAACCTGCTGGACACCTTTACCATCCAGGACAATATTCTGCTGCCCCTGGTGCTGGCGGGCAAAAAATTCCCGGAGATGCAGCGGCGGCTGACGCCCCTGGCCCAGCGGCTGGGGCTGACAGAGCTGCTGCAGAAATACCCCTACGAGGTGTCCGGCGGACAGAAGCAGCGCACCGCCGTGGCGCGGGCCCTCATCACCGAGCCCCGGCTGGTCCTGGCCGACGAGCCCACCGGCGCCCTGGACAGCAAGGCGTCCGACAACCTGCTGCGGCTCTTCGGCCAGATCAATGCCGGCGGACAGACCATCCTCATGGTCACCCACAGCGCCAAGGCCGCCAGCCACGCCAAGCGGGTCCTGTTTATCCGGGACGGCGAGGTGTTCCACCAGATCTACAAGGGCGTCAGCACCACGGAGGAGATGTATCAGAAGATTTCCGATACCCTCACCCTCCTGGCCGCAGGAGGTGAGGAGGATGCGTAACTCTGCCCTCTATCCCAAGCTGGCCCTGCAGAACATCCGCAGCAGCCGGAAATTCTACCTCCCCTACATCCTGGCCCTGCTGGGGGACGTGGCGGCCATCTACATCATGTCCGCCCTGGTCAACGACCCCGGCGTGGAAAACATCACCCCCGGCCACCCCAACGGCTACATGTATGTGGAGATGTTCATGACCATCGGCATGTTCATCGCGTTCCTCTTCTCCGCCATCTTTGTGCTCTATATCAACGGCTTCCTCATGAAGCAGCGGACCCGTGAGCTGGGGCTGTACAACATCCTTGGCATGGGGAAACGCCACATCGCCATGGTGCTGATCTTTGAAACGCTCTATATCGGCGTTCTGGGCATCGGCGGCGGCTTCGCAGTGGGAGTGCTGCTGCACAAGCTGGTCAGCCTCCTTCTCCACAAGGTGATGAATATGCCGGTCCCCTTCGGCTTCTATATCTCCTGGTCCGGCATGGCCCAGACCGCTGTTCTGTTTGCGGCGCTGCTGCTGATTACGCTGCTGTGCAACCTCAACAAGGTCCGCGCGTCCAAGCCCATTGAGCTGCTCCACAGCGGAAACGCCGGCGAGCGGGAGCCCAAAACCCGCTGGCTGCTGACCCTGCTGGGCGTCGTCTCCCTGGGCGGCGGGTACGGCATCGCCATCAAGACCCGGACCGGTGTGGAGGCCATCATGATGTATTTCGTGGCTGTGTTCCTGGTCATCATCGGTACCTACTGCCTCTTTACCGCCGTCAGCATCTTTGTCCTGAAGGCCCTGCGGCGCAGCAAGGGCTTTTACTACCAGACCAGCCACTTCATCGGCATCAGCGGCATGCTCCACCGAATGAAGCAGAACGCCGTGGGTCTTGCCAACATCTGCATCCTGTGCACTATGGTCATGGTCATGCTCTCCGGCACCCTGTCGCTGTATCTGGGGACGGCGGAAATTGTCCAGCAGATGTACCCCGGCGATCTGAACTTTAAGGTGCGCTATTTCCCCGTCACTGAGGCAGGGGAGGCGCCCTTTGATCCGGCGGCCATGCTGGCGGCGCAGACAGGATTTGTGGAGGAGCAGGGGTACGCCGCCGACAACGTCCGCACCAGCAGTTCGCTGGAGTTCGGCGTGGGACAACTGGCCGACGGCAGCTTTACCACAGACCGCTTTGCGGCGGGAACCTCCGGCCTGGTGGTCTATGTGACCTGCATCACAGAATCGGACTACACCACCCTCACCGGCAAGACGCTGGGACTGTCCGCCGGGGAGATCGCCGCCTACAACGCGCCGGGGGACGCGCTGACCATCCACTGGACCGTCCCCAAGGAGGGCCGGGAGCTGAGTACGGATACCTTCCCGATCGTCCACAAGCTGACTGCCAATCCTGTGTTCTCCGCCATGATCACGCAGATGCTCACCATCGTGGTCCCGGACGAGGCGGCGCTTTTCAGCTTCTGGGAGAAGCAGTCCGCCGTCTACGGGGACAGCGCCAGCATCCGCTGGTCCGCCTATCTGGACGTGGACGGCACGGAGGAGGAGCTGCGGGATTTGGCGGCCGGCTATGAAAACGCCATTGAAGACCCCTCTTTCTATGAGGGAACCGGCTCCTGGGAGCGCTGCACCCTCAACCTGCGCCTGGACGGTGCGGCAGATTCCTACGGCCTGGCGGGCGGGTTCCTGTTCCTGGGCATCTTCCTGGGCTTCATCTTCCTGATGGCTACGGTCCTCATTATCTACTACAAGCAGATTTCCGAGGGCTACGAGGACAAGGACCGCTTTGAGATCATGCAGAAGGTGGGACTGAGCCGGGAGGAAGTCCGCTCCTCCATCCGCGGCCAGGTGCTGACGGTCTTCTTCATGCCCATCGCGGTGGCGTCCATCCATATCGTGTTTGACTTCAACATGGTGGAAAAGCTGCTGACCCTGTTCTCCCTCCACGACACGTTCCTCACCGCCATGTGTACCCTGGGCACGGTACTGGTATTCTTCGCCGTCTATGGCACCGTCTATGTCCTGACCGCCCGCACCTATTACAAAATCGTCGAGCGCCGTCACTGAGTCCTGCCGGACGGGCAGTGCGCTTCGCGGTCCACTGGAAAGGAGATGAAACTATGGATCGAATTGACCTGGCCCTGGCTCTGGGGATGCTGTGCCTGATGCTGGGCACGCTGCTGACAGGGTTCAGCCGCCCCCTGTGGTGGGCGCTGCACCGGCGGCGTCCGGACGGGCGGCGGGAGGCCCTGGGACGGTATGAGTGGATTTTGCGGATTCCGGGCCTCATCCTGCTGACAGCAGCCGCCGGAATTATTGTGATGAGTATTCGAGAGGTGTTTTTGTTCCAGATATAGCGCTTTTCCCGCAGAGTTGGAGAGGGGCGCTTGCAGAAAGGGGCTGCCGGCAGATTGCCGGCAGCCCCTCCCCCATTTTCCGCGTCCGTGCGCCATAGACCTCAGCCGGCTTCTACCGGTATCGTCACCCCCATCACGGTCAGGGACACGATGTCCTCCACATCCACCGGCTCGCTGAACGCCCAGGTGCCGTAGATCTCCCATTGCTCCTCGCTGTCATTCTCCCATGCAGCCCTGTTCATATGGCTGCTTGTACCGGGCGAGGTCTCTACCACGGTTCCGTCCCGCAGCCGGGCGGTCATATCCCGCCATTCGCCGATATCGCTGTCACCGCGGATACGCATCGTAACGTTCAGCGGCGAGACAGTCGCCTGCGTCACCTGATGGCCGTCGATCTCACCAATCCAGTCCAGGGTCTTTGACGCATGGTACACAAAGGGGAAATCCATCGACCAGCCGCCCGCGATCTCCGTGCCCGGCCTTGTATACGAACCGGCAAACCAGATGTGGTCCAGCCGCTCCGCTTCCCCGGCGTGCAGCAGCGGGAAGAGGATATCCAATCCGTTTTCAACCCTGCGGATCATGGCTGTGAAATGTGCGGCCCCATAGTCCTCCTCATTTCGAGGGAAGGCCGCCACATTCCAGTCCCGTTCCGCCTCCACCCCCTCCGCGAAGGCCAGACGGACATGGAAGCAGCCGTCGCCGGCAATGCCCATTGCAGACACCCAGATGTCATCGCTCCCCTGAACCGGCACGCGGTTTTGTCCGGGCGCCAGCACCACCTCCTCCTCCGGCAGGACTTCATTGCCATATGGCGCGCCCTCCACGTCGCCGGGACGGAAGATCACTTCGTCCGCCTTGCAGGCATTGACCGCCGTACGGATGATCCACGCCTTTTCATGGGCGGGGCTGTCAAATGCCGCCTCGTTTGCCAGCAGCTTCAGGAATACGGTCTGGCAGATATCCTCCGCGTCCTGGACCGAGTGAAGGTAGGTGTAACTCAGCCGCAGGATGGTGTCGGAGTAGGTATTTACCAGCCGTTCCGCTTCCGGTCTGTCAAATTGCTTCATATCGTTAACTCCTTTGAAAGCGCCTTCACTGGTAATACGAATGAGGGGGAGCAATTCTGACACAGGCCGCGAAAGGATTTTCAAAACAGACAGAGGGACGGCATGGCCTGCTGGCCACGCCGCCCCCCGCGGATGCTTCGCCGGTCACGGCGCGGGACATGGCTGTCCCAGCCGCCGGTACATTGTCTTTTTGACTGCCCGCAAAATATTCTCATACCCGGTACAGCGGCACAGGTGGCCGCTCAGCAGCTTGCGCAGCTCATCGTCCGTGTACGCCTTACCGCTCTCCAGGATCTCCACGGCGGTCATAATGAAGCCCGGCGTGCAGAATCCGCACTGAATAGCCGCTTCGTCAATAAACGCCTGCTGGATATCGCTCAGCTCGCCGTTGGGGCCCATCAGGCTCTCCAGCGTGCGGATCTGCTTGCCGTCCGCCCAGGCCGCCAGATACAGGCAGGAGTTGAAGCACTCCCCGTCAATGATAACGTTGCAGGCTCCGCACTCCCCCACCTCGCAGCCCTTTTTCACGCTGGTCAGGCGGAAGTCATTGCGCAGCAGGTCCGTCAGGGACGCCCGCACGTCCACCATCCGCTCCACGTCCTTGCCGTTGATATTGCAGCGGATCAATTTGTACTGTATGCTCACGCCAGCTCACCTCCCGCCAGTTTTACAGATTCCGCCAGGGCCCGTTTTGCCAGCTCCACGGCGATATGCTCCCGGAACGCCTTGCTGGCCCGCCAGCTGTCCCGCGGATGGATGTCCTCCAGCACGGCGGCGGCAAAGGCGTCCGCCGTCTCCTGTGTCGCCGGCTTTCCGGCGGCGGCAGCCTCGGCGGATGCCGCCCGCAGGGGGACAGGACCCGCCACACCGTAGGCTATGCGGGCGCGGACAATGGTCTGCCGGTCCGGGCTGAGGACCACGTTCACCGAGCAGCCGGTGGTGGCGATGTCCATGGCGCTGCGCATGGCGTATTTGATGTAGTGG
Organism: uncultured Oscillospiraceae bacterium; assembly: GCA_910578505.1. Taxonomy (GTDB): domain Bacteria; phylum Bacillota; class Clostridia; order Oscillospirales; family Oscillospiraceae; genus Pelethomonas. The sequence goes on along the minus strand of CAJTPV010000055.1, from coordinate 3,031 downwards.
CCAAAGCAGTGTTCATAGCTGGCCTTGGGAATCAGGATCGCGGTCTGAATTTCGTCGGGGCGCAGGTCCACCTTTCCCGCGGCGAGATAGAACGCCTGGATGGGGACCCGCCGGACGCCCTGCTGCCCGGTCAGCTCAATGACGGCGTCCCAGGCGAAGAGGGTGGAGGCGGAGTCGGCGCTGGTGACGCCGTTGCAGGTGTTGCCGCCGATGGTGCCCGCGTTGCGGATCTGGGGGCCGCCCACCATGTCCACCGCCTCCCCCAGTACATTGATGTACTGCTGAATAATGGGGTCTCTGGTGATATGGCTGAAGCTGGTCAGGGAGCCGATGCGGATATTCTCCTCCTCGTCGATGGATACGCCCCGCATGGCGTCGATGCCATAGATGGAGATGAGCTCCTTGCCCGCCCGTTTGCCCTCCCGCATCTGCACCAGCACGTCCGTGCCTCCGGCGATGATCTGGGCCTCCGGGTGCTCCAGCCGCAGGCGGACCGCGTCCTGCACGCTCTCCGCCTCATACAGCGCTTTTATATCATACATGGTTCATTCCTCCTTAAAGCAGCCCCGCTTGTTTGAACGCGGCAAAGAGCGCGTGGGGCGTCATGGGCGCGGCGTCGATGGCCACGCCGGTGGCCTGCAGCACGGCGTTGCGGATGGCCGGCGCCGGGGAACAGGCCGGCGGCTCCCCCAGGGCCTTGGTGCCGTAGGGGCTGGTGGGCTCCGGATTTTCCACAAAGCAGGCTCGCAGATGGGGGTGGTCCAGGAAGGTGGAGACCTTGTAGTCCAGCAGGTTGTTGTTCAGGGGCCGCCCGGTTCTCTCGTCAAAGAGCAGCTGCTCCGACAGGCCGTAGCCGATGCCCATGGACATGCCGCCGTGGACCTGGGCCTCCGCCAGGGCCGGGTTGATGAGCCTGCCGCAGTCGTGGACGTTCACAATGTCCAACAGCGTCACCTTGCACAGGGGGATGTCCACCTCTACCTCGGCAAAGGTGCAGCCGAAGGAGTAGGCGTTGTTTTTGATCTGATAGGTGCTCTCGGCGGTAATGTGCTGGGAGTGGGTGAGGCTGTACAGGGCCTCGGTAGCCAGCTCCCCCAGGGTCATCAGCTCCCGCCCGTCAGTGGTGCGGACGATCTTCCCGTCCACCAGATCCAGGTTCTCTTTCATCTGCCGGGTCAGCTCCACGGCATAGGTGAGGATTCTATCCCGGAGCAGCTGCCCGGTCTGCCGGATGGAGAAGCCGCCGATATACGTCTGCCGGGAGGCATAGGCCCCGGTGCCGAAGGGGGTGACATCGGTGTCCTGGGTAGAGATGATATGTACGTCGGTGAAGGGGATGCCGATGGCGTCGGCGGCCATCTGGCTGAAGGCGGTGTCGCAGCCCTGGCCGATCTCCGTCTCCCCGGTCTGGACCTGGACGGTGCCGTCCTGGTTGAGGACCATCCGGCAGGAGCTGGACTCCAGGGAGATGGGCCACACGCCGGTGTTGTACCAGAAAAGGGCCATGCCCACGCCCCGGCGGACAGGCCCGGTCTGGTTCCGGTACGCCTCCCGCTTTTGCTGGTAGCCGATTGCCTCCATGCCCTTGTCCATGACCTGACGGAAGGTGTCATAGTAGTTTTCGTTCTTGCTGAAATTGTCCCTGTGTCCCTGGGGCATGACCACCTGCCGGCGGTATTCCGCCGGGTCCCGGCCCAGGGCCTTTGCCACGTCGTCGATATGGCTCTCCCCGGCCCACATGGCCTGGGGGATGCCGTAGCCCCGCATGGCTCCGGCGGCGGGGCGGTTGGTATAGACGGTGTAGGCGTCGCCCTCCACATTGGCGCAGGGGTAGATCTGCGGGAAGGCCCCCATGCCCTTGGCCGCAATGCTGTGGCCGTGGGAGGCGTAGCCGCCCTGGTTGGAAAAGCACTCGATTTTTCGGGCGGCAAAGGAGCCGTCCGGTCGCACCCAGGAGATGATGTGGGTGCGGATGGCGTGGCGGACCCGGTTGCACACAAAGGTCTCCTCTCTGGTACAGTCGATCTTGACCAGCCGCCCGCCCAGCTGGGTGGTGAGCCAGGCGCACAGGGGCTCGTACAGCGCGTCCTGCTTGTTGCCGAAGCCGCCGCCGATATAGGGCTTGATGACCCGCACCTGGCCCCAGGGGATGCCCAGGGCCTGGCCGCAGATGCGGCGGACGATGTGGGGAATCTGGGTGGAGGAGGTGACAACGATGCGCCCGGCCTCCATGCGGGCGGTGCAGATGTGGTTTTCAATGTGGCAGTGCTGGACCGTGGGGGTGTCGTACCAACCCTCCACCTTGATAAGGTCCGGCTCCCGGCTGGCAGATTCATAGTCCCCCAGCCGCAGCTGGGTGTGGGCCAGGATGTTGTTGGGGTACTCTTCGTGGAGCTGGGGCGCGCCCGGCTCCATGGCCTTCTGCACGTCCAGGACAAAGGGCAGCTCCTCGTACTCCACCCGCACCAGCCGGGCGGCCTGGGCGGCGGCCACCTCATCTTCCGCCACTACAACGGCCACCTCGTCGCCGTAGTAGCGCACATGGCGGTTGAGAAGCAGGCGGTCGGCCACGTCCTGGTGGTGGGGGTCCGTGGACCAGGGGTGCCCGGCGGTGGGGAAAGAGTGCTCCGGCACCTGGAAGCAGGTGAAGATAGCGGTCACGCCGGGGACCTTCTCCGCCTTGGATGTATCCACGGCTTTGACGATGCCGTGGGCCACTGCCGCGTGGACGATGCGGGTGACCAAGGCGCTGCTGTCACACAGGTCGTCCGTGTATTTTGCGCGGCCCGCCGCCTTGTCGAAGGCGTCCACGCGGATCTTGCTCTGCCCTACGCTTTTGCTCATGGGACATCAGCCTCCTGTCTGCTGAATGTCCGATCGGATTTTGACATACCACCCAAAATCCGACCGGATATTCTTTGGTTTTTATCAGTATATCATAAATCCCGGGAAATGTACAGAGCTTTGTTTCGCCGCCAGGGATTTCGGCTTAGAGTGAGAAGGGAAAGAAAAAACATGCAAAAAAGGAGAA
>CAJTPV010000054.1 GCA_910578505.1 uncultured Oscillospiraceae bacterium | reverse complement strand
TTCAATTTGTTAACTTGATTATAACAAAGCACATCCGCTTTGTGAAGGTCCCTTTAAAAAAGTAAGGTAAAAGTAAGGTCGAGAGAATGTAGAAGTCAGGTTGATGCTGTACCATAGGGGCAGAAAGGAGATGTGTCTATGGACTATATCATCGCCACAGAGCAGTTGACGAAACAATACAAAAACTTCACCTCCGTCAACCATGTTTCCCTCCACGTCCGCAGGGGCAGTATTTACGCACTTTTAGGCCCCAATGGAGCGGGCAAATCCACCACCATGAAGATGCTCCTGGGGCTGACCGCCCCCACAAAGGGCCGTTTCATCATTGACGGGAAACAGTTTCCCAACGACCGGCTGAAAATTCTGCGGGAGATTGGCTCTTTCATTGAGGCCCCCTCGTTCTATGCCAACCTGACGGGCCGGGAAAACCTGGATGTGATACGCCGGATTTTGGGCCTGGGTCAAAACACCGTGGAGGACGCCCTGGAGCTGGTGGGGCTGTCCGAATTTGGAGATCGCCTCGCAAAGAAGTATTCCCTGGGTATGAAACAGCGGCTTGGCCTCGCCGGGGCGCTGCTGGGCCGTCCGCCTATCCTCATTCTGGATGAACCGACCAACGGCCTTGACCCCTCTGGCATCCATGAAATTCGCAATCTGGTAAAATCCCTGCCTGATCTGTACGATTGCACCATCCTCATTTCCTCTCATATGCTGTCGGAAATTGAGCTGATGGCGGACGACATCGGCATCCTCAATCATGGACGGCTGCTGTTTGAGGGCAGCTTGGATGATCTGCGGCACAGCGCAAGGCAGGCGGGAATGTCCGCCGACAACCTGGAAGATGTGTTCCTCTCCATCGTGGAGCAGGACAACGCCGCCAGAAAGCAGAGGGCAAAGCTATGAGGGCGCTTGTGATCGAACTTCGGAAAGAGAAGCGGACAGGGGTGATCCCGGTGCTGCTGGCTGTCGGTATTTTAGGCGCGGCCTATGCCTTTGTCAACTTCCTTGTCCGAAAAGATACGCTGCTCAATCTTCCGCTGGCCCCGATGGACGTACTGCTGACCCAGCTTTACGGCATGATTATGATACTGAACCTGTTTGGTATCGTTGTCGCCTCCTGCATGGTCTACAACATGGAGTTTAAGGGCAGCGCAATCAAAAAGATGTATATGCTTCCCATAAGCGTACCGGGGATGTATCTCTGCAAATTCCTGATCTTGACCGTCATGCTCTTTGTGGCGGTGGCTCTGGAAAATCTGGCGCTCATGAAAATCGGAATGAGCGATCTGCCCCAGGGGACATATGAAATGGGAACGCTGCTCCGCTTTACGGCCTATTCATTCATCACATCCATGCCGGTACTGTCTTTTATGGTGCTGATCTCCTCCCGCTTTGAAAATATGTGGGTTCCCCTCGGTGTGGGAGTTGCCGGTTTTTTAAGCGGGATGGCCCTGGCATCGTCAGCCGCGGCGGTCTTGATGGTGCATCCGTTCATTGTGATGTTCAAGCCTGCGGTGGCTATGAGCGCAAAGCCCGATATGCTGGTGGTGCTGTTTGCTCTGGTCGAAACGCTCCTTTTCCTTGGCATTGGGCTGTGGATGGCAAAAAATCTGCGCTATGAGTAAAGGAGGAGCCGCATGAACTTTTTGGATTTGCTCGGCATTGAGTTTATGAAAGTGAAACGCTCAAAGATCGTTCCGCTGATTTTTATTGCCCCGCTGCTGGTAGTGGCCTCCGGGGTGGCCGCATTAAGCCGGTATTTCACGCCGGAGTACACCAACGCATGGCCCGCTATGTTCATTCAAAGCGCCCTGGTCTACGCCTACTATCTGCTGCCGTTCAGCATGATCGTGGTATGCGTGATGATTGCGGGGCGGGAAACGCAGAACAATGGCATCCTGAAAATGCTGGCCCTGCCGGTGAGCCGGAAAGCCCTTTCCCTGGCAAAGTTTTGTGTCCTGATGTTCTATCTATTCATGGAAATGGTTGTCTTTCTGGCGGTGTTCGTAGTTGCCGGTATGCTGGCTACTTCCACAATGGGTATTACAGAAACATTGCCTGTTCTCTATCTTCTGAAATGGTGCGTGGGGCTGTTTCTGACGATGCTCCCATGTTTGGCGGCAATGTGGGCAATCACGGTGTTATTTGAAAAGCCTCTGCTTTCCGTGGGGCTAAACCTGCTGCTGGTTATCCCCGGTATTCTGGTCGCCAACACGCCGCTCTGGATTGCTTATCCCTACTGTTACAGCGGTTATCTGGTGTCCTGTTCTCTACACGATTTTACGGCGGAAACCTCTGATGCCGCATTTGCGTTGATGCCTTTCCTGCCCTGTGCAATCGCTGTATTTGCTGTCCTGCTTGCCCTGTCAATCACACAATTTGGAAAAAAGGAAATGAGGTAATCGTATGGAAGTCACAAAAAAGCTTCAAAAGCTCAGTCTGGCGGCGCTGATTGTCAGTCTGCTGCCGCTGGCAACCCTTGTCCCGGTGTTTCTGAAAATCACCCTGCCGGATGGTGTACGCACAGTTTGGGCGGTCTGCAACATTGTCCTTGTACTGTCGGGCCTTCTGCTCTCCGTGATCTGCGTGAAAAGCGAGGAAAGCCGAAGCGCCGTCAACATCATGTCCTCAGTAATCAGCGTGGCGCTGGTGCTGATGATGCTGGGGATTGTCGCCCTTGCCTTGGTTCTCAACTTTTTGCAGTAATAACAGATCGGGAAACTGCCATATAGCCAATATTTGAAAAACTGCCGCACGACGGCAAAAGAAAAAAAGCCGTCGTGCAGCAGTCTATAATCACGCCCATTTGCGAACGACGGCTTACAAATCTAAGCCGCCGTTCTTTTATCCCCCAAAAGAGTGACGCGGTAACGCTGACAGATACGGCGGCTGATAGGAGGCAGCCGCCATGAAGTACATAACCGTTCGACACGATTTGACAGAGTTTGAACCGTCAAAAGAAGCCCGTCCCCCGCCTTGGAATATTCCGGCCATGAGTATGAACTATACACAGCCATAAAGTGCAATCATATTCCCGTTCTCCGCCCGGTAGGTCTGCGACCTGCCGGGCGATTTTTGTCGTTTCCTACGGTCTGTGCCGATCAAAAAAAATTATTTTCGCAAAGGGGGCTTTTAGCGGGTAGCAGACGACGTTGCCGGTGTCATGTTAGCGGAAAGGGAGAGAACCACCACCATCCCCGAGGAAAGGGGGTGAGAAGATGGATGCTATCCCCCGCAGCTATGACGAGTGCCGGTTTGACGCCTTTTGCAAGTCGGTACTGCGGAACGAGGCCCATAACTACCGGCGCGGCTTAAAGCGCCAGCGTGACCGGCAGGTGTCGATCAGCGCCTTGTCGCAGGCAGATATGGACAAGCTCTCTACGGTAGATCACTACCCCAGCGACAGTTACACTTTCTCGTCGCATGGATATGACCTGCACATCAACAACGAGCTTGTGGCCGATGCCTTTGCCAGCCTGTCCGCACAGACGCAAAGCATTTTGATTTTGCGTTTCGTGCTGGATTTGGGCGACGCCGAGATCGGCAGCCTTGTGGGTATGTCCCGCAGCGCCGTCCAGCGGCGCAGGAAGAAAACGCTGGATGAACTGCGGAACAAATTGACGGCGTTGATGCCAAAGGGAGGTTGAGCGCGGATGATGAACCCCAGCTACAAGGGCCGGGCGCTTCTCCCCATGCCGGTGATCGAAGCCGCCCGCGCCGGGGACGCCGGAGCCGTGGAACAGGTCTTGCGGTACTACGAGGGCTACATAAACAAGCTCTGCACCCGGACGCTGTATGACGAGTATGGCAACCCCTATGTCTGCCTGCCTCGTATCAGATTTCACGATCTGCGGCACAGCGCGGCCACCAATATGCACCAACTTACCGGCGACTTCTATACGGTGGGCGAAATTTTGGGGCATACCCTGGCCGGTATCAATGCGTCGCTGGGTTTGTCAATGAACTATGAGGCTGTCACCGCCCGCTATGTAGATGTGCGGTTTAAGCGGAAAAAGGAGGTGCTGGAAGCGTATCACGGCGCATTGAAAGAAACGGCGTCGCCCAAAAGGGAGGCGACCGCCCCCAAAGCCGCCAAGGGCACCACAAAGAAAAAAGCCCATGAAATGGAGCTGTAACGGCACTATCTTTTTATAGCTTCCCGCAACCTTTTACAAGGGTTCGCTGAATTTGGGCACCATTTGGGCACCATTGGCCGTTTTATCCCGTAATCCCAAGCGGACGAAAAGGGGCCGCAGACCTGCAAAAACGTAGTATTCATGCGGGTTTGCGGCCTCTATAGCATCCAAGCCCGGCCTACAATCACGGCGGGTAAGAGGAAAATCAAAAATTATTTTGAAAACTTTTCATTTTTCTATTGCATTTTGGAAAGATGTGTGGTATATTGTATGAGCTGTCTAAGAGGACATGCGCCGTTAGCTCAGCTGGATAGAGCGTCTGGCTACGGACCAGAAGGCCGGGGGTTCGAATCCCTCACGGCGTGCCAGGAAAGCCGCTGATTCCTTAGTGAATCGGCGGTTTTTCGCTACTTTTGGGCGCGACAAAACCACCCGCGTTTTCGGCTTGGGGTTTATTTGGGGTTTATCGGGGTTTTACGATACTCAGGATACCGCCGGATTCCGTCCTTTTTTTGGCTTCGGAGACAGCACGTCATCAATGGCATCTGCCGCAGCTGCGTCGGCGGATTGGATGGCATGGGCATAAATATTGGCGGTCGTGGCCGCTCTCGAATGCCCCAGCCTCCCGGAGACGGTGCGGAGGTTTATGCCGGCGGCGATCAGCAAGGTCGCGTTCGTATGGCGGAGCCCGTGGAGCGTAATAGGAGGCAGACCGTTCCGGTCGATGAATTTCCGAAACCACTTGGTCAGTGTATCAGGCCGCAGCGCCTTTCCGTTCCAAGTGGCAAATACAAAGTCGTTATCCTCCCACTGATCGCCAACAGACAGCCGCGCTTCAAGCTGGGCCGCTCTGTACTGCCGCAGCATCGGAATGCAGGATGCCGGGAGCCTGATGACTCTTGCGGAGGCATGTGTTTTGGGGGTATCTACTACCACCCCCTGCCCCGCCAGATAGGTTGCGCTCTGCCGAACCTGGAGGGTGCCCTTTTCAAAGTCGAGGTCGCTCCACTGCAAGGCACACAGTTCGCCGCGGCGCAGGCCGGTATTGAGCAGCAGGAGAACAGCCGTCCTGTAGAGCGGAGGCTCCCCGTCAAGGGCCTGGATCAGTTGTGCCGCCTCTGCCTCGTCCAGATACCTGGTTTCCCCGGTATCGCTCCTGGGGGCCTTGATACGGCTACAGGGATTCTCCGAGATCATTTGCCACTGTATCGCCGTCTCCAGCATGGACGAAATGAACCGATGGTAGTGCAGCATTGTTTTCCCCGAAAGCGGCGTGGTGTCCTCTGGAACAAATAGTGCGGCCAGCTTTACGTGGAGTGCATCACACACCAGCTGCGCAGTCTTCAGCGCGACAGGTTTCCCGGCATAGAGCTTCTCCACTGTGGTACTCCCCAGACCGGAGGCTGTTACAAGCTCCGCCTGCTTCATGCCCCGCTCGGCCATGTAGGCTTTGAAGTCCTGCTTACACAAATATCGAACATCTGCCCGGATTCCCTCTTCAGAAAGGGCGCTATAAAAGGCGGTCAGGTGGCGGGGCGTGATCTTTTCCAGCTGCAAATGCCCCAGGCCCTGCCGGACACGCTGGTAGAGGAATCGGTAATGAGCCACGGTTCTGGGCTTCAGCTGCTGCTCAGCGTAGTCGGTGAACCATTGCTCCGCGAATTGATCCAGACGGATGTTCCCGCCCCGGACGCCACGCTGGCGGCACTGATCCTCAAAGCGGACAGCAACTTTGTTCAGCTCGATCTTGATTGCCCTCTCCGACATTCCGGGATCGGGAGTCCAGGTCATGCGTTCCTTGATCTGTTTCCCGTCCACGTCATAGCCAAGTGAGACCGTGATCCGGTAAGCTTTTCCTCGCTTTTCTATAGTTGCCATAGTTGTATTCCTCCCATTTTATAACTTTTTTATTCAATTTACTTGTCAAATGGCGCATAATGTGATAAAATGAGAGGGTGAAGGGGCGTGTCAAAACCTTTCACCCTCTATAGCCGCTCTCGGTGTTGGTAGCACCGGGGGCGGTTTTTTCTATCAATTTTCCACTTATTTACTATTTCCTCCTCAAAAAGAACAATATTTGTTAAAAAACAGCCATGTCCTGTCTGTTCTCCCTATAAAATGGCAGAAAAATATGTTATACTCTGCCCATGCGCAAATACATAGTCTGGACGCCGGTACAGTACGGGACGGAAAGGGGAAGATTATGACTGATCTGGAATTTCGGATTTTGGAACTTTATCGTCAGCTGTCGGTGGAACTGAAGCAGATGATGCGTCTTTCTGCTGCCCTCTCGGTGTGCGCATCTGATCGTACTGATCAAAAAGCTGCTCCTGCGGACCAGGATTCATCGCCCTCACGTCCTGCATAAACGATTTTTCATTGGCATTCTTTGGCCCACTCTCGGTAACGGGGGCGGGCGTTTTTTGTCCTACAGGCTGTACCGAGTCAACAGGTACTGGCATCAAGGCGGCATATTCACTCTGCATTTCCTGGATCATGCGCTGGATAAACGGCTCCCTGATTCTTGGGTCAATCCTGAAGTACGCACGGATGATTCCAGATTCCAGTTCGCTGGCGTGTAATTCAGCGCACAGCCGGTCTACAGTGCTTTCCACAGACTGGTTGAACATTTCCCCTTCACCAGTACGGAGCCATTTCTCGGATACGTTGAACTCGCGTACAATAAGCGAAATTACTGATGTTGTGGGCGTTCCACGATTGGTTTCATACTTTGCTATTGTATTCTGTCGAATTCCAATCCTATCAGCGAACGCCTGCTGTGTAAGGTCTAGTGCCTTGCGCAGTTTTTTTATGCGTTCATTCAAGTGTATCACCTCGTTTCTGCAATTAGAATATCACTGATTTGTTCTTTTATCAATAAAAAATGCCTGACAAATATTCTCTTGTGCTGTATAGTTATTGACGAAAGAACAAGCAGAAAGGAGGTGAGGAACAATGCTGCGGAAAAGTGTCTGCGGAAAGAATTTGGCCCGCCCTAACTCGCAGGCAGGCCAAATGCACAAGGACAAGATAAAGCGAAGAAAGCAGATCGAGCGTCTCAGCCGAAAAATCCTGTTTCTGATTCGATGGAGCAGCTTCGACAACTACTGGGATGTTGTTGACGTGTTGGAAGATCTTGCTTTCGAATACCGGCAGATGCTCGGGGACGCTGGAGAAATCATTCGGGAGTATCGGGAGCTTGTGAAGGTTCATGAGAAAGAAAAGCATCAATAAGCTTGTTGGCGGACGGTCTGGCATCAAATAAAAGATAAAAAAGGCGCGTTAGTAGCACACTGATTTCTGTATCTTTATAGCTGAAATGTTCCATATTCCTTGTTTCCGATCCGATAGCCCCTCGCACTCTTCCATCTTGACCCATAGCAATCCATAATTCCCCGTTCAATTTGGAGGTAAAGTCGCAAGAAAAAACACCTTCTGCATCAAGTGGAATACCAGGGAATGCATCCGAAGCCGCAAAGCAGCCGAAACACTGGAGGCGGTCCAGCGTCTGCCTGTTGAAGCCCAGCAGACAATTTTGAATATGCTGCACGGGGCTATCGTCATTAGCGATATGTACAGCATGAACACCCAGCCCCAGCCACCGGACACCCGGCCCAGCGCATAAAACACCTGCTTTTAGCAGGAGAAAGGAGTATCACAATGTCTGAATTTGAAACCGGCGCACATATCCGCCGCATGCGGACGGCGGCCCAGGCGGCTGCCGAGTTTCGCAAGGCAGATCCCGAAACGGCTGTGAAGGAAAACTTCATCCGGAACATGATCCGCAGCGGGCAGCTTCACGTTGTCCAGGTAGGTAAAAAGCAGTTGATTGATTTTGATGAACTGCTGTCCGTCATTGATGATTCTTTCGAGCTGCGCCCCACTGGCGAACCGGAAGCGCAGTCCCATCGCAGCATTGCCCCCATTTACTTATCACGGGCGGCTCAGTGAGGCGGTCATGGAGATCTACCGGGAGTACATAGAGGAAATGGAGGCGTCCGGCGATGAGCGAGATCAAAGCGAACCGTACCCGCAACCTGCGGTATAAACGCCCTGCGTTGGCGACTATGGGCTGGCAAAGCATTTGGGACGAGCTGGACGCCATTGGGGAAGCCTGCGCGGACATTCACTGGTTTGTTGACCAGGATGACGAGACGCTGCTCAACGCCCTGGACGGCGATGAGGACGAGGTGTGGGAGTTCAAAATGGCCTTCGCGGACCTGGAAGCCAGGGCGGACCAGCTCGCCGAAGCACTCCGGGAACAGTTCGGAAGGGGGCGCAGCGATGACCCGGATCGGGATTTCGATGACTGCACCGTGGCACTGGTTGGCAACCGGTATCGGATGATCGGCCTTTACGGCGAGGGTGGCATGGAGGAAGATTACTACTCCCTGACAGCCTATGATGCGCAGCTCGCTCAGACCGAGGCCGGAAAGCGGTTGATGCGGAAGACCAAGTCAGACATGCTTTCCACCATTGGGCAGTGTGTCGGTACCTTGATCGCGTTCCTGGACCTACGGCAGAGTTACGACTATCTCAAGGCCACGTTCGATATTCTGCGGGATGAGAATACATCCCTGCTTAAGCAGATTAAGGCAATCGAGACGGCCTATGACGCAGCTGACGCAGTGGACTGGTGCAGCTGGAAACCAGAGGTCAAAAAGTTTGACCAGCTCCTGGACTGCCTGCCGGACCGGGCATGGGTGGAATGATGGGAAACGCTCTGAATATTGTGGAAACTGCGGTCGGCGGATAGAGAAAGGAGAGAGATAACCCGTGTCGGCAAAACTTACTCCACTTACCGTAGCGGAGCAGACCGTAGCCGAACAGAATTTGAATCTTGTGTTCCGGTTTTTGCAGGCGCAGCAGCTCCCGGTCGATGAGTGGTTCGATGTGGTGATATTCCGGTATCTGCTTACAGTAAAAAACTGGTTCAGCCGTCCAGACTTATACAAATACAAGTTTAGCACCATCGCTTGGCGGGCTATGGCCTCCGCCGCCGGACACGAGCAAGAGAAGTTGAGCCGCCGGATCGAGACAATCAGCCTGGATGCCCCCATTCCTGGCACAGACGGCCTTACGCTGGGGGATATCATCACGACCGATCATCAAATCTATCGAAATCATAAGAAAGGAGTACGGTATGAAAATTACATATGACTTGGAATTCCTGCCGGAACGCCGCAACAACGTCAGGGAAAGCGAAGAGGTCACTGCTATCAAGGCTTTCCTGGCTGGTATGCGCAAGAATATGTGCTTCGAGTATGACAGCGACAAGGACGCTAAGCGCCGTCTCGACGCCGTTCGGAACTTCCGGAGCCAGCACAAGCTCCAAGAGGTTTTTGACCTGTACCGCATCGAAAATTGCATCTATATCCTGCGGGTCAAGAAGCAGAACGCGTCCAGCGATACGCCGGGCAAAAAGAAAAGAGCTGCCCCCAGCGGCACAAACGCCGGGGACAGCAAAACAAAATGATACACGCTCAGTATAAACGAGCGGGAGAGGAAAGTCAATATGGAAATTGACGGCATCATCGCCCGGTTGGGCGAAATGAAGTCCCGTTGTGACACGGAGACCGATAGGACGGCCTGCACCGAGGCGGTCAACATCATTTTCGCGCTCAGCGAGGGTGGGGTCAAAACGGTAGAGGAGGCCAAGGACCTCGTCTTCGACTACAACGATTTTTCGAAGCAGTATCAGGCGATGTACAAGCGGTTCGGCGTTGCTGATCCCGTAGTACGCAAAGACGGTGTCTGGCACTGCCCCAGCTGCAACCGTCGGGCCAATCCGTATCACTCCTATTGCCACGCCTGCGGTAAGAAGTTGGCGTGGGGCTGCGGGAAAGGAGACCGGCGATAATGAACACCTGGTATGAGCAGGCAGTGAAAAAGCTGACGTCCGAAAAAAACTCCGGCAACTATGACAGGTACGCCAGCATCATGAAGGATGCCGTGTGTGAAGCATTGGAGGGCTTCTGCCGCCAGGATGCGGAGTTCGCCCAAGCGGTAGTCCAGGGCGGGGCTTTCGCAGACTGTATGAAGGAAGTCGCCAAGAATTGTGGGAAAGCAATTTCCGATCTGGAGGCGTTCCGCCGGGCGGTGAGGTTCTACTTCCCCGGCGCCGATGTGCGGTTCCACATGACGGTCAACCTCTGCGGCGATGTCGAGGCCGAGGCCGCCCAGCAGCCCTCCGAATCCGCCCCCAAGATCCTGAACCTTGAGGATTTCTTGTAAGGGAGGCGTGAGAGATGACACACATGAGTGAGGGGGAGCGGTTCGCCAGCAAGGCCCCGCCTTTGAATCAGGCGGAGCGGGATGCCATCAACGCATTGTTCCCCGCATACATCTTCCGCCGCTCCCGCACCGATGAGATCTGGACCACCTGCTGCCGCAAGCACATGACGGTGAGCAGCGAGGATATGATGCTGGTCACCCCGGAGCGCAACTTCCCGGCGGTCATGTGGGCGCCTCACCAGCGGGAACAAAGAAACCGCTGGGATGACGCGCCCCGACCGAGCGTACAATGCCCCCTCTGCGGGAGGGAGGTCATCGTGAAAGAACTGGGCCGCACCGGAAAACAGGACAACCTGAGCCGGTACCGGCGGGCGGTAGTCCTGCGGTGGTACCGTGGGGCGCTGTGGGCCAGGGCCTACGACTGCGCCAAGCACTACAGCAGAGACAGAGGGTACAGTCTCACGGATGAACCGGATTGCAAGCTGGTGGGCGTGTACCGATTCAAGCCTGGACTGGCGGAGGCAACTACCCGGTGCTTTTGGGACTATCCCTTCGGTCCGGTCGTGCGTCAGGGCGGGCCGCTCACAAAGGGACGCTGGAATATCCACGGTCCCTTCTATGCCAACGCTGAATACGGTGCCGGCTATGATGTGATCGGCTTGGATGAGATCCAGAAGAGCCCCTTCCGCTACTGCATGGCGGAGGAGGCAGAGGGAAGGACCGATAGATTCCTGCAATGCACGAACCGTGATATTCGGATCGTGGAACTGTACAAGCAGCTGAAAGAGCGCATTCCGCTGACAGATTGCGCTGAGTGGATATCCAACGGTGTGAATGTCAAAGAAACTTTCCGTATGGCGAAAAAGTGGGGCCTGCCTCCAGAAAAGCTGATGCGGTACTTAATGGGATTTGTCGGATGCGCCCAATACGGCGGGATGAGCAGTATGGGTTCTGCTCTGCGCTGCTGGGAGGGCTACCTGACCGCTGCTGAGGCGATGGGGTACCAGCTCCATCATGAGAATGTGCTGCTGCCGAAAAATCTCGGCGCAGCCCACGATGAGGCTACCGCACAGCACCGGGAGCGGTTGGAGCGGGAACGACGCATTGAACAGGAACGCCAGACGGCTCAGAAGTTGGCCGATCAGCGGGAACGTGACCTCCTTATGGCAGACACCTATGCAGAGCGGAAGGTCAAGCTGGAGGAAAAATATAGCTTTGAACTGGACGGTTATCTGATCCGCATTCCGGACAGTGGCGAGGAGATTTTAGCTGAGGGCCGAATGCTACAACACTGTGTAGGCGGCTATGCGAGGCGGCACATGGAGGGAAAAGTGACTATCCTCTTCATGCGGAAGGTCAAAAAGCCGGACGAGCCCTGGCTGACCATAGAGATGAACGGGAACAGATTGGTTCAGATCCATGGTTTCAGGAATGAGGGGATGTATACCGAAAAAGGACGGTTTGCCCCCGATCCGAGAGAGTTCTACCGGGAATTTTTAGACACATGGCTTGATTGGCTGAAAAAGGGCAGCAAGCGGGATGAGCATGGAAATCCTAAGCTGCCCAGGAAGAAAGGAGCAGCAGCATGAACGATAGTGATTCTGAGGGCAAGTGCCTGAGTGAGCAGTTCGGGGTGGGCGGCCCGCCGGAGGTCAAAAAAGAGGCCCCGCCCCCCGTTCGAACCGTAGAAGTGGTAACGCTGGAGATCCGGACGCTGCAGCGGCAGGCGCAGCAGGTGGTCTTGGGATACGCCATTGAGATTGGCCGGCGGCTGGAGGAGGTCAAGGCCATGCTTCCCCACGGCCGGTGGGGGGATTACCTGAAGAATGAGGTCGCCTACTCCCAATCCACAGCTCAGAATTTCATGCGGATCTTCCGGGAGTACGGCGCCAGCCAGCAAAGCCTGTTCGGCGGTGTGGCAAACTCCCAGACGCTTGGGAATTTGACGTATACCAAGGCCCTCCAGCTTTTGGCCCTGCCGGATGCGGAGGAGCGGGAACGGTTTGTGGCCGAGCATGACGTGGAGTCCATGAGTACCCGTGAGCTGGACAAGGCCCTGAAGGAACGGGAGGAGGCGCTGGAGGCAATGGCCGCCGCCGAGGAGGAGACTCGAAAGCTCAGGCAGGAGGCTGAGCGGCTCCAAGAGGAGATCACTGGCCAGGCCCAGGTTTATAAGGCCAAGCTGACCAGCGCCGGGGTGGAAGCTGACCAGGCCAGAGCTGCCGCGCAAAAGGCACAGGAGGCTCTTGAGAAGCAGCGCGACAAGGCCCAGCGGCTCCAGGATGCCTTGAGCGAGGCTAACACCTCCGCCCAGGCCGCCGAGGAGGAACACGCTCGTCTGCTTCAGGAGCTTGAGGAGCTGCGCAGCCGTCCGGTTGATGTGGCGGTAGAGGTGGACGAGGAGGCCGTGGAGGCCGCCAGGAAGGCCGCTGTTGCCGGGATGACCGAGAAGGTGAACAAGGCCAAGGATGCCAAGAGGGCGGCTGATACGGCCCGGAAAGCCGCCGAGGATGCCCTTGCCGCAGCCCAGAAGGAACTGGCCGATCTGAAGGCCAAAGAGCCGCAGGTCCGAGAGCTTACCCAAGGGGAAAAGGACGCGCTGACTACCGATGCGGTGGAAAAGGCCAGGGCCGAGGAGCAGGAGCGTGTCAAGGCGCTGGAAAAGCAGCTGGCCGCTGCTGACGGCGATGTGGCGGCCTTCCGAGTTCACTATGAAGCCTGGCAGGATCATTATAACAAGATGTCCGGCTATCTGACCAAGATTACCAACCAGGAACCGGAACGGGCTGAAAATCTGCACATGGCTGTAAAGGCCGTCATAGAAAGGATGGCTGCAGGATGAGCAGCGAGGAACTGCTTCAGGCCCTGCGCCGCATGGCCCCTGAGACAGGCTCCCTTAACTGCCTGGGGTGCGGACATGAGCACAGCTGCTCCACCCACGGCTGCGCGATCTGCCGGGAGGCCATTGAGTTGATTGAGCAGCTGTCAGCGGAAATTGATGTGCTGCGGGAGAAGTTCACGCCGTTGACGGTAGAAGAGC
>CAJTPV010000053.1 GCA_910578505.1 uncultured Oscillospiraceae bacterium | reverse complement strand
AGCGAGGAAATGGGGATTATCGACCTGAATGCTGATGAGAGGAACAATCTGTTCATTGTCAGGACAGAGGACGGGAATGTATTTGAAATCGTATGCCGACAGGCAACGGGGAAGGAGAACGGATGGACGACCGCAAACTGACTGTTTATAACGGGCGTGGGGCTTTTAAAAAATCACCACCACAGATTCTATTGCAGGGGAACTGGCTGGAACAGGCTGGATTCTCCGCAGGGGACAAAATCACCGTGAAATGCCAACAGGGGCAGTTTATCATCACAAAAGACGGAACAAGAGTAGATCTAGGGGAATAGTGTCCATTACATTGAAATGGATTTTTTGTAAAGTCTATTCCCTATGGAAAGTGATTGCGGTATAATGGAGCCATTGGCAAGTCGAAATGGAGGTAAAAGACATGGTATTTAAGAATAAATATCCGATATGTGAGTTTGATACTGGTAAAAATCCGATTATTCAGGCAGCGAATTTTTTGGCTAAAAGCCTTCCTGAAAAATGTGTGGTTACTTCTTTCAGGAAGGAACTGGAACAGTTTGTTTCGGAAAATAATCTTCCTGTCATTGGCTATCTTAATTCAGAAGTGCTTGATATACCGATTTATGAATATGGATATGGTACAGATAAGCTTTGTATCACAATGGCATTTTGTGGTGCGCCGGGTACGGCTGTAACGATTGAAGAACTTCATGCTATGGGATGTGAGAAATTTATAATCTGCGGCGGCGCAGGGGCATTGACAAAGGACAGCAAAGTGGGAGAAATTATTATCCCTGTTTCTGCGGTTAGAGATGAGGGGACATCCTATCATTATTTAGAGCCATCCCGTGAAGTGGAATGCCATAAAGAAACGGTTAAGACGGTTGTTTCATGTTTGGAACAAATGGGGATTCCATTTACAACCGGGAAAACTTGGACAAGCGACGCTATATACAGAGAAACTCCTGACATGGTTGAATTAAGGAGAAACGAGGGATGTATCACTGTGGAAATGGAAGCAGCAGCCTTTTTTGCGGTGTCCCAGTATTACAATATTCCGCTTGCCCAGTTATTATATGCCGGTGATGATGTAAGCGGTGAAGAGTGGGATTCTCGAAATTGGAATACGCAAAAGAATATCCGATATAATTTGATTATCTCTGCAATCGAAATTATAAAGAAATTATAACGGATTATGTGGTTATAAGTTTAAACCGAAATTTGAAAGGAATCTAAACAATGAATGAATACCGCAAAGCAACTCTTGAAGACCTCAATTGTCTATGGGAATATAATATTGCCATTAATCCCAATGACCCCCGTTGGATTAAATGGAAAGACACATATATTAATTACAACAAAACTGGCGAAGCAGTGACTTTCACTGTTATTGTAGATAACATTCCAGTTGGAGAAGGAACATTACTATTCTCATCAGAATGCAGTGCAATTAATGGCAGAACTAATCTTGCTGACAATTCTACCATAGCTAACATCAATGCTCTCCGCATCCGAAAAAAACACGAAGGTAAGGGATATATTTCAACGCTCGTAAAATTAATGGAAGATTATGCTGCTCAAAATGGCTATAAATGCTTGACGATAGGTGTAGATGCAAAGGAGACAAGAAATCTCGCAATTTATCTGCATTGGGGATATAATGAATTTGTAACATCCGAAGTAGAAGATGGCGAGTTGGTATTGTATTATGCGAAAAATTCCGTGTCGTTTGGAATGGCAAAGATGGCATCGAACAGCATCGTTGGTTTTCCACGCTTCGTGACGCGATTCGCGAGGAAATTTTCCTGGATGGTGAATACGACGGTGTGCAGACGTTCGATGCGGACGGCAACGAGGTCTAAAAAAGCGCCCTGTCGGGGCGGCAACCCCGGCAGGGCAAAGACCAAAAAACTCACAAAATCAGTCCTGCCACTATTATACCACGGGATCGGCGGGACGGCAAGGAGTAATTTATGCCCAAAGTGATTTTTACCGAGGAAGCCAGGCGTAACGCGGCTCTGACCGCCTTGATTGACAGCCGTATCGGGCGTGGACGGCGGTTCCGCACCCTGGCTGATCTGGCGGAGGCGCTGCACATGCCCCGGCAGACCTTTTATCAGAAGCTCCGAGCCCCTGCTGAGAAATTCAGCTATTGGTAGGTGTGCGAAATTTTCCGCCTGCTGCGGGCCACCGACAGAGAGGTGGCCCAGGTAAAGTACGCTGGTGCAACAAAAGCAGAAGATTCCGCCGCCCTGGAGGACAACGAGGAGCTGAGTTTTTTAGAAGTTCGAGGGCTTGCGCGGCTCTATGGATGTAAGATTGCATATCTTACCGCGCCGGAGCTGGCCGTGGTTGACCCTACCGCTAACAAAGGAAAGCGCCGGAGGCGGGTACTGGCAGATTTAGCAAAGCAGGTTGGACCCCTGGAGCATGAACAGTTTCGGGTAGAAAATTTGCTTGGTGCAATGGGGCGCGGAGATATCGTTACATACGCTGGCAAAATCACGTCTGGAAAGCCGGAAGTGAACCGGTGGTCGGGAGGCGAGGGACACCACTATTTGCGCAAGGAGGATGTGAACTTACCGAAAACGTCAGCAGCCGCAAAACGGAACAGGCGGTGACCCGATGCCGAACAGGATCATCAAAGAAAGCATCTGTACCATTGACGACCTGGGCACCGAGCGCAAGGAGCGCAGCGGCATGACCAACGGCTACGCCCTGGAGATTGTGCAGATGGTCATTGACGAGCGGTACAAGACCAAGAAGCCGCTGATTGTGACCACCAATTTCTCGAAGGAGGAGATGGATCACCCGGCGAATATGGACTATGAGCGCATTTTCGACCGTCTGGGAGAGACGGGGTGTCCAGGAGGGGTTTCGTGACAGATGAATTTCCGAGACGGCTGCGGGCCCTGCGGGAATCTAAACAGCCTTTGCGAAGCATGGCAACGACATCGGAGCTGATCGGCCTGCCATCCAGTGCTATTGGCAAATATGAGAGGGGAGAAGCTGATCCTACTGTAGATTCTCTGGCGGCAATTGCAGACTATTATCATGTCAGCATGGATTATTTGTGGGGCAGAACCAATTACTAATTTTATCGCCCTTGAAAGGGCGGCGGATCGAAAAATCTGTGCTACACTTATCCCGTGGGACTGGCATATCCCATGTTGATTTTCTCCTTTCACCTACGGAACGGGGCGGCGGTAGAGGGGCCGCCGCCCCGGGAAGTGGGGGCATATGCCGGCGGCGTCCGCGCGAGGATACTGCTGGCAATCAAACTATTCTGACAGAGAGGTGGTGGCATGCCGAATGAACAAAATCTCGCCCCATATACGATCCGAAGCACGAGCGAAGCGCGAGAAAAAGGCGCAGCGGGCGGACGGGCCTCCGGCGTGTCCCGCCGCCGGAAACGCAGCTTAAAAGACGCCGCTGAGTATTACCTGTCCCTGCCGCCGTCTGAGCCAAAACGCTGGAATGCTATCTCCATGATGGGCATTGACCCGGAGGACATCGACAACCAGATGGCGATGATTATCGGCCTGACGGAGCGAGCCATCGGCGGGGACGCAAGGGCGGCAAAGGTACTCATTGACCTGCTGGGCGAGAAACCGGAAGAAGACACAGACGGAGGGGTGCAAATCATTGACGACATGTAAGCTATCGGAGATCCTGTCCCCGGCGTTCCGGGAGCCGCACAGGGCAATCAAAACCGGCGCTATCAACGAGCTGGTGGCCAAAGGCGGGCGCGGCAGCGGCAAATCCAGCTTCGTGTCCGTGGAACTGATCCTGCTGCTGCTTCGCCACCCGGACTGCCACGCCGTTGTGCTGCGGAAAGTAGCCAACACCCTGCGTACATCGGTGTACGCCCAGATCTGCTGGGCCATTGCCGAACTGGGCCTGACCAGCCGGTTCCGCTGCACGGTCAGCCCCATGGAATGTACCTACCTGCCTACAGGCCAGAAGATCCTTTTCTTCGGTTTGGACGACCCCGGCAAGCTCAAGTCCATCAAGGTGCCATTCGGCTACATCGGCATGGGGTGGTTCGAGGAGCTGGACCAGTTCGATGGGCCGGAGCAGGTGCGGAATGTGGAACAGTCCATCTTTCGCGGCGGGCCGTACAGCTTCTGCTTCAAGTCCTTCAATCCGCCCGCTATGGCCCGGAACTGGGCAAACAAATACGTGCTGGAGCAGAAGGCGGGCCGCATGGTCCACCACAGCACCTACCTGACCACGCCGCCGGAATGGCTGGGGCCCCGGTTTCTGGCCGATGCGGAGCACCTGAAAGAGACCAACGAGACCGCATACCGCTGTGAGTACGGCGGAGAAGTCGTTGGTAGCGGCACGGCGGTGTTTGAAAACCTGCGGCTGGAGCCCATTGCCGGCAAACAGATTCAGTCGTTCGATTATCACTATTTTGGACAGGATTGGGGCTGGTACCCCGACCCCAACCACTTTGTAGGCTGCGCCTATGAGAGCGCCGCCCGGACGCTGTACATCTACGAGGAGTTTCGCGGCTGGCGGCAGTCCAACGCCGTCTGGGCGGAGAAGATCAGGCACCATATGGACGACCTCATCATAGCGGACCCCGGCGCTGGCGGCGACCGCAATGTGGCCGATTTCCGCGACTATGGTTTCCGGATGCGGGAGGCCAAAAAGGGGCCGGGCAGCGTGGCCTACGGGATCAAATGGCTGCAGTCCCTGCGGGCCATTGTTATCGACCCGGAGCGGTGCCCGGAGACGGCAAAGGAATTTTCTGAGTACGAATATGAGCGAGATGTCAAGACCGGCGAGGTGCTGGAGGGCTATCCGGACGCGGCAAATCACAGCATCGACGCCGCCCGCTACGCACTGGAGCCAGTGTGGAAACGGAGGGGACAATGAGAAGGTTCAGAAAATGGCTGCTGGAAAAGTTCCTGCCCGCCTGGGCGAAGGATTCTGTCTATGCTGAAAACAAGCGGCTGCTGGCCCAGCTGGAGCGGCAGGCCCAGGACATGCGGGAGCTGAACGCATACATTGACGGTCTGGAGACGGCGCTGCGCTCCATGCGCCGGATTGTTATCAACAACGAGGTGAAGCCGTGAGTATTTTCAACGCACTCCACAACGCCTACAGCTACGAGGACGCTTTCACTATTACACGCTGCTGGAACGCCGGACGGTCGATCCCCGTGGAGTTCTTACCATCCGGAACCAGCTCTATTGTTCCGAGACGGCGGATATCCTGGGCCGTACGGTGCCGCTGAAAGCGCTGGCGCGGTATGACGGACTGCCGGAGGAATACACATATCCGGAGCCCATAGGCGGCCTGGGGATGGCCTGGCTGAAAACACCGCTGGAAAACTGCGTGGATGGGAGCCGGGACGGCGTGAGCATCTACGCCCCGGCTGTGGGCCTGATCCACAACATCGACCGCAACGAGGCCCTATTAAACGGCGAATTTGAGCGCGGGCAGTCCCGGATCATCGCCTCTGACGACCTGCTGCGAAAGGGCCGGGACGGACGGCGGCGGCTGACAGACAAGCTCTTTGTGGGCATCGACGACGACCCGGAGACCGTGGGGCTGACCATCTTCTCTCCGGCGCTGCGGGAGGCGTCGTTCCTGGCGCGGAAGCAGGAGTATCTGCGGTCAGCGGAAAATATCATCGGCCTGAAGCGGGGGCTGCTCAGCGAGGTGGAGGCGGCGGAACGCACGGCCACGGAGGTCACCTCCAGCGCCGGGGACTACAATCTCACCATCATCGACTTCCAGCAGATGTGGGAGAGCGCAGTCCGGGAGGCTGTGCAGATTTGCGGCGTGCTGGGGCGGCTGTACCATGTCCCCGACGCCCACGATGTACCGGAGGACGCGGTTGCCATCGACTGGGGCAACGGCATCCTCTACGACGAAGACAAGACCTGGGCGGAGTACATGGGCATGGTGTCCGCCGGGCTGCTGAAACCGGAGATCGCCCTGGGCTGGCGGTTCGGCATGCCAACGGAGACGGCGGCGGACCTGAAGAAAATCAGGGAGAAATACATGCCGGAGGCCCAGCAGCTGGCGGACGGTGATGCGTAATGCTCACAGCCGAACAGATCAACGCCCTGCGGGACAAGGCCGCAAAGCTGGTTGCCCCTATTCAGGCGTATCTGCTGCGGGAGATCGTGCGGCGGGTGGCCCACGCGGGCCAGATGACCAGCACGGCGGCCTATCAGGTCTGGAAGGCACAGCAGCTGGGCGTATCCCAGCGGCAGATCAAGCAGGAAATGCGCCGCATGCTGAAGCTCTCCCACAAGGAAATCCGGCGGATCATGTACCAGTCCGCACAGTCCGGCTATAATCTGGACGTGAGCCGGTTCCCCCAGGTGCAGGCGATTCCCTTCCAGCAGAACACGGTTTTGCAGCAGATCGTATCCGCCGCGGCGGAGCTGGCTGAGGATGATTTTACCAACCTGACCCAAACGATGGGCATGGTGGACCCCTACGGGAACGCGCTGCCCTTGCAGGACGCCTACCGGGCCTGCACGGACTTCGCCTTTGAACTGGTGAGCACCGGCGCGGCGGACTACATGACCGCCATCCGGCAGGCCACCAAAAATCTGGCGGACAAGGGCCTGCGGGTAATCGACTACGAGAGCGGGCTACATACCTCCCTGGAGGCGGCTGTCCGGCGGAACATCATGGGCGGCCTGGGGCTGATGCAGGAGAAGATCATCCAGGAGACCCATGACCAGCTGAGGTGCAACGGCTGGGAAATTACCGCCCACGCCAACAGCGCCCCGGACCATGAGCCGATTCAGGGGAAGCAGTACAGTGATGAGGCATATACCGCGCTAAACAACAGCCTGCGCCGCCGGATCGGGACGCTCAACTGCGGCCACGCCACTTTTCCCATTATCCTGGGCGTCAACCGGCCCCAGTACACGGCGGCGGAACTGGAGAAGTTCCGGCAGGACAACAAGAAGGGTGTCACCATTGACGGCAGGCACTACACCGGCTACGAGGCCACCCAGATGCAGCGGAGGTTGGAACGGGCCATCCGGCGGCAGAAGAACCGAATCATGGTGGACGAGGCCGCCGGGGACGACGAGAAGCTGAAGACCGATAAGACCCGGCTGACCATCCTGCGCCAGAGGTATGTGGAGTTCTCCAGAGACGCCGGGCTTCGGACACAGTATGAGCGGACAGAGGTGGCCGGGTTCGGGGAGAAACAGGATAATAGCCTTGCAAATTCGACAAATTCTGGTATAATGGCTGTAAACAGGCTAGAGGAGATACCAGAAGTGCGTAGAGCAAGAGGATTAACATCAAGAGATGTGACAGGGGAATATTTGAGTTCTGCCACGCCTGGGCAGGGTGCCATCATATATGAGGCGGGATACAGAGTAAAAGGTCATCAGGCGGAAATTGATATGGCTGACTGGATTCACCATAAATTTGGAGAAGACATTACATTACTGAAAGAATCGGATCTGGACAGCGTTAAAAGGCCAGACTACTTTTGGAAAGGGGCATTCTGGGAATTAAAAGGGGCTGCCTCCATAAATGGGGCGGATAAGTTGCTGCAGCACGCTATAAAACAAATTCAGGACAACCCTGGTGGAGTTATCCTGAATGTTCTGGAAAATATAGATAAAGCCGCATTGGAGCGGCAGCTTGCCAGACGAATTGAGCGTAGCAAAATCAGCGCAATCGACCTGATTATTTTGCAAAAAGGCAACTTGGAAAAAGTGTTGAGGTACAATAAATGAGAGCTGGCCTCAACAACTCTCATGGGGTAAAGGAGCATACCTTTGGGCTGGCGTCACCCCCTAACCATTTTTATTATACCCCATAAAGGCAAATATTGCAAGAGGGAATTTTATGGATGAAAAAGCCATCAAAGCCATAGAGGCCATACTCAAACGGGGCAATGACGCCGAAGTCCGGCAGAAGGGCGGCGGGATCATTGTCAGTTAAAAAGACAATCAAACACAGCACGTAGCGGATTGGCGTTACGGAGGACCATTGGGGTCAGTTATCGGAAGTTTTTCCGGTAATTGGCCCCTTTATTTTATCAGAAAGGACAGAGGACCGGGGGCAGCGGCGGCACCGCCAGCGGCCTGGACGCCATCCGGGCAGCCGCCGGACTGACGACTTAAATTGAGAGAGGAGCAGAACATGAATTCTATTGAACTGGCAAAGCAATTCGTACCTGTCCTGGACGAGGTGTACAAGAGCGCGTCCCTGACCAGCGACCTGGATGGCGCGGCGGAGCTGGCCCGGCAGGGGGCCAACGCCAACGAGCTGATTATTCCCATGCTGGACATGCAGGGCCTGGGAGACTATTGTCAATGCGTTTTGGTGTCTACTTTTGTCGTATCCCTTTCTGACCCGATGGAACAGTACAGACGCAAAGCGGGTGTACTGTTCCGGCGGGTACGCCGCCCTGCGGCGATTGCGGAAACGGCCTCCGATTTCTGCCCGGTCAGGCGAGAACGCAGGGGGCGAGGCTGACGGATTTTTGTGGCGCGGCTGCGCCGGTCAAAGGCGGGTTTGGGGTGGCAACCCCAACAAGTATCAGACCAGGGGGACAAATGAGCGGAGCGAAATTTGGGCCACGGGTCGATACTTGCTCTCACGTTACAGGAAACACCGATAAACTGGAAGTTATAAATCTTTGTTCATAGCAGTTTCTCTCGCTACTGCTTTCACCAATAGCATCATCGGACGGCGCAGTTCGTCTTTGAATCCCGGAATGTCCATCATTTCTGGCGGTGGCGTTGCTTCTTCCACAGCTTTAAGTTCAAAGCCATTATTCAACAAGCCCATCAATATTTGAGTAAGCGTGTGGTGCTGTTTCACTACATTGCACCCCAAAAAGTGAGTATGTCGTTCCCCTGAAATGAAGTAATTATCAATCGGCCAGCATTTTGGTGTTCCCTTATCTGTATAAAGCCAATCCTGTCCAACTCCAGCGGTAAAAACAGGGTGTTCAATATTAAAAAGGAATATCCCATTTTGTTTCAGCGTTCTATGAACTTTTTGAAATATGAGTTCTATATTTTCTATGTAGTGCAATGCCAGATTGGAGACAACACAATCCCACGCGTTTTCAGGGTACTCGTATTCGTCTATTCCACAAATACGATATTCAATTTGTTCTCCTGCATTACGTATTTTTGCCGCTTCAACCATTTTTCGGCTCAAATCAAGTCCCAACACCCGTACTGCTCCCTGCTCCGCTGCATATTTGCAATGCCATCCATAGCCACAACCCAAATCGAGAACATTTTTTCCTTCAAGAGGAGGGAATAGGGACTTTAACTGGTGCCATTCTCCGGCAGAACTTAATCCATCCTTGCTACGGGACATTTTCGCATATTCCGCAAAGAATTTGTCATTATCGTATTCGTTATTCATCGCTACTCTCCCCAACTGCGATTTATCGGTTTGTCCTGGAAAGTATAGCATAATAGGAACCGGTTTTCAAGAGGCATATTTCTTAATTCGGCATAGCGGGGCGGCTGTCAATTCGACAAAGTTTTCTTATGATACTTTACCGTACATGAGCATTGATACCGGGCATGCCGTGGGCAAGAAGCTGAAGAGGCTGGGGCAGATGATCCGGCGGGTGTTCGTGTTCTCGGTCATCACGAAGGGACTGCGGGCGGTTCGTACCCAGATATCCGCCTATCTCAGCCTGAATGAGCAGTTCAGCACAGCCCTCAGGCGGCTCCAGGGCGTGCTGTTGACGGCGTTCCAGCCCATCTATGAAGTCGTAGTCCCGGCGCTGACGACGCTGATCCAGGTGCTGTCCCAGACGATCGCCGTAGTGACGCAGTTCTTCGCGTCCCTGTTCGGCACCACAGCCAAGAAGGCGCAGGCCAACGCGAAGGCCCTCTACGGGCAGTCGAAGGCCCTGAAGGAGACCGGAAAGGCAGCGGAGGAAGCCGCCGGTTCTCTGGCCGCATTCGATGAGATCAACACCATCGAGACAGAAAAGGACAGCGGCGGCGGTGGGGGCGGCGGCGCGGCGGATACCGGCCCGCTGTTCGATTGGGAGTATGACGACGAGAGTTTCGGCTCCTGGGGCGAAGCCTTCAGCGCGTTTCTGGACAAGCTGCTGGCGGGTCTGCCGAAACTGGAAGCGGCGTTTAAGAAGTTCGTCGACTGGCTCAATGATCTGGCGAAAAAACTCTATGACATGTTCACCTTCCCCGGCGCGCTGGATAAGGTCAAGGCCTTAGGAAAAGGGCTGGCGGAGGCCCTCAACAAGCTGGTGAACTGGATTGACTGGGAGATGCTGGGGAAGGCGCTGGGGGCAGGACTGAATCTGGCGCTGAACTTTTTGACGTCGTTCCTGTACGCCTTCGACTGGATGAACCTGGGCCGGAAGCTGGCGGATTTTGTCAACGGCCTGGTATCCGAAATCGACTGGTACGAGTTCGGGCGGCTGCTGTGGGCGGGGTTCAAGATTGCCCTGGAGACGCTGGCGGGATTCCTGCTGGGACTGGATATGCCGCTGATGGCGAAAGCGGCCAGTGACACGATAAAGGGATTCTTTGATGAGATGTACAACACCATCGAGAGGATCCCGTGGGGCGATATCGGGAAGCAGCTCGCCGCATTCCTGAACAATATCGACTGGTATGGCAGTATCACGGTTGCGCTGAAAGCCATTTCCGCCGCTTTTGAGGCGCTGTTTGAACTGCTGGACGGCTTTGTCAGAAATTTGCAGTGGGGAGACATTGCGAAGCAGATTTATACCGCTATCAACGATTCTCTTGGCCTCATTGACTGGCGCGACATCGGGCAGACGCTGGGCAATGCCTTTGTGCAGGCGTTTGAATTCGCAAGGCAGATCATCGCCGGGATCGACTGGCACCAGACCGGCAGCAACATCGCGGACTTTATCCTGGGCTTTGATTTTGTGAGCGCACTGTCCAGCCTGGGACAGCTGATTGCAGCAGGTATCAATGCGGCAATCCGGCTGGCCTGCGGATTCCTGGACAAGGTATCCCCGGAGCTTCGCGCTATGGCGGAGGGCATTGCGGAGGGGCTGCGGCAGGCTGTCACGGCGGTAGACTGGCACGCCCTGGGCGATGTGATCGGCAGAGGAATCAAGGGGGCGCTGGCGTTCGTTTCCGGCCTGCTGGACCCGGACCTGTTTTATGCTATTGGGCGGTCTATTGGTAATTTTTTGGTTAGTCTGGACTGGGTGGGGATTATTGGCGGATTGACCGAAGTCCTTGCCAACGCTATCAAATCTGCCGTTGCGGCGGTGCGGGGATTCCTTGATTCTGTGCAACCTGACCTTAAAACCATCGCAGAAGGCATTGCTCAGAAGATCAACGAGTTTGTCGCAACTGTGGACTGGGCAGAACTGGGGCAGACAATTCACGATGGCATTAAGGCGGCTTTGGACTTCTTGAGAACCATATTAGACAATCTGGACTGGGACAGCATCGGAAGCGCTATCGTAGATTTTCTTGAAAATTTGGACTGGCCCAGTCTGCTGGCAGAGTGGCAAGGGATTATCGGGAAAGCCATCGGAGGGGCGCTGCAAGGCGTTGATTTGACTGACGCTATTGGGCTCGGAGCGAATTTGGTCGGTGGTCTGATTAAAGGTTGGCTCACTAAATGGAATGAATCCGGCGGCATTGGCGGCTGGTTAAAACGAAAGTTTTTATCGCCATTTCTTTCTTCTTTCCAGAGCTTTTTTGGAATTGCATCGCCCTCTAAAGTTATGGCTGAACAAGGAGAATACTTGGTAGAAGGATTAAAAAACGGCATCAAAGAGACTTGGGATGGCATCCTGGACATTTTTAGCACCGGCGTTGACGCCATAAAGGATTTCTTCTCCGGCGCATGGGAAGACGTCAAAAGCAAGACCTCCGACGCCTGGAACGCCATCAAGGAGACTGTCAGCGGCATCTGGGACGGTATCAAGGAAAAGGCCGGGACGGTCTTCGATGGCATCAAGGAAAAAATCAGCACCATCTAAGACAACATCAAAGAGAAAACTTCAACCATCTGGGATAACATCAAAACGACTCTTTCAACCGCCTGGGACAACCTGAAAACTGCTGCGACAGAAAAGTTCGAGAATATCAAGACGGTCATTTCCACCGCATGGGAGAACATAAAAACGGCAGCCTCCACTGCCTGGGACAGCATCAAGTCTACGCTTTCCACGATTTGGGAGAATCTGAAAACCACATCGAGGACTGCGTTTGAAGGTATTAAAAACACGATTTCCACTGCGTGGGAAAATATCAAGTCCGCCGCCTCCACCACCTGGAATTCCATTAAATCTACTCTTACCGGAATTTGGGACAGCATCAAATCTGAGGCGTCCTCTAAATTCGAGCAGATCAAATCCGGCATTTCCAATGCATGGGAAAACGTCAAGACAAGCACGTCCAGCGTCTGGGCAAGCATTAAATCCACGGTAGGCAGCGCATTGTCGGAGATTGCGGGCAAGGTTTCTTCCACCTTCAGCGATATTGTCTCCCGTGCGAAGAGCTGGGGCAGCGATATCGCCGGCAACATCTCCAGCGGAATGGAGAAGGCTGGGAGCAAGGTGAAATCCGCCGTGAATGGCGTAGCAAACCGGATCAGGAGCAATCTCCACTTCTCCGAGCCGGACGAGGGACCGCTGAAGGACTTCCATACTTACATGCCGGACATGCTGGAGCTGATGGCGAAGGGCATCCGGGACAACACCCACCTGGCTGTCAGCGCGGCGTCTGATCTGGCGGATTCCATCGCCAATACTGTCAGCGGCAAGAGCGTCGGCGTGGATATGACCATGCCGGACATCTCCAAATTCTCCATCCCGCTGGCAGCCCAGGGCGCGAAGATTCCCAGCAGCCGGGAGTTCACGATGGCGCTGCAGAGCGAGAGCGGCAGCGGGGATTCCCTGGCCCGGATGGAAAAGCTGATGGGCAGCATGCTGGAGCGTATGGGCAATATGGAGATTGTCATCCATAACGAGCTGGCTGTTGACGGCAGGAAAATGGCCCGGAATACGGTCCGGCACATCAACGATATGACCCATTCCGCCGGCAGGCCGGTGATTGATTTCTGAGGTGAGAGATGGGAAATGTTCTTGTCATTGGAGGCGTTGACTACTCCAAACATATCGAGCGCCAGGGGATGACCTGGACCCGCAATGATCTTGATACGGATAAAACCGTGCGGACAAAGGACGGAAAAATCCGCCGGGACAAGATCGGCACGAAGCGGAAGCTCACCTTCAAGCTGATCCACATGACCCGCCAGCAGCTGGCCGCGCTGGATGACGCCCTCAGCGAGACCTTTTACAGCGCCACCTACATGGACTTGCACGGTGTACAGACCCGGCGGTTTTATACCTCCGAGTTCACCAGCATCCTGGAGAGCCTGTATTCCGCTGACGGGGAATGGGGGGAGGCTGAATTCAATATGATCGAGGAGTGAGGATATGGCACAGGAAACAAGCACATTGTGGAAAACACTGTGCCGCATGAAGGGTACGATTCGGCAGTACTATAGCAATCATCAAAAATAAGATGAAAGCTTGACAGGGGTGGTATAACAGAAGCAGGAGATGATAGTATGTTGCACAACGAGGCGCGAGAGTTACTGGTAGAAGGGTAT
>CAJTPV010000052.1 GCA_910578505.1 uncultured Oscillospiraceae bacterium | reverse complement strand
AAGACGAAGGTTACTACGAGGTGTTCCTGCTGGAACTGACCACTGGCCTCCGAGTAGGAGAATTGATGGCGCTCCAGTGGGACGATCTGAATTTCAAGACCGGAGAACTGAGGATTGAACGGCAGGTTTATCGAACCAAAGAGGAACTGCTGATCCAGGAACCCAAGACCAAGGCATCTATCCGAACCGTGATTCTTCCCCCACCTGTGGTCGAGGCGCTGAAGGAGTACAAGAAAACCGTCTCCTCCCGATGGATGTTCCCCTCGCCCAAAAAGGAGGACGCTCCGCTGGCTCCAGCAGCCGCCAGCCACAGGCTGAGCAAAATCCTGACTCATGCGGGGTACAAAAAGGTTCGCTTCCATGACCTCCGGCATGTTTTCGCCACCAACGCACTGGAGCATGGGATGGATGTAAAGACTCTGTCCACCGTCATCGGGCACGTCTCCAGTGCCACCACGCTGAATGTCTACGCACACGTCACTGATGATATGCAAAGGCAAGCCGCCACAAAAATCGACCGGGGCATTGGTAGAGCGGAGACTCCCATAGAAAGCTCCCGGGCAACAACCAGCCACACCATGACGGACTTCAAGGCTCAGCGGGGCAAGCGCCGTTACTGGGGCAGCGGATACTTGGGGCGGACCAAAGGTGGGCGCTGGAACGGAAGGTACACGGTGACCTGGCCCGATGGAACAAAACGCACCCGGGACATCTACGCTGACTCAGAGGACGAATGCGAAAAGTTGCTGGCGGTAGTGATAACCGAGATGAAAACGGAGGTAGCCGCCGAAAGGGAGCGGCTGAGGGCAGAAAATAGAGCAAGCTGAGAACTGCGGCCCACCGGGACACCCCCGGTGGCCAGTTTTTCTCTGTCTGTGGGCAAATATGTGGTCAAGGAGTTCCCGGCCGTACAAAGCAAGCAGAAATTGTCACGAGAATGGCAGGTCTGAAACAGATAATGGAGATTTTCAAGGCCATAAATCAGCCCTTATTCTCAGAGCAGCGTGTGCGCTGGTACAAACAAAGAAGGGGATCATTCCCCGTATAGCAAACAGCTGGCTAATCAATCTTCAAAATCAGCTCCAACACCCGCCTGGCGCAGACCTCCAGTTCCCCTCGTGTAACCGTGCCCTGGTCCATAGCCTCCTGCACCCGCTCCGGATACCCGTTGGCCATCTTCAGGTCGTTCCCCGCCAGAATCTCCTTGTAGTGCTCGCCCCTTGTCCACCAGTCGGTCATCACCATGCCAGTATAGCCCCACTCATAGCGCAGGATATCCGTCAGCAGCTCCCGGCTCTCCGAGGCCCGGCGGCCATTGATAATGTTGTAGGAGCTCATGATGGCCCAGGGCCGGGCCTCCCGGACAATGATCTCGAAGGCTCTCAGGTAGATTTCCCGCATGGCCCGCTGGGACAGACGAGAGTCGCTGTTTTTCCGGTTGGTCTCCTTGTTGTTGCAGGCAAAGTGCTTGACCGTGGCGGCCACGCCCTGGGACTGGATGCCCCGCACCATCGCCCCGGCCAACCTGCCGGTGAGCAGCGGGTCCTCGGAGTAATACTCGAAATTTCTGCCGCACAGGGGGTTCCGGTGGATGTTCACCGCCGGGGCCAGCCAGACGGAGATGTTGTTCTCCCTGACCTCCGCCGCCGCTGCCGCGCCCACCTGGGAAACCAGCGCCTCGTCCCAGGTCGCCGCCAGCAGCATGGCGCAGGGCCAGGCCGTGGTACACACACCTGCTTCCGGGAGAAGCCGCAGGCCCGCCGGGCCGTCGGCGGTGGTGATATTGGGCACGCCGTACTCCGGCAGATTCCCGATGCCAAAGGTGTTGGACACCCCCACGTTGGGCTGGCCCCCCAGGAGATGGATGAGGTCACCGTCACTGAGCTGGGCGGTAAACTCGTCCAGCGTCAGCTTCCCCTCCGCCACGGCGGACAGGGGCTGCACGCCGTCCGGATACGGCTGAGCCAGCATCCAGCGCTCCCGGCCACGGGTGGCGGGGGACACCGCCTCCGCCTGGGCGGCGGTGAGGGGCTGGAACAGGTTGGCGTCCGTGTCCACGCTGGGGGCGGCGGGCAGAGCCTCGTAGCTTCCGTCCGCCAGGAGCCGCTGGGCCAAGTGGGTGGGGGCCAGGCTGCTGCTAAGCTGGCTGACCACCCGGTTTTCCGCCTGCTCATAGGTGTACGCCAATTCCGCCGCATCCCGCACGGAGGTCCCCAGATAGAACCTGTAGGTCCCTTTCTCCAGCACCCAGGCGCAGGGGGCAATTTTCCCCAGATCGTCGAAGCTGGCTAAATCAGCAACATCAACGGATAGCTCCACCGTCTCGCTCTCGCCGGGGGCCAGCAGTCCAGTCTTCCGGAACGCGGCCAGATTGCGGCAGGGCTTCTGCAGTTCCCCCTGGGGCGGGCAGCAGTAGAGCTGCACCACTTCTTTTCCCGGACAGCCGCCGGTGTTGGTCACTCGGACAGCCGTCTGTACCCGCCCGTCTTTTTCACCGGCGCCGGTCACCTCTATTGTGAAAGTGGTGTAGCTCAGGCCGTAGCCGAAGGGATAGCAGACCTTTTCCGCCGCCCCGGGCAGGGTCTCAAAGTACCGGTAGCCCACATAGATGTCCTCGGTATAGTCCACATAGTGGGGGGAGTCGTGAAAGTGCTCCGTGGAGGGGTAGTCCGACAGGTCCCGTGCAAAGGTGTCCGGCAGCTTGCCGCAGGGATTGGCCCGGCCTGTCAGCAGCGCCGCAGCAGCAGCGCCGCCCTCCATGCCGCCCTGATAGGCCAGAAGCGTGGCGGAGATCCGCTCGTCCT
Organism: uncultured Oscillospiraceae bacterium; assembly: GCA_910578505.1. Classification (GTDB taxonomy): domain Bacteria; phylum Bacillota; class Clostridia; order Oscillospirales; family Oscillospiraceae; genus Pelethomonas. Next base: position 11,490 of record CAJTPV010000052.1, on the reverse strand, counting down.
CCCGGAACCAGGAGACGTCCACCACGCCGCCCACGTTGAGCACCAGCACCGTCCTGTCAAAGTGGGCGCAGACCCGGTCCACCATGGCCCGCTCCGCGTCTGTCAGGTAAAAGTCGCTGGCGGGGAAAATGCTCATAGCTTTCTGGGGCATGTTCAGTTCATCGGGCCAGGGGTAGTCCGGCTCCAGATACAGGGACGGCTTCCGGTCCCAGCCCTCCCCGGAGAAGCGGCTGAGGACGATGACCGCCACGTCCGCCGCCGCCCTGGCTTCGGCGGCCAGCGCCTCCGGCAGCTCCGGCTCCGCCATCAGGCCGGGGACGTCTCCGGCGGCGTACCGTCCGGCCACGTAGTCCCGGTAGAAATCCGCCAGCGGCTCATAGAGGGAGACGTTCTCCTCCTTTAGCCCGTTGTAGAGGTTCTTCACATAGGCCGCCGTCACGTCGCCACTGCCGCCGCCGCCCTTGACGTAGTCGAAGCTGCCCTTGCCGAACAGGGCCACCCGGCTGCCGATGGCCAGTGGGAGCAGGGGGCCGTCGTTCTTCAGCAGCACCATGCCCTCCTGGGCCGCCTGGCGGGAGAGGGCGGTGTGGGCGGGGCTGGCTGTTGCACGCTCCCCGTTATGCAGGGGCCGGTTGGGCTGATAAAGGGCACGGGTCCATTTTTTCATCTTGATAGTCCTCCTCAAAGGTTTTTCTTGTACTCAGTATACAAGGAGAGCACCGTCCTTGCAAGAGGGACGGTACTCTCCCTGTTTATAAAAATGCTTTCTTACTCCTTCACGCCGCCGAGGGTGACGCCGTCCACGATAAATTTGGACAGGAACAGGTAGACAATGATGATCGGCACGATGGCAATGGTAATCATCATATAAATCTTGCCCATGTCGAAATTCATATAGTCCGCGCCCCGGAGGGTGGCGATCATAATGGGCAGGGTCTGCTTGTGCTTGGAAGTAATCACCAGGGCGGGAACGAAGTAGTTGTTCCAGGAGCCCACGAAGGTGAAGATGGCCTGCACCGCGATGGCCGGCTTCATGATGGGCATGACGATGTGGTTGAAGGTCCCGAACTCCCCGGAGCCGTCAATGCGGGCCGCCTCGATCAGCTCCTTGGGCAGGGAGGACTGCATGTAGCTGTACATGAAGTAGAACACGGAGGGGGAGGCCACGGAGGGCAGGATCAGGGGCAGCAGGGAGTCGCTCATGCCCATGCCGGTAATCAGGCGGAGGAAGCCCAGGGCCGTCACCTGGGTGGGCATGACCAGAATAGCCATGATGAAGGTGAACGCCGCGCTTTTCAGCTTGAAGTTGTAGGCGTAGATGCCGTAGGCCGTCAGGGCGGAGAAGTAGGTGACGATGAGGGCGCAGCAGCCGGAGACGATGAGGCTGTTCTGGATGCCCTTCACAATGGGGATAGCCGGGTCGTTGAGCACGTTCATCAGGTTGGTCATCAGGCTGGAGCCGGGCAGGGCGGAGAAGCCCAGCTGCAGCTGCGCGTGGGACCGGGTGGCGTTGATAATCAGGATGTAGAAGAAGAACAGGCACAGGAACGCAAGGATAATCAGCACCACATGGGCCAGAATGGTCCGCCCGCTGGATTTTTTCTTTTCCATTACGCTTTGCCCCCTTTCTTAGCCAGGCTCTTTTCCCGCTTCGCCGTGCTCTTGGAGCCATCGGGGTCGCTGTCGGTGTTCATCTTGAACACGATCCAGCAGAGAATGCCGCTGATGACGAAGAGGAACACGCTCAGCGCGCCGGCCATGCCGTAGTTCTTGGCCTGGAGGTGGTTGTTCAGGTACATGATGAGGGTCATGGTGGTGCGGTCGGGCGCGCCCTGTCCGCCGGTGAGGATCTGGGGAACATCGAACATCTGCAGGCCGCCGATGAGGGAGGTAATCAGGGTATAGGTCAGCAGGGGCCTGATCTGGGGCAGGGTGATCTTGAAGAATTTCTGGAGATGGGTACAGCCGTCCAGCTCCGCCGCCTCAAAAATGGAGGGGTTGATGCCCATGATGGCCGCCATCAGCATGATGGTGGTATTGCCGAACCACATGAGGAAGTTCATCAGGGCCACCAGCGTCCGGGCGCCCAGGGTGGACTCCATGAACCGGATGGCCTCTCCCACAACGCCCATGCTGAGGAGAATGCTGTTGATGGGGCCTGAGTTGGAAAACAGGGCGAAAAACAGCATGGCAAAGGCGGAGGCCATAATCAGGTTGGGCAGATAGATGACCACCTTGAAAAACTGCTTGCCCCGGATGTTCAGCCGGGCGTCGGTGAACCAGGACGCCAGGACCAGAGCCACCACGATTTGGGGCACAAAGCCCAGAATCCACATGACAAAGGTGTTCCAGGCGTACTTGGGCAGGTCGGCGGCCAGCATCTCCATATAGTTGGCCAGCCCCACCCAGTTGGGGCCGATGACCTTCAGGCCGGAATAGTAGTACTCATAAAAGCTGTTGCGGATGGTGTCCGCCAGCGGAATCAGGGAAAAAATGGCGTAGGTCAGAAAGAAAGGCAGGATAAAAATGTAGCCCCATTTCGCGTAACTGACGCTCTTGATTTTTTTCTCGTTTGGCACAGGAACTCCCCCTTTTCATTTTCTTTTTCATGGCATTCCCGTTATCCTGGATAACGGGAGGGGCGGGCGCGCCCGCCCCTCTTATCTGCTTTGGCTGCCGGTCAGGAGGGCCAGCGCACGCCGCCGCTCTTCAGCTCGGGGTAGCGCTCGCCGATGGCGACCTCAAAATTGGCCTTGGCCTTCTCCAGGTCGATTTTCCCGTTAAAGTAGTCGCCGAAGGTGTTCTGGAACTCCTCTGTGCAGCCCTGGTCGTAGGGGGAGACGTTGGCCAGGCTGATGCTGGCTGCGGCGTCGGACAGGACGCCCAGGTAGTTCTGCCCGCCCAGCAGGTCAATGCCGAACTCGGGGGACTGGGCCAGCTCCTCCATCAGAGGCTGGTCGTTGCTCATCTCGCCGTTGTTCACGGCCAGATTGCGGAGGATGTCCCGGTCGCTGGTCATCTTCAGCATGATGTCCTTGACCTGGGACATATTGTCGGTGCCGTTGGCGGCGATCAGCCAGGTGCCGCCCCAGTAGAAGCCCTGGGGGCTGGGGCAGACGGCCCAGTCCTGCTCGGCGCTGGTGCCCTCCACGTTGGGCTTGATGCAAACGTCCAGGCCCCAGGCGGGCAGGAAGAAGCAGAAGACCTTGGAGTCGGGGCCCATGTCCTTGTTCCACTCGTCGATCCACTGGCCGGTAACGTTGTGGTTGATGCCCTCCTGAGTGTCCTGCATGGAGCGGTCCACCCAGTTCATCATGCTCTGGTCCACCACCACGGTGTTGCCGTCCACCCAGGGGGCGGACACGTTGTTGGAGTACACCCGGTAGGTGTCGGCCCGGCCGGAGTACATATAGTAGCCGGCGGCCTTCATCTGCCCGGCGGTCTCATAGAACTTATCCCAGTCGGCCACAGCGGCGGCCACGGTGTCCGGGTCGTCGGTGCCCAGCACCGCCTGGGCGATGGACCGGCGGTAGACCATCATGCCGGGGGTGGCCTGATAGCTCAGGGCCCGGATCTCGCCGTCGGCGGTGGTCACAGCCTCCTGGGTGTATTTATACTGGTTGGGCACGTCCGCCGTGGTGATGCCCAGCTGGGAGATGGGCAGGGCCACGCCCACGTCGGGGTCTATGTACTTCAGGGCGTAGTCGGCCTCCACCAGAAAGATGTCGATCTTCTCGTCGGCGGGGGCGGTGGCCTGCTTGGCCAGGGCCTCGTCCAGCTTCTGCTGGTAGACGCCGTCCTGGTTGGGGTTGACGATCCAGTGGACCTCGGTGCCGTCCTTCAGATAGGTGATGGACTTGTCGCTGGAGAGCTTTTCCACCTCGGGGTAGTTGTCGTTGAACTTCTCCTGGAACTCCTGGTTCCACACGTAGATGTTGAGGACCTTGCCGCTGTCGCTGGCCTCGCCGCCGGAACCGCCGCCGTCGGAGCTGCCGCCGCCTCCGCCGCTTCCGCCGCAGCCGCTGAGAAGTCCGAGGACCAGCACAGCCGCAAGTACAAAGCTCCAAACTCTTTTCTTCATGATTGTCTCCTCCTGTTTTGATTTTGATACAGCGCCGGGCTGTCAAGATGACTTCATTATAAAGACAGGGTGGGGAATTGTATACAAAATTGAAGAATCAAATATCAAATTCATGTCGATATTTAGAAGAGACTACAAAAATTGTCAGGAAATTCCACCCAGAAAATTTCCCCCGCCCCTTGCGGAAATATCAAATCCATGCTATATTGGGAAATAACGTCTATATCGTGGGAGGTGTATCTATGGACAGGCCGCAAAACTGGCAGCCCATCGAGGTCCGGGTCCGGGAGACGGTCAGCCACCGGGAGCCCGGAGAGGAATTCCTGTTTTACCGCTCGGTGGCGGCGGGACTCATCGATGCCGTGCAGGAAAACTGCAGCCGGGGCGCTTTCGAGAACATGGAGGGGGCCGGGCAGCTCTCCAGCGACCCCATCACCAATCTGAAATACCACTTCGTCGTCACGGCGGCCATGCTGGCCCGGTTCTGCATGGAGGGGGGCATGGCCATGGAGGAGGCGTTCAGCCTCAGCGACGAGTACATCCGCCGCATGGACTGCTGCAGCAATCTGGCGGAAATCGTGTATATCCACGATCAGATGGCCCTGGACTACGTGTGCCGGATGCGTCGGCTGAAAAAGAACATCGCCTCCTCCAAGCAGGTGGCCGAGGCCATCGACTACATCTACGTCCACATCATGGACCGGGTCACGGTCAACGACCTGGCGGAGGCGGTGTGCGTCTCGCCCACCCATCTGTCCCGGATCTTCAAGCAGGAGACGGGCATCTCCGTCAGCGAGTACATCCGGCAGCGGAAAATCGACATGGCCAAGAACCTGCTCCGGTTCAGCAGCTACGACTTTGCCGATATCGCGGCCATGCTGGCCTACTCCTCCCAGAGCCATTTCATCCAGCATTTCCGCAGCCAGGTGGGCATGACGCCGAAGGCCTACCGGGACACCAACTACATGAACAACTGGAACGTCAACCGGGAGCCGTTCCCCGCCGCCGAACAGGCCGCTACATCGTCAGAATGATCTCCGTGGTATCCGTCAGCATCTTTTCCGGCACATAATTTCCGGATACCTCCGCCCCGTTTACGGTGAGGCTCCTGCAGCCGGATTCCTTCCCGTCGGGATTGTTCACCTGAATGTGCAGCTTTTTCCCCCGGAAATCCTTGCGGATCTCCAGCGCCTTCCACTCCTTCGGGATGGAGGGCGCTATTTTGATGCCCCCCAGGTCCGGGCGCATGCCCAGAATGCCCTCCACGCAGCCCACCATGACCGTGGAGGCGGTGCCGGTGAGCCAGTGGACGTGGGAGCGGCCGGCGTGGGGGCTGGCCTTGCCCTCGGTGAACTGCCCGTAGCAGTAGGGCTCGATTCTGCGGATTCCAGCCCGGTCGTTCTGCATGGACGGCGCGTTTTCCCGGAAGTAGGTGAAGGCCCGGTCCCCATGGCCCAGCAGGGCCTCCGCCAGAATCAGCCACCCCTGGGACTGGGAGAACACGCCGCCGTTTTCCTTCACCCCCGCGTTGTAGATCACCGCCAGGGCCCCGTCAAAGGCGTGGGCGTGGTAGGGCGGGTCCATCAGGACTGCGCCGTACTCCGTGTTCAGCCGCTGGCAGACGTTGTCCAGGGCCAGCTCCGCCTGGGTCTCGTCCGCCAGTCCGCTGATGACCGCCCAGGTCTGGGGATTCAGCCACAAATTGGCCTCCGGTGCGGAGTGGTGGCCGATGACCTCCCCGGTCTCCGTGAAGCCCCGGATGTACCGGTCCCCGTCCCAGCAGATGTCGTTCAGCCATTTGTGGAGCGCCGTCTGCTTCTGGATGAGCCACTCCAGATACGCCGCGTCCTTCTGATAGGCCGCGAACTCCCGCAGGGCCGTAAAGGCGTAGTAGAACTGGAAGGCCACAAAGGAGGATTCCCCCGCCGCGCCCAGGCGCAGGCAGTCGTTCCAGTCGGCGTGGAGACCGGCGGGCATGCCGTGGGGGCCCATGTGCTGGATGGAGAAATCCAGCGCCCGTTTGAGGTGCTCGTAGACCGTGCCCTCGTCCCGGTCGGCGAAGGGGATTACCTCGTCCAGAAACGCTGTGTTCCCGGTCTCTGCAATGTACTTGTACACGGTGGGGAACAGCCACAGGGCGTCGTCGGCCCGGTAGGCCGGGTGGCCGGTCTCCTGGACATAGGAGGCGTCCTCCGGCGTGTCCTCATGGCCGGGGTTGTGGGTGAACTTCACCAGCGGCAGGCCGCCGCCGTGGTGGACCTGGGCGGAGAGCATGAAGCGGATTTTCTCCGCCGCCGCCGCCGGGTCCAGGTGGATGACGCCCTGGATGTCCTGCACCGTGTCCCGGTATCCGTAGCCGTTGCGCAGGCCGCAGTAGATGAAGGAGGCGGCCCGGGACCAGGTGAAGGTGATAAAGCTGTTGTAGGCGTTCCAGGTGTTAATCATGGTGTCGAACTCCGGGCAGGGGGTCCTGACCTGGAAATGGGAGAGCTTGCCGTGCCAGTACCGGGTCAGTTCATCGACATCCTTCCGGCAGACCTCCGCCGGGTCTCTGTACGCCTCCAAGAGCGCGGCGCTCTCCCCGGCAGATTTTTCCCCCAGAAGAAAGGCGATGGTCTTCGTCTCCCCCGGTTCCAGCTCCACCACCGCGGAGAGGGCGCCGCAGCAATTGCCGTTGTAGCTGAGGGCGCCGCCCAGATTGCCGGACGCCACGCCAACGGGGTCGCCATAGCCCCGGTACGGGCCGAGAAAGCTCTCCTTGTCACCGCAGCAGGAGGCCGCCGGCGCGCCGGCCAAGGCGAAGAATCGCTCAATGACGTTTTTTGCGTCCACATCCTTCTCCTGGGCATCCAGATTCCCGTGGATCTGCTGGCGGATGCGGTTATCGTCGTACAGGGTGCGGGTGATAAACTGGGAATACTGGAGATTGACCTGATCCTGCTCATAATTGCCGCTGTTGGTAAACTCCGCGTAGCCGGTCAGGGTCAGCTCCCGCCGCCGGTCCGACAGGTTGGTCACAGACAGCTGCCAGACCTCATGGGAGCCGCCCAGCGGCACATAGTAGACCGCCTCGCTGTGGATGTCCTGATAATCCGCCAGCATTCTGGTGTACCCCATCCCGTGGCGGCACTGGCTCCGGTATGTATCCAGATCCTTGCCCACCGGCTGCCAGGAGGCGGACCAGAAATCCCTTGTCTCATTGTCCCGGAGGTAGAGATACCGTCCGGGCTGGTCAAACTGGTTGAAGACGTAGCGCAGAATGCGCCCGTTGGCCCCCGATTTGACAAAGCTGTAGCCGCCGGCGTTGTTGGAGATCAGCGCACCGTACTCCGGGGAACCCAGGTAATTGGCCCAGGGGGCCGGGGTGTCGGGCCGGGTAATCACGTATTCCCTGGCCTGATCGTCAAAATATCCGTATTGCATGGCAGTACCGCCTCCTTACATCAATTCAATCGTAATCACATTCCCGCTCTCCGGCAGGGGCCGGATGGTTTCCCGGCTGAGCACGGTCCTGCCGGCGCGGTACTCCCCGAAGTCCTTGCCGTCCGGGTTGGTGATGACCACATGGAACTGCTTCCCGGCAAAGGAGAAATCGATCGCCGCCTCTCCGGCCTCGTCGAACTGTTCCCGGACCAGCCTGGGGGTAATGACCAGATCGCCGTTTTCGCCGTGTACGCCAAACGCCTCCGTCATCACCGTCATCATATACCAGCTGGCCGCACCGGTGAGGTAGTGGTACATCCCCCGTCCGTCTGCGTTGAAATACTCGGGGATGCCGGGATAGATCCTGCTGGTCTGGAAATCCAGCGCCGCGTCCGCCAGAGCTTGGAGGGCCTTATACCCCTCCCGGACGAAGCCCCGGCGATAGAGGGCGTTGGCGTACATCACCGTCATGTGGGAGAACACCGCGCCGTTTTCCTTCTCACCGTAGGCAAAGCCGAACATCCGGCCCATGTCGAATTTCAGTTCATGGAAGTCCGTGTTCAGCCGGTAGCCGCCGGCTTCTCTCCGGTACAGATAGCGGTCCGCGCTGCGGGTAATAGAGCGCACCTGCTCGTCTGTGGCCGTGCCGCTCATGATAGCGAAGACCTGCCCGGTCAGCATCATGCTCACGCCGTTTTCGCCGATTCCTTCCAGAGGGCGCTGGTGATTGTCGTAGTAGCTGTTGAACCAGCCGCCATCCCTCCCAGCGTCAATCCACTCCTGACGGCGGATGTGTTCCATCAGCCAGTCCGCCATGCCGTCCAGCGTGTCCGCCAGCTCCCGGCAGGATATCGCGGCCCTGTGGCCGCTGACGCTGTGCCGGCACCGCCGGACGTACCGGGCCAGAATCTCACGCTTGCGGGGGATGTCCCCATAGGCGTCCCTGTCCCCGGCCAACAGCTCCTGCATTTCCTCCAGCAGTTCTATTGTGTCCCTGCCGCATGTGCGCAGCAACCGGGCCAGCTGGCGGAAGTTCCCCGCGTAGGCGCAGGTAAAGGCCACGCTCTCGCCGTGCTCGGGGGCCATGTCCAGGGCGTCGTTCCAGTCGGCCCCCCGCAGGCGGAAAATGTTGTGTGCGCCAACCTCGTAGAAGGCCGTGAGATGCTGAATGAGCAGGTGCTCCAGAATGCTGCCCTCATAGGTAGCGCCGGATTCGGTTTCCTGGCGGCTGCCGCCGTTCCAGAGGGTATCGGTATCCGTGCCCCGCATGGTCTGGGGGTCCTTGAAATAAGGGGCATTTGCGTGCAGGATGTCCCTGTCCCCGGTCTGGTCGATATATAGTTTGAGCGTCATCAGCGGCCAAAGGGCGTGGTCCATCCAGACCCGGGCGATGCCGTTGCGGTCAGCGATGAAGTTCCCGACACCGTCCCCGATAATGGTAGCGTTGGTGCCGTCAACGCGCACCCCGCCGAAGCTGGCCCGCATCATCTCTCCCACGCCGTCCGGGTCCATCAGCAGCAGGGACAGGCAGTCCTGCCAGAGATCCCGCCAGCCCCGGCCTCCCCGGCCATAGTCGTGGTGAGGCAGGAAGGAGCAGCCGTAGAGCCTGCGCAGAAAGGGCTGGAAGGTAACCCAGCGCATGAGGCGGTCAAAGTCCGGGCTGCCGGTGGAATAGCGGACATTCACTCTTTTCTGCCAATAGGCTTTTGTCTCGTCCAGCAACGCCTGTACCTGCCCTGCCGTCCGGCAGGCGTCCAGGACGCGGCTGATCTTCCCCTCGTCCTCCGAAACGCCGAGAAGGACGATGTACTCCGCCGTCTGTCCCTCCGCCAGCGTGACCGCCGGGAACCGGATGCCGCCCATAGCCTCCCGGCCATGAATCTCGGATTCCGGGGGGAGGCCGGGGCGGTTTTCATAGATCGAGCGCGGGTGGAGGAAGGTGCCGCCCTCGCCAATGAAGGCATCAACGGTGGGGTAAAACGCCTCTGGACGCCCGCCGTTGCCGGAAGCACCCAGCACGTAGTAGATGCTGTGATTTTCCCGGTGGCCCTTCTCGTCAAAGGACATGGTGGGCTTGACCAGTACGCCGTGGTCCGTTGTCCGGATGCGGTGGAGCATGGAGGTCACGTTCCGGTGGTCCCGGATGTTGTCCGCGCTCCGTCCATAGATGGGGATGGCCGCGATGCCGGTCACGCGTTGGGGTGCGGCGTCTGTGTTGGTGATGCGGACATGCATGACCTCCACATTCTCACGGCAGGGGACAAAGGACGTGATCTCCGCGCAGAGCCCGCAACGTTCTGACGCCCGGCGGACGCTCTGCCACATGAGGCCTGCCGTCAGCGAGCTTCCGTCCTGCTCCGGCGTAAAGCGGGCGGCCTCCTGTTCTGCGGACACGCCGGTGGCCGACCAGCAGCCCTTTTCCGTCACACACCAGAAATTCCGGGTGCTGCGGCTGGTGTGCAGGTTCTCAGAGCTGACCGGCTCTAACAGGAAAGTCTCCTGATCCAGCTTGCAGTCCCCGCCCAAATTTGGCGTCACGGCGCTTTTCAGGCCGGTTTCACTGGCCAGCGGAAGATACAGGCAGCTGATCTCCTCCGGGCTGTGGAGTTCAAAGCTCCCGTCATCATCTAAAAAACGGATATCTGTCACACGCATTCCTCCTCGTTGTCTTTTTGATATACCCGTACATGGTCCACTGCGAAGACGGCGTTCTCAAAATCGGTGGTTTCATCCGGATACCCCACCCAGTTTCCGCCTACTGCGAGATTCAATATGATATACATATCGTGATTGAAGGAGGCCGGGAACGGCTCTGCCGCCTGTCCGTGGCGGGCGGAAAACCACTGCCTGGCCTCATGGAACAGCGCTCCATCCACGTACCAGCAGATCCGGTTCAGCGTCAGCCCGTCGAAATGGTCCTCAAAAACAAGGGCGTAGCCATCGTAGGAAAGGGTATTTCCCATGACATCCTCCTTAAGCCTTTTCCGAAAATATCCTGTTCAGGTAAAACGAATTCACCCAGGCTCCCGTCGAAAATCCCAGAAACATCCAGAACGCGGCCACAACGCCCAACAGCTGCGGGAAAAACAGCGGCAGCAGCACCGGCAGCAAATTAATTGTGGTGAGCAAAAATGTGACCGGCAGATGGGCCACCGCCAGCCGCCCGGCGTTTCCAAGGTGCCGGGGGAATGTGTTGTCAAACCGGGCCAGCAGCGGGAACAGATAGGACAGCAGGGCGGTCAGGAAAACGGCAGCGCTGACAAGAAAGACAAATACCGCCGGGGAGAGGAGCAGCGTCTCCGCGTAGAGGACCCCGCGCAGGACCGCCAGAAGCGTCATGTCCGTCAGGAGCAGCAGCGCGGTCGGGACGGACGGGAGGAAATTCCGCTTGAGGGAGTGCAGGAAGCTCTTTCCGGGGGATTCCTCCGTCCCCCGGAACATCCGGAGGGTCACGGTGTAGAGGGATACCGCGCCGTCCCCCGCCAGAACTACGGTTATGCAGGAGAAGAGGAACAGGACGTTCAGGATCATCAGGTCGCATACCGCGGTGAGAAACCGGATCAGCCGGCTGTTGGGTCCAAACATGTCAAGGCACCTCCTGTCACAAGATTTTACCTGTGCTTTTGTGTATTTTACCGTAAAACGCCTGGGCGATATATCAAATGGATGGCGAAAATATCAGTAATTCAGCAAGATTTGGGAAATGACTGTCCGCATATGCAAACCGGCCCGAGCAGCACTGCTCAGGCCGGTCAATTACTACCGCTTATTCAGTTCCTCCCGCAGCCGCTCAATCAGTTCCGTCTGTTTTTCTGGATCTCTCGTCCCCTCCAGCAACAGACGGATGGTATCCCGCTGGGCAGCAGCCTGTTCTCCCCACGCCTTGAACTCCGCCTCGCTCATGTTCCCTTTCATGTAGCGGGCATAGTACTTTTTGTATGCACGCTTGTAAATCTTCCAGGTTTCCTCGCTCTGGATTTTGTTCT
>CAJTPV010000051.1 GCA_910578505.1 uncultured Oscillospiraceae bacterium | reverse complement strand
CGGAACCGGTGGATTATTCCCGCCACGATCTCCATCCCCTTCATCGTTCCGGTCCACATTCCTCTGCTCCTCCGGCCACTTCCCGGTACAGACAGATTCATTGATCTTCCCTACCTCTTCCACTGGGAACCGTTTGCGGAAATGCACCATCATGGACGGGTCGAATAGCGGCTCCGGGTGAAATTCATGCAACCCCACAAAGTACTGCATATAAGGGTTTTCCTGGAGTTCCTCTACGGTTCCCTCATCTGTAATATGACAGTACTCCTTGATAAAAATCGCCCCAAACGCTATCCGGGATGGGATGGCCGGACGGCCTGTTTCCTCACTCATGTTCTGTGCATAAATCTCGTTTTTCCGCTGCCGGAACCGCCGATCACCAGCACATTTTTGTTCCGGGCGGTCTTGGGGTCTTTGGGCCTGCCGTTCATCGTCAGCCGTTCGGTCTGCGTGAGCAGGATGTTGTTTTCAAATACGGGGTCGCTATAGGGGGCGATGTCTTTTGCTCCGCCCCATCTTGCCGAACCGTACTCCATGCCGTGGCGGTACTTCTTGGCGTTTTTGCCCTTCATGTAGACCGCCAGCCGCACCAGCACCGCGCCCGTCACACCGATACACAGGTCAAAGGGGTGGAAGCTGGGCAGGCCGTTGGCGAACGCCGCCGCCAGGCTGTCCATGAAGTGGAGCATCTTTTGGGAGGCGTCCGCCCCCGCCGCCAGCCGCCACGCCTCGCCCATCTTGCCGAACAGCCACACGAACAGCAGATAGGGCAGGTTGGTGATGATGATTTTCTTTACATCCGGCTTCACAGCTCCATCCCCCTTTCCCTGATCTTCTCCTTGGCTGCCAGACGGGCTCCGTCCCGCTGGACATTCCGGCCAGTCGCTTCCCGCAGGACGGACAGCGCCTTGCGGATGGAGGGCTTGGCCTCCCGCGACAGCTTCTTGGCGGTGAACTCCTTGAAAGCCTGTTCCAGATTGTCCGCGTCCCGGCTCTTGAAGATCACGATGTAGTGGGGCGGCTGGGTGGTCTTGTCCTTTCGCAAGGTGAAGTCCACGCCGTATTTCTTGGCGCAGGGCTTGAAAGCGGCGATATTGGCGTCGGTGATCTCAATGTTGGACAGCGCCGCCCCGTGCTGCTTCAACTGCTTTAGGCTCTGCTGGCCCTGATGGAGCTTGGGGCCGTGCTTCTGGGCCTCCAAAAACTTTTTCAGGGCCATTTGCAGCACTTGGGCCGTCAGCTTCCCGGTTTTCATGGATAACGCGATGGTCTTTTGAGTGACTTCCTCCTGCAAGCGTCATACCTCCTTTGCCAGAAGTCAGGGATAAAAACTAAGGCGGCACTACCAGCCGCCGCAGGTAAATCCGCATCAGATACGCACCCGCAGGCCATTCAGGTCGTCGGCCCGGATGCCGACGAGATACCAGGCGGCGGCGTACTCTATGCGGGTGGGCCTCCACCTGCCGCCCACCATCACGTCGAAGCACTGTCCACAGTGCAGACCGCCGTAATAGTCGGCCAAGTCGAAGCGGATGTCGTAGCGGTCTGTCCGCTCGTCGAAGATCAATGCGCCCTGTTTTATGTTCGGGGCCTCCTTGTCAGATTAGATTTTTCCCTCCGCCATATCGTGGGCGACGAGGGCGGTATAGTAGCTTCCCGTGGTGCTGGGGGCGTTGAACAGCACCGCCAGCAGGTATTTCTTGATGTTGCGGATTTTCGTTGTGTTCTCCCGCATACAGTCCATGACGAACTCAATGTGGCCGCTGTTCAGTTTCAGCAGCTTGGCCTTTACCAGCTCGGCGGGGTAGTCGTCACCGGCCACCCGGATTGTCTTGCGGGCCGTGCAGACGGTTTCCACCAGCAATTCCACGATGCCGTCCAATTCCTCCCGGTCGATCTTGGAGTAGTGCAGGAGATGGTCGTACTCGATATTCTCCTTGATGATGTCCCGATAAATCTCAACGGCGCTCTGTGTGGCCGCTTCCGTTCCTTTCCTTTCCGGCGGCGAAGCCGCAACCGTCCCAGCGGGAGGGGGTGAAAGGGAGGGAATGGAATGGGTAATTGATCGGTCAGTAATAGCTTGGTCTTTAGTTACTCTATCTTTATTTAATTGCGTTGGATTTTCCGACGTCGGTTTTCCCGTTGTCGGGTTTTCCGACGACGGTTTATCCAACGACGGCGGCATAGAAACAGGCTGTTCGTGGATGATGTACTCGTTGCTGCTGAACTTGCCGCCCTCGTCCGTGGTCTGGTGGCGCTCAATGTACCCGGCCCGCTCCAATTCGTTGACAGCGGAACGAATAGCGTCCTTGCGCTCCCGGTTGATATAGCACAGGCCGGACAGGGTATAATCCCAATCTTCCGGGAGGGACAAAATCTGCGATAACAGGCCCTTGGCTTTCAGGGACAGGGATTTGTCCCGCAGGTGGTAGTTGGACATCACCGTGTACCCCTTGCTCCTCTCCACGCGGAATACTAGCATGGTTCTCCGCTCCTTTCGGTGTCTGGACATGAAAAAAGCGGCGTCCCTATCTCCCTCACGGGAAGTAGCGGACGCCGCTTTTGCGGTGTCAGTTTACTTTTCCTCGCTCTTGTACTCCTGCATGATCTCGCCAAAGTCAGCGGCGAACGAAAACAGGAAATACTGCGTCGCCTCCGGGTGCAGGCCCATAGCGGCGGCTTCCTCGGAGAAGCGCAGGCCCAACAGCCCGTAGAGCATTTGAACGATTTTGAACAGCTTGCCGCCGTCCTCGACGGTGTTCATGGTTACGAGAATTTCCGTCAGGCGGTTAATGATTTCCCAGTCGCTGCCAGTAGTCGCCCACACCATTTCTGCAAACGGCTGGGTGACAGCACCGGCCACAAGGTTGATCTTGTCCTTGCTGATCTCGCCGGTGGGGAGCAGGATGCCCCTAAATGGGAAGAAGGCGTTTTTGTACACCGCGTACGAATTGCTTTGCCAGTTCAATAGAATTCCTCTTTCTGCTCCTCTCTCAAATCAAGCCGTCAGTCCGGCGGCTGCCCGTGTATCATCGGTTTCCCAAAAGTCTATCATGGAATCGCCTCTTATTCTTAACCCCCGAACCCAAAGTCATCTGTGAATGCCAGATCCATGGTCACAGGGTATCGGAATATCTCCAACCCAGTGACGGTATCACACGCCACCAGGTAATATTGCGTATCCCTGTCATATTTCCGGTTCTTGAAGGTAAACCGCATCCGAAAAATACGCTTCTGCGTCTCTGGCTCCCGGCTGTCGGCAACATAGGTGTTCTCATTGGAAATACGCTCGTTTTGTTCCGAAACGAAAAACACCTTGTAGGCAGCCTCTTTTACCACATCGCTGACCGGCTCCGACTGCAGGAAATCCAGCGTGGTAATCAAATTCGTAACCTTCCGCAGGATGCTCACCAGGGTGATCTGTGCGGGATGGGTCTCCACATGTCCCTTCTCCATTTTGATTTTCAAAACCGGAATCAGCATCTCTTGCGGGGAGGAGCCGCCGTGGACATAGTTCTGCCCGCCGCCGGGCAGCTTAAACACACTGTTTCCAACAGGGAACGAGACAAATTTTTCATCCCCGTTTCCCAAAAGCCGTCCCATGGAGAGATTTTGGATGCCCTGCCCCGCAACAGGTTTTCTGGAAACATGAAAGCGGCGGCTGCAGAAGGCTTCCGCCTCCTTGACGCCGGTGATTTTATCGCTCTCCGCCCGGTTGCCCCGCTGGTACAGGAACCCATGGTCAGCCGTAACAATAAAGTGGACAGTATTGGCACTGACGGAGAGCCGCCGGATCAGCTTCACGATCTCATCCATAGCCTGCTCGCAGGCAGTGAAAACCTCATCCTCCGTGGGAGGTTCATCCCCATGGGCGTCAATCTGATTCTGATACACATAGACAACCTGCTTGCCGGTGAAGATCTCCCGCAGTCCGGCCACCTTCATGCTCTTGATTTCATCCAACTGTACGCAGGCGCTCTGGGGACAGCGGCCCTGCAAAATCCTCTGGCGTGCGGCCAAATCAGCGCCCAGGATTCCATCGGTCAAAACCCGGAAATCATCTGTCATTTCCAGGGTGCGGTGGGGGAGCAGCGCCGCCATCCCCAACTGGGTATAGGACGGCAGGACACCCAGCATCACATCCAGCCTGGCAGTACATTTGGGGTCGTCCTGCATCCGGGCAAACAATTCCCGGCCCACCTCGTAGCGCATGGCATCGGAGATGATGACCACGGTGCGGACATCCGCCGTTCTTATATTCCGGGCATAAAAGTTCCGCTGGAGCGGCAGAAGCTCCAGACTGTCCGGTTCCGCCAGAGCTGCATTCCACTTGGGAAGCTGTTCCGCCAGATATTCGTTGGTGTAGATGTTCTCCACCAACTCCCGCAGCAGCTCAAAGCCCTCGGAATCCTCGATCTGGTCATAGTACAAATAGAATTTCCGGTATGCCTGATCCAGCCGGCAGCCAGTGTCCTGATACTGCTTCACGATTGCCCGAAGCCCGTTCGGGCAGGTATAGGCGGCAGATGCGATCAGTGTATAGGCGTTCTCCATCAAAAGGAAAACGGACTTGTTCTCGCCGCCGAAGTGCATCTTGATCCGTTTCTCGCAAATCTCCGGAATGGCAAGGCCGTTGAGCCTGGCCCCTGTGTCCTCTGCCAGTAAGCGCCCCGTGAGCCATTTGACGAGTATCCCATCGACAGCCCGGAACGTGTCACAGTCCAGCAGCTCCTCGGCGGGATAGTCCGCGAGGGCCTGTCCCGCCTTCAATCCCGCGGCTACATAGTCGGACAGCTCGTCATAACGCTCCCGGTAGAGAATGCTGTTCCTCATGCCGTCCAAAAATGAGATGCTGCTCCCAGCCTTATAGGAGACAAAGGGTTTCCAGGCTTTGGGCAGTTCGGACGGGATGCACTTGTGGGCGCTTGTCACATACAGCGTCACCACCAACCGCTCCAGGGAGGGCGTCACATCCGCATAGCCAAACTGCCGCTCACAGAACTGCCAGAATATCTCTGCCAGACCGCACTGCTCCAGCTCTGCCAAAAGTGGGTTACCGGTCAGCTCCCCGGCGGTCAGAAGAGCGCACACCACTTCATCGAAGGAGCATGTACGGGTCTTGCAGGCGGCGCAGAGCAGACCGGTCTGTATAGTCTCCTCGGTATAGGTGTCGATCCCCAGATCGCAGAACCGCTGGACAAATTCCTTTTGTCCGAACAGCCCGCTGTATTTCTCAAAGAGCCGCCGGCAGTCCTCCCTGATGCCCAGATCGGCGCACAGGAGGGCTGTCCGGTCTGCAAAGAACCGCTTGGAATACAGCAGCGTGTCCTCCAAGTGGTTGTCCGCAATGTCCGGCTTGGGGAAGGGGGCGTAGATCAGGTAATTGGTGGTGGTGTCCACCCGCTCCAGAAAATACTTTGTGTAAAACTGGTTGTCCGGCTGCAAATGGTACACCTTCGCCCCGGTCAGATGCAGGGAGTCGATGTCCTCCGCAAAGCCGCCGTTGTCGTCGTACCAGAAGATCAGTTTGCGGGTGTCCCCGGCGAACTCGGCATTCAGGCGGTCTTCAATTTGTCGTAAGCTTAACTCTGCCATTGTTTCCCTCAAATCTTCCCCAGCACCGGATACTTCTTCTCATCCGCCGCTGTCTGCACCTTATGTTTCCTGTTCTTTCGCTTTCTTTCGGGCTTTTTTTCTACATTTTTTATTGTTTGCAGATATGCCGCTTCAACGGGTGAAATCGTCTGTACCTGATATTTCCGATATTCCCGCTTTGCTTTTTCAAGAGCCTGCGCATGGCTCACCGTTCCTGCACCTTCCAACAAAGCTTCACCGGTGGAACGAAGAATGTTATCCAAATGCGTTACATAATCGCTAAAAGGCCCAAACAAAAAATTCAAGGGAAAAAGGGGAAGAAATTCGCTCCGATTTGTGGTATAATTGAATCACCACAAAACAACAAACCAAACAAAAAGGAGCGAACCCTTCCATGAGCTATTCTACCACAGATACTTACAAAATGAAACAGGAAATATTGAATTATTCAAAGAAATTCTCAGGCAGACTATCGGCGCCGGAAGCAAAATTCAACGCCGACATGCTCTGGGGGTCCCGGAAGAATCGCAGGAGGATTATATGCGTTTTGTTCGGAGTATGACACCCTGTGAGCCTGTGATCCACATTGACGACAGCGATGTAGTGAAACCGTAGGGATATCACTTTGAATCGCTGGGAATTGTCCGGGATGGCTCCAAAAGTACGCCAGAAAAAAGTGTGTACTGTAAAGGGTGTCACGTTACAGAAGCCTGTGTTCTCACATGTTCCAACCATCCTGTCAGCATTCTTTCTAGGCGGACATCTTTCACGCGACTGGGCCTGCCGGAGTACTTAAACCATCCCGTTGTTCCGTATAGCTCAAAAACCATATCGGCGCGGCTGGCGACCAGAGAGCTTTCCGCGGACACTAAAATATGGTTTTCGAATTCAATGATACTGGATGCGTTATCCTCCACCTCCCGGCCATAATGATGGGAGAAAAGGGAGACAATAGAGATCGGGGCGCCCAATAGCCATGTGGATAAATACATGGGGTGAGCGCCAAGATCCAGCATAGCGCCGCCCTGACACTCCTTCCCAGGATGCGGTCAGTACCTTTTCCGTATAAATATGTTTTCCGGCCTGCGCGCACTGAAGCAGCACGCTTTTGTGCAGATGAGTAGCGCACGTAACGATGACGGCATCTACGTCTTCGCGTTTCAGAAGTACTTGCAGATCGCCCTCAAAATCCACACCCCATCTCTGTGCGTAAGCGTTCCCGCGCTGGGGATCGTCATCCCAAACAGGCCCGCAATAAACCACTTTTGGAATATGCAGAATAGACGGGAGCAGCCGTCGACGTATGACGCCTGCTCCACAGAGAGCGAGAGCGACTGGTCAAGGCGAATATCCTTACAATGAACATGAAAAATCTTTTCCCTGAATTCATACAACGGCGAAATATAATCCATCTGCTGCCAAATAAAATGGGATGGGTCGTAATTCAAACCGAAGTTCTCTGCGGGCAGACGTTCAAACATTTTTCTCCAAACCGCCGGGGAAAACGCAAGATTCTTTCCGCCAGGCCACTCATCACGGGAGAACAGCATCGGGCAAGTGCAGCCGCATCCATCACGAACTTCAGATGTTCGATGTGCCGCTTTACCAGTTCCGGCCTGTCGCCCATCGTATTGGGATAAAATGCCAGCGCCGAAATTGCGACATTCCGATCTGTACAATAAGAGCTTATCCGCTTTGCCGCGGCCTTATCCAAAGCACGGACATTAATATGCTGAACGCCCGCATAACGGCGGTCAGCCTTTTCACCAGGCCAACAGGCAGCTTCCATACACGTGTACCCCAAAGAGGAGACGCAGTCCACCGCTTCAAAAAAATCCATAGAGCCTAGAATTGCGCTGACAACGCCCAGTCTCATTGATGTCCCCCCTTTCTCTCCTCTATGGATACCCAGCCTCCGGACTGATGGCTACGCAGGCAGGCGTCTACGACGCGCATAATCTGCAGGCCGTCATCGAACGTGGCATAGGACGGCGAGGCTTCCGGGACAGTATGCCGGCGGAGCGCATGATAAAATTCTGAAATCCCATTCCGGAAGGCGTCCGCCCAAGCAACCGAGTGGCCTCCCGGCAATGTGGCAAACCGCTTTGCCGGCGCAGATAATTGTGCGGGATCTGCGTAAATCGTATGCTCTCCACCTTCGCGCCTGCCGATTATCAGCTGGTCCGCCGCCTGCTGACGCCACTGCATAGAGTAGTTTTCACAGTCTGCGGCGAGGAACAGATCATTCTTATGCCCGCCGCTTACTTGCGAAAATATGGCGCTGGCCTGTGTACCGTCCGAGAAGCGCAGCATCACAGTTCCACCGTCCTCGCAATGTGGAAATATCCTGTACCACTAATCCGACGCTGACAACCGTCAGCCAACCGAAATTCCAGCTGGGATTTACTGCATGTGAGCTGCTGATTGAAAAAATTGAAAATCCGAAGGCACCCAAACGAGAAATCTTTTTTGATACGGAATTAGTGGTGCGGGAGTCATCTTTTCGAAATATCAATCATCTCTAGCGTTGAACTGCCGTAGGCGAAAAAGCGTGCAAAAAGCAAAAAATATGGAAGAATAAATTTGTAAACGCCGGAACCCTTGATTTTACAGGGGTTCCGGCGTTTTTTACTAATGCGTTACAAGTTCAGTGGAAATCATAATGTGACGTATACACCATGTTCCGTTCCTATTCGCAATTCCATTGATAACGCTTCAAATCAACATGATTGCTGTCTTTGAGAGAAACGCCCTCCCCCTCCAGCAAACCGGCCTGTTCCCGCCAGCCGGGGACCAGCCGCCCCGCGTGGTTGACCACACGATGGCAGGGATATTTGCCGTACCAGGAGGCGTTGCTGAGGACCTTGCCCACAAGCCTTGCGTTTCTCTCCCGGCCAATCAACCGGGCAATCTGGCCGTAGGTGGCAACGTGGCCCTCCGGAATCTCCTCCACAACCGACAGGATTTCATAGATCAGCCCATCGTCTAAAACCGTTCTCATATCACAGCGCCGTCCCCTTTGTCGGAACAAACAGCCCGGTCATATCCGCGCCCTCCAACTGCAAGAGGCGCACTTTCTTGTCCACGCCGCCAGCGTAACCGGTCAGACTGCCGTTGGTTCCCACCACACGATGACAGGGGACAATGATGGAAATTCCATTGCGGCCCACCGCTCCGCCCACCGCCTGAGCGGAC
The DNA here is from genome assembly GCA_910578505.1 of uncultured Oscillospiraceae bacterium. Taxonomy (GTDB): domain Bacteria; phylum Bacillota; class Clostridia; order Oscillospirales; family Oscillospiraceae; genus Pelethomonas. Next base: position 5,652 of record CAJTPV010000051.1, on the reverse strand, counting down.
ATCCGGGACAGGCCCCGCTTTGCCGCAAGGCGCTTTGCGATCTCCCCATAGGTCGTCGTTTTCCCGTAGGGAATTTGCCGCAGGATTTCCCACACGGAGAGCTGGAAGGGGGAGCCGATCATGTGGATGGGCGGCATGAAGTCCGGCTCATGGCCGGAGAAGTAAATGTCCAGCCACCGCTTCGCCTCCGCAAATACAGGCATTTCCTGTTCCTCATGCTCCTTGTCCAGACTGAGGGCGTAGAACTTTTCGCCCTCAAACCACAGCCCGGTCAGGCCGATCTCATCACAGGCTAAAAGAATCTCCCCTACCGGAGATTGATAGGTGCTGGTGTATTGCATCCCGCTATTCCCCCTTAAACCACAGATTGACCACGGCGTAGCTGCGCCAGGGCCTCCACCGCTCCGCCAGAACCAGCAGCTCCTTAGCGGACTTGTCCGGCAGGGCGTGTTTCACCCCCGCGTCTGTCTCCAGAAAGGCGTCCGGCCAGCCCATGGTACGCATGGCGATGTACTGCGCTGTCCAGCCGCCGATGCCCCGAATGGCTTGCAGCTTCTCCATCTCCCGCGCTTCCGCAGGGCGGTGGGGGACAGTTTATACTGCTTCTGGAACGGGTCGTTCATCCGGCGCACCCCTTTCGACACTATAATAGCGAACATCGCGCCAAATGTCTAGCCATTATCGGACGAGGTATCTCTTTTTTGCTTTTTCAGTAAATTTCTCTTGACATTCCCCCTGGTGGAAGGCATATGATTTCTTACAGGAGACCGCATCCCCCCCTTGACAAATTGTTCTGGATGTATTATTGTATTAATGCTATCATACAATAAAATGGTTCCACAATTTACGGAAAATTCACATCCCCTTAAAACACCATTCAAATTCCCGGCTTGACTATTGCCGGAAAGCGGGGTATAGTTAGCGTGCTAAATATACACTGCCCCTACCCACAGAAAGGAGACCTTCACCATGCAGCTTCTGAAAAAGAAAGCAGCCCCCGCCGACGAGGGGAACATCTCAAAACCACCCCGCCGCCCATTGAAAAAAGGCCCCATCGCAATCGGAGCGGGCGTGCTGATCCTGCTGGCCGTCACGCTGCTGGGCGGCGGCAAGTCCGGCAAGACCGCTACCCTGGCCCTCACTGATACCACGGTCCTTGACCGCGCAGATATGCAGAACTCCATCAGCGCCACCGGCACGGTGGAGAGCGCCAGCAGCATGATGGTCTATTCCACTGTGGCCTACACTGTGCAGGAGGTGCCGGTGGAGGTGGGCGACTACGTGGAGGAGGGACAGCTGCTGGCCAAGCTGGACGACCAGAATATCCAGGACCAGATTGCGTCTCAGGAGGCCAGCCTCAGTGTGTCCAGCGGCACCAGCGCCGCCTCCATCGCCTCCGCCAGGGACAGCTATGAGCAGTTCAAGGCCGGCCTGGAGGACGGCATGAACAGCGGCATCCTCAGCGCCGAGAGCGCGGTCACCAACGCCTATAACAGCTACACCAACGCCGTGACTACATACGAGCGGTACAAGGAGGGCCTGGACGCCGGGGAGAACGCCACCCTGCTCAGCCAGGACGCCGCCCTGCGCAATGCCCGCTCCGCCATGGAGTCCGCTCAGGAGAGCTATACCAACGCGCTGGACGCCCTCTATAAGGCGGACGACGACATCAACGATGCCCAGGCGGACCTGACCGACGCGGAAAACGACCTGGACGATACGGAGCGGGACCTGGACCGGGCGGAGGACGATCTGGATCGGGCGGAGCAGCGCCTGAAGAGCATGGGCAGCGGCGGCTACACCGCCGCGATCGCCCAGCTGGAATCGGAGATCACCGCGCTGCAGGCCCAGATCGCCGGGATGGAGGACCCTGCCGGGGCGGCCGAGCTGACCGCCCAGCTGGAGAGCAAGAAGGCGGAGATGACCTCCCTCACCAACGCGCAGACCGCATTCACCACCGAGCAGACAGAGCTGACGTCGGAGGTGAGCAAGCTGACGTCGGAGGTGGCCGCCCTGACCAGCCAGGTGTCCCAGCTGGAGGCCAGCGTCAAGAGCTATAAAAACGCGCTCAAGCAGGCCGAGAACGCCAGGGACAACTGCGACAAACAGGCCGCCAGCGCCCAGCGGAGCCTGGGCAGCGCGGAGGAGTCCTATGCCGCCGCCATCACCCAGTATAACGCCACGGTGACCACGGTGGACAACACCCTGGCCGACTACGCCACCGCCGTGGAAACCGCCTATGAGGCCTATCAGACCGCCCAGACCAATCTCCAGTCCGCCAAGGTCTCCGCCCAGAACCAGCTGCAGTCCTACAAGGACAGTCTCAACAGCGCCTACGCCGGGGCCAACAAGGCCGTCAATGAGGTCAGCCTCCGCCAGCTGCGGGCCGACCTGGCGGATACCGAGATCAAAGCGCCGGTGGCCGGCACCGTCACCGCCGTCTATGCGGAGGTGGGCTCCGCCGGGTCCGGGCTGCTGTTTGTGATCGAGGACGTGGACAATCTGGTGGTATCCACCTCTGTGAAGGATTACGATGTGGGTACCGTGAAAACCGGTATGCCGGTGACCATCAAGTCCGACTCCACCGGCGACCAGGTCTATGACGGCGAGATCACCTCCATCGCGCCCACCGCCGACAAGTCTGCCGCCGGCGCCACCAATACCAGCGGCGGCGACGTCACCTTTGCCGCCGACGTGGCCGTCCGCTCCCAGGATACGGGGCTGCGCATCGGTATGAGCGTGCGGCTGAATTTCCTGGTGGAAAAGGCGGAGAGCGTGCTGTCCGTCCCCTACGGGGCGCTGTACCAGAACGACGCGGGGGAGGACTGCGTCCTGGCCGCCCTGGAGCAGGAGGACGGGACCTACCTGCTGGCGGAATATCCCGTAACTGCCGGTATGGAAAACGACCTGGATGTTGCCATTGAGGGACCGGACCTGCAGGAGGGGATGCGGATCGTCAGCGAGCCGCACCTGTACCGGCCCTATCTGGGCCAGACACTGGCGGAGGGGGCCGGTCTGCGGGACAATGCCTTTGCGGCGATGATGGGAGGCATGTAGATGGAGCCCATCATCCGTATGCGGGGCATCTATAAGCGCTTTTATATCGGCCAGCCCAATGAGCTGGAAATTCTCCACGGCATCGACCTGGACGTGCTGCCGGGGGAGTTTCTGTCCATCGTCGGGCCCTCCGGCTCCGGCAAGAGTACGCTGATGAACCTGATCGGCGTGCTGGACCGCCCCACAGAGGGCGCGTACGACCTGGACGGCACGGCGGTCAACCGGGCCAGGGACGACGAGCTGTCCGCTATCCGGAACCGCAAGATCGGCTTTGTCTTCCAGAACTTCAACCTGATCTCCCGCACCAATGCCCTGAAAAACGTGGAGCTGCCCATGATGTACGCCGGGGTCTCCGGCGGAAAGCGGGCCGCCAGGGCGCGGGAGCTGCTGGACATGGTGGGCATGGGGGACCGGATGAGCCATCAGCCCAATGAGCTGTCCGGCGGGCAGAAGCAGCGGGTGGCCATTGCCAGGGCTATGGCCAACGATCCGGCCATTATCCTGGCCGACGAACCCACCGGCGCCCTGGACAGCAAGACCGGGCGCATGGTGATGGACCTGTTCCACCAGCTCAACCGGGAGCAGGGGAAGACCATCGTGCTGATCACCCACAACCAGGAGCTGGCCATGGAGACGGACCGGTTTGTCACCATGCGGGACGGGCGGCTGTATGTGGGTGACACCGGGGAGGAGGTGCGCTATGGGGCTCAGTGAGAGCATCCGGCTGGCGCTGGAGGGCCTGCGGGCCAATAAAATGCGTTCGCTGCTGACCATGCTGGGCATTATCATCGGCATCGGCGCGGTCATCGGCATCCTGACCGTGGGCAACGGCCTGACCGGCTCGATTACCGGCTCCATGAGCGGGCTGGGAGCCAGCAATATTGCCGTTACGCTCCGGGAGAAGGACGACGAGACCGGCGGCATGATGAGTATGATGGGCATGATCAGCCCGGAGAAGGACGACCTGATCACAGAGGATATGCTCAGCGCCCTGCGGGAGCGGTACGGGGAGTATCTGAGCGGGATCGCCATTGGGGAATCCGCAGGCAGCGGGCAGGCCAAGGACGGGCGGCTGTACGCCAACGTCAGCCTCAGCGGCGTCAATGTGGAGTATGGCGCGGTGAACAATCTGGAGCTGCTGGCCGGACGGTGGATACAGGAGAAGGATATTGATGGCCGCCGGAATGTGTGCATTGTCAGCGACAAGCTGGTGAACAACATGTTTCATGGCGACCTCAGCGCCGCCCTGGGCAGCGAGGTACAGATCGAGCGCAATGGCGAGCTGCTGACCTTCCGGGTGGTGGGGGTCTATGAGTATGATGCGTCTACGATGGGCTATTCCATGGCCTCCGAGAAGGACATGTCCACGGCAGCCTATCTCCCCCTCAGCACGGCCAAGCACATCGCCGACGCTCCCGACGGCTATTCCGCCCTGACGGTTCAGGCGGACCCGAATTTGGACAGCGCGGCCGTGGCCACAGCCATAGAGGATTTTCTGAATTATTTTTACAGGAATAACAAGGACTACGCAGTGATGACCATGGCGATGAGCACGATGGTGGAGTCCATGTCCACAATTATGAATACGCTGTCCATAGCGATTTCCGTCATTGCGGGGATCTCCCTGCTGGTAGGCGGCATTGGGGTCATGAATATTATGCTGGTGTCCGTGACAGAGCGGACCAGGGAGATCGGCACCCGGAAGGCCCTGGGTGCAACGAATGGTGACATCCGCATGCAGTTTGTGGTGGAGAGCATGATTGTCTGTCTGATCGGCGGTGTGATCGGGATCATTGTGGGGACGACTATGGGATATATTGGCAGCTCGCTGATCAGTGAGCCGTCCTATCCCACAGCGGGCTATATTGCGCTGGCAGTGGGCTTTTCCATGGCCATCGGCGTGTTCTTTGGCTACTACCCGGCCAACAAGGCCGCTAAGCTGGACCCCATCGAGGCCCTGCGGTATGAGTGAGGACCGCGCGGCGGAAACGGGTGCAGGGGCAGGGAGCGGGGGGTTGTGCATGCTGCACAAAAGCGGTGCTGGACGATTCTGTATTATTTACGTATTTTTTCAAAATGAAAAAGAGCGGGAAAGAATGAAAAAAACTATTGACAAACAGCCAATTATTCGCTATACTAATTTTTGCCCGTTCGGTGAGTGGACAGGCGGCAAAATGGCGGCGTAGCTCAGTTGGCTAGAGCATTCGGTTCATACCCGAAGTGTCACCGGTTCAAATCCAGTCGCCGCTACCAAGGCCTGTTTTCAGGCCCTGCTTGGCGCGTTGGTCAAGCGGCTAAGACACCGCCCTTTCACGGCGGTAACACGGGTTCGATTCCCGTACGCGTCACCAGGACGGGAATCACAACTGTTCCCGTCCCCCCTTTTAGGAGGCTTAGCTCAGCTGGTTAGAGCGCCTGCTTCACACGCAGGAGGTCACTGGTTCGAGTCCAGCAGTCTCCACCACTGGAAAGCCCTAGAGCCGCAATGGTTCTAGGACTTTTCTTTTGCCGAAGTCTGTGGAAATAAACGGTGAAAAAATGGTATTGTCCTAAAGAAGATGGACGGGCAATGGTCTCCCCCAAAAGCGGCAATTT
>CAJTPV010000050.1 GCA_910578505.1 uncultured Oscillospiraceae bacterium | reverse complement strand
GGCCACCCTTTTCCGAGTGGCCTCTTCTGTCTTGGCGCTGTTTTTTTACAGCCCCTTTTTCTTCATGTCTGAAACCTCCGGTCGTTTTGATTTCAAGTGCGGTTCCACTTGTTGGACGTATCATACCCCCCGATTGTTTTTGCAAGGTTTGAAAAGTGTTTGAGAATTGTTAAAATACAAAAAAGCACCGATGTGACTGGTAGAAATCACACCGGTGCTTTTTTGTTTATGGCAGCAGGGTACTCTCCAGGTCCGCCAGCATCAAATCCAGTGCGGTGACGCCGCCCTCGGCGGTGTACCACACAGCGGGATGGGCCAGATACACAATGTGCCCGTTTTTGTAGGCATCCGTTCCCACGACCAACTCATTCTCCACGATCTCCTGGGCGAGCTGTGCGCCCTCTGTGGCAATGGCGGCGTCACGGTCCATGACAAAGATGTACTCCGGGTTTTTGTCCACGATGAACTCAAAGGACGCCTCGTTTCCGTGGGTAGAGGTGTCAATGTTGGCATCCACGCCCACATTCTCAAATCCAATCTCCACGCCGATGATGGAGCAGCGGCCATCGTTGCCCAAGACGTTAAAGCCGCCGCTGGTACACAGGCCCACAATTGCGTTCTTGTCCTCGGCAAAGGCTTTCAGCGTCTCAATGCGGCTGTCAAATCCGCCCATCAGCGATGCCACCTGATCCTCCAGACCAAACATGGAAGCAATCGTGGCGGCATTTTTACGGACAGACTCCACCACGCCAAGGCTGCTGTCGGTAGCCAGATAAACCACGGGCGCGATCTCACTGAGCGCGTCATAGGATTTGCTAAGACGCCCGCCGATGAAAATCACATCAGGTTCACAGGCCATGACCGCCTCTAAATCGGCTTCCTTGATGGTGCCAAGGTTGGCAATATCATCACCCGTCACATAGCTTTGCAGATAGTCCAGGCGGGTGGAGGCGGAGCCAACCACCCGATCCCCCACGCCCAGCGCGTCCAGAATATCCAGACTTGCCATATCCAGAATGGCGATACGCTGGGGGTCATAGGGAACCTCCAGTTCCGCAGGCTCCCGATTTCCGTTCAGACTGGTAATGGTGATGGTTTCAGGAGCGGCGGGAGTTGAGGGTGTTTCAGAGGGAGCCGATTGATCGGAAACCGGAGCTGTACTGTTCTCCGGCTGGTTCGTATCAGGCGCACCGCCGGCCTGTCCGCCGCAGGCGGCGAGGCCAAGCACAAGCATGGCAGAGAGGAACAGGGACATCAATTTTTTCATAGTGTAATTCTCCTTTTCAATAAAAGTACCGAAAAATATGGGGGCTTAATAGTAGATGGACAGCGGACGGCCTGCGATCTCCATGATCTCAAAGTCCACGCCGTACACCTGGGATAGATTTTCCTTGGTCATCACCTCCTTCACCGTGCCGAACTTGGCAATCCTGCCGTCCTTAAACGCACAGATATAATCAGAATAAAATGCCGCGTAGTTGATCTCATGCAGCACTAAAATCACCGTCTTGCCCAGCTCATCGCAGAGGCGACGGACGATTTTCATCATGTTGGTGGCATGGTAAATATCCAGATTGTTGGTCGGTTCATCCAACAGAACATACTCTGTGTCCTGGGCAATCACCATGGCGATATACGCCCGCTGGCGCTGGCCGCCGGAAAGCTCGTCGATAAACTGATCCTCAAATGCCCCCAATTCCATGTAGGAAATGGCCCGGTCGATGATCTCCTGATCCTCCGCCGTAGTTCTTCCACCGGAGTAGGGGAACCGGCCAAAGGTCACCAACTCCCGCACCGTCAGCTTCATCTGGATATTGTTGGCCTGCGTCAGAATGGCCAGCCGCTTGGACAGCTCCCGGCTTTTCCATTTTCCAATATCCGAGCCTTCAAAGTCCACCATACCGCCATCCCGCGCGATCAGCCGGGAGATAATGCCCATGACGGTGGATTTTCCCGCTCCGTTTGGGCCGATCAAAGAAATCACTTTCCCTTTGGGAATGGCGAAGCTGACCTGGTTTACCACCGTTTTCCCATCGTACCGTTTGGTCAATTCTTTTACCTGCATAGTCATGCCCTCCTGTTGGTAAGAAGTAGATAGAGGAAATACACTCCGCCGCCCACTGTGATAAATACGCTGACCGGTATCGTATAGGAATAGACGTGTTCTACAAGAAGCTGGCCTCCCACTAATACGACCATGCCGAACAGGGCGGAGCCGAGGATCAACTGAGAATGGCGGTAGGTTTTCAAGAACTGCCGGGACAGATTGGCGATGATGAGGCCAAGAAAGGAGATGGGTCCAACCATGGCGGTAGCCACAGCAATACACAGCGTGACCCCCAGCAGCAGGCGGCGGACGCACCGGTCATAATCCACCCCCAGGTTGATGGCCTGATCCTTCCCCAGCGTGATTACATCCAGCAAGGCCAGCTCTCTCCGAAGGGCAAAAACAATCGCCGCCAGCACGAACAGCGATATGGCAATGATCTCTGAGTTGATGTTGCTGAAGCTGGCCACAAGAGTCGCCAACAGATTGTCGTACTCGTTGGGGTCCATCACGCGGGTGAGGGTACTCTGGATGCTGGAAAAGAAAGAGGATAAAACTGTGCCGATGAGCAGCACATAGAGTACATTGTGCTTTGTCTTTTTGAACAGGAAACTGTAAACCACTGTTGCCACCACGCCCATCAGCACCAAGTCCACTGCAAACGAGCAGTTTGCGTTTGCGGCCAGAATACTGCCAGACCCCGCCGCAAAGACGACCGCGGTGTGGATGAGCGTATAGAGAGAGTTCATACCCAGCAGGCAGGGAGTAACAATGGTATTGTTGATGACGGACTGAAACACAATGGACGCCCCGCCAATGGCAAAGGCGGTGATGAGTATAACGATCAGCTTGGGCGTACGGATTTTCATTGCGTACTGAAACAGCTTCGCGTTGTCAAAATGGACCCCCACCAGCATATACCCTGCGGCGCACAGCAGGACGAGCGCGGCGAGAATGGCCAGCTTCCGGCGGTTGGCCCGTACAGCGGCAGTATTCATGCCACGCCGCCCTCCTTCCTGTTCAGACGAACCGCTTTCCGCCCATGGCGGAGACGATAGAGCAGCAGCGCCACAAAGAGGACGCTTCCAATGATGCCGACGATCAATTCAATGGGCAGCTCATACGGAAAGATCACCATTCGGCCCACCATATCGCACACCAACACAAACAGCGCTCCAAACAGTGCTGTATCGATCAATGTACCACGGATTTTATCACCCTTGAACATTGCCACCAGATTGGGAACAATTAGGCCGATATAGGAGATGGAGCCTACCACCACAACGACGGAGGCGGTGATCATCGCGGCAATCGTCAAACCCAGGAACAGCACAAAGTTGTATGGAACGCCGAGATTTTGCGAGAAGTCTTTTCCCATGCCCACAATGTTGAAATGATTTGCAAACAGAAAAGCCAGCACCACCAGCGGAACCGTCAGCCAAACGATCTCATACCGTCCCCGCAGGACCATGGAGAAGTGGCCTACCAGCCAGGTAGAGAGTGCCTGCGTCATTTCATACTTGTACGCCAGATAATTCGTAATGCCGCCGATCACATTGCCGAACATGATGCCCACCAGCGGAACCATCACCACGTCCTTAAACTGGATGCGCTGAATGAACCAGACGAATATCCAGGTGCCAAAGACCGCAAAAGCAAAGGAAAAAATGGCCCTCCCCCATAGGGTGGAATTGGGCAGGAACAGCAGCGCCAGCAGGATACCGAACTGTGCGGAGGAAATGGTGGCCCCTGTGGTCGGAGAGACAAACTTGTTCATGCAGAGCTGCTGCATGATAAGACCCGCTACGCTCATGCCGATCCCGGTGCAGAGGATTGCCAAAAGGCGGGGCAGGCGGGAGATCAGGAATACCTCCAAATGCTCCCGGTCCCCCTGTAACAGCCCTGAAAGTTCCACGTCCAGAACACCAACGAACAGCGACCAAACGGCCAGAACCAGGAGCAGAGCGAACAAAACAATCGTAGTCAAATGTTTTTTAATGACAGCCACCTCCGCAAAAGTTAGCTATTACTAACTATAAGATATAAAGGAATGCGTCAGACGGCAATCTGAGAGACTCGCCCATCACGACGCACAGCGAAGTCAGTATAACACACTGGGTTAGTCATACACAACCGCATGATTGAACAAGAAAAAAACGGACAGAATGTGAAATTTTATCTATTATCTCTATAACCATCCAAGAAAATAGCATCATAAAAAATTTCCAATTTGCCCCTTGACAAAAATAGCTGACTGTGCTAACGTTTGCTTTGCAGTTAGCAATATCTAACCAAAGTGGCAAGACGACCTCCTACTTTCTTCCCCCAAGGTTATCTCCCTTGGGGCTTCTCTGGCCTGGAAAGTTAGTTATAGCTAACTGTAACCAAAAATATTCTGTTAAGGAGTGTTCGACTATGAACAAAATCGCAATCGTATTCTGGAGCGGGACCGGCAACACGGAGGCTATGGCGGGCTTTATTGCCGAGGGCGTCCGGGCCGCTGGCGGCGAGGCGGAGCTGCTGGGGCCTGGGGATTTCTCGGCCAGTCAGTTCTCCGCTTACAGCGCCGTGGCCTTTGGGTGCCCCGCCATGGGCAGCGAGGTGCTGGAGGAGGCGGAGTTCGAGCCGATGTTTTCCGCTCTGGAGGGTTCCCTCGGCGGCAAGCGGATCGCGCTGTTTGGCTCCTATGGCTGGGGAGACGGCCAGTGGATGCGGGACTGGTGCGCCCGCTGTGACGATGCCGGGGCCAACCTCTTGGACGAAAACGGCCTGACGGTCAACGAAGCCCCGGACGCAGAGGGCGAGGAAGCCTGCCGGGAACTGGGCCGAAAGCTGGCGGCGTGGTGAGCAGGAACATTTCACGGACGTTTGAGGCCGTGCTGGTCCGGCAATGCGCCCCCACGCTGGCGGGGATGAAACCGGGAAGTATTTTTTGCTTCCATCATTCTTCGCTGGAAGCCTCCCGCCAGAAGGTTTGTCAATGGAACGAGCAGTTGACGCCCCTTGGGCTTACCGTTCAAATTCTTTTGGAACGCCCCGGCTCCGATTCGGTGATTGTCTTTGTGTACCGGCATGATCGCTTGGAACAAATGCTGGCTGATGATGCTTACCAGCGTTTTTTGACCCAGTCCGGATATGCGGGGACAGACTTGGACGGTCTGCTGGAACAGCTTGCCTGCCGTCTGCGGACACAGCCGGAGTTCCCCCATGAGATCGGTGTATTCCTGGGCTACCCGCTCCGGGATGTGATCGGCTTTATTGAAAACCACGGCCAAAACTTTACCTGCTGCGGATTCTGGAAATCCTACGGCGATCCGGCGGAAATGCAGGTGTGCTTTGCCTGTTACCGCAAGTGCATCCAGACCTATGTTGCCATGTTTGAGCGGGGAATCCCTATTGAACAGATGGCCGTACCGGCATGAGAGGAGCGTGTTGAAATGGAACTACGAGCGTCAGGGGAAGACTATCTGGAAGCAGTTCTGATTTTGGGCCACCGCATGAGCCAGGTACGGGCCATTGATGTTGCCCAATACCTGGGTTTTGCAAAGACCAGCGTCAGTCATGGACTTCGCCTTTTACGCCAGGGCGGTTTCCTCACCAGGGACCCAAACGGCTACTTGTACTTAACCGAGGTTGGCCGGGAAACAGCTGAAAAGATTTACGAAAAGCACCGCTTTTTTACACAGTGGCTGATTGAGGCGGGCGTTGCGCCGGACACCGCAGAAAAGGACGCCTGCCGCATGGAACACGCCATCAGTGAAGAGAGCTTTGGTAAACTGATGCAGGCGCTGAATCATTCGTTTTCCGCAGAGAGAAAAACTGAATAAAATGTTATAAAAAGCATCCGGTTCGTCTTGACTCCCCAGGGTTTCGCAGGATATAATGCATCCAGCCTAAGCGGGCGCCCGTTCCCGTACTCTGGATAAAAGGCGGTGATTCGCCAGATGGAGGTGGTTCCAATGAAACAGCACCGGTTCTGGGCCTGGGCCGCTGTCTTTTGCATGGCTATGGTAATGTTTACAGGATACAAACATAAGTAAACGTAACAAAGATATCAGGAGGGAGTTATTATGGATTGTGATAAGTGCGTCAGGAATCTGGCCTGGTTTGCAGGCGGAGCGCTGTTTGGCTCCTTTGGAGTGAAGCTGCTGTCCAGCCAGGATGCCAAAAAAGTCTATACCCACGTTACGGCCGCCGTTCTGCGGATGAAGGATTCGGTCATGGAAACCGTAACCACCGTACAGGAAAATGCCGCTGACATAGCGGCATCAGCGGCGGACCTTAACGCGCAGCGGGCAGAGCAGGAATCTGTGGACGTTTCTGAAGAGGAAGGTTGACCGTACATAGGACAGGGGGCTGCGGTCCCCTGTCTCTTGCTCTTGGAGGTTAAAATGAAAGTCATCGTCAAACATCAAAGCCGGGGCCGTGTCCGGGTGCAGATGGTCCAGCCCCGTATGTCTCTGGAACAGGCCGATCTGTTGGAGTGCTATCTCCAAAGACTGCCCCAGGTCATCCATGTTTCTGTCCACGAGCGGACTCGCTGCGCCATTGTTAAGTATCAAGGTTCCCAATCGGATATTCTTCGGGCGTTCAGCCGGTTCTCCTACCAGATGGACGGCCTGCATCCCCCCATCAGCAGCAGCCGGGCGCTGAATCGGACGTATGAAGAAAAGCTGGTGGGCATGGTAACGGCAAAAGCTGTTTCCGTCCTCTTTTTCCCTGCTCCCCTCCAAATTGCCTATATCGTTTGGAAAGCGATCCCCCATTTGTTCCGTGGCTTGCGGTGTCTTCTGCGGGGACAAATGGTTGTAGAGGTGCTGGACGCCCTCTCTATCGGCATCTCCCTGCTCCGTGGCGATTTTGGCACTGCGTCCTCGGTGCGGTTCCTCCTGGGATTGGGGGAACTGCTGGAGGAATGGACCCACAAAAAGTCTGTCAGCGATCTGGCGCAGTGTATGTCGCTGAACATCGACCGGGTCTGGCAGAGAACGCCCCAGGGCGAAGTCCTCACCCCGCTGTCCCAGATCCAGACCGGCGATCAGGTGTGCGTCCGGCTGGGCGGTCTGATCCCGCTGGACGGCGTGATCACGGAGGGCGAGGTCATGGTCAATCAGGCGTCTCTCACCGGGGAATCCATCCCGGTTCCCAAGCGTCCGGGCATGACGGTCTACGCCGGGACGGTGGTGGAGGAGGGCGAGTGCGTTCTCCAAGTCTCCGGCCAGTCAGGCAGCAGCCGGTATGACAAGATTGTGGCCATGATCGAGCAGTCGGAATCTCTGAAATCCACGGCGGAGAGCCGTGCGGCAAATCTGGCGGACCGGCTGGTACCCTATACTCTGGCGGGCAGTCTGCTCACGTATTTGCTGACCCGGAACGTCTCCCGCGCCCTGTCTGTTCTCATGGTGGACTTCTCCTGCGCCCTGAAACTGGCAATGCCCCTGGCTGTCCTGTCCGCCATGCGGGAGGCCAGCGGCTTCCATGTGACGGTGAAGGGCGGCAAGTATCTGGAAACAGCTGCCCAGGCGGATACGGTTGTCTTTGACAAGACTGGCACCCTGACCCATGCCTGCCCGGTGGTTGCGGAGGTCATTCCCTTCGGTGGACAGAACGAGGCGGATATGCTGCGACTGGCCGCTTGCCTGGAGGAGCATTTCCCCCATTCCATGGCCAACGCGGTTGTCCATGCTGCACGGGAGCGGGGGCTGTCCCATGAGGAAATGCACTCCGAGGTGGAGTATATTGTGGCCCACGGCATTGCCAGCGAAGTCAATGGCAGGCGTGTGATTATCGGAAGCGCCCACTTTGTCTTTGAGGACGAACACTGTACCATTCCGGAGGGGGAGCAGGAGCGTTACGATTTCCTGCCGGATCAGTATTCCCATCTGTATCTGGCCACCGGCGGCGTACTGTCCGCTGTGGTCTGCATCTCCGATCCCCTGCGGCCAGAGGCGGGAGATGTGATCCGGCGGCTGCGTGATTTAGGTATCCGGCGGGCCGTCATGCTCACCGGGGACAGTGAGCGCACCGCCGCCGCCATTGCCGCGGAAGTAGGTGTGGACGAGTATCACGCGGAAATTCTGCCTGCGGATAAGGCCAGCTTTGTGGAGGCGGAACGGGCGAAGGGGCATATTGTCATCATGATCGGGGATGGCATCAACGATTCCCCGGCGCTGTCCAAGGCCAATGTGGGTATTGCCATCAGTGACGGCGCGGCCATTGCCAGAGAGATCGCGGATATCACCATTGGCGCGGATGACCTCCATGAGTTGGTCAGCCTGCGGCGGCTTGCCGGCCGCCTGACCGAACGGATTCGCTCCAATTATCGTTTTGTCATGGGCTTCAACGGCGCCCTGATTGCCCTGGGAGCCTTAGGCGTCCTGCCTCCGGCCACCTCGGCCATGCTGCACAACCTCTCTACATTGGGTGTCAGCCTGCGGAGCATGACCAATCTTCTGGAAAGCGGCTGAAACAGTTCCATCCCCGCAGGGCGCGCCCTGTGGGGATGGGGCCTGTCAACTGCCATAGTGTTCGATATGGGCCTTGATTTTCTCAAAGGTTTCCTCACTGAGATCATGCTCGACCTTGCAGGCGTCCGCCGCCGCTGTTTCCTGGGAGACCCCCAACTGCACAAAAATCTGTGTCAGCAGCTTATGCCTGCCGTAGATACGCTGGGCAATCTCCTCGCCGGGGGGCAAAAGGGTGATATACCCGTCGCCGTCCATCTGGATATACCCGTTCTCCCGCAGATTTTTCATTGCAATGCTGATACTCGGCTTGGAAAAGCCCAATTCTCGGACAATATCAATGGAACGGACCATGCCGTGATTTTCCCGGAGCTTTAAGATTGCCTCCAAGTAGTCCTCAGCGGATTCGTGGATATTCACAAAAATTCCTCCTTGTACACAGGGTTCTACGCATAGGTTAGCAGATTCTAATCAAAATTGCAAGTTTTTTCTGAAAGGGTCTTGACATTTCTGGTTAGGCATGGTAAACTAACGCCGGTTTCGAGGTTAGAAGCTACTAACATCATATACGTGCAGGAGGCGAAAAAATGATGCCGCTGACAATGGCAAAGGCGGGAGAAACTGTCACAGTCCGCAGAATCTCCGGGAAGGATGAGGTGCGGTCACACCTGGCGGAGCTGGGCTTCGTAGTGGACAGCGATGTGACGGTTGTCAGCGAGATCGCGGGCAACCTGATCGTACAGGTGAGGGACAGCCGCATCGCGCTGGACAAATCTATGGCGAACCGTATTATGGTTTAAGACAATATGGAGGAGGAGTGCAGAAATGAGAACGCTGAAAGACGTAAAAGTGGGCGAAACGGTAACCGTGGCAAAGCTCCACGGGGAAGGCCCGGTAAAGCGCCGGATCATGGACATGGGCATTACCAAGGGCGTGGAGATTTTCGTGCGCAAGGTGGCCCCTCTGGGCGACCCGATGGAGCTGAACGTCCGGGGCTACGAGCTGTCCGTCCGCAAGGGCGACGCGGAGATGATCGAGGTAAACTAAATTTTTGGCCGAAAGTTAGCCAAATCTAACATTTGAGAGGAGAGAATCCATATGGACATGAAGATTGCCTTGGCGGGGAATCCCAACTGCGGCAAGACGACGTTATTCAACGCCCTTACCGGCTCCAGCCAGTACGTGGGCAACTGGCCCGGCGTGACGGTGGAGAAGAAGGAGGGCCGGCTGAAGGGACACAGGGACGTGGTCATCCAGGACCTGCCCGGCATCTACTCCCTGTCCCCCTATACGCTGGAGGAAGTGGTGAGCCGGTCGTATCTGGTCAAGGAGAAGCCGGACGCCATCCTCAACATCGTGGACGGCACCAACATCGAGCGGAACCTCTACCTCACCACCCAGCTCATCGAGCTGGGCCTGCCCGTGGTAGTGGCCGTGAACATGATCGACTTGGTACGGAAAAACGGCGATACCATCAACCTCCATAAGCTGGGCGAGGCCCTGGGCTGTGAGGTGGTGGAGATGAGCGCCCTCAAGGGCGAGGGCGGCATGGCGGCGGCGGAAAAGGCCGTGGCTCTGGCCCAGAGGAAACAGGCCGGGGAACTGCCCCATGTGTTCACCGGCAGCGTGGAACACGCCCTGGCCCACATCGAGGAATCCATCCAGGGCAAGGTATCGGAGGGCTATCTCCGCTGGTACGCCATCAAGATTTTTGAGCGGGACGAGAAGGTCCTGGAGGAGCTGAACCTCTCCGCCGACCTGAAAGCCCATCTGGAGGAGCACATAGCCGACTGTGAAAAGGAATTGGACGACGACGCAGAGTCTATTATCACCAATCAGCGGTATTCTTACATCAACTCTGTGGTCACCAAGGCGGTGAAGAAAAAGGCGGCCAAGGGCAGTTTGTCCGTCTCTGACAAAATCGACCAGATCGTCACCAACCGTATCCTGGCCCTGCCCATCTTTGTGGCGGTGATGTTCCTGGTGTACGCTCTGGCCATGGGCGGCTGGGGCATCTCCATCGGCACCGCCGCTACCGATTGGGCCAACGACGGCCTGTTTGGGGACGGCTGGTTCCTGCCCTTCTCCGGCTCCGACGTGGACGGCTATGACGAGGCCGCGGGCGCGTTTGAGGAGGCGGACGCCATCATCGCCGCCTACGAGGCCGGAGAGACGGAAGCCTATCTGTACGATGACGAGGCCGGTGAGACGATCACCTTGGAGGTCACAGCGGAGAGTTATGCCGAGGCCCTTGCCGTGGAGGAACCTGACCCCGCCAGCTATGGGACTTGGGTCCCCGGCCTGCCGGTATTGGTGGAGGGCCTGCTGGACACCATGGGGGTCAGCGGTGTGCTGGCGTCCCTGATCCTGGACGGCATTGTGGGCGGCGTGGGCGCTGTCCTGGGCTTCGTGCCCCAGATGCTGGTGCTGTTCCTGCTGCTGGCCATCCTGGAGGACGTGGGCTATATGGCCCGTGTGGCTTTCATCATGGACCGCATTTTCCGCCGCTTCGGCCTGTCCGGCAAGAGCTTCATCCCCATGCTGGTGGCCACCGGCTGCGGCGTCCCCGGCATCATGGCCTCCCGGACCATTGAGCAGGACCGGGACCGGAAAATGACCATCATGACCACCGGCTTCATCCCCTGCGGGGCCAAAATGCCCATCATTGCCCTGTTTGCCGGGGCGTTGTTCGGCGGCTCCGCTCTGGTTGCTACCTCCGCCTACTTCATCGGCGTGGCCGCTGTGGTGATCTCCGGTATCATGCTGAAAAAGTTCAAGGCGTTCGCCGGGGAACCCGCCCCCTTCGTCATGGAGCTGCCCGCCTACCACGCCCCCTCTGCCAGTAACGTCCTACGCTCCATGTGGGAGCGGGGCTGGTCCTTCATCAAGCGGGCCGGAACCATCATTCTCCTGTCCACCATTATCCTCTGGTTCCTCAGCAATTTCGGCTTTGCGGACGGCGGCTTTGGCTGGGTGGAGGACAGCGACGCCTCCCTGCTGGCTGCGGTGGGCAGCGTGATCGCAGTAATCTTCATTCCTCTTGGCTTCGGGAACTGGCAGGCCGCTGTGGCGACCATTACCGGCCTGATCGCCAAGGAGGAAGTGGTCAGCACCATGCAGGTGTTCTACCCCGGTGACCTGATCGCCAACATTGCCATGGCCTTTACCGCCGCCTCCGCCTACTCCTTTATGGTGTTCAACCTGCTGTGCGCCCCCTGCTTCGCCGCTATGGGTGCCATCAAGCGGGAGATGAACAACGCCAAGTGGACCTGGGCCGCTATCGGCTATATGTGCGGTTTCGCCTATGTAGCTTCTCTGATCGTCTACCAGTTGGGTGGCCTGCTCACCGGAACTGTGACCTTTGGTGTGTGGACAGTGGTTGCTCTGGCCGCTCTGGCTGCGATCATCTATCTGCTGGTTCGCAAGGGCTATCAGGGTGAGGACCGCTCCCATCAGTTAAGCTCTGTGGCCGCTGCCGTAAGATAACCAACAGGGAAAGGAGCAACTGGTCATGCCCGCTATCTTGGGAAATATCATTGTGATCGCCGTACTGATTGCCGTTGTGGTTCTGGCTGTCCGGTCCCTACGGAAGTCCCGCAAGTCCAGTGGAGGATGCAACGGTGACTGCGGGAATTGTCGCGGCTGTCACTAAAACTTCAAATTTTACAAGACATGGTGAGGAGGCATGGGCAGCGGAATCTGCTCATGCCTTCTCTCGTTAGGGAGGAACAATTCTATGGCAGAACTACGGGAAGCCCATCTTCGCTATCTGCTGGCGATCTACGAATTGGGCAAAAGCACTCCAGATGTGGGGACACAAGCTATCGCAAAGGCTTTGAACTGCTCCAAAGCCTCTGTCACGAAAATGATGGCGACACTGATGGATATGAATCTCCTGGTGCGGGAGCGGTATGGAAAAATTTATTTGACAGATACTGGCTATTTGCTGGCGAAGGATATGCTCCAGTGTGTTGAATTGATCCATGAGCGGCTTCCAGCTATGGGATTTGATTTGACCGAGGAAGAAGCGCAGGACTTTGTGCGCACGATGGTGGTGAATCTGCCGGAGCATTGCCGGAGGCGGCTGGCGGGCAGAATGTAACAGCGGAAGGATTTGAACGGTTCATTTCAGAGCATAATTTTCAAATCACACAAACAGCCCCGCTTGGCGGAAGCCTTGCGCCGCTGTGCTATTTGGAGGCGAGTGTTCAGAAATGACAAAGAATGTGATCCTTGAACTGCTCCTTCCCTTCCTGGGAACTTCATTGGGAGCAGGATGCGTGTTCTTCTTAAAAAGAGGAATGAATCTGCTGGTTCAGCGGGCCTTGACCGGCTTTGCGGCGGGTGTCATGGTGGCGGCATCAATCTGGAGCCTGTTGGTTCCCGCCATGGAACAGGCGGAGGATATGGGCCAATGGGCCTTTTTTCCGGCAGTTGCGGGGTTCTGGCTGGGTATCCTGTTCCTGCTGGTACTGGACAGGACAATCCCCCACCTGCACCAGAACAGCAGTCAGCCGGAAGGTCCCCACACCCGCTTAAAACGGACCACCATGCTGGTACTGGCCGTCACCCTCCACAACATCCCGGAGGGGATGGCGGTGGGCGTGGTGCTGGCGGGTTGGATGGCCGGGAACGATACCATCACCGCCACTGCAACGATGGCTCTGTCCATCGGCATCGCCATTCAGAATTTCCCGGAGGGGGCGATCATCTCCATGCCCCTCCAGGCAGAGGGAGTGGGAAAAGGCCGCGCTTTCCTATACGGCGTTCTCTCCGGCATCGTGGAGCCTTTGGCGGTGGTCCTGACCATGCTGGCGGCAGGATTGATCCTGCCCGCCTTGCCTTATCTGCTCGGTTTTGCTGCGGGAGCGATGATCTATGTAGTAGTGGAGCAACTGATCCCGGAGGCATCCGCCGGGGAACATTCCAACCTGGGAACGATGTTCTTCGCGGCGGGATTTACCATCATGCTGGCGCTGGATGTGGCGTTGGGATAAAAGGGGCTTGACAAATTTTCTTCTGTCTGCTATTCTATAACAGTGATATATAACGCCGTTATAAGCGAGGTATACCATGGAAGGACAGAGTGAAACTTTAACCCGTATCCATCAGGCGGCAATGGAGGAATTTCTGGAAAAGGGCTTTGCGGACGCCTCCCTGCGACAAATCGTCAAGAATGCCGGAGTGACGACCGGAGCCTTTTACGGATACTACTCCAGCAAGGAGGCCCTGTTCACCGCCTTGGTAGAACCTCATGCGGCGGCGGTCATGGGAATGTTCATGCGGGCACAGACGGCGTTCTCCGAACTGCCGGAGGCGGAACAGCCCAGCCATGTAGGGGTAGAATCCAGTGATTGCGTAAAGGAAATGCTGGGCTATGTGTACCAGCATCTTGACCCGTTCAGATTGTTGATCTGCAAGGCCCAGGGCACTGGATACGAAAACTTTATCCACAGCATGGTAGAGATCGAAGTGGAAGCCACCCAGCGTTTCATGGAAGTCCTGCGCAGACAGGGCCGGGACATCCCAGAGCTGGACGATCAGCTCTGCCACATCATTGCCAGCGGGATGTTCCACGGGATATTCGAGGTCGTGGTCCACGATATGCCCTATGACCGGGCAAAGCACTATGTCAAACAGCTCCAGGATTTTTTCCTTGCTGGCTGGCACAGTATGATGGGGGTCTGAGACCCCTTTCATTCGGCCCATAAGTTAGCTTTAACTAACTTGCGGGGATGGATATGAGAAAGTGTCCGCGGCGCTTTCTGTATCATAGATCATTTGTCACAAGGAGGTATCCACTTGAAGAAAAACAGCAATCTCCAGGAGCTGATGGGCTATGCCGGGGGACACAGGTATCTGACCTACTTATCCCTGCTGCTGTCCGCCATCAGTGCGATCCTGGCACTTTTCCCCTTCGTTTTCCTGTTCCGAATCATCCAGGAGGTCATTGCGGTGGCCCCCAACTACGCACAGGCCACGCACATCGTCCGCAACGGTTGGATGGCGGTGGGATTTGCGGTGCTGTCCATCGTGATTTATGTCTGCGCTCTGATGAGTTCCCACCTGTCGGCCTTCCGTATCGCCGGAAATATCCGCAAGGCGCTGATGGCCCATATTGCCGAGCTGCCCTTGGGTTTCATCGGGGAGACAGGCAGCGGAAAAATTCGCCGCATCGTCAGCGACAGCAGCGCGGCCACCGAAACCTATCTGGCCCACCAGCTTCCCGATATGTCGGCGGCGGTCACCACGCCGGTGTGCATGATCGTCATGCTGTTTCTGTTTGACTGGCGGTTTGGCCTTGTCAGCCTCCTGCCGGTAATCCTGGGCTTTGCGGCTATGTTCAAAATGGCCGGACCTTCCATGGCGGAGGACATGAAGCTCTACCAAAACGCCCTGGCGGATATGAACAACGAGGCGGTGGAGTATGTGCGGGGCGTTCCGGTTGTGAAAACCTTCGGGCAGACCGTCCACTCCTTCAAGCGATTTAAGGGGACCATCGACAGCTATTACGAGTTTGTCATGTCCTACTGCAAGAAGTGCCGCCCGTCCATGCTGTCCTATACGGTCCTGGTCAACAGCGCCTTCGCGTTCCTGATTGTACTGGCGCTGATTCTGGCGGGCGGTGGGCCGGTGGCCCAGCCGGTGCTGCTGAACTTCATCTTCTATGTGATCTTCACGCCCCTCATTGCCACGGCCATGACGAAGGTGATGTTTATGAGCGAAAACGGCATGATTGTTGCGGACGCCATGAGCCGTATCCACTCCATTCTGGATGTGGAGCCTCTGCCCGAACCCCGCAGCGGCAAGGTCCCCACGGACAACGACGTTGTCTTGGAAAATGTGACCTTCCGCTACACAGGCGGAACAACGGACGCGCTCCGTGATGTGACCATTCGGGTGGGCGCAGGCGAGACTGTGGCTCTGGTAGGCCCCTCCGGGGGCGGCAAGACCACTGTGGCCGGCTTGATCTCCCGGTTTTGGGATGTGGCTGGCGGTTCCATCCAGATCGGCGGCATCAACGTAAAGGATATACCCAAGGAGACACTGATGGACACTGTGGCCTATGTATTCCAGGACAGCCGCCTGCTGAAAGCCTCCATTCTGGAAAATGTGCGGCTTGCCAAGCCCAATGCCTCCCGGCAGGAGGTGGAGCGGGTACTCCATGAGGCCCAATGCGATGACATCATCCAGAAGCTGCCCCAGGGCATCGACACGGTGATCGGCACAAAAGGCGTGTATCTCTCCGGGGGCGAACAGCAGCGCATCGCCATCGCCCGTGTCATGCTGAAAAATGCGCCCATCCTGATTTTGGACGAAGCGACAGCCTTTGCGGACCCGGAGAACGAGGCTCTGGTCCAGCGGGCCTTTGAACGGCTTTCTCAGGGCAGGACCGTTATTATGATTGCCCACCGG
>CAJTPV010000049.1 GCA_910578505.1 uncultured Oscillospiraceae bacterium | reverse complement strand
GCCCCGCCACTCACCTCCACGGGTTGTGTAGTTTGCTGAATCTTCCCGTGGTTAAGTATAGCAACATTTTTACGCGATGGCACCTCGTCGTTTCATTACCTCGTCGGTGCCTTTCGCAGAAAGGCGATTTATATATATGCAATGGATATCCAATAATCTGCCCTATCTGCTGGCGGGCATTTCGGTGGGCGGTCAGTACGCGCTGATCGCCATCGGCTACAGCATGGTCTACGGCATTCTGCGCCTGATCAACTTTGCCCACGGCGACATCTTCATGGTCGCCGGGCTTATCATGGTCTACGCCTCCGCCTCCATGCCCTTCTATGCCTCCATCCCCCTGACCCTGGCGCTGACGGTGGCCCTGGGCTTCGCCGTGGAGCGCATTGCCTACAAGCCCCTGCGCACGGCCCCCCGCATGTCGGTGATGATCTCCGCCATCGGCGTCAGCTATCTCCTGCAGAATGTGGCGCTGTACGTCACCGGCGGCCTGTCCAAGGAGTACCCCGCCATCCCCTGGCTCAGCGACTCTGTGGTGGTCCTGGGGGCTACCACCAAGCGGGTGACGGTCATCACGCCCATTCTGACCATTGTGCTCATCGTGCTGCTGGTCCTGCTCATCAACCACACCAAGGTGGGTATGGGCATGCGGGCCGTGTCCAAGGATTTTGAGACGTCGCTGCTGATGGGCATCAAGATCGACTCCGTCATCTCCGTCACCTTCATCATCGGCTCGTTCCTGGCGGCGGTGGGTTCCCTGCTGTTCTTCTCCAACTACACCGGCGTCACGCCCACCGTAGGCGCGATTCCCGGCATCAAGGCCTTTATCGCGGCGGTATTCGGCGGTATCGGCTCGGTGCCCGGCGCTGTCATCGGCGCGTTTATCATCGGCATCTGCGAGAACATCATCAAGGCGCTCCACCTGACCACCTTCTCCGACGCATTTACCTTCGCGCTGCTCATTCTGATCCTGATTTTCAAGCCCACCGGTCTCTTCGGTGAGAAGACCACGGACAAGGTTTAAGGGGGTGCAGAGATGATCCAAGAGAAAAAAAGCAACCGGGCGAATATCCTCTTTGTCATTGCCCTGCTGGCGGTGATCCTGGTGCTGGAGCAGGTGCTGCCCAGCTCCTCCATGCTCTTTACCGTGTTGAAAAAGAGCGCCATCTACGCCCTGGCCGCCGTGTCCATGAACCTGCTCAACGGCTTCACAGGCCTGTTCTCCCTGGGGCAGGCGGGCTTCATGCTCATCGGCGCCTACGTCTACGGCATGCTGAACATCCCCGTGGCGGACCGGGCGGCGGTGTACCAGTACTTTGACGGCGGCATCATCCAGTTCTCCCTGGTGGAGGGCATCAGCGCCGCCCTGGGCCCTGTGGCCGGCCTGATCATCGGCGTACTGCTGGGGCTGCTCATCGCCG
Organism: uncultured Oscillospiraceae bacterium; assembly: GCA_910578505.1. Lineage (GTDB taxonomy): Bacteria > Bacillota > Clostridia > Oscillospirales > Oscillospiraceae > Pelethomonas. The sequence continues at coordinate 16,352 of CAJTPV010000049.1, read as the reverse complement.
GTCTGGCGGCGGCTGTGTTCGCGTGGCTCATCGGCCTGCCGGTGCTCCGGTTCCGCAGCGACTATCTGGCCATTGCCACCCTGGGCTTTGCGGAGATCATCCGGGCCTTTTTTCAGTGGGACGGCCTGGGGCCCATCACCAACGGCTCCAACCTGCTGCGCAAGTTCACCAACTTTGACAACTTCAACATCCGCAGCGGCGGCAAGGTGGTGGTGAACCTGTCCACCACGGTGACGGTGCTCATTGCCGCGCTGTGTATCCTGGTGATCATCCTGGTGATCAACTCCACCTATGGCCGGGCCTTCAAGGCCATCCGGGACGACGAGGTGGCGGCGGAGGCCATGGGCATCAATCTGGCGCGGCACAAGATGCTGTCCTTTGTCATCAGCGCCTTTTTCGCGGGCATCGCCGGGGGCATGCTGGCCATGTATCAGACCACGGCCCAGGCCCTGGCCTTCAAGACGGCCATGACCTATGAGATTTTGCTGATCGTGGTCATCGGCGGCATCGGCTCCGTCACCGGCTCCTGCATCAGCTCCTTTATCTTCATCGGCGCGTCGGAGTGGTGGCTGCGCTTTTTGGATATGGAGACCTCCAACTTCATCCCAGGGCTGAATATCATGCGCCCCGGCTTCCGGAAAGTGGTGTTCTCCGTGGCCATCATGATCATCGTGCTGTTTTTCCGCAAGGGCATCATGGGGGAGCGCGAGCTGAATGTCCGGGGAGCGGGCCGGTGGCTGCGGCAAAAGCTGGGCGGGAAGTCCGTGAAGGAGGCGAAGTGAATATGGGCGAAAATGTCCTCCGGCTGGAGAATGTAACCATGCAGTTCGGCGGCGTGGTGGCTGTCAACGATCTGAGCATGGAGATCAACAAGGGGGAGATCGTGGCCCTCATCGGCCCCAACGGCGCGGGAAAGACCACCGCCTTCAACGTCATCACCGGCGTCTACGCCCCCACCAACGGACAGGTCTCCTTCAACGGCAAGGTCATTGTCCGCAACCACCCCCAGGGCAAGATGAAAAAGCTGTACAAGGGCAGCGACCCGGACAAGTACACGGGGCACGTGCTGGAGCCCACGCCGGACAGGATCACCGGCTGGGGCATGGCCCGCACCTTCCAGAATATCCGCCTCTGGCCCAGCCAGACGGTTTTTGACAATGTCCTCATCGCCAAGCACCTGCGCAGGACCAGTAATCTGCTGACGGCAGCCTTCCGGCTGAACAGGGCGGAGGAGCAGCGGCAGCGGGAGGAGGTGCTGGAGCTGCTGCAGGTGGTGGGCCTGGACGACGTGAAGGGGGAGCTGTCCACCAGCCTGCCCTACGGCAAGCAGCGGCGGCTGGAGATTGCCAGGGCGCTGGCCACCGACCCCACGCTGCTGCTGCTGGACGAGCCCGCCGCCGGCATGAATCCCCAGGAGACCGACGAGCTGACCACATTCATCAGCGAGATCCGGGAGCAGTTCCACACCACGATCCTGCTCATCGAGCACCACATGAATCTGGTTATGGACATCTCCGACCGGATCTACGTCCTGGACTTCGGCAAGCTCATCGCCCACGGCACGCCTGGGGAGATCCAGAGCAACCAGCACGTCATTGACGCATATTTGGGGGTGAGTGAAGATGCTTAAAATCGACAACCTGCGGGTGGCCTACGGCGGCATCCAGGCCCTGTCCGGCATCAGCCTGGAGGTCCCTGACGGCAAGATCGTCACCCTGATCGGCGCCAACGGCGCGGGCAAATCCACCACCCTGCGCACCATCTCCAGCCTGGTGAAGGCCCAGTCCGGCTCTATCCAATACGACGGGACGGAGCTGCTGGGTCTGCCCAGCAACAAGATCCTGGAGGCCGGCATCGCCCAGATCCCGGAGGGCCGCCGGGTCTTCCCTAACCTGACCGTGCTGGAGAACCTGAAGGTGGGCGCGTATCTGCGCAGTGACAAGGGCGGCATCGAGAAGGACGTGAAGTGGGTCTATGAGCTGTTTCCCCGGCTGGAGGAGCGGCACTGGCAGCTGGCCGGCACCCTCTCCGGCGGCGAGCAGCAGATGCTGGCCGTAGGGCGGGGGCTGATGTCCCGGCCAAAGATGATGATGCTGGACGAGCCGTCCCTGGGCCTGGCTCCGCTGGTGGTGCAGGATATCTTCACCATCATCCAGGAGATCAACCGGCAGGGCGTGACCATTCTGCTGGTGGAGCAGAACGCCAATATGGCGCTGAAAATTGCCGACTACGCCTATGTCCTGGAGACCGGTGTGATTACCAAGTCCGGTACCGGACTGGAGCTGCTCAACGATGAGTCGATCAAGGAGGCCTATCTGGGCAAGACACGTCAGTAGACGACTGCCGGGGCGCGCACTGTGCACGCCCCGGCAGAGTCGATCGAATTTTAGCACTCTTATATTGCGAGTGCTAAAATTCACGATTCGTCCACAAAATATGTGGGATTTGTTCATCTGTTTCCGGCATACTATAGTCAAACAAAAACATTGGAGGTTTTGAATATGTTTGAACTGACACCCTTCACCAATGGCCGCATGATGGACATCTACAATCCCTTCCGGGATCTGGCGGAGCTGGAGCGCAAATTTTTTTCCGGCAATCCCACAGGCAGCTTTGTCACGGACATCCGGGATAATGGCGACGCCTATGTCCTGGAGGCGGACCTTCCCGGTATGAAAAAGGAGGACATCCACATCGACATTGACGGAGACCGCCTCTCGATCAGCGCCCAGAGGAATTCCAGCCGGGAGGAAAAGGACAGCGAGGGCAACTATATCCGCTGCGAGCGATTCAGCGGTTCCTTCTCCCGCAGCTTCAACATCTCCGGTATCCGCGCCCAGGACATCACCGCCGCTTATACGGACGGCGTCCTGACGCTGACCATGCCGAAGAAGGATGCGGAAGTCCCCGCCTCCAGAAGACTGGAAATCCAGTAGTCCGCGGCTGTCGGATGATCGTTCTCCTGACATTGCCGGAGGGCCTGCGCACCAGAGCACTGCGCAGGCCCTCCGGCCTGTTGCTTCCCGTATTGTGCCGATTTCGCGCAAATTCGGTTGACAGCACGCCGGTCCCGTGGTATACTGCTGCAAAAGGCGGAAGTCATTCCCGGCCGGCGCGCGGGCAGGAGCTGTCCCTGTGAAACCGGCTGCGGATTTTTTTGCCGGGCAGAGCGAAACGTTTCGCTCTGCTGCTGAGGAGGAGCGGAGCGATGGACAAGCAGTTTATCGGCGTTGATATCGGCACGTCCGCCTGTAAAGCGGCGGCCTTTGATGAGGACGGGACCGTGCTGGCCCAGGCGAACCGGCCCTATCCAGTCAGCTACCCGGCGGCCGGCTGGGCGGAGCAGGACCCGGAGGCGTGGTGGGCTGCGGCCTGTGACGCCCTGGGGGATGTGCTGCGCCAGGGAGCCGTGGACCCGGCGAAAATCCGGGGCGTGGGTGTGGACGGCCAGAGCTGGTCCGCCGTCGCGGTGGACGAGAAGGGCCGTGTCCTGGCGCCGGCGCCCATCTGGATGGACACCCGGGCCAGGGACATCTGTGAGCGGGTGAGCCGTGATGTCGGCGGGGAGCGGATCTTCTCCGTGGCGGGGAACAGCTTCCTGCCCTCCTACACCACGCCGAAAATGCTGTGGTTCAAGGAGGAGCGGCCAGAGGTTTTCGCCCGTACATATAAATTCCTGCAGAGCAACAGCTTTATTGTCCTGCGGCTCACCGGCGTCATGAGCCAGGACCTGTCCCAGGGCTACGGCATCCACTTCTTTGATATGCAAAAACTGTCCTACGATGGAGCTTTGGCCCATGACCTGGGGCTGTCCACGGACCTGGCGCCGCCGCTGTACGCCTGCGACGCGGTGGTGGGCACGGTGACGGAGGCTGCGGCGGCGCGGACAGGCTTGCTGCCGGGCACGCCGGTGGTGGCCGGCGGCCTGGACGCGGCCTGCGGCGCCCTGGGGGCCGGTGTGTACAAAGCCGGGCAGACCCAGGAGCAGGGGGGCCAGGCCGGCGGCATGAGCATCTGCACGGACCGGGCCGTCCCCCACGAGAAGCTGATCCTCAGCCCCCACGTGGCGCCGGGGATGTGGCTGCTGCAGGGCGGGACCGTAGGCGGCGGCGGAGCGCTGCGCTGGTTCCGGCAGGAGCTGGGTCAGGGCATGCGCTTCGACCAGCTGACGGCGGAGGCGGAGCAGGTCCCTCCCGGCGCGGACGGGCTGCTGTTCCTGCCCTATATGGCCGGGGAGCGGTCGCCCATCTGGGACCCGGACGCCAAGGGCGTGTTCTGCGGCCTGTCCTTCGGCAAGACCAGAGGCCATATGGTCCGGGCCATACTGGAGGGGGCGGCGTTCTCGCTGGAGCATAACCTGCGGGTGGCGGCGGAGACCGGCGTGGAGGTGGACGTGCTCAACGCCATGGGCGGCGCGTCCAATTCCGTGCTGTGGACGCAGATCAAGGCGGACGTAACCGGGCGGCGGATGCAGGTGCCGGGCAGCGACACGGCCACGGCCCTGGGCGCGGCGCTGCTGGCCGCCGTGGGCTGCGGCGTGTACCGGGACTATGGGGAGGCGGTGAGCCGCACCATCCGCATTACGAGGGTCCAGGAGCCGGATTGGGCGAATCACGAGAAGTATCAGAGATATATGGAGCTCTATTTGAAGCTGTACGAGGATCTAAAGGCGGATTTTCCGCTGTTTGTATAAAGAAAAGGGGCGTCTATGATGAAAGCGGGAGTTGTCCACGCGAAAAACGACATTCGCTATGAGGAGATCAAAAAGCCGGAGGCCGGGCCGGGGAAGGTCCTCATTAAAGTCAAGTACACCGGCATCTGCGGTTCCGACGTGCCGCGGGTCAACGGCGATGCCTGCCACTTCTTCCCCAACGTGCTGGGGCATGAGTTCTCCGGCGTGGTGGAGGAAATCGGCGAGGGCGTGACCACCCTGAAACCGGGGGACCGGGTGGCGGGGGTTCCGCTGGTACCGTGCATGCGGTGCGAGGACTGCCAGAAGGGGAACTACTCCCTGTGCCGGCACTACAGCTTTATCGGGTCCAGGGAGTTCGGCAGCTTTGCGGAATATGTGGTTGTGCCGGAAAAAAACGCGGTAAAGTTCGGCGATGAGGTCAGCTTTGAGCAGGGGGCGTTTTTTGAGCCGGCCACCGTGGCCCTCCATGGCCTGCGGCGGCTGGACTTCCAGGGTGGGAAGACCGTGGCCATCCTGGGCGGCGGCACCATCGGCATGCTGACCATGCAGTGGGCGAAGATTTTCGGCGCGAAGACGGTGGTTGTTTTCGATATTCTGGACGAGCGGCTGGAGCTGGGCAAGCGGCTGGGCGCGGATGAGACCGTCAATTCCGGCTCGCCGGATTTCATGGAGCGGGTGCGGGAGCTCACCGGAGGCCGGGGCTTTGATTATGTGTATGAGACGGCGGGCAACACCGTCACGATGAAGATGGCGTTTCAGCTGGCGGCCAACAAGGCCCAGGTGTGTTTTATCGGCACGCCCACCAGGGAGCTGACCTTCAGCGTGGAGGAGTGGGAGAATATCAACCGGAAGGAGTTCCGTCTCACCGGGTCCTGGATGAGCTACTCCGCGCCGTTTCCGGGGGACGAGTGGACGCTGGCGGCCCACTACTTCAAGACCGGGCAGCTGAAGTTTGACGATTCCTTTATTTATAAGAAGATTCCCCTGTCCAAGATCGACGCGGCGTTTGAGATGTTCAAGACGCCGGGCACAGTGAAGGGGAAGATTCTCATCGACAGCGAGGCGTAAAAAGGCGGTCCGGCAGGAATTGACAAGAAACGGCGCGTGATGCAAAATAAAAAAGCCGCCCGAACCGGACGGCCAGAAGAGCGCACTGTTGTATAAAAGGCGGTTGGCTCATTTTCCCCCAGCGGATTTCCAACGAGGGGAGGTGAGCTGCATGTGGAAAGAACGTATATGGCGGACCCTGTTAACGATTGCTTTTGCAATCCTGGCGATGCTGTGTTTGACTACATATGCGTGTTGACCGCCCGGAAGGCACCCGAGCGGTCAACCAGATATGAGTTGACGTAATGGGCTGACCGCCATACAGCAGTGCCCTTCTGTTTTTATTATAAGCACTCATTGGCGTTTTGTCAAGATTGGACTTTAGAGGAGACAGGGCGTATGAATATTGGCAGCTATGGGGCATATATTTCGGCAGAGACCATGATGGGACCCAACAGCGTAAGGATCTTGGCGGAACTGTTTGACAAATATCCTGTGCAGTTTGCTCCTGACGATAAAATTCTCGATTTAGGCTGTGGGACGGGACTGACGAGCCTTGTCATCGCCAAAGAGACGGGAGCACGGGTTTTTGCAAATGATTTATGGGTGAGTGCGGAAGAAAACGGGAGACGGTTTGCCGCGTGGGGCGTTGGGGAGCAGGTAACGCCTGTCCATGAGGACGCGAACGATCTCCATTTTGAAGAGAAGCAGTTCCGCGCGCTGGTCAGCATCGACTCGTATCACTACTTTGCAGGGCGCGAGGGATTTTTTCAGGAAAAGATTCTGCCGTTTATGCAGGATAATGGGGTGGTGCTGATCGGGATCCCCGGCGTGAAGGAGGAATACGCAGGCCGTGCCGAGGAGCTGCTTTCCGATTGGCTGGGTGACGACGCCTATATGTTCAAAAGCCCAAACCGCTGGAAAGAACTCATCGGCGGCCATGAGCGGATTGAATTGGTGGAGACGTGGGAAATGGACTGTTTCAGCAAAGCATGGGGCGATTGGCTCGCAACAGATAATCCATACGCACTTGGCGACAGGCAGCACTTTGAAGCGGTCATTCAGCCGTATACTTGTTTTGTGGGTATTTATATCAAGATAAAGGCATTGTGAAAGAAGGCAAATCGGAAGTTGAGGAGGTATCAAATATGAGAACATTTCTTTCGGTTGTAATCATAATAGTTGCTGCCTTTGTTGGCTTTTTCATGGGTTCTGGAATGAACGAAGAGATGACTGGCGCAACGCTATTTGCTATGATTGCAGGTTTTGCGTGTACAATACAGGCGATTGAGAGCAAGAAAAAGCGGTAACTTCCAGTTTATTGAGGTGTCCGTATGTAAAACGCGGTCCGGCAGGAATTGACAAAAAGCAGCGCGTGAAAATAAAAAGGCCGTCCCGAAGGACGGTTAGAAGAGCGCACTGTTGTATAAAAGGCGGTTGGCTCATTTTCCCCCAGCGGATATCCAACGAGGGGAGGTGAGCTGCATGTGGAAAGAACGTATATGGCGGACCCTTTTAACGATTGCTTTCGCAATCCTGGCGATGCTGTGTTTGACTACATATGCGTGTTGACCGCCCGGAAGGCACCCGAGCGGTCAACGTAGTTTGACCAGTTAAGTTCGAGCTAACCGCCATACAGCAGTGCCCTTCTGTTTTTATTATAAAGGCCCGCCGGCATTTTGTCAAGTGTTAATCAAAAGCAAAACAGCTTTCATCATAACAGTTTCAGGAGGTAGAATCATGGGCATAGACGCCAGCAAAGTTCCCCAGATCACACTGCACGACGGCAGCAGGATCCCCTGCATCGGCATGGGTACCTTCGGCTCGGACCGGGTGGGGCCCGACGAGGTGGCCGGGGCCGTGGCCGGAGCCATCCGGGCGGGCTACCGCATGTTCGACTGCGCCGCCTGCTACGGCAACGAGGCCCAGATCGGCCAGGTCTTCCAGGCGGCCTTTGACGAGGGCGTGGTGGGGCGCAGGGAGCTGTACATCATGACCAAGGTGTGGAACGACATGCACCGGGACGTGGAAAAGGCCTGCCGCAAGAGCATTGAGGACCTGCGGTGCGGCTACGTGGACATGTACTTCATCCACTGGCCCTTCCCCAACTACCACGCCCCCCACTGCGATGTGGACGCCCGCAACCCGGACGCCAAGCCCTTCTCCGCGGCGGAATTCGTGGACACCTACCGCCAGTGCGAGGCCCTGGTGGACAAGGGCCTTGTCCGGCACATCGGCATCTCCAACATGACCATCCCCAAGCTGGAGGCGGTGCTGGACCAGCTGCGCATTCCCCCGGCGGCCTGCGAGATCGAGCTGCACCCCTGCTTCCAGCAGCAGGAGCTGTTCGACTACCTCAAGGCCCACCACATCCAGCCGGTGGGCTATATGCCCATCGGGTCCCCCCGGCGGCCGGAGCGGGACATCGTGGAGACCGATATCGCCGACCTGGAGCTGCCGGAAATGCAGGCGATCGCCCAGGCCTACGGCGTCCATCCGGCGATCATTGCCCTGAAATGGGCCCTGCAGCGGGGGCAGATCCCCATCCCCTTTTCCATCCACAACTATACCGCGAATTTGGAGTGTACTATGACAGAACCATTGACAGAAGAGGAAATGCGCACCATCGGGACCCTGGAGCGCCACAACCGCCTGGTCAAGGGCCAGGTGTTCCTGTGGCCCGGCGCGAAGGACTGGCACGACCTGTGGGACGAGGACGGCATAATCGTTGACTGCCCGGACCAAAAAAAGAACTGAGCCCAAACGCCGGAACGGCGGGAGATACGCCTGCCGCTCCGGCCCTTTTTCTCTCAGGCGGCTGGAAACTTTTCCTAAAAATGTGAATATTGCATGAATTTTCTTTTACGATTTCTACATATCGAGGGTTGACAAGAGGAAGAAAATATACGATAATAACCTATACAGAACAAAGCAAAACGTTTCGACTTTGTCGTGTGCTGTGTAAATCTAACAAAGCTGCCATCTGGTGCGGAATTGGAGGGAATGAGTTGGAAAAACTGAAACAACACCCCATGGTGAAAAAGATCGGCTTCAACCGGATTGTGCTGTGCGGCGTACTGATTCTGATGTACGCGCTGTTCAGCGCGGCCAACAAGAACTTCGCCGGTCTGCCCCGGATCCTGAGCGCGCTGAACTACGCCTACTTCCTGGGCTTCCTCTCCCTGGGGGTGACGTTTGTCATCGCCACGGGCGGCATCGACTTCTCTATTGGGCCGGTCATGTTCTGCTCGGCGCTGATTTCGGGCTTCTGCCTGACCAGCTACGGCGTGCCCATGGGGCTGAGCCTGATTTTGAGCATACTGGTGGGTCTGCTCTTCGGCGTGTTCAACGGCTACCTGGTGGCCTACTGCTCCGTACCGCCGTTTATCGTGTCCATGGCCAGCATGAACATCGCCAAGGGCCTGGCCTCCGTGTTCACCAAGACCCAGACCGTCAGCTGGCCCCAGAGCTCGGCGGAGGGCGGCTGGTACAGGAGCCTTATCAAGATGGGCAATATCCCCGTGGGCCTGATCATTTTCCTGGTCTTTGCGGTGCTGTGCTTCATCCTGCTCAACCATACCAGGGCGGGCCGGTACATACTCTGCCTGGGCAGCAACCAGGAGGCGGTGCGGCTGTCCGGCGTCAACGTCAAGAAGTGGAAGATGCTGGCGTATGTGATCTGCGGCACGCTGGTGGGCATCGCCGCCATCTTCTTCGTGGCCGCGTACACCACCGTGCAGCCCGGCTACGGCGACCAGTACAACAATGAGGCGATTGCGGGCTGCGTCATGGGCGGGACGTCCATGGCCGGGGGCCTGGCCTCCATCGGCGGCACCGTCATCGGCGTGTTTATCATCGCCCTGCTCCAGGAGGGCATTCTGGCTCTGGGCTTACCCAAGGACTACCAGCAGGTGATTACCGGCATTATCGTCATTGCCGCCGTTTATGCGGACGTGGCGGCAAGACGCCGGAAGAATTAAATATGTGGGGAGGATGAGAGAATGGGCGACGTAATTCTGACGATGAAGGGCATCGACAAATCCTTCCCCGGCGTCCACGCGCTGGACCACGTGGATTTCGAGGTCCGCAGGGGCGAGGTCCACGCGCTGATGGGAGAAAACGGCGCGGGCAAGTCCACGCTGATGAAGGTTTTGACCGGTATTTATACCAAGGACTCCGGAACCATCACCTATGAGGGGAAAGAGGTGTCGTTCCACAACACCAGGGAGGCCCAGGACGCGGGCATTGTCATCGTCCACCAGGAGCTGAACATGGTGGGCCACCTGACGGTGGCGCAGAACATCTACATCGGGCGGGAGTTCAAAAAGGGCATCCGCATTGATGATAAGAAGATGAACGAGGAGGCGGCGAAGCTCTTTGAGCGCCTCCACATCCACATCGACCCCGCCGAGACCATGAGCAGCCTGACTGTGGGCAAGCAGCAGATGTGCGAGATCGCCAAGGCCATTTCCCGGGACGCCAAGGTGATTATCTTCGACGAGCCGTCGGCGGCGCTGACGGAGGCGGAGATCGAGGAGCTGTTCAAGATCATCCGGGACCTGCGGGAGCAGCAGGTGGGCATTGTGTACATCTCCCACCGCATGGACGAGATCAAGGTCATCACCGACCGGGTCACAGTCATGCGGGACGGCGCCTATGTGGGCACGCTGATTACCAAGGACTGCACCAAGGAGGACATCATCAACATGATGGTGGGCCGCGTCATCTACGAGGACCCCAAGGCCTGCAGCGCCGTGGCGCCGGACGCGCCGGTGGTGCTGAAGGTGGAGCACCTCAACGCCGGAAGAATGGTGCAGGATGTGAGCTTTGAGCTGCACAAGGGGGAGATTCTGGGCTTCTCCGGCCTGATGGGCGCGGGGCGCACGGAGACGGCGCGGGCCATCTTCGGCGCGGACCCCAAGGAGAGCGGGGACATTTACATCAACGGGAAAAAGGTGGAGATCAACTCCCCTCAGGACGCGGTCAGAAACGGCATCGGCTACCTCTCCGAGGACCGCAAACAGTTCGGCATCGTGGTCCAGAAGACCGTGGCGGAGAACTCCACCATGGCCAACCTGGAAAACTTTATGCGGGGGCTGTTTATCCACAAGGAGAAGGAGGCGGAGGTGGCCCAGAAGTACGTGGACTCCCTGGCCACCAAGACCCCCAGCGTGGAGCAGCTGGTGGTGAACCTCTCCGGCGGCAACCAGCAGAAGGTGGTCATTGCCAAGTGGCTGGTGAAGGACTGCGGGATCCTGATTTTCGACGAGCCCACCCGCGGCATCGACGTGGGCGCGAAGAACGAGATCTATAAGCTCATGAACCGGCTGGCGGAGGAGGGCAAGTCTATTATCATGATCTCCTCCGAGATGACGGAGATCCTGCGCATGAGCGACCGTGTGCTGGTGATGTGCGAGGGGAAGAAGACCGGCGAGCTGGATATCCAGGAGGCCACCCAGGAGACCATTATGACCCTGGCTACACGCGAGATTAGCATATAGGAGGGGAAACATGGGAAAGAATGATACACCCAACAAGTCCATCGTGGCGCGGCTGGGCGGACAGAAGGTGATCGTGCTGCTGGTTGTAGTGGCCCTGTTTGCCTTCTTCAGTATCGCCAGCCCCAACTTCCGCAAGTATAATACTGTGCTGAGCATACTCGACTACTCCTACTACATCGCCCTCATGGCCATTGGCGTCACCTTCCCGCTGATTACGGGAGGCGTGGACCTGTCTATCGGCACAGGCCTGATCTGTTACTCCCTGGTAGGCGGCTATCTGGTCGTCCACAAGGGCTGCCCCACCATTGTGGGCATCCTGGTGGCCATCGCCTTCGGCCTGGTCATCGGCCTGCTCAACGGCCTGCTGGTGGCGCTGATGGACCTGCCGCCGTTTATGGCGACCCTATGCACGTGCATGATTACCAGGGGGCTGGGGGCGCTGATTGTGAACCGGCTCGGCATTTCGTGGCCCACCACGGGCTCCGAGGGCAGCTGGTTCCGGGATATCTTCAAGGCCACCATCGGCGATATGAAGGTCCCGCTGGGATTTTTGTGGGTGGTACTGCTGGTGGCGCTGATGGCCTTTGTGCTCAACCACACCCCCATTGGCCGGTACGCCATTGCCATTGGGAGCAATAAGGAGGCGGCGGTGCTCTCCGGCATCAACGTCAAGTTTTACCACACCATGGCCTATGTGATCTCCGGCCTGTTCGCGGGCCTGGCGGCGGTGGCCTATTCGGCGGTGTTCGCCACGGTGCAGCCCGGCACCGGCGCGGGCTTCGAGCTGGAGGCCATCGGCGGCGCGATTATCGGCGGCGTCTCCGCCACCGGCGGCGCGGGGTCCATCGAGGGCTCCCTGCTGGGCGTGTTCGTCATCTGTTTGCTGAAGACCGGCCTGCCGTATATCGGCTTACAGGCCAACTGGCAGCAGATCATCACCGGACTGGTGCTCATCGGCGCGGTTCTGGTGGACATCTTGAAGAAGAAGCGCAGCGGCGAGCTGAAGGCGGCGTAATTCTTTTTCTTGAAAGAAAAAGAATCAAAAAGAACTTTTAATGCCCGGTGAGGTGCATTGGTGGTCCGGGGTTTTCGCCCGCTGACCAATGCGGCAGGAAATTTGCGGGATATGCGGCTGTGGATACAGCTTCATATAAAGAACTTTTGGAAAGATTTTTTAAGGAGGACTAACACGATGAAAAAGAAGGTATTAGCACTGCTGATGGTCATGGTGATGGCCCTGGCTCTTCTGGCCGGCTGCGGCGGCGGCGGAAATTCCGGCGGCAACAGCGGCGGTAATGCCGGCGCAAACGCCGGTGCGAATGCGGGCGGCAACGCCGGCGGCGACACCGGGGATTCCGGCAGCGACGCTGCGGCAGGCGGCGACTACACGTTTGAGATCATTGTCAAGAGCTACCAGTCTTCTTACTGGCAGGCTGCCGTGAAGGGCGTGGAGGACGAGGCCAACAAGCTGGGCGTCAAGGTCAACTGCACCGGCCCCAACAATGAGTCCGACATCGCCGATCAGGTGCAGATGCTCAACAACGCCATCAACAACGCCCCCGACGGCATCGGCCTGGCCGCCTGCGACCAGCAGGCCTGCCTGGACGCCCTGCAGCTGGCTATGGACAAGGGCATCCCCGTTGTCTGCTTCGACTCCGGCATTCCTGACGCTCCTGAGGGCTCCGTTCTCTCCACCATCGCCACTGATAACTACGGCGCCGGCGCTGTTGCCGCTGAGAACCTGTATCCCGCTCTGAAGGACCGCATCATGAGCGCCACCGCTCCCGTGCGCATCGGTGAGGTGAACCAGGAGTCCACCTCCGAGTCCATCACCAGCCGCGGCCTGGGCTTCATTGACAAGTTCACCGAGCTGGCCAAGGCCGACGGCAAGACCGTGGGCGTCACCGGCAACGACTACTATGTCAACAACTGCGCCGACAAGGGCGACGCGGGCAGCGCGGACATCATCATTGAAGTTGCGGTTCCCGCCCAGACCACCGTGGAGCTGTGCGCCACCGAGGCTTCCGTTATCATGAACAAGTCCGACACCATCGGCATGTTCGGCTCCAACCAGGTTGCTGCCGAGGGCATCGTGACCGCCAACGGCAACCTGGGCGTGCTGGACGCCGACCCCGCTGCCGGCAAGATCCTGGCCGCCGGTTTTGACGCCGGCTCCGCCATCAAGGGCGCTATCAAGGACGGCACCCTGTTCGGCGCTGTCACCCAGTCTCCTCTGGCCATGGGCATCAGGACGGTTGATACCCTCAACGACATCGTCTCCGGCAAGAGCGTGTCCGACATCTCCACCGACGGTTACTGGTATGACACCACCAACATGGAGAGCGATGAGATCGCCCCCAACCTGTACGACTAATTCCCGCTTTGATGTGTGTTGAGAAGATTGATTGATACTTAAAGAAAAGGGGACTGGGATTGGCTCCCAGTCCCCTTTTCAAAACAAACGCGGATATGAGGAGGACAAAACTATGCTGAAAGGAATTCCTAAGATTCTCTCCCCGGAGCTGCTGAAGGTGCTGGCGGAGATGGGCCACAGCGACCGGCTGGTGATTGCCGACGGCAATTTCCCCGCTGAAACCATGGGGAAGAACGCCATTGTCATCCGCTGCGACGGCCACGGCGTGCCGGAGCTGCTGGACGCGATTTTGCAGGTGTTTCCCCTGGACACCTATGTGGACAAGCCGGTAAACCTGATGGAGGTCATGCCGGGGGACGACGTGGAGACGCCTATCTGGGACACGTACAAGGAGATCGTGAAGAAGTACGACGGCCGGGGCGAGGACGCCATCGGGCAGATTGAGCGGTTTTCGTTTTACAAGAAAGCAAAAAAGGTATATGCGATTATCGCCACCGGAGAGTCGGCGCTGTATGCCAACATCATGCTGCAAAAGGGTGTAGTGGTAGACTGAACCGTATTTATCCAATGAATGGAGGAAAACCATGTTAGATCATGTGGAAAATATTTTTAACAACATGCCGGAGATGCTCAAGCGGCTGAAGAAGGCGTCCTATGCGGAGCGGATGGAGAGGTTCCGCGATGAGCACGGCCATTTCTTCCGCGAGATGACAGACGCGGTGGAGCTGGCGGAGGACAGGGACGCGCAGGCGGCGGAGATTGCCGCGGCTGTTACGGCAGCGGCGGAGGAGCGCTTTGCGGTCCGGGGGAAGATCAAAGCCCGGACACAGACGGACATGAACTTTTTCATGATCTACTATGTATTTCCCGCCATTTTAATGACCAGAAGCGCCTGTGCGGACCAGGTAGCCCAGGCGGTTCGAGACGGATGGAGCCAGCGCTTTAAAAACAGCAATATCGGTTATACGGATTATGAATCGCTCCTGGGGTCCTTCAATGAGAAGATCTTCGGGATATTCTGACGCGGAAAAAGCCCTTGTTTAAAAAATGACAAAGCGCCCAAATAACGGAATTCATTTGCACAAAATTTGACAAAACATGGTGCGTATTGTATAATGGAAAAGCCGTCCAGTGGGGACGGCCAGAAGGCGGCTTTCGCAATCGGGAGATCAACCCGGTGGGCGGCTGTTACATATTGACGGTTAGCAATTCCCTCATAGAAAGGGGGGAATGCGAATGTGGAAGAGAAAGCTACTTAAAGCACTATTGACCCTGGTTTTTGCAGTGCTGGCGGCGGTTCTATTGACCACGACAGCGTGCTAGCCGTCCGGTGGCACCCGAACGGCTAGCGGATCAAGTCGTTAGCTATGTGGGCTAACTGTCATGTACAGCCGCCCTTCTGCCTTTTATTATACGCATCCACCCCCGTTTTGTCAAGATGGCGAAACGGGGGTTTTGCAGATTACTGCTGGAGAGGATGAAAAAGCGAGAGAAGAGCGCATCCTGAAAAGAACGAACGTGGAAATCTTCCATGTATCTGTCAAGCAAACCACATAAACACAGAGAAATTGTTGGATTCTGTGGATTTTCTCTTGACAGAATGTGGGGAATGGTCTATACTCAAATAAGTAATACGAGAAAGGGGGCGCAGCCGCCGTGCTGATTGCCGAGAGACGCCGCCTGATTGCCGAGCGGCTGCAGGCCGCCGGGCGGGTGGTGGTGAGCGAGCTGAGCGCCGGGTTCGGCGTGTCGGAGGAGACCATCCGCCGGGATTTGGAGTGGCTGGAGAAAGAGGGCATTGCGGCCCGTACATATGGCGGCGCGGTGGCCAGCCAGGGGGGCAAGGCCCCGCCGCCCTACGCGATTCGGAAAAACACCAACGTGGAGGAGAAGCTGGCTATCGCCCGGCAGACCGCCGCCATGGTCCAGGACGGCGATGCCATCATGGTGGACGAGAGCTCCACCGCCGCCTGCGCGGTACAGGCCATGAGACAGCTGAAAAATTTGACGCTCATTACCAACTCTCTGGAGATTCTCCACGAGATGAGCGGTCAGGAGGGGTGGAACATCATCTCCACCGGCGGGGCCATGCATGGGGACGCGATGGCCCTCACCGGCCCCCACGCCCTGCGGACTATCCGCTGCTACCATGTCCGGTATGCCCTGCTGTCCTGCCGGGGAATCAACACCCGGCTGGGGATTGCGGACTCATCGGACGACATCGTGCAGGTGAAGCAGGCCATGATCGCGGCGGCGGACTGCGCGGTGCTGCTGGCGGACCACCGGAAATTCGACCGGACCGGGCTGGTCAGCCTGGGGCCCCTGGACACGGTGGCCAGGGTGGTGACGGACCGGGAGCCCCCGGCGGAGTGGAAGACCCGCTTTGAGGAACAGGAAATTGCGTTGTATTGCAATCAATAAAAACTTTATGTGAGAGGGAGGAAGAACGATTATGGCAAATGCAGTCCTGATGCCGAAGGCCGGCATCACTGTGGAATCCTGTATCATTGGCAAGTGGAACAAGAAGGTGGGGGACAAGGTGGCCCTGGGGGACATCCTGTTTTCCTACGAGACGGACAAGGCGTCCTTTGAGTGCGAGTCCACTGCCGAGGGCGAGCTGCTGGAAATCTTTTTCGGCGACGGCGAGGAGGTCCCCTGTCTGGTGAATGTGTGCGCTGTGGGCGAGAAGGGGGAGGACTGCTCCGCCCTGCGTCCGGACGGCTCCGCGCCTGCCGCC
>CAJTPV010000048.1 GCA_910578505.1 uncultured Oscillospiraceae bacterium | reverse complement strand
AAACTAAAAGTATACCGGACAATTCTATGGACACTGTGCAATAGGGGAGTTTTTCCGCAATACTCATTAAACTCTGCGTTGTCCAATGAATTACCTTTTCTGGGTCTCCATATGTTTTTCCGTCTATGATCTCCTCTATCGCCTGTTCTATGTTCGGATATTTCTTTGATGCAGATTTTCGTCCTCCACCGGTCCGCCGGATTTGCATTTTCTCTATTCCGCTGGGCGGCTCCTTGACCTCCGCTATCCCTTTCCTTACGGTGTTCACGGATGCTCCCGATAGACGTGCGACTTTTGTCAGCCCGCCACGTCCTAATGATATCGCTGTCTTCCCTAAATAACACCGATATTGCCGCTCATTTAATATCTCTTTCATATATGTGATTTGTTCTTTCAATGCTTTTTCGTCCATTATTGCTGATGTCCCCATGTCCTCTCCTCCTCACTTTTGAGTCCCATCAGCATTATACCATTTTCCTCGTTATTTATCAACTTGTTCCTTTAAGATTCCTAACCACGGTAAAGCTCCATCCATGACGGCAGTTCCATTGTCACCAACCACGGGGATTTGTTCCGCCGATGGAACACCGCAGGCAAGCCGCCGAACCTGGAAGAATCCCGCCGGGCCTGCTACATCCATTCGGACAGCCGCAGCACCTCAGCCCTCTTGCACTCAATGTGGATATTGGGGAGGCCGGTCAGGTCCGGCACAGCCCCATAGCTCTGAGCGCGGCCAGCCTCCACGGGGTAGCCGTACCCCTGGAGTATCCTGGACAGCTCCAGCTCGGCGGCGCGGCCCTTGCGCTGAGAAGATTTTCCGCTCATATCCGTAATTCCTCCAAAATTGGCCTGAAATAACAATCCCAAGCACCGCTGCTTCTGAGCCGGGGATCACGGGCAAACCAGCCCACCAACTTCTCCGCCGCATGTTTAGCGGCAACATAGGCGTCAATCCGGTCATAGAATCGTTTCCGCCTCTGTTCCACCGTTCGGACAGCGATATCCCGCAACTCTGGCTCCAGCTCATAGAGCATATCCAAGCTCCAGGGGAGAAAATAGCTGGTGTCCATTTCCGGTAATTCTGCCGCTGTATAAACTTTCATATTTCCAATAATCTCCATCACGCACTCCTGATAATTTTCCCGGTAGCCGGAAAAAATCCAGCCGAACAGTTACCAATCCCGCCGTGGCGGTTCTTCCTCACCAGGATTTCCAGCTCCACGGATTCCCACGACTTTAGAGGCGTTTCGCTCATTTCGTAGTAATCCGTACGGTGGAGCATAATCACCCCGTCCGCATCCTGTTCAATGGCTCCACTGTCCCGCAAATCGGATAGTTGGGGCCGCTTATCGCTTCTGGCCGTGTTTTCCCGGTTCAGCTGGGCCAGGGCCAGCACGGGTATACCCATTTCCACCGCCAGGGATTTCAGGTCCCCGGAAATGGCCGTTGTTGCCTCATACCGGCTGACCCGGCTGTCTTTTGGCGTGATCTTGCCCAGGTAGTCCACCACCACGCATTGTACGCCCTCGATCAGCTTCGCCATGCGCCGGATTTGAGCCACGGTAGCCGTAGGGCGGCGGCTGATGTAGACCGGCGTCTGCTTCAGCTCATCGGCGGCTGACCGGATTTTCCGATAGTCCAGGTTCCTGCCGTCCCCCAGCAGAATATCATTGGACGGTATCCCGGTCAGGCGGGCCAGCCGCTTTCCCTCGATCTGCTCCAAGCTCATCTCCAGGGACACGAACAACACCGGCCCCATCGTGGCGGCGATATGGTCAGCGAATCCAAGACCAGCGGTAGTTTTGCCCATTCCAGGCCGTGCGGCCAGTATGTACAGCCCAGACCGCAGCATACCGCCGCCGAGGATGTCATCCAACGGTGCAAAGCCGGTTGGTACCGCGCCCTTGCCGCCCTCCACGCGCTTTCTGTGCTCCCAAAATGCCCGGAAAGCATCGTCCGGTCCGGCCACCTCTGATGTACTGCCGCCGTGCTCAATTTCTGCAAGCCTTGACGTAGCGGCTGTAATCATCTCGGCGGGGTCATCTTCCGCTGCCGCCGAATTCTCCAACTGCTGGGCCAGCTCCCGCAGTTGCCGCCGTTGGGAACTCTCCCGCAGCAGTTGGGCGTACAGTTCCACGTTGTACCGGTTTACGGCCACCTCGCTCAGTGCATTGAAAAAGCCGTCCGGCAGCGTATAGCCCCGTTCCTTGACCTTCTCCCGGAAGACAATGCTATCTGGTTCCTCCAGCTCCAGTGCTGCCGAAAACATAGCCCCAAAGGGCGGAAAAGCAAAGTCCGATTCTGAAATCAGGCGTGATACTTCCGCCCTAACCTCTGGGCAGAGAAGCACACAGCCCACAATTGCCCCTTCAGCGTTCTCAGGCAAACGATACTCACTCAAAGATCACACGCTCCTCCCCGTCTTCATCTACGATCAACCGCCCGGTTCTCCGTGGCTGCTGGGGCGGCTGAGATTGCTGTTGGGACAGTCCCCACCCGTCACGGTGACAACGGCGTATGACCAGGTTCCAGTCCTTCCACTTGTTTTTGTTGCCATTGGACTGGGCAGATTCATCCACATAGGCGATGCACCGCTTGACCTCGGTTTCTCCCAGGTCATTTAAGAGGCGGTTATAATCGCTGTCCGTGAGCTTGACCCAGCCGTATTGCCCATATTTTTTTCGTGTGGGTGTGCACGGCTTGTCCGCCCTACTCTCTCTATCATCTTTAGATGATAGAATATCTGCTTCTGCTTCTCTAAGGCACCCTATAGGGGGGCTATGGGGGTCTATAGGGGGGCTATCCTTCCCCCACCTATTCCTAGCACCCCTTTTCCCGCTTTCAATGCAGGAATTGTAATCTTGGAACGATTCGTCTATGTATGGACGAATAACGCAGAACACTGTAAATGCTTGTGCTGTAAGGCTCTCAGGCGATATATCCTCACCATCAAAATACCTGAATGCGGCTTTTAATCCGGCTCCAGCATCCTCATCACTGACAGATTCTATTGCCGCCCGCTGGTGATAAAACATTTTCCACCACGTAGCTCTTTTTTCTTTCGCCACACTCATACCTCCGTCGCTTTTTCAATCGCTGTTGCCGTGGCCTCGATTTCCTTTGCTCGGCGGCGAAGGGACCGAACACACTGTTGCCGCTCGGCTTCGCTGGCGGGGAGAAAATAGCCGTTAATATTGTCCGACAGAATCGGTATCCCCTGCCGCCGTTCCGCTTCGATCAGCAACCGCAGCTCCCTGTCCTTGTACCCGGTCAGGGCCATCAAATCCCGCCGAGAAATGGCGTTCTCTGCGCCACACAGCAGCAGGTCCGCGACACGAAATGTTTGACCACTGCCGCCGAATGTGGTAAACTTTGTGGTGGAGGTGTGGGGAGTTTGTGAGGCTGTCCCGCTATCCACCGTCCCCGTCAGCGTTGCCGCGCTGGTGGGGACATTCTCATTTTTACTGACCATTTGTACCTCCTGCCGCGCACTGTTTCCGTACCCATTCTTCCAGGCCCTCAACCGAAAACAACGTACAGCCGCCGAACTTGAAAACACCGTGAAAATCATCTCTTGCCGCCAATTCATAGACTTTGGGACGGCTAATGTCCAGCATTTGTGCCGCTATGTTTGGCCGGACTGCAATGGGCTTGACGTACAGCACCGGCTTTTCGGCGGCTGATACCGCCAGGGGTTCCAGCTTGTCCATTATCACTCCTCCTTTGCCAACTCCCGGATGATGGAGAAAATTTTCTCCTTCTCCTCGGCGGGTAGTTCCCAGCGGAGTTTTCTTGATAACGCACTGTCTTGTATTCCCAGGGAATCAGCTACCCGCCATAGACACACACCACATTGTTTTGCAAAACGCTTAATATCTTCGTTTTTCACGGCTTTCGCCTCCTTTCCCATTCAGCATAACGCAGCAAGCGCATTGAATCAATTCCCAGTTTTGCTTACAATAGTTCAATTTGTTATTGTTATTGTTGTTGACAAGACAATTATAAAGTGTTAAAATTGAATCATCCGGTGTTAGGAGGTCTTACTATGGCTGACAAAGAGATCGGCATTCGCCTAAGGGAAGCGCGGGATGCTGCAAAACTGACTCAAAAAGAAGTGTGTGAAACTATTGGAATACCGAAAACTCAGACACTTTCCGCATATGAAAGCGGCGTAAATAATCCGCCGCTTGATATCCTGAAAAGCTTATCGCAGTTATATCAAGTTTCAATTGATTGGATAGCCTTTGGTGAAGATTCACCCCTGTTTGAACGAAAGAAAATCTCTGATTATATAACTGAACTATTTAAAATTGTTGACATACTGGGCTTGAGTTTCCGTGAAGAAACAGATTGGAATGGAAATGGAACCGGACGCTATGTTGTTTATGTTGAAAACAATAGGCGCAAAGAATTTAACAATTTGGTAGCAAGCTTGGGCCGGATAAATGGGATTAGAGATGACTTAGAACCAGATGAATATGATATGTTGTTCCAAAAGAAAATAAGCACCTGCGCCACAAAATCAAATGATTTTGAAGAAATAGAGGAATGTTCAGCCCCGGTTAATGATTCAACGAAAGATGGGTTCCCTGAGATATGTGATCCTGGAGATTTACCGTTTTGACAGCAAAACCGCCCCCGGCGCTGACACACCAGGGACGGCTATAGGGCAGTAGACTTTACGACCGGCCTATCTGCCCTCCTATCATAACAGAAATTGGAGGTAATTGCAATGGCAAGAAAAAGCACCAGAAACGCCGCAGGCGGCGGCACAATCAGAAAGAGAGCCGATGGAAGATGGGAAGCCAGATACACCACGGGCCGGGACTGCGGCAGCGGCAAGCAGATACAGCGGTCAGTATATGGCACCACGCAACGAGAGGTACGCCAAAAGCTGGCCGCAGCCGTGGCCGCGCTGGACAAGGGTGTCTATCAGGCTCCAAACAAGATCACAGTTTCCCAATGGATGTCCGAATGGCTGACAACGTTCTGCTCTGGCAAGGTCAAGCCGTTGACGCTCCAAAGCTATGCGGGCATTATCAAAAACCACATCACCCCCGCCATTGGAGCCGTAGAGCTACAGGCGGTCAAGGGCACTCATATACAGCGGCTATACAACTCCATGACCAAAGCAGGGCGGTCAGGGAAGACCGTCAAGAACGTCGCCGCCGTGCTGCACAAGGCGTTCAGCGTGGCCTTAAAACAGGGAATCATAGCGGTCAATCCATGTGACGCCGCCGAACTGCCGAAGGTAGAGCGGCATGAGATCACGCCGCTGACAGACGAAGAAATCCCGCTGTTCCTCCAGGCTATAGACGGCTCACCCATGCGCAATGCATACGCCCTCTGTCTGTTCGCCGGATTACGAGAGGGGGAATGCCTGGGCCTGTCGTGGAAACAGGTAGACTTTCAGCGCGGCAGGATCACCGTCAGCCAGCAGCTTCAGAAAGAGAAGACCAAAGGCGGCAAATACTACATAGCCCCCAGCACCAAAAGCGGCAAGCCCCGTACGATAGAGCCGCCGCCGATAGCCTTTGAATACCTCCGGGCCGAACGTGTCCGGCAGCTGGAGAACCAGTTGCGGGCCGGGCCGGTATGGGACAATCCGGACGATCTTGTTTTTACTGACGATGCAGGAAAACACTATGCAATCGTGACATTTTACAAGAATTTCAAGAAGATTGCCGCCAGCATCGGCAGGCCGGACGCAAGGCCGCATGACCTCAGACACACCGCAGCGACAGTAGCCATAGCCAGCGGCGCGGACGTGAAAAGCGTCCAGGACCTGTTAGGCCACGCCACCGCCAGCTTTACGCTTAACGTCTACGCCCACACATCAGAACAGATGATGAAAGACACGGCGGCACGGATGCAAAGCTACTATGACGGCCTTGCCAAAGGGTAAAAAATCTGTAAAGGGTATTTTGAAGGGTCAAACCTCCGAAAAAGGCAGCAAAAAAGCCCTGTATCCATTGGGACACAAGGCTTTCTTCTTGGCGCGGAAGGAGGGATTTGAACCCTCGCACGTTGTTTAGACGCCTACTCCCTTAGCAGGGGAGCCCCTTCGACCTCTTGGGTACTTCCGCAAAGATCGAACTTACAAGTCTATGAAAATATGGCGGAGAGAGTGGGATTCGAACCCACGGATGCTTTCACATCGCCGGTTTTCAAGACCGGTTCCTTAAACCGCTCGGACATCTCTCCCAATCGGTCTCAGGCACGATACATATATTAGCACGAATTTCCTGGTTTGTCAATGCTAATTTTTTCATCATCAGCCCTGAGCAGCTGCGACCTTTAGCGGCCAGAGACGGCAAGAGCCGGCAACACTGCGCGCCGACTCTCGCCGCCTGTATGTATCGCCAGGCCACCCTGCATAGAGGGCCCTATTTCTTCTGCTCCTTGTCCTCCGCCTGATAGTTGGAGCCGAACTGCAGCTCATCATCTGCGGCAGGAGCCGCCGGGGCGGCGGCAATCTCCTTGACCATGTTGCTGCGCCCATTGAGCCGGCCGCCATCGTGCACGATCAGGGACGTAGTGGTCACATCCCCCTCCAAACTCCCGGTCTTCTCCAGGCACATGTGTTCCCGTGCTACGCAGTTGCCCCGGATGCTTCCGGCAATCTGAATGACATTGGCCGTGACCGGTCCCTCAATGGAGCCGGTGGCGGTGACAATCACCGCGCCGTTGAGGATAATCTTCCCCTTGACGACGCCCTCCACCTGGATCACGCCCTCACCCTCCAGTGTACCCGACACGGTCAGCCCCGTGGCGATGACAGTGCTGGTCAGGGGCGTAGGCAGGCTGGGAATCTCCTCCTGCAGCTCCACCGGCTGTGCAGCGGTTTCTACTTCCACATCTCTTGCTTTGCTGAAAAAGCCCATTGCGCCTCTCTCCTTTTCCTGGCCGGATGGCCACATGTGCAAAATTTTATGAAATCGGTTCATCCTTCGATGACCCATTCAATACGGGATAAAACGCCATATATGCCTCCCGCCGGGACTGCCAGTTGCCGCCGCCCACCAGCCGGGACACGTCGTCCGTGTGCCGCACGCCCGGCGGCCCGTCCAGGGCGCAGCCGATGCCGGTGATGTGCCAGTAGTACCCGGCGCTCTCCCAGGCGAAAGCCTCGGCAATGTAGTCCGCGCCTGTGGACACAGGGCTCCTGCTGTCGTAGACGATCCGGGAATAGCGGGAGATATCGACGCCCAGGTTCGCCGCCAGGCGCAGGGTGCTGTAGTAGGCGTCCGCGATATCCTCTCTGGTGTTGCAGGTGGGGTTCCGGTAGGGGATGCCCCCCAGCTCCGGGATATACTTTTTCATCATCCAGGTGGCAAAGGCCATCTGGCCGTACTCAAAGGTCAGATGCAGATACCCCGCCCCACGGGTGCCAGTGGAGTAGCCGTAGCGCTGGAAGTACGCCTCGTCCCCCAACTCCGTCAGCCAGCGCCCCGCCGCCGTTTCCACCGCGGCCTGGGCCAGAAACTGGCTGATCTCCTCCGGCGTCAAAATCTCATACTCCTGCAGCACGCGGTTCAGCTCCGCCAGGGACTGCTCCGTATAGACCCAGCCCACCTCGCCCATGTTGCTGTCAATATAGGCCATCCGCTCCAGCTGCTCCGCTGTTACCAGCCGCGGCACGGACTCCTCCGTCACCAGGGACAGATAGAGGGTCTCCTCCTCTTCCGCAGACTCCCCGCGGCCCCATAGCAAAATCGCCGTCACCAGCACGAGGAAAAGGGGCAGCAGGGGCATAAGGGGCCGCAGACGCTCCGGGATCTGCGTATCGCGAGATTTTCTGTGCTCCGCCATTGTCATCCGCCCCTTTGCTGGGACGCGAAAAGCGCCGCGCCCCGATGTCTCCCATCCCAGGAAAATTTGGATCGCAATGCTCTGCCCTGTCCTGCCGCGCAGGAAACGCCAGTTGATTCTATCTGTTTATCGGCAGGTCCGGGTTAAAAGTTTAGAGATACTGGAGGATATCTTTTCATTTTTTGTTAAATGCGCCCTGTTTCCCAGATATTTCCATGTGCTCGGACCAGCCAAAGCAGGGTCAGGACGTTTTTGCAGCCGTCTTCTTTTTGGGTTGGTCCATGGTGGCCATCCGGACAAAGGAGACGTTTTTTCCCAGGCCCATCAGCGTCCAGTCCTCCTCCGTCTCCGGGTAATAGACCTTCAGGCCCGGCTCCCCGGCCTCCTCGCGAAAATCATAGATTTCCCGCTCCAGCGCGCCCCGCTCGCTCCGGTGGGCATCCAGCAACTGGGAGTCCGTCACCACGCCGTCCGTCACCAGGGCCACGCAGTAGCACCGGCAGGTGCGGGTGGCGGCGATGTACTGACCGGTGGGCTTGCCCAGACTGACGCTGTGGGAGCAGATGGTCAGCCCCCGCCGCTTCAGCCGCCGGCCCAGGGAGGCGCAGATGAAGTCCTCCAGGGCTGTCCGCTCAATAAAAGTGGCGTCGTCCGGCACGGCCAGCAGCACCCGCTTTTTTCCCCGCCCCAGCGCCCTGCGCAGCTCCTCCTGATAGTGCTTCGGCTCCTCCCACAGCACGTGGAAGCGTGGCACATAGGGGACCTTCCAGCCGGTATCAAAGGAGATCAATTTTTCCTGTTCCCGGCGGCGGTCCCAGATGTGCAGCCCGTCCTCACCGGTCCATATAAATACATCCGCCCTCTGCAGCGGCGTACGCTTATCAAACATGCGCGCCCTCCTTCGCCCCTCAGGGATACTGCCGTACCACCGCGGTCACCTTCCCCAAGATCTGGGCGTGGGCGCCGTCAATGGGCTCATATGCGTCGTTTTCCGGCAGCAGCCACACATGGCCATCCTGAATGGAAAAACGCTTCACTGTGGCCTCGTCCTCAAACAGCGCCACCACGATCTCACCCGTGCAGGCGGTCTGCTGCTGCCGGACGATCACCAGGTCATCCGGCAGAATCCCCGCCTTGAGCATGGATTCCCCCCGGACCCGCAGCGCGAAGTACTCGCTCTCCCGACCGCCGCAGTCGAAGGTCAGATAGTCCTCAATGCACTCCTGAGCCAAAATCGGCGCACCCGCCGCCACGCTGCCCACGATGGGGACCCGGTCCTGGCCTGGCCGCTGGGTCAGCGCAATGGCCCGGCCCTTGAAGTCCCCCTTCTCAATCAGCCCCTGCTCCTGCAGCCGCTTCAAGTGGAAGTGGACGGTGGAGGGGGATTTCAGCCCCACGGCCCTGCCGATCTCCCGCACGGAGGGCGCGTATCCCTGTTCCGGGATCACCGCCTGCAAATATTCATAGATCTGCTCTGTCATCGACGTCTTTTTTCCCATGGTCAAGCCCTCCCTGTCCGTCTGTTCCGATACTTGCTGTTCAGTATAGCACAGCCGCCGCCGAAATGCAACACCTGTTTCAGAATCTTTGCGATAGCCTGCGATAGAAAAGCAGGGCGGCAAACAGCGTTTATCCCTGATTGCCGCTCTGCTTTTCAATTCATTTCTGGGCTCTGGCGTTACTCCTCCGCCTCCGCGTAGGCCGCCGCCTCCTCGGCGTCTGTCCAATCGCGGGCCGCCCCGGTCAGCACCGCGTCCTGAACGCCGCCCTGGGGAAGGACTGCGGCGTCCGCCGCCGTGTCGTCCGCCGCCGCGCCATTGCTGTCCTGGGAGGCAGAATCCTCGCCGGCGGAGGAATCGGCCTCCTTCTGGCCTGTCACCTCGAATTTGTTCCAGGCCACCTCAAATACCAGCGCCCCGTCGGCACTGATCTCGCTGTGCAGGGGCAGCAGGGTCTCCTGGTCGAACCAGGTGGTGTACAGAATCCCCTCATCATTCTCCAGGTCGCAGGCCAGCCGCAGACAGGTCCGCTCCCCCAGGGCCTCCTCCGAATGCTCCGACGGGTATCCCTTTGCCGCCGCCTCCATCAGCTTCGGCAGGGCGGCCACCGGGGAGATAGCCGCGGCGGAATAGCTCCCCGCGTCCAGGGAGATGCCGTCGTAGCTCAGGGACAGCGTCCCGTCCTCCACCGTGGCGGAGATGCCCGCCAGATTGGCCGGCGAGAGCACCGTCACCGTGCTGGCCTGGGGCGTGTAGGCGCACAGGAGCGTGTACTGACGCGCCTCATCCTCATAGTGGCAGGTGATATCCGCCTCCATGGTGGCCGACGCCACGGCGGCGTACTGGGCCTGCAGCTGGGCCGTCAGGTCCTCCTCTTTCTTCTCTCCCCCGCCGCAGGCGGTGAGGAGAAGCAGCAGCATTGGTGCAAAAAGCAGGGCTTTTCGCACGACTTGATCCTCCTTGTCTTTTTTATTTGTCCAGACCCAGGCTCCTGAAGGCGGCGGGCAGCCGCCCGATCAGGTCCGTTGGAGTCATGGCATACTCGCTCAGCTCCCCGGCGCACAGGTCCCCCGCCCTGCCGTGGAGCCAGACGGCGCAAGCGGCGGCGTCAAAGGCCCCGGCCCCCTGTCCCAGCAGGGACAGGACCATCCCCGCCAGCACGTCGCCGCTGCCGCCCTTGGCCATGCCGCAGTTGCCGGTGGTGTTGCGTCGCAGGCGACCGTCCGGCGCGGCGACGATCGTACCAGGCCCTTTCAGCGCCAGGACGCAGCCGTACCGGCGGGCAAAATCCGCAGCCGCGTCCTCCCGGCCCAGAGCGAGATTTCCGCCCAGACGGACGAACTCCCCCTCGTGGGGCGTGAGCACGGTGACGCCGCGCCGCTCAGACAAACTATCTATATGCGCGGCAGCGGCGTTTATGCCGTCGGCATCCAGCACCACCGGGCAGGGCAGGTCCCGCAGCAGCGCCAGGACGGTCCGCTCCACAGCGGCGTCCCGCCCCAGGCCGGGGCCGATGCACACCGCGTCGCAAGCCCGCATCCGTTCCAGCAGCCCGGGGTAGTCCTCCGGTATGGGGTGGGCCATGGCGTTCTCGCAGCGGGAGGCGACGATGGGATAGATTTCTTTCGGGACGCCGAGAAAGACCAGCCCGCTGCCGCAGCGGACCGCCGCCTCGGCGGCAAAGACCGGCGCGCCGGTGTAGCCCACCGCGCCGCCGTAAATGTATACCTTGCCGAAGGTCCCCTTGTGCCCGTCCGCTCTCCGTTTGGGCAGCAGGCGGCGCACCAGTTCGTCTGTAATAGGTTTCAAGTCAACCACCTCCTGAATAAAGATAAGCGGCCTCCCGCCGTTTCGCAGCGGCGGGAGGTCGCTTTTGTCTATCACGGCTCATTGAGGACCCGTTCCAGCGTGTTGATCAAATCGTCCCGGTCAAAGGGCTTGCAGACAAACGCCTTCGCGCCGATCTTCGACGCCTCATGGACCGTCTCGTCGTAGGCCAGGGAGGAGATCATCACGATCTTCGCGCCGGGGTGTTCCTCCAGAATGGCGTGGGCCGTCTCCAGGCCGTCCATGCCCGGCATGATGATATCCATCGTCACCAGGTCCGGCTGGATGCTCTCATACTCCGCTATCGCGTCCTCGCCGGTCTGGCAGCAGGCCACTACCTCATAATCCGTGTCCTCCAGCAGCCCGCTCACCTGGAAGGCCAAGGCCCGTGAATCATCCACAATCATGATCCGCTTTCCCATTTTTTCGCTCCTTTCAATCAAGCACAAGCTCCCCGGTCTGATCCGTCCGCAGACCCGCCCAGTCTCCGCCGGGCGTCTCCACCGGCACCAGATGGACCAGACGCGCTCCCTCGTTCTGGTCCCCGGCATAGCTCAGCGCAAAGTACTCCTTATGCTCCTCCGGCTGGTACCGTCCGCTGCAAAAGCCCGGTACGCTGAACCGGTAGGCCTTCTGGGTGGCCTCAAACAGCTTTGCCGCGATATGACCGCAGACCACGTTAAAATATTCTTTGGAAAAATCTTCCATATCCTGATGGGTGACCTCCTCCCGGCGCATCATGAATCTGGTCAGCCGGAGGAACATGGACTTCTCCGCACACAGGCACAGGCTGGACTGTACGCCCCGGTCAAATTTTACATACACCGTATACAGTTCTCCTTCCAGCGGAGCGTCCCCCTGGCGCAGATGGATGCCGCCCACCCGGCGGGTCACCTCCTGGAGCGTCTCATCAAACATGTTCTCCAGCTCTGCCCGTGATACAATCGTGCCCATTTCGATCCCTCCCATTCTCTTCGGAACGCCCGCCCCGTCTCCGGGATACGCGGCGCGCCTGCGTCCTCCTGGAAATCGCGTCAGAGGATGCATACCTGCCCGTCCACAAGCCGGGCCGTACACTGCCGGTTCTCCTGCTTGACCTTCAGCTTGGCCATGCCGATGCGGATCTCCGTACCCGGATAGACGATGCCGCCGTTCAAGCGCATGTCGTAAATCTCCTCCGGCGGCAGCGTCAGCAGCTGGGCGTCCTCCTTGTCAAACTGCTCCAGCTTCTTCTGGTCCACGGCGATCTTCATCCGCAGCGTGGACAGGCGGCTGAGCTTGGCGGGGCTGTCCGGCTGGCGGCTGACCTTGTCGAGCTCATCCGACATCTCCCGCAGCTCCTGCTGCAGCAGCTCCTTTTCAAAATCCTCACAGGGCTGCCCGCCCAGGATGACCATGGTGGGCCGCTCGCTGCGGGAGCCGACGATGCTGGCGTTGACCTCGGTGGCCGCCCGGACGCAGCCGCCGATGATGGTGCCCCGACCGGAGCGGACCTGCACCGTGCCGTCGCTGTACACGTCGCAGTTGACGATACAGTCCGTCTGCAGGCTCTCCCTGGCGTGGACCCGGCAGTTCTCCAGATACTTGGCGTACACCGTCTGGTGGGCGGTCACCACGGCCTGGTTGTTGCCCAGCACGCCCTTGGCCACCACCAGATCTCCGCCGGCCTCCACCGTGCTGGCCTCCACCACGCCGTCCACAGTGATGTTACCCGTGGCCCGGACGGTAAAGCCGCTGCAGATGTCGCCGTGAACATGTACATCGCCCAGGAAATTGATGCTGCCCACGGAGAAGTCCACATCTCCGGGGATATCCAGCAGAGGCTTGACCATAAAGGCGCGGCCGGTGAACTCCACATGGCCGGAGCGGGTGGCCACCAGCTTGGTGCCATCCTCGCTGACCTCGGTGTTGCGCCCCTGGGGCACTGCGGCGGGCCGGCCATTGCGGGCGGGGATCTCCTTGCCCTGTACCGTCTTTCCGGGCACGCCCTCTGTGGGCAGGATGATCCGGCAGATCACCGCGCCCTCCTCCACGTTCTGCACCAGGTTCAGGGAGGAGTAGTCCACCTGATTGAACTCGTCCACCGTCACCTCCCGCTCGATTTTGCGGGCGAAGAGGTCCACCACGGAGCCGTCCTTGCCGTGGATTGCGGCTGTCCCCTGGGCCAGGGGGAAGAGATGGAAATAGCGGTCCGGCTTCTCCGGCAGGCTGTCTGGCAGGGTCTCGTCCAGACCGTATTGGATACCGCTGTCCGAAATGGCTTTGCTCACCATCTCCTTACTCAGCTCCTGTCCCTCTCCAATGGGCGGGTAGACGAAGAGCCACGCCGCCAGCTGGTCGCGGGTCATAAACACAGCCGCCCTGGCGTCCACGTTGGGACAGGGGTCATCGGGCGTCCTGGGCAGCTGGGCCGCCCGGGAGCTGGCCGCGCCGTCAATAGCCGTCCGCAGGCGGGAGAGCTCCTTTGTCAGCTCCTCTCCGCTCAGAAGCCTGGGCCTGTCGGGCGGCCCTGACAGCTGCAGAAGGGGGGGCGGCATCCAGCCGGTATGCCCCTTGCGGAAGCTCCACAGCCGGAACAGCGGGTGCTCCTGGGACAGCGTGAGCACTGTGTCGCTCAGATCGTCTTCGGGTTCCGCCTGGGGTGTCTGCCCCTCCGATTCATCCTCCAGCTCCTCGATCTCATCCTCGTCCCTGGAGCCGCCAAACAGGCGGGAGAAAAATTTATTGAATGCCATTCTTTTACACCTCCTGAGGTTCCGTTCAGGGTTGTATGGGGGAGGGGGCCTTCTGGAAGGTCCCCTCGTCTATGATATGTCTCCAGTATACCCCCTATCCCGTCCTGTTTCAAGGGGAAATTCTGAAAAATGCCGCAATAAAAAGCAAAACTCCTTAAAAAACAGCGCGAAGCGATTTGGCCGTCCGCCCAGGACCCAGGACACGGCTAGGACCGTACGGCGATGGCCTCGATTTCCACCAGCGCGTCCTTGGGCAGACGGGCCACCTCCACGGCGCTGCGGGCCGGCGCTTCCTTCTCAAAGAAGGAGGCGTAGACCTGGTTCATCTCCGCGAAGTCGTTCATATCGTTCAGGAATACGGTGGTCTTGATCACGTGGTCCATGGTCAGCCCCGCCGCCGCCAGAACGGCCTGCACGTTCAGCAGGGACTGGCGGGTCTGTCCGGCGACGCCGCCCTCCGCAAAGACGCCCGTAGCCGGGTCTATGGGCAGCTGGCCCGATGTGATGACGACGGCGCCGCCGTCGATGCCCTGGGAATAGGGGCCAATGGCCGCCGGGGCTTTGTCTGTGCTGATGACTTTTTTCATAATTTCTTCCTCCTGAAATGTTTTTGTGTTTCTCCCGATTCGCATTATCCAACCGAATACCGGTCTATTTCTGTTTCTTAAATGGTGCAGCAAATAACGCTGTCATGGCGATAAGGTATACGCCATAAATAGCATATGTAATTGTATTACTCCACGGAAAACTTGCCTGCGGATTACGTAAAGCAACCACGACAAATATCCCTGCAATCACTAGCATAATGACTGCAATCATTCTTGAACATTTCCTGGTCATATCATTGCCCCCCTGTCGCCGTGAAACCATCCAATATGTTCAAGCGGTTCAAGCTCCGAAATCCTTTGCCGCCTTCTTCAGCATGTCCCGGATGGGCAGATGGTAGGGGCACCGCTCCTCGCACTGCCCGCACTCCACGCAGGATGCGGCCTTTACCGCCAGCGCGCCGTAGCGGTCCCTGGCCCACTGCTCCAGGCCGTAGCGGCTGAGGTAGCCGTGGAACAGGAACACATTCGGGATGCTGATGCCTGCCGTACAGGGGGCGCAGTAGTTGCAGCGGCGGCAGAAGTTGGTGCCCAGCTGCTGCCGGATCGCCTCCAGCTTCTCCCGCTCAGCATCGCTCAGCGGGGCGCTGTCCTCAGCGGCGGCGATATTTTGGGCCACCTCGTCCGGGCTGTACATGCCGGGGATGACCACAGAGACATTGGGGTTGGCGCACACATACCGCAGCGCCAGACCGGCGTCCTCGATCGCGCCGCCGGCCAGAGGCTTCATGCAGATAAAGCCGACGCCCTTCTCACGGGCCTGGGCCATCAGCTCCTCCCCCTGGTTCTCCACAATGTTGTAGGGGAACATGATGGTCTCCACCCAGTCCAGCGCCAAAGCCCGCCGGAAGACCTCCAGGGAGTGGGCGGTAACGCCCAGGTGGCCGATCTTCCCGGCGCTTTTTGCCTCCTGCAGCGCCTCCAGCGCGCCGCCCGCGCCGCAGACCTGCTCCAGCTGCTCCGGCGTGGGGTTGTGGATCTGGTACAGGTCTATGTAGTCCGTGCGCAGATTGTGCTGGCTGGTCTCGATGTCCGCCGCCATGGCCGCCCTGTCCCTGGCCATGGACTTGGTGGCCAGGACGAACGCCTGCCTGTGGCCCTCAATGGCCTGCCCGATCAGCTCCTCGCTGACCGTGTAGCCCCTGGCGGTATCAATGTAGTTGATGCCGCCGGCCCGGACCGCCTCCAGCAGCGCGGCAGCCTGATGGGCGTCCACGCGCTGGATGGGAATGCCGCCGAAGCCCAGCCGGGATATCTTCAGCCCGGTCCTCCCTAATGTTACGTGTTCCATAGTGCTTCTCCCTCCTGATTGTATTTATTCCTGTTTTTCGTCCTGTTCGTTGTCCGGCTTCTGTTTGTCCTCCTCCGCGCCGTCCCCGGACGCACCGTCCGCCGCCGGCTCCGGGCCGGCAGGCATGGGGATGGTCTGGCTGACCATGCTGATGTGCTTGGCCGGCGCTTCAATGGTGCTGTCCTGGGGGGCGGGCACGCCGTAGTATTCCTCCTTGTCCGGGTCGCGGCCATCCAGAATCGCCATCATCTGCGCGCCGGTGATGGTCTCCTTCTCAAAGAGGTAGGAGGCAATGGCGTCCAGCAGCTCCCGGTTCTCCCGCAGCAGCTCCAGGGCCTCGTCGTGGCAGCGCTGCAGCAGCTCCACCACCTCCCGGTCCGCGGCGGCAAAGGTCTCCTGGGCGCAGTTCATGCTGTAGCCGCCGTCCAGGTAGCGGCTCTGGACGCTGCCCAGGGCCATCATGCCGAATTTCTCGCTCATGCCGAACCGGGCCACCAGATTCCGGGCCAGCTCGGTGGCCCGCTCAATGTCGTTGGCCGCGCCGGAGGTCTGGGTGTCGAACACCAGCTCCTCGGCGCAGCGCCCGGCCAGCAGGGTGCGGATCTCCGTGAGGATATCCTCCCGGCTCATGAGGAACTTCTCCTCCTCCGGCAGGTGGAGGGTATAGCCCAGGGCCCCCTCCGTGTGGGGGACGATGGTAATTTTGGTCACCGGCTGGGCGTTCTTCTGCTTGGCGGCGGTGAGGGCGTGGCCCACCTCGTGGTAGGCGATGATCCGCTTCTCCTGCTCCGTGATGACGGTGCCCTTTTTCTCCGCGCCGGCGATGACCACCTCAAAGGAGGAGAGCAGGTCCTCCTGGTTCACCGCGTGGCGTCCGTGGCGGACGGCCCGCAGGGCGGCCTCGTTGACCGTGTTGGCCAGGTCCGCGCCCACGCAGCCGGCGGTGGCCTGGGCGATCTTCTCCAGGTTCACGTCCTCCGCCATGCGGATCTTCCGGGTGTGGACCTGGAGGGTGGCCAGGCGTCCCGCCAGGTTGGGCCTGTCCACGGTGATGCGCCTGTCAAAGCGGCCCGGACGCAGCAGCGCCTTGTCCAGCACCTCCGGCCGGTTGGTGGCGGCCAGGACGATGATGCCCTTGCTGGGGTCAAAGCCGTCCATCTCCGCCAAAAGCTGGTTCAGGGTCTGCTCCCGCTCGTCGTTGCCGCCGCCGTAGCGGGAGTCCCGGGTCTTGCCGATGGCGTCGATCTCATCGATGAAGATAATGCAGGGGGCCACCTTGGCCGCCTCCTGGAACAGGTCCCGGACCCGGCTGGCACCCACGCCCACGAACATCTCCACAAAGCCGGAGCCGGAGATGGAGAAGAAGGGCACCCCCGCCTCCCCGGCCACGGCCTTGGCCAGCAGGGTCTTGCCGGTACCGGGGGAGCCCACCAGCAGCGCGCCCTTGGGCAGCTTCGCGCCGATGGCGGTATACTTGCCGGGATTGTGGAGAAAGTCGATGATCTCCTCCAGGGACTCCTTGGCCTCGTCCTGGCCGGCCACGTCCGCAAAGGACACGCCGGTGGACTTCTCCATGTACACCTTGGCGTTGGACTTCCCCACGCTGCCGATGCCGCCGATGCCCCCGCCCCGCTTGGCCATCATGTTCATAAAGAGCATGAATACGCCGATGAGGATCACCATGGGCAGGATATACGCCACCATGAACTCCAGCACCGGCGACATCTCCGGCACATAGGGGTTGGTGTACTGCTTCACGCCGTACTCGTCCAGCATGTCCAGCAGGCCCTGGTCATAGGCCCCCATCTGCATGGTGAAGAGGGTGAAATTCTCGTCGTACTCCTGTCCGTCCTTGTCCGTGTAGACGTAGCCGTCCACGGTGGTGATCTCCAGCATGCCGTCCTTGAGCAGCACGGACTCCACCTTGCCCTCCCGCACCAGGTCCTTGAACTCGCTGTACATGATCTCGTGGGTGCTGGCGGTGGCGGCGGCCTGGCGGCTGTAGGCGGACAGGTAGTTGATGATCACTGTCAGCCCCACGGCCCAGGCCACCAGGATCAGCAGGCCGTTCATGTTCTTTTTGTTTTTATTATTATTGTTGGAGTTTCTGTTCTGATTGTCGTCCATTGTATTCTCCTTAATATGGTTACTGGGTCCGGCAGGGGGGCTGCGGAGCGCCGCAAAATCTCCCCCCGCGTGCGGCGCGGAGCGCTCTGCATCCCATGGTAACACAAAAATCGCGCAGCCACAAGAACTTTCTGTGAAATTTCTGTGAATACCCCTTCCTTCCTGCCCCCCTTTTGTGGTATACTGGCACCATCGTATTGTTTGCCGGCCGCGTTTTTTCTTTCGCCGCCGGTGCGCGGTAAAAAATACCGGTGCCTGTTTCACCGGATTCGGAGGCCTGCCGTGAGTGTGATGGATCGTTTGAAACAGTTGCGGGACAGCTATGTTACCCGCCAGGTGGACAGGACAAAGCTGCCGGAGTTCACCAGCTCTCCGCCCATACGGCGGCGCGTCGTCTTCTCCGGATACGTACAGGGAGTGGGGTTCCGCTTCGAGGTGCTGTGTCTGGCGGAGCGGCTGGGTCTGGCCGGCTGGGTGCGCAACCTGCCCGACGGGCGGGTGGAGTCGGCGCTCCAGGGCGGTCGGGACCGGATCGAGTTTTTAGTGGACCATATGTGCTCGCTGCGGCGGGCCTCTGTGGACCGGGTGGAATCCACGGATCTGCCCCTGGTCCCGTCGGAGACGGACTTTACCGTCAAAATGTAAAGGAGCTTGCCTATGAAGGACATGGAGACGCGCGATTCCGGCCTGATCGAGGGCCGCAACGCGGTGCGGGAGGCGCTGCGGGCCGGAATCGCCGTGGATAAGCTGTATATCGCCAGGGGCGGCACGGACCGGACCCTGGGCCGCATCGCCGCCCAGGCCAGGGAGCTGGGCGTGGTGGTGGCAGAGGTGGACCGGCGGAAGCTGGACGCCATGAGCGCCACCGGCAGCCACCAGGGGGTGATCGCCGCCGCCGCGGCCCATGCCTACGCCACCCTGGACAGCATCCTGGACGCCGCCCGGGAGAAGGGGGAGCCGCCGCTGGTGGTGGTGTGCGACGAGATCAGCGACCCCCACAACCTGGGCGCTATCATCCGCACCGCCGAGTGCGCCGGGGCCCACGGCGTGGTGATCCCCAAGCGCCGGAGCGCGGGGCTGACGGCGGTGGTGGAGAAGACCAGCGCCGGCGCGGTCAGCTATCTGCCGGTGGCCCGTGTGCCCAACATCCCCGCGCTGCTGCGGAATCTAAAGGAGCGGGGGCTGTGGATCTACGGCGCGGACGCCGCCGGCGAGAGCGCCATTTACGACACGGACCTGCGCTGCCCAGCCGCCCTGGTCATCGGCAGCGAGGGGGCCGGCATGAGCCGCCTGACCCGGGAGAGCTGCGACTTTCTGCTCAGCATCCCCATGCGGGGGCGCATCTCGTCTCTGAACGCATCCGCCGCCGCCGCGGTCCTCCTGTATGAGGCTCTGCGCCAGCGGACGGGCCAAACCCGGTGACGGCTGCGGAGCCGGAACCCGCGAGCAAATCCAGTCCCGATCAGTATGGGAAAAGAGTGTATTATGACGGATAAACAGGAAAAAAATCAAATAGAGACCCAGTCCGACCCGCTGATGGATACCCAGTGGCTGCTGGGGTCCGGCACGCCGGCGGAGGGCAGCTTCGCGCTGGAGGACATTCTGGCGGAGTTCTCCCCCGCAGAGCCGGGACAGTCCCCGCAGGAGCCCGCCCCGCCGCCGTCGCCGGAACCGGAGGCCCCGCCTGTCTCCCCGGAGCCGGAGGCGCAGGAGCCGCAGGAGCTGCCGCCCGCCCCGCCCCACCGGAAGAAGTGGTGGGCCCGCAGGCCGGCCGCGGCGGAGCCGCCGCCTGTCCCCCCGCCGG
>CAJTPV010000047.1 GCA_910578505.1 uncultured Oscillospiraceae bacterium | reverse complement strand
GGGCCGGCGGGCCCATCTGCGCCGGTGGCCCCGGCAGCTCCGGCAGGGCCGGCAGGTCCGTCCGCACCGGTGGCCCCGGCAGCTCCGTCAGGGCCGGTGGGACCAGCAGGGCCAGCAGGGCCGGCAGGGCCGGGAATGATGGGGGCCTTCAAGGCCGCGCCCAACTTGGCAGACAGCATCATCTGCTGCTCCATGATGCCGGACAGCGTATCCTTTACGCTCTGGTTGATCCGGATTACCTCATCCAGCGAGGCCGCCTCATCCAGACCGGGCAGGGTCCCCAGGACATATTGCAGCTTTTCGCCCTCGGCGTTGAGAATGTGGCTCAAGCTCAACTCCTCGGCGGCGATGGAAGCGATAATTTCGTTCAGACTCCCCTCGCGGCTCAGAGGAGGATCGTTTTGGGGAAATGTGGGCATTGACATAAAGCGTTCCTCCTTAACTCAACCGGACGATTCTCAGGGATGCTCCCACAGGAGTGGGCCGCAGCACAGTACCGAGCGGATTATTGAAGATCTGCAGGGAAATTTCGTCGTTATCCCCCAAACGCAGCAGGACCTCGTTGGAAAGCCGGCTCAGGGACAATGTTGGGATTCCCCCCACAGCGGACGCTTCTCTGGGCGTGCCGTTGACCAGCAGCCGGGCGCCGGCGGTCAGGGTCTTGTCGGGATTGATGTCATACGCAACCTGATAGACCCCGCCGGCCTTCACGGTGAACTTGGTGTTGTCTGGGCTGATGGCGATGTTCTTGGCCTTCACCTGGTCGTTCGGCAGGGGCACCAGGCCATTCGCGGGGATCGCGGCTACGCCGGCGTTGGCGGCATAGGCAAAGTCGATGATAACGGGGCCGGTGGGGCCCACAGGTCCGGTGGGGCCCGCAGGTCCGTCCGCGCCGATCCGATCTGGTCCGGCAGGGCCTTCTGGTCCTGTCGCGCCGGTGGGGCCGGTGGGACCCGTGGGTCCGGCAGGGCCGGCGGCGCCTGTGGCTCCAGCAGGGCCGGCGGCGCCGGTGGGACCGTCCGCGCCAGTGGCTCCGGTGGCTCCGGCAGCTCCGGCAGGACCGGCGGGACCCTGCATGGGAGATGCCTCCAGCGCCCCCTGCATTTTGGACCTCAGGAAGAGCTGGTTTTGCACAGCGGTCTTCAGCAGGTTCCGGACGCTCTCGTTAGCGGACAGCACATCCTCCACGGTAGCGGCAGGTCCGCTGAGACCGGGCAGGGCGCCAAGGATATATTGCAGCTTCTCGCCCTCAGTGTTGAGGATGTGACTCAGGCTGAGTTCCTCCATGGCGATGGAGGAGAGAATCTGATTGACTGCGTTTTCCCGCTGGATAGGCGGGTCAATGTTGGGAAAGCTGGGCAGAGACATAAAACAATCTCCTTTCTGAGTGAGGGCGCGCGCCGGCACAACAGCAGGAA
The DNA here is from genome assembly GCA_910578505.1 of uncultured Oscillospiraceae bacterium. GTDB lineage: Bacteria > Bacillota > Clostridia > Oscillospirales > Oscillospiraceae > Pelethomonas. Next base: position 18,379 of record CAJTPV010000047.1, on the reverse strand, counting down.
AGGTTCCTTGCCAGCGCGGCCCTCGGAACAGTTTATGTGTCTGCTGGCTGGCGGGTTCTTTCTGGAAGCCGCCAGCGCAATTTGTCATAGACCGGACCCCGAGCTTTTGGAATTTTGCTGTTTACGATAGAAATCGCTTGCCAATCTGGCAAAAGGATTTGACCTGCATGCATCCATCCGGAGGTCCAAAGATTACCTCTCCGGCGCGCTGGGGGCTATGCTGGACCTGGGCCGCGGCCGGGGCCCCCTGCAGCACAATTTCAATTTGACTGGGAAATTTGCAGAGAGATGAAAACCACGGAGCGGCTTTTATACAAAGTGGTGGAAGGCCCTCTCCGTCAGTCTGCGGCTGACGGAGAGGGCTTACTGCCGGCAATGTTGAAGATTGCTATAATTTGTCGGGTTTTTATAGGGAGCAGGGGTTGACACCAATACTCTATAGTTGTAGAATAAAGATGGATTCTATATTTGTAGAGAAAGGGGACTTTTCTATGGAGGCCAGGATCCGCCGTCTGCCGGACGCTGAGCTGGAGGTGATGCAGGCCATCTGGGCCTGTGAGCCGCCGGTGGCCCGTGCGGACATCGATGCAATTTTAAAGGACACCCACCCCATGGCGCTGACCACCCTGCTGACAGTGCTGACCCGGCTGGCGGAAAAGGGCTTTGTCCAGATCCGGAAGGAGGGCCGCAGCGCCCGGTACATCCCGCTGATTGCCCGGCGGGACTACCTGGCCCAGCAGAGCCGGCGCTTTGTGCAGAAGGTCTGCGGCGGAAGCCTGCCCGCCTTTGCCGCCGCCCTGTGCGACAGCGGGCTGACAAGGGAGGAGCTGGCCCAGCTGCGCGAGCTTCTGGAGAGGGATGCGCTATGACGCTGGAGATTCTGATGAAGGGCCTTTTTGCCCTGATCTACAGCATCATGATGGCCTGGGTCGTCATCGACCGGGACCCGGTTGGCAGTGTGGACAGCAGCCGCCGGCGGTATCTGCCCTATATCTCCGGTGTGTTGCTTCCGGTGTGCCTGGTGACGGTTATGGTCTGCCTGCTCATTCTCTCCGACGCCGGAACCGCCGCCCGGATGACTTTTGCCTTCTGCTTCGGCGTGTTTCTCCACATCTGCCTGTACTATCTTCTGCTGATGCCCGCCCTGCCCTTTTTGCGCCGGCACATCAGCGCCCGGGCCTGCGCCATGCTGTGGATGATTCCCAATTACCTCTATCTGACCCAGATGAGCTATATGCGCCTGCCCGCCCCCCGCTGGGTCATTGAGGTCCCCTCCGCCCTGGTGTGGGTTCTGCTGGTCCTATGGCTGGCGGGCTTTCTGGCGGTGCTGGGCTGGAAAATCGTCTCCCATCTGGTTTTCCGCGCCCGCATCCTCCGGGACGCCGCGCCCGTTACCGACCTGGACGTGCTGGCGGTATGGCGGCAGGAGGTGGAGGCCGCCCGCTTTAAAAAGCCAAAATTTGAGCTGGTAACGTCCCCCGCCGTGGCCACTCCCCTGTCTGTGGGGCTGTTCGCCCGGGCGGTCCGGGTGGTGCTGCCCCGGCGGGAGTACACACGGGAGGAATTGGCGCTCCTCTTCCGCCACGAGCTGGTCCACATTGGCCGGGAGGACGCCTGGGACAAATTTTTCCTGGTGTTCTGCACAGCCATGTGCTGGTTCAACCCCCTCATGTGGCTGGCCATGCGGCGGAGCTCCGAGGACCTGGAGCTGAGCTGCGACGAGACCGTGCTGCTGGATGCCGACAGCAGCGTCAAGCGCCAATATGCCGGCCTGCTCCTGAAGACCGCCGGGGATGAGCGGGGCTTCACGACGTGCCTGTCCGCCTCCGCCGGCGCCCTGCGCTACCGGCTGAAAAGCATAGTCGAATCCAGGGAGAAGCGCTCCGGCGCGCTGGCGGTTGGGCTGACGTTCTTCCTGCTGTGTATGAGCTGCGGCTATGTGACCCTGGCCTACGGGGAGGACACGGGGGCGGAGCGGATCTATCAATCCCGGCCCCCGGAACAGTACGCCCTGCACAGCGCGTTCTGGGACGGCGGCTCTTTTGACGGCGGCCCGGCTGATCCCGCCGCCCTGCACCGCTATCTATCCACTATGCCCATGGAGCGCATCGCGGGGAACTACTCTTTCGATGACGGGGGCCGGTCGCTGACGCTGGTGTTCAATGCCCCGGAAGGGTTTCTAAGCGTTACCCTGTCCGACAGGTTTATCGAGATACTGCCGCTGGGCCGGGGACCAGCCGAATACTGCTACCTGCCGGATGGCACGGACTGGGACACGCTGGATAGGTCTGTTTTTGGCGGCGCATGAAATCTGTTCCTGGCGGCGGAGCGGGCATCATTATCATAACGGTTGTAATCTTGTCCAAAAGTTGGTATAATGATGACAATCAATCTCTCCCCACAGGAGGAGCACGTTATGAAACTCATGGTGATCGACGGCAACAGCATTGTCAACCGGTCCTTCTACGGCGTCCGGCCCCTGACCACGCGGGACGGGCTCTATACCAACGCGGTCTACGGCTTTGTGACCACCCTCCAGCGGCTTTTGGACGAGGAGGCCCCCGAGGCCCTCTGCGTCACCTTCGACCGCCGGGAGCCCACCTTCCGCCACCTGGAATACGAGGGCTATAAGGCCCAGCGCAAAGGCATGCCGGAGGAGCTGGCCCAGCAGATGCCGGTGCTGAAGGACGTGCTGGACGCCATGGATATCCCCCGCTACGAGCTGGCCGGGTACGAGGCCGACGACCTTATCGGCACCATCTCCCGCAAGAGCGAGGCTGCCGGGTGGGAATGCGTCGTTGTGACCGGGGACAAGGACAGCCTCCAGCTGGTGACGGACCGCACCAAGGTCAAGCTGGTCTCCACCCGCATGGGCCAGACCACCACCAGGGACATGACCCCGGAGACCTTCCGGGAGGCCTACGGCTTCGACCCCGTCCACATCATCGACCTGAAGGCCCTCATGGGGGATGCCAGCGACAATATCCCCGGCGTCAAGGGCGTGGGGGAGAAGACCGCTATGGCGCTGATCCAGAAGTATCAGACCATTGACGCCCTCTATGCCGCCATGCCGGCGGTGGAGGCTAAGCCCGCCATGCTGAAAAAGCTGGCCGAGGGGGAGGACGCCGCCCGCATGAGCCATCATCTGGCCACCATCATCACGGACGCGCCCCTGGCGTTCGACCCGGCGGAGAACCTGCGCCGCCCGGTAAAGCCGGAGCTGTATCAGCTCTTTTTACGGCTGGAATTCAACAAGCTCATTGAAAAGATGGGCCTCACCGCCCAGGAATCCCCGGCGGCGGAAAAGACGGCGGCGGACTGCACCGTCCATGTGGATCGGGTGACGGAGCCGGAGCAGGCGGAGCGGCTGCTGGACGTCTGGCGGAGGGCGGACCACGTGGCCCTGCTGGCGCTGGACGATTTGTCCGCCATTACCGTCTCCTGCGAGACCGGGCCGGATACCGGCAGCATGGCGGAGCTGTTTTCCGATTGCTACACCGGCGACTGGAACGGGCTGCTGTCCGCCCTGTTCGCCGGGGACATCAAAAAGGTGACCCACAACGTCAAGGACCTGACCCGCGTCCTCCTGGAAAACGGCCTCCCGGCGGAGGGCTTTGTCTTTGACACCGCCCTGGCCGGCTATCTGCTGGACGCCACGGCAGGGCACTATGAGATCGAGCGGCTTTTCGCCGCCTATTTCCGGGAGGAGCTGCCCAAGCCTGTTTTTCTGGACAGGGCCGCCTTCTCCCCCCTGGGAGATACCGCCCAGGCCGAGGCCGCCATGAGCAGCTACACCGACGCCATCGGCGCACTGTATGACGTCATGCTGCCCAAACTGCAGGAGACCGGCGTGGAGGAGCTGTATGGCAGCATCGAGCTGCCCCTGTGCCGGGTGCTGGCGGAGATGGAGGCGGCGGGCTTCCGGGTGGACGCCCGGGCCCTGGCGGAGTTCGGCAAAACGCTGACCGACGCCATCGGGGCGCTGGAGCAGAAAATCTACTCCTATGCCGGGCAGTTCAACATCAATTCCCCCAAGCAGCTGGGGGAGGTCCTCTTTGAGCGCCTGGGCATGCCCCACGGCAAGCGCACAAAAACCGGCTGGTCCACCAACGCGGAGGTACTGGACAAGCTGCGCTGTCAGCACCCCATTGTGGAGGACGTGCTGGAGTACCGGCAGTACGCCAAGCTGAAGAGCACCTACGTGGACGGTCTGATGAAGGTCATTGGCCCGGACGGGCGGGTCCGCACCAGCTTCCAGATGACCGTCACCGCCACCGGGCGGCTCAGCTCCACGGAGCCGAACCTGCAGAACATCCCCACCCGCACGGAGCTGGGCAGCGAGCTGCGGCGCATGTTCGTGGCCGGGCCGGGGAAAGTGCTGGTGGACGCGGATTACAGCCAGATCGAGCTGCGGCTGCTGGCCCACATCTCCCAGGACGAGGCCATGCGGGACGCATTCCTCTCCGGGGAGGATTTCCACACCGTCACCGCCTCCCAGGTCTTCGGCGTGCCGGTTCCGGAGGTCACCGGACAGATGCGCCGGGCAGCCAAGGCGGTGAATTTCGGCATTGTGTACGGCATCTCCGCCTTCTCCCTGTCCCAGGACCTGGGGGTCGCTACGGCGGACGCCAAGGACTATATGGACGCCTATTTTGCGCGCTTCCCCGGCGTGAAGCGGTATATGGAGGACGTGGTGGCGCAGGCCAGGGAGAACGGCTATGTGGAGACGCTGTTCCACCGCCGCCGGGCGCTGCCGGAGATCAAGGCGTCCAAGTTTGCGACCCGGTCCTTCGGGGAGCGGGTGGCGCTGAACATGCCCATCCAGGGTACGGCGGCGGATATTATGAAGCTGGCCATGGTCAAGGTGTTCCGGCGGCTGAAGCAGGAACAGCTGGAGGCGCGGCTGATCATGCAGGTCCACGACGAGCTGATCGTGGAGTGCCCGGAATCGGAGGCAGAGCGGGTGAAGGACCTGCTGGAGACGGAGATGGAGGGCGTAATGGAGCTGGCCGTGCCGCTGACCGCGGAGGCCCACAGCGGGAAAAACTGGCTGGAAGCCAAGTGACACAGGAGGGACGAGATGAGCATTATCCAGGCGTTTGACAACCAATCGGAGGCGATTTTAAAGCCGGAGTATATCTCCCGCGCGGGGGAAAATTTCCCCAAGACCGTTATCGCCACCTTCCGGCCCAAGATCATCGAGCTGCTGCGGGGGACATTCGAGACGGAGGAGATGGGCGATATGGAGGCCATTGTCCCCGTGCCGGTCCACTGCTTCACCTACAAAGGCCGCAGGCTGGGCATGTACCTGACCATGCTGGGCGGGCCCGCCGCCGTGGGCCTGATGGAGGAGGCGGCGGCCATGGGGGCGGAAAAATTCCTGTTCTTCGGCTCCGCCGGGGTCCTGGACCGGGAGCTGGCGGCGGGACATCTCATCATCCCCACAGCCGCCTACCGGGACGAGGGGACCAGCTACCACTATATGCCGCCCGGCGACTATGTGGACGTGCCCACGGCGGGACGGCTGGCGGAGATCTTCACGGAGCTGCATTACCCCCACGTATCCGGCAGAATCTGGACCACAGACGCCATTTACCGGGAGACCCGGAACAAGATGGAGGCCCGCCGGAAGGAGGGCTGCATTGCGGTGGATATGGAGTGCGCGTCCCTGATGGCGGCGGGCCGGTTCCGGAACATACCGGTGTACCAGTTCATCTATGCGGAGGACAGTCTGGACGGCGAGGCCTGGGACGCCCGCACCATGCTGTCGGACCACCAGGACTCCGCCTATGAGACGTATCTGCAGATCGTGTTGGAGACAGCCATTCGGCTTTGACCTGGGAGGCGGCTATGATGTACCATATCGTTCCCATGGCGGGGGAGCACCTGGAGCAGGTGGAGGCCATTGAGCGGCTGTGCTTCCCCGACCCCTGGTCCCGGCGTCTGCTGGAGGAGCTGCTGGGCCATGCGGGGGCGGTGGCCCTGGCGGCTGCCGGCGAGGAGGGGACCGTCCTGGGCTATACCAGCGCCCAGACCGTGCTGGACGAGGGCTATATCAACAACGTGGCCGTCCACCCGGCGTACCGGCGGCAGGGAATCGCCTCCCGGCTGCTGGAGGAGCTGCGGCGGCGGGGGGCGGAAATGGGCCTGGCGTTTCTCACGCTGGAGGTCCGCGCCTCCAATCTGGCGGCCCAGGCCCTGTACGCGAAGCACGGCTACCGGGAGGTAGGGTGCCGGAGAAACTATTACGAGCATCCGAAAGAAGATGCAATTTTAATGACGTTGGAGTTTGAAAATGGAACTGCGAGTAATGACGCCGGCGGAGCTGGCGAGAGCGTATGAGACAGACTTCAAGGAGGCGTTCCCGCCGTCTGAGCTGAAGCCTTTGGAGGTCATGGAAAAAATGCGGCAGCGGGGCGCCTATGACCCGCTGGGGTACTTTGACGAGTCCGGCGCGGTCCAGGGGTACATCTTTCTCTGGAAGCACCCGGACAACCGGTATGTCCTCATCGACTACCTCTGCGTCCCCGCCGGGCGGCGCAGCGGGGGAACCGGCGGGCGGATCCTGGCGGCGGCCCGGGACTTCTACCCGCCGGAGACCGTGTTCCTGGGGGAATCCGAGGCCCCCCTGGGCGACCCGGCTGCGGACCCGCTGAAGCTGCGGCGGCTGGGCTTCTATGCCCGCAATGGCGCGGTGACCCTGGGCTACGACTGCGCCCTCTTCGGGGTACACTACAAGACCATCTGCTGGGCCGATCCCCTGCCGGATGAGGACGAAATTCTCCGCAAGCACCAGGAGATCTATCTGGAGCAGTTCGGCCCGGAGCGGTACGGGCAGTATATCCAGATTCCCCTGCGCCCCGGTGAGAGCCCCCGGCCTTTGACCGACTGGGTGGAAGACATTGACTGATGGGAGGAACTGGATATGACGATCCTTGCCTTTGAATCCTCCTGCGACGAGACGGCGGCGGCGGTGGTCCGGGACGGGCGGCAGGTGCTCAGCGACGCCATCCTGTCCCAGGCGGATATGCACGCCATCTATGGCGGCGTGGTGCCGGAGATCGCCTCCCGCAAGCATGTGGAGGCCATTGCCGCCCTGACGGACAAGGCCCTCTCGGACGCCGGCATCACAAAACAGGACATTGACGCGGTGGCGGTGACCTATGGCCCCGGTCTGATCGGCGCGCTGCTGGTGGGGGTCAACTTCGCCAAGGCCGCCGCCTACGCCCTGGACAGGCCGCTGATTCCCGTCCACCACCTGCGGGGGCACATCGCGGCCAACTACATCGCGTTTCCGGAGCTGGAGCCGCCGTTTCTGGCGCTGTGCATCTCCGGCGGCAACTCCATGCTGGTGGACGTGCGGGGCTATACGGACATGTCCATCCTGGGCTGCACCCGCGACGACGCGGCGGGGGAGTGCTTTGACAAGATTGCCAGGGTCCTGGGCCTGCCCTACCCCGGCGGCAAGCCTATGGAGGACCTTGCCGAGGGCGGCGACGACACGAAATATCCGCTGCCCCGCGCAAAAATCGCGGGCTGTGCGCTGGACATGTCCTTTTCCGGCCTGAAGACGGCGGCGGCGAATCTGGTCCACAACGCCGGGCAGAAGGGGGAGGAGATTGACCGGTCCAGCCTGGCGGCGTCGGTGGCTGCGGCCATCAGCGAGGAGCTTGTGCCGCGGGCCATCAGGGCTGCGGAGCAGTGCGGGTATAAAACCCTGGTTGCCGCCGGGGGCGTAGCGGCCAACAAGCGGATTCGGGCCGGTCTGGAGCGGGCCTGCCGGGAGAAGGGCATAAAGCTGTATCTGCCGCCCCTGTCCCTGTGCGGGGACAACGGGGCCATGATCGGCTGTCAGGCGTACTATGAGTATCTGGCCGGCGTCCGGGGGGATATGAGCCTGAATGCTTACGCGAATCTGGAGATATGATTATGGACGGTCAGAATTGCCCCTGCGGCGGGAATGATTTTCTCCTTGTAAGAGCAATATAGGGAATGAAAGAATTATAATGATAAGTCTTTACAATCCATCGCCTTGTTGCTATAATAACAACTGTCAAGGAGGTGTTGACTATGGCACAAAGTGTAAACGTCAATTTTCGTATGGATGAGCAGCTGAAAAAGAATGTAGAGGAAATCTGCCAGCGCATGGGAATGAACCTGACCACTCTGCTGACAATCTGCTGCCGTAAAGTCGAGCAGGACCGGCGCATCCCCTTTGATATTACCGCAGACCCCGACCCATTCTACTCAGAGAGCAATGTCCGCTATCTGAAAAGTAAATTGGATGCACTGAATGCCGGTACGCTGCCGCTGGAAAGCCACGAGCTTATTGAGATCGAGTGACCATATACAGTGGGACGGCGACGCCTGGGAGGATTACTGCGAATGGCAGCGAATCAATCCGGCTATCGCGAAGAAAATTAACACACTTATCAAGGACACACGGCGGGACCCCTTTGAGGGCATCGGCAAGCCGGAGCCGCTTAGGCATGACCTGGCTGGTCTGTGGAGCCGCCGCATCAACGGCACGGACCGACTGACATACAAAGTTGTCGACGATATCATTGTGATCCTGGCTTGCAAAGGCCACTATGACGCATAGAAATCTGGGAGAAGGACGGCTGTATTTGCCGGTTCTGTCCCTATGCGGAGATATTGGGACTACAAGATGGCAGGGATATCCAAGGCAATATCGCCAATTTCCAAATAATGCCGGGAAAGAATTAAAAAAATCCGCAGAAGAAGCAGTAAAACCTGCCTTCTGCGGAATTTTTGTATTTCAGAATGCCGGATATCCTCTGTTCAGTCCTCATAGTGTCCCCTGCACGACAAAATCACAAGGTTCTCTTACACGCCATCTTCCGCCATTGCCTCCAGTTCATCCATCGTCTTCACGATGCCCTGGCCGGCCTGAATCTGGGCAAGCCCGATCAGAGCCGTCATGTTACAGCTCCATCCTGCCCTCCAGGGCCCTGGTCAGCGTAGCGTCATCGGCAAACTCCAGGTGTCCGCCCACGGGGATGCCATAGGCCAGCCGCGTCACCCGCACGCCGAAGGGCTTCAGCAGCCGGGCCAGATACATGGCGGTCGCCTCCCCCTCGGTATCCGGATTCGTGGCCATAATGACCTCCCGAATTCCCCCCTGGGCCACCCGCTCCACCAGGGACTTGATCTGCAAATCATCCGGCCCCACATGATTCATCGGGGAGATCACCCCATGGAGCACGTGGTACCGCCCGACATACTCCCTGGCCCGCTCCATAGCGGCCACGTCCCTGGGGTCCGCCACCACGCAGATCACCCCCTCGTCCCGCTTGGGAGAGGCGCAGATGGGGCACAGCCCGCCCGCTGTCAGGTTCTGACACACCGGGCAGCAGGTGACCTGCTCCTTCGCCTCCAGGATTGCGCCGGCGAACTCCCTGGCCTCCTCGTCGGACAGACTCAGCATATAAAAGGCCAGGCGCTGGGCGGATTTGCCCCCGATGCCCGGCAGACTGGCAAACTGCTCCACCAGCTTTTCCAGCGGCGCGGGAAAATATTCCATTTTTCGTCCACCTCACAGTTTTTCATATTTGCGGTCGGATTTCCCGGCAGTTTCCCGCCCTTTGGGGCCAATTGGCCGGGGACAGGCGGCAGCGGCTCCCGCCGGACAAAGCACCGCCGGCCGCCTGCTTTCATAGGATACACTAAGCGGCAAGACCGTCCGCGGCGGAGGCTTGATAACAATTCCTTTCCCACGCCCCAACCTGCCCTGCCCACCGCCCGGACGCGCCGCATCATATAGATTGGGAGGCCGCTGGAGGATTTGTCCGGCGGCCTCCTCTGGAATTGTTTAAACGATCTTGCGCACCACTGCCGCGCAGCGTTTGCAGAGCGTGGGATGCTCGCTGTCAGCGCCCACCGAGGACAGCACCTTCCAGCACCGCTCGCACTTCTCGCCCTGGGCACTGCGCACCTGTACCGACAGCTCCCCGCCAACCTTCACGTCCGCCTTGGACACGATCAGCAGGTCGGCCAGCGTCTCCCCGTCCATCCCGGCCAGGAAGGCGTCCTCCGCCGGGACGGTCAGCTCCACCGCGGCCTCCAGGCTCTTGCCCAGCTTTTTCTCCGCCCTGGCCTCCTCCAGCGCGCCGTTGACCGCGTTGCGCACCTGGATCATCCGCTCCCAGCGCTCCATGGCCGCGCCGTCCAGCGCATATTCCGTGAAGGGCTTGTTCATCTCATTGAGCACCACATTGCGCCCGTCGTCCCCGGCGCGGTGGGGCATGGCCTGCCAGATCTCATCGCAGGTAAAGGCCAGAATGGGCGCAAAAATCTTGGTCATGGTGTCCAGGATCAGGTACAGCGCAGTCTGGGCGCTGCGGCGCTCCACGCCGTTTTTCTCCTCGCAGTACAGCCGGTCCTTGATGATATCCAGATAAAAGCTGCTCAGCTCAACCACGCAGCAGTCGTTGAGCGCATGGCTGACCACGTGGAACTCGTAGTTTTGATACGCGCTCTCGCACTTTTCGATGAGCCCGTTCAGCTTTGTCACCGCCCAGCGGTCCAGCTCCAGCATCTCCGCCGGGGACACCAGCCGATCCGCGTCAAAGCCGTCCAGATTGCCCAGGCAGTACCGGGCCGTGTTCCGGAACTTCAGATAGCTCTGGCTCAGCTGCTTGAAGATATTGTCGGAGCAGCGCACGTCCGCGTGGTAGTCCGCGCTGCCGGCCCACAGGCGGATCATGTCCGCGCCGTATTTCTTGAAGATGTCCGCAGGGTCCACGCCGTTGCCCAGGCTCTTGTGCATGGCCTTCCCCTCGCCGTCCACGGTCCAGCCGTGGGTGACGCACTCCCGGAAGGGCGCGCCCTGGTCCAGCGCGCCTACGGCGGTCAGCAGGGAGGACTGGAACCACCCGCGGTACTGGTCCAGGCCCTCCATATACACGTTGGCGGGCCAGAAGCCCTGGTCCTTCTTCATGGAGGCATAGTGGGTGGAGCCGGAGTCAAACCAGCCGTCCAGCGTGTCCTCCTCCTTGGTGAAATGGGTCCCGCCGCAGTGGGGGCACCGGTACCCGGCGGGCAGAATCTCCTCCACGCCCTTCTCATACCAGGCGTTGGAGCCCTCCGCCGCGAAGAGGGCGCTGACGGCGGCGATGGTGGTATCATCGCAGACGGGTTTGCCGCAGTCCTGGCAGTAGAACACCGGGATGGGCAGGCCCCACCGGCGCTGGCGGGAGATGCACCAGTCGGAGCGCTCCTGGATCATGGAGATCATCCGCTCCTTGCCCCAGGCGGGCAGCCAGCGCACGTCATCCGTGGCGGCCACGGCGGCGTCCTTGAATGCGTCCACCGAGCAGAACCACTGGGGGGTGGCCCGGAAGATGATGGGGTGCTTGCACCGCCAGCAGTGGGGGTAGGAGTGGACGATGTCCTCGCTGGCGAAGAGCGCGCCGCTCTCCTTCATGTCCGCCAGGATGACGGGGTTGGACTCGTCGGTAGTCATGCCGGCGTATTTCCCGGCGTAGTCGGTGTGGCGGCCCCGGTCGTCCACAGGCACCACCATCTCCATGTTGTACCGCTTGCAGGTCTGATAGTCGTCCGCGCCGAAGCCGGGGGCGGTGTGGACGCAGCCGGTACCGGAGTCCATGGTCACGTACTCCGCCAGCACCAGCCGGGACGTCTTGTCCAAAAACGGGTGCTTTGCCAGCATGTTTTCAAAGAAGGAGCCGGGGTAGGTCTCCAGAACCCTGTAATTCTCCGCGCCGCCCACCTTCATGACCTTCTCCACCAGGGCCTCGGCCAGAATGCAGACCTCGCCGTTTTCCAGCTCCACCAGGGCGTAGCTGTCCCGGGGATGCAGGGCGATGGCCAGGTTGCCCGGCAGCGTCCAGATGGTGGTGGTCCAGATCATGAAGGACACCTTGCTCTTGTCATAGGCGCTCAGCTTGCCCTGGTCGTCGGCCAGGGGGAATTTGACATAGACCGTGGTGACGGGGTCGTCCTGGTACTCAATTTCCGCCTCCGCCAGGGCGGTCTCATCGTGGGGGCACCAGTAGACGGGCTTCAGCCCCTTGTAGATCACGCCCTTTTTGTACATCTCCCCGAAGACCTTCACCTCCTCGGCCTCAAAGCCGGGGTCCATGGTCAGATAGGGGTGCTCCCAGTCGCCGATGACGCCCATGCGCCGGAACCCCTCCCGCTGCACGTCCACGTAGTGCTGGGCGAATTCGTGGCAGGCGGAGCGGAACTCCGGGACGGACATCTTCTTGCGGTTGAGCTTGTTCTTCTTGATAATGGCGGACTCAATGGGCATGCCGTGGTTGTCCCAGCCGGGGATATAGGGGGTGTAGTAGCCCCGCATGGCGGCGGAACGGACGATGAAGTCCTTGATGGACTTGTTCAGGGCGTGGCCCATGTGCAGGCCGCCGTTGGAAAACGGGGGGCCGTCATGGAGGGAGAAGAGGGGCTTGCCCTCGTTCTTCTTCAGCAGCTCGTGGTACAGGTCCATCTTGTTCCAGTTTTCCAGCATCTTCGGCTCGCGGGCCGGCAGGCCCGCCCGCATGGGGAAGTCTGTTTTGGGTAAGTTGATTGTCTTATTGTAATCCATGTTGTCCTCCTGTTGGATCGATTTTTTGTCACATTCGTTATGATCCCGAAAATTGATCGAGATAGTTCTGAAGGCCGGATAAATCCACGCTCAGGCCGGGGAACAGGAAAGATTTCAGCCTGTCCTTTTCCGCGTTCCCGATCTGTATCTTTGGAATGTGGAGATTTTCAAATGACAGTATGGTAAAATCTTTGGTAACAGAATCAATGAGCCACAGCTCCTTTACGCCGAGGGCCTGATAAAGCGCCTGCTTGCCGGCCCGCTCCGGGTTGCTGTTGCAGGGGGACCAGACCTCCACCACGAGCTCCGGTTTCACAATCAAATTGTGCACGCTTTGCGCCTTGCTGCAATAGACCAGCAGGTCTGGCTTTCTGGTGGCATCTTTTCGCTTGTCCCTGGTGTCCGTCAGCTTTTCCGCAGAGGCCCATATATCCTTTTCAATCAGCGGAACACAGGCCTTCCCCGCAAAAAACAGGGCAAATTGGGCCGCAAGCTGTGTACACAGCCACTGGTGGGCGTCGCTCCCGGAGTCCATTTTGACCGGAGCGCCTTCAATCAGCTCCCAGGAGCCGTCGTGGGTGTCCGCAAAATCCTGAAATTCCTTCAAGGGCATCCAGGGCGCAGGTTCGAGCTCCGGCACCGCGCTGGACATCTGCACCGGCGTCCGGGGCCGCATGTCGTCCGACAGCCCCAAGAGATAGTCTGACGATACATCAAAATAAGAACAGAGCTGAATCAGGCGCTGCAGCGTAGTTGCGCTGTGCCCGTGCTCAATATCGCCGATTTGCGTTGCTGAAACGCCGAGAAATTGGCCTAATTCGGATTGTGAGATGCCTCTCTTCTTGCGCAGTTCAAGCAAGCGGCGGCCTAATACATTCGTGTCAGACATAGAAATCCTCTTGACAATAAAGATATTTTCTGGTATCATGATTTCGCAAATAAGCAATTTACTTAATTTTCTAAAGGAGAGCTCTTTATGAACCTGCTAGAAGAAATATTCCGCAACACCTACAGCATCGAACTCCCCCAGACGCCGGAATATCAGGCCCTGCGGGAAAAGGGCAATCGCTTCTGGGAGTACATAGAGGAGAGGGCTGGGGCGGAGTGCATTGAAAAATACTGGGATGACTTTGCTGACATGGAGGCTGCCGGGCATTTCCACTATTTTCGGGAGGGCTTTCTGCTGGGGGCGTCCCTCATGCTGGAGCTGCGCTCCTGATGCTGGAAGCCCCGCCCCCGTGGGGGCGGGGCGATTCCGCGATTTTCAGACTAACGTTACTATATTAAATGCATAAGGCTGTTTTGTCAACTGTATTTCGCAATTTTTTCTTTCCGGACAGACCGCAGCGGCTTGTCTTGCCCGTTGATTCTGTGCGCGCTCACGAAGCACCTTTGCGAAAAACCCGGCGATAAGAGGGCCAGTCCCTCTCAACCGGCGTCACAGGCTCTATAAGGCCTTCGCGGATAAACTGTTCCATCCGCCAGGCGACCCAGCCATCCCCGATGCCAAGCCGGTACTTTCCGAGCACATTGCCCACCACCATCGCCCCGTTGAACTCCTGCCCCTGCGCAGCAATTTCCCGGAGGATATACGAGTCATACAGGGACTCCGGCGCGCTGACCAACCGGCCGTTCAGCACAGCCCGCAGGGGGGCATTCTCCTGCTGCAGCTGCTTCCAGCGGTCCGCCATCATGCGCATGGCGTTGACAGGCAGTTTTTCCCCCGATAATGCCATCCGGCCAAACTGATAGGGTTCAACCTCCCCCCAGCCCACATATTGGACGACGGCGCCGTCGGGTCTCTCCTGAAATTCCGGCAGCCGCACAAGCGTTATGTCCAGATTTTCAAACCCAATGGGGCGCAGCTGCTCCATGAGCCAGTATAACCCGCAGGCTTCTTCCGGGTTATTGCTGCTCCAAACACGAATAGATTCTCCCTTTTCTGCCCGTTCCAACAGAACAGATAAGTTTTTCTGCCCTTCTTCCACCGTTTTCCCCATCTGATCCGCCCACTCCGGATACAGGGCGCACAGCACGGATTTGCGTGCGGGGCCGATCCCGTCTTCATCAATGGCCCCCGTGCTCAGCAGCAGATCGAAGGAAAAAATATCCCTGTCGCTGCCCTCCAGCGGCACCGCCTCCGCCCAGCTGCGCTCTTCCGCCTCCTCCTGCGCTTTCCGGATCTCCGCTCTGGACAGCTCAGGTCCTGGCCTTTTGGTGATAGAAATAACAGGAGCAGATGCGATAATAATCGGCTTTTTTCGCCCAATCGCAGCAGACATGCCCCCGGCAGCGCTGTCGCCAAATACAACTTCCAGCATGTGGAATCCCTCCTCATAAACATCGCCCCGCAGTTTCCTTATTTTACATTGTGCCCTGCTTTTTGTCAACTGCTGCCAAACCGCCTTTTGTCACTATCTCCAAAAAACACCTCCTGCTTTTGTCTGAAACGGTGAAAATCACATTGCCCATTGACTTTGCTGGAAAAAGACGGTATAGTATAACCAGCTAATGTGTCGGACATAAGACAAATGACAATGACTATGAACGATACAACGGAGGTACGAGCTTATGAAGCACGGTAAAGCAATCGCATGGGCGCTGCTCTGCGCGATGATGGCCCTCAGCCTGACCGGCTGCGGCGGCGGCGGAACGGACGGCGCGGACGGTGACTATCAGAAGGTGAACCTGTCCATGGCCGTCAACGGCACCGGTTGAGGATCGAAGCAATGCCATCAAAGAGGTAGGAAAAATTCTGGAAGATGAACCCGAAATCATTAGCACTATTGCAAATTATATCAAAAAAGAAAATTTCCTGCGTTCTTTTGAAATCTACATTGACAGAGTAGCGCCTGAACTTGCCGGACTGGCCGTCTCCATCGGTGATGTCTCTCACGGATACTGTACCGCCATTCTTCAAAAATGTCAGGAAACGGCAGGATGGCTCTGGAAGCAAGCGGATATTAGCAAGGAAATCGCTGAAATCAGCTGTGAGTATGAAATCATTCGTCTGGCAAAATCCATGTGCGGTTTCACAGGCTTTGCCGGATATAAAAATGTCTTTGCAACTCTTCAAAAAGCAGTTACTATTAACAATCATTTGCCCCAGCAGATGATTGAGGCGGTTCATCCGGAACTGACCGCTTTTCTTGCGGAGATACAACTGGGGCAGGGCCGATCAGATATTAAAAACGCATTGGAACACAGCGCACCTGCGATTGAACGCCTTTTCTTTGAACATACCCGAACCGAGTCTTTGCAAATACTGCGCTCTCATTTCCCAGAAGTCACTTTGGAGAATGCGGACTGGCTGGGGCTATTGGACGAGATGGCAGGCGGCTTCCAGATGAATAAAAGTGCCTTTATTGCAGCGTTTACTGAGAAGGTTGAGGATTTCTCAAAACGCTCGGTTGTATTGGCTATCAAGAGGGAGTGGAAACGTATTTCTGGAGAAGAGACTCCGGCGGCGTGGGCTATTCAGAATAGAATTCCTGCCAGGTATTTATTTGAAGGCATTCCTGACGGCGGCGATATACTCAAGGCTATCGAACAACCACAGACCTTTTCTGCCGGAAAACTGGAGGAGTTCCTCACTTTGCTTCAAAACATCACGGTGAGTCCTATGGAATAGAATCAAAAGTGAACTCATTGGAGAAGCTGGTGGGTGGGGACTGGTGAAACTCGGATATATGCCGCCGGAGGGGAATAAGAAAAACGGGCGTTTTACCTTGTTGGACTTTAAGAATTTCTGCCCATATAAAGTCAGCCTTGACGATTTTCGGGAAGCCCGTTCTCACTTCAACGCCGAAGAATGGATGGACATTCTCCTTGGAGCAATTGATTATAATCCGGATGGATTTATGCGAAAAGGCTGGATTGACAGGGATGTCTGGAGAGCAAAACATACCATGCTTACACGGCTGCTGCCTTTTATCCAGCCTCGCGTAAACCTGATCGAACTTGCCCCGCAGCAAACTGGAAAATCTTATATGTTCGGAAAAATCAGCAAATATGGCTGGCTTCTCACTGGCGGACAGGTGAGCCGTACTATGCTCTTCCTTGACCGCCGTTCCGGAGCGCGGACCAAGGGTCTGGTAACCTGCAATGACTTCATTGCCGTGGACGAGATCAAATCAATTTCCTTTTCCAACGACAAGGAGATGGCCGGAATCTTGAAGGGTTATATGGAGGATGGATACGCTACGGTAGTATGGACAGCGACAAGGATATGATTGGTGAGATCAACCCTATTTTCCAGGACAGTGCGCTTCTCCAGAGAATTCATGGTTTTATTCCCGGTCACTATGTACCATCTTTGTCACCCGAAATGTATATCAATGACTGGGCACTAAACTCTGAATACTTTACAGAAATTATGCATTTATTGCGCAGTACTTCTGAAACAATGAAATATCGTGGTATGGTTGAGGAATTAGTGGATGTAAGCTCTGCTACAGGTAATACATCGGGGCGAGAAAAGGAAGCCGTATTCCGCCTCTGCACAGCATACCTAAAGCTTTTCTTCCCCCATGCAAACAGCGATTTGATCCGTACTCTGAAATTTAAGCAAGAGTTTGATCGATACTGCCTAACACCTGCAAAAAATATGCAGGAGACCGTACTAAAGCAAATGCGTTTTGTCAATCCTGGCATGTTCCCGGACGGTAATCTCGGTTTTTCAACATATACAGTAAGGTGGGACGCTTGATGGCAAAACGAGTCAAATGCTGTGTATGCGAAGCTATCTTAAAATAAGAATGAGATTGGATTAAACAAAAAGCTAATTGGGGTACATATCAGGAAAAACTTTTGTCTGAACTGTCTGGCAGTTCATCTCGACGCAACAACGGATGACCTGCTGGAAAAGATAGAAGATTTCAAAAACGAAGGATGCACTCTTTTTGAGTGAAAGCTCCCGCTTACGGAGGGACTGCTATATGATTTATGCCGATAACGCGGCTACTACCAGATTGGATACAGATGCTTTTGAGGCGATGCGTCCGTTCTTACTGGAGGAATATGCGAACGTTTCTCAGCCATACTTATTTTCGCGAAATGCGAAAAAAGCTCTCCGAGATGCACGAAGTACTATCGCGTCCTGTATTGGGGCATCAGCGGACGAAATTTATTTTACTTCCGGCGGAACAGAGAGTGATAATTGGGCCATCAAGGGATTGATGCGGGCAGGAGATACGCAGTTGATAATTACCAGTCAAATCGAACACCATGCTGTTCTCAATGCATGTTTATCTGTTGAGCGAATGGGTATCCCGGTTCGGCGCTTACCTGTAAGCCGAGAGGGAATAATAGAAGCAGAATTGCTTCAAGCATCCATTTCCGATCAAACAAAGCTTGTCTCGGTGATGTTGGCCAACAACGTGATTGGAACCGTGGAGCCCGTGCCCGCTTTGGCAGAAATTGCTCATAAACGCGGCGTGTTATTCCATACGGACGCTGTGCAAGCAAGTCAATTACTATAGCTGGTTTAATTCCGCCCGCAGCCGCTCAATCAGTTCTGTCTGTTCCTCTGGATCTCTCGTCCCCTCCAGCAACAGACGGATGGTATCCCGCTGAGCAGCAGCCCGTTCTCCCCACGCCTTGAACTCAGCCTCGCTCAAGTTCCCCTTCATGTAACGGGCATAGTATTTTTTGTATGCACGCTTGTAAATCTTCCAGGTTTCCTCGCTCTGGATTTTGTTCTCAAATACTGCCCTGGCTCCCACATCCCGGCAGGTTTTATCCGTCTCACCGGGAGCAATCCGATTGCAGTATACTGTCTTGTCTCCCTGC
>CAJTPV010000046.1 GCA_910578505.1 uncultured Oscillospiraceae bacterium | reverse complement strand
GGGTCGTGGGCTTAAACGCAATTTCCATTGCAAAATCTCCTCCTTATTGCTGCTCAGGCACAGGCACTATGACGCGGGCCACCGTCTGGCCGCCGGTGCGGAGCGCTTTCTCTACGGGTGCGGCAGCGGTATCCTCCGGTACCGGGAACCTGACCAGCGGCGTCGCGCTCCCGCCGGCGCGGATGGTCCCCTGCAGCCGGATATCGTCCGCCTGCTGCGCCACGGGGAGCCGGGTCATGGCCGCCGCGCCGCCGCCTATGCGGACTGTACCCTGGAAGCTGATCGTGTCCGCCTGCTCCGGGATCGGGAACCGGATGTGCGCTGCGGCACAGCCGCCCAGACGGAGTATGGACGGGTCCTTGGGCTGAATGGTAAACTCCAGCCGGTCCAGATGAGAGCGCAGGCTCTTGTAAAAATTGACCTTCTCCAGTACATGCCAGGGCCGCGCCTCGCTGCCCGTCTCGTTGGAGAGGTCAATATACAGCTTGAAATGGTATGGCCTGCCGCCCTCATACTCAAACCACTCCTGCACATCCGTTTTGGGATAGATGGCCCGAAGGGCCGTCTCTACAGCGGCGCGGGTGCCCAGCATCTTGTGAACCCGCCAGCTGTCCTTCAGCGTCCGCCGCTTCTCCTCCAGGGTATAGTTCGGGTCCCACCAGTCCACCTTGAAGTCGTAGGCCAGGATGTCCAGGAGCCGTTCCGGCAGCTGGTCAACTACGGGGTAGATCCGCAGCCGGTCGATCTCCTGCGGCCGCCGGGCCAGCAGCCGGGCGGTGATCTCCCCCAGGGCGGCGGCAGAGGCATCGTCCTGCAGGGCGATGGGGAATGCCGCCAGGATATTTCCCGCTGTCAGGCTGTGGTTGGTACCGGGATCATTCATCCTCGTAGCCTCCGTTGTGGATCGTGACACCCATCACCCGCGCCACCTGGGGGACCGCCTCCGCAGGGTCATAGCTCATATCCGCATTCAGCGTCTGGTTCCCGTCCTGTAGGTGAACGAACGCCGGAGAGGTGAGGTCCACCCGCTTGACGCCGGTCTGCATGAGCAGGCTGATGAGCTTTGACGGGTTGATATCCCGGCCCAGCTTCCCGTGCTGCCACACAATGTACTTGTCCACCGCTGCCTGTACCCCCGCCGCGATCTCCGCGCCGCTTTGGTTGCTGCTGCGGTTGGTATAGTAGGTAAACTGGATGTTGTAGGGGATAAGCTCCGCGTCCTCCACGGTTACCAGGTCCGTCAGAGGCCGGCGCTCGCTGGCGCTGCAAGCGGCCAGCACCTTGCTCTTGATTTCTTCTGTGGCCAGTGTGCCGTCATCCATCAGAACGTATATTTTGACAACGCCGGGAATAGGGGAGCTGGCGGCAACGTCTGCGATCTCCGTACTGACCTGCATGGCCCAGTAAATGTACGCGCCGCGGGCCCCGGCGCAGCTGTAGGCGTCCATAGATGCTCTCATAAGGTTGTAATACTCCTCATCTGACGGCACATCAGAGCCGCCGTCAGATTCTGTGACATTGGCGCAGCCTGAATAGTAGTTGTACACGTCCACCAGCGTATTGAGCTGCCCGGCGGCATAGCCATTCCCCACAACTCCCGGCGTCTGGCAGCACACTCCGGCTTCGATAGAGCTCTGCCCAGCGGGGATATAGTGGTCCTCCAGGGTTTCCCAGACCAATGTATTGCCCTTGTCCGTCACACGGGTACCGGCGGGAATTAAAATAGCCTGCTCCTGCGGCTCCGAAATTTGAAACCGCATTTTGCAGGCCGCCGGTTTCGCCTCCGGGCGGGACTGGATATAGGTCAGCTCCGCCAGGGCGTCCAGGTTTGCGCCGTCCGCGCGGCTGGGGATGTTCTGGTTGCCGGTCCAGTTGTTCAATATCCGCTCTTGGACGATGACGTGGGCCACCCATTTAATAAATCTCATAGTCGGACTGGCTGGCCGGACCACCCTTTTGGTAATCAGCTCATACCCTTGCACCAGATCCGATACAACTTCATTGGTGTCCGTAGAGACAAATTGATATGCCGGGTTCCGGTTGATTTCTTTACTCTCCAATAATCTCCACCTCCACTGTCGGCCAGAGCGTTCCCGGCTGGGTAACCCGCTCCTCAAATGTCATGCTGACAAACTGTGCCCGCGGCTCCCATCGCTCAATCGCTTCTCTGACTTCTGCTCGCATTATCATCTTTGCCACTGGCGTGGGTTTATCCAGAAATACCGTCGTCAATCCAAACTCACGATCCAGAGGGACGCTCCCCTTTGGTGTTGCCAGAATGACTGCGATATTTTGCAGCACATCCGAAACAAGATCATCTTCCTCCCAGCGGATATTTTTCAGATTTGTCGCGTTTATCGTATAGCTCACCAGCCACTACCTCCTAAAAATCCTTGCTCAGATATTCCAGCAGACTGACGGACACCTCAGCGCAATAAATGTTCCCATGCACATCTGTATACTCGGTTTTTGATTTGTGGTTTTGGATGGTCCACCGGTATTTTCCGTATCCATGTTCGCCTAGGACCAGCTGCAAGGCCGTTCCCTCCCGCTCGTATTTCCAGAGCTTCTTCAGCTCTGCCATTGGCTCTACCCCCAACTGCGCCAGAAATGTAATGTCGAAGGTAATTTTATCGGGATCGAGGCCAACGAACTCCGTAAGAGCATGGGTCAGGTGCCGCTGATGAGTGGCATACCGGGCGGAACCTGACCAGACCATATTTTTGATAGTTTCCAACGTTTCGTCGGATACTTCAAAAATCAGCCCTTCCTCGGCGCTGGTACCCAAATAGCCAATTACCGCCATTTCTGAATCCCTCCAATCACAAACCCGTCCGCGTTCCAGATGGGCAGATAGACCACCAGCACCTGGTCTCCGACCTTCGGCATATACGGCTTCCGCTTGATCTTGTGCTTATGGGGAACATACTTTGTCTCCCCGGCCTGCGGCACTTTATCTTCAGTATCAAACTCTGTCCACTGCGGATCATCATACTCATAGTCCGGCGTGACGTCCTGGCTGATAATAACCGGCATCCAGCCGGAAGGAAGATTATCGTCATTAAACCACACGCGCACCAGCCGCTTGTCCATCTGCCGGTCAGTTACAGTACCAACACGCACCAGACCATCTAGGGCCTGGCTGACCAGATTTTCCCGATTCTCCGCTTCCGTCATATCAGTATCCTCCCAGGCACCTCCGCGCCGTAATCTTGGTGGTGTATCCGCCGGTAGAGCTGACGGCATGGACGGCCTGCTTCACTATGTATTTCCCGTCCCAGCCGCCCCAGTCCTCCAGCTGGACCGTGACACCGGCCACCAGCGCAGGAGTGCCGGGGAAAGTGAACGTCACCAGCCGGGTCAGCTTATTGTGCAGCCGCAGCCGCTTTTCGGCTAAAGCCTTTGCCTCGTCGGCGTTCGCCACCTTTGCCGAAACCTCCAGGCACTGCCCGGTCTTCTCGGCATCATCCGAATAGGTACCTTCAATGCACTTCCCGCTGCCGGGGTCCGTGTAGCTGACGCGGCAGGAACTGTACTGCTGGTCCGCTGATCCCACGCTGAGCGAGTAGCTGATGTGCCCGCCCTCCTTCCCGCGCTTGATGGTCCTCACAGGGGGCTGGGCCTCGTACTTGGACTGATCGAACAGCACCAGCTGGCCGTCCGTGGCCTTGAGAGAGATTCCAGCATCCTTGCACAGCTTGGACAGAAACGCACTGTCGCTGGTCTTCCGCTGCTCCACGCGCTCGTAGAAGGGATCATTGGCAGATTCAAACATACAGCTCAGGCCATTGGCCCCGGCAATCTCATTGGCAATGCCGGAGAGGGTGTAGGATTCCCACGCCTTGGACTTCTTGGTCTGCCGGATCGGTGCGCTGAAGGGCAGGGATGTGCCCTTGATGGTGACGGTAGACGGCGGGCCAGCCGCCGCCACGCTGTCCAACTCAAAGGCCCCCGTGGGGAGGGTGCTGTCATTGCCCCAGTTCTTCCGGGTGAAGGCCGCGCTGAACTTCAGCCCCGCGCCGGCCGCCGCGTCAATGACCTGATCCAGCCAGCTTTGCAGCCAGTCCCCCTCCCGGTCCTGGATCTTGATCTGGAGGTCGTCTGTCTCCCCCTCCTCGTTGTCCGTGTAGGTGATGGACACGAGGTAGGGCTTGATGGATTTGGTGATATCCACGCCGTCAAAGGTCACTTCGACTTCCGTCCGGCGGGTATTTTTGTAGTCGCTCATTTTGTACCCCTCTTCCAGGGCGGCAATGTTGCCAGAATCTTCTTCTCGGGCTCTGGCAAGACCAGGACGATCCCGGCAGGGAATGTGTGGTACATCCTATACTGTCGGTTCAGGTTCATGAGCCGGTCCGTATAGGCTTCACTGCCCAGCTGGGTAAAGGCAATGCTGTCCCACATATCGCCCTGCACAGTTCGGTAGGTTTTCATCAGGACCAATCCCCCCTTCGAGCATTGGCAGCAGCGCGTTCCATAACATCCATGACACGAGTCTCAAACTCCGGGCTATCCATATAGCTGTGCAAAGAATCTACCGTCTCCGGCGTGGCATTGCCCTCAATGTGGATATGGATCTCCACATTGATTGGGGAAAATGACCCGCCACCCGTTTCTGGGGATGGCATTACTTCTACTGCCGATAGCTCCTCCCTGCGGATATCAGTTGGATTGCTGATATCACCGTGGTACGTGTTATATGTGGCGTTATAAATTTCCGTCATCTGGGCCGCTTCAGCCGCCGCCTGCAATTCCGCGGGTGGTATATCAATGCTTGGTACAAACGCCGCATTGGATAGGTAATCTGATACCGCCGCCGATGCATTGCCAGTACCGGAGGCATAGGCGGCAATCTCCTGTCTATAGGTGGTCAGAAACGCAAATTCCCGTGACACTTCAGCAGGCAGGACAGTTTCGCCGCCTCGCATACGCATCAGCTCCGGGCCTTCCTCGCCCACCCAGGCCCAGCCCGGGGGCGCGGAATTAGTGCCGCTGGCAAAGCCGGCCTTGATCGTATCCGGCACATACCCGCTGCTGGTCCGGCGGCTTGTTGAACTGGGGGCCATATTCACGCCAAGAGAATCTGCCGCAATTTTCCCAAGTCGGGCGTATGCCGTGCTGACCGGGCCGGACATCGCCGCTGCTTCGTCGATAAACGCCTGGATTGTGCTCCGGGCGCTCTCCTGTGCCTCGTCTGGCATGGACATGCCCTCCACGCCTTCCTCCATGGCGGCGACCAGCTCCTCTATCTGCCCAGGGAAGTCCGTCACCAGCTGCGCCAAACCCTCCGATGTCTGGGATTGCTGCTCCTGTAATTCCTGCCAGTTGGACACCATCTCCCGCAGCTCTTTATCGCTGGCCTTTGACATACCGGCAATGGCATTGACGCTATCCGCGCTACCATCGGCAAAGGTGGCAATCATTTCACTCAGCCCTTCGATATCGGCGCTGCGTTCTCCTAGGGATTGAAGATTGGCGTTGTAATTTTCCCAATAGGATATCTGGCTTTCAATAGCAGAATTGATGGAACTTGCACTCGTGGCGGTCACTTTTGCGGCCTTATCCCACAAATCGTACTGCCCGGATATGGATTCCGCCGCAGCCTCGTAGGCTTCATTGTAGGCAACGGCCATCTGCTCCAAATCGGTACGGATAGGTGATATGACGGCCTGCAATTCCTCCGACAGCTGGATCGCTTCGGCACTCGCCGCAGTCTGGTCCTCCGTTGCGCCGGTCAGATTTCGTACTGCCTCTTCCGTCAGATCAATCTTTTCCTGCGCCGCTGCTGCCGCATCGTTGCCCTCCATGACCGCCTGTGTATAGGCGTCAACGGAATCCTGAGCCACAACCATCTCACGGCCAATAGCAGACAGGGACTTTTCCAGCTCATAATACTCTTCGGTCAGGAATGACACAGCATTTTTCCCAAAGGTATGTTCCTCGTTGTAAGAGGCCGCAGCAGCCTCCGCTTCGGCATACAGCACCTTCATCCGCTCCGATGTGTCAGCATATTTTTGGGTGGCAGCCTCAAGGTCATACTGGGCGCGGGTCAGGGCAATGCTATTTTCCTCCGCCTCGATTAGCACTTGTGCCTGGGAAGAATACATAGCAGAAAGCTGATCCTGATAAGCCTGGGCCATAGCGTTCTGCTTCCAGGCTTCCGTATTCTCCCGAAGCGCAGCTGTGCCACCCTCGATGGCGTTGTTCTCAAGGTCAATGCAATCGGCCAGTTCAGGCACCACCTGGGTCAGCAGCACAAGCGTATTGTGGTAATCGCGCTTGCCCTCCGCCGACAGACGCTCATAGCTGCCCATTTCCTCCAGCTTGCCGATGTAGGTGTCTGCGACATTGGCAGCAGCAAGCACGGAGGATGTGGTTTCATCGTAGGTGGCCGCTGCAGATTCCATCGTTTCCCGCATATCAGCCGCCGCGCTGGTCAGCTCTTTAACTGAAGGAACGCCGTTGTCCAGGGCTGTGGTCAGCCCGGTCACAGCTGCTGCTATTCCAGCAACGGCAGCAGTTACGCCTACGATGATATTGACGCCCGGCGTGGCCGCTGTAAGGGCCCCCATCAGGGGAATGAGTACCTTGGTGACAGCAGCTACGCCAGTCAGTGCAACAACACCTGCTCCTACAGCGGCTCCAGCTGCAGTCAGGCCCTTCACAAGCGCCGGATTCTCCTGGATAAAATTATTGACCCCGCCAAGAACCTCCGTGCCGATTTCAGCCGCGCGGCGCAGCTCAGGATTGAACTGCTCCCCGATGGTGGTCTGCACAGCTTCCCATGCAGAGTTCATCAACGTCAGCTGGCCGTTGAGATTGTCCAGTTTAGTGTCTGCCATACGCTGGGCCGCGCCGGTGCAGTTGTTGATACTGTTGGTCAGGGATTGATAATCCGCATCAGTGGCGTTCAGGATTGCCAGCAAGCCGTTGTAACCCCGCTGTCCTGCCAACGCCATAGCGTTGTTTACACGCTCCGCCTCGGTCATCTGGTCAAAGTAGACGCGCAGCTCATCAATGGTCCCGGCAAAACCCTTCATGGTGCCGTCAGCCTTGATGGCCGAGAATTCGTACTCGCCGAAGGCGGCGGCGGTCAGGGTTGCGCCTTCCAGCAGCCCATTGAAGGTGTTCTTCAGCGCGGTACCGGCAATGGAGCCTTTGACGCCAGCGTTAGCCATCAGCCCCACGCCAACGGCCACATCCTCAATGCTGTACCCCAGAGCGCCCGCAACAGCGGCGGACTGCTTAAAGGTCTCACCCATAATTCCAACACTGGTGTTGGAATTGGCGGCCGCCGCTGCCAGCACATCTGAGAAATGCGCGGTGTCGGCGGCGGTCAGGCCAAAAGCGGTCAGGTTGTCGGTGACGATATCCGATACCTGCGCCAGATCCTCCCCGGCAGCTGCGGCCAGACTGATCACGCCGGCCATACCGGACATCATTTCCTGCGCATCCCAACCGGCCATAGCCATGTAGCCCATGGCGTCGGCGGATTCCTGCGCGGTAAATTTCGTGGTTGCGCCCAGCTCCTTGGCGGCAGCGTTCAGCTCAGCCATTTCCTGAGCCGTGGAGCCAGAGAGGGCTTCCACGTTACTCATGGATTCCTGAAAATCCGCCGCGATAGTGATGCACTCCACATAGGCGTCTTTGATCTCGTTGATCTTGTCCGCAATTCCGGCAGTAATAATGGCGTTCTGGATTACCCCGAACCCCTGCGCAGCCTGTTCCCCAAAGTTGGCCGCGCTGTCAGCCGCTTTATCCTGTTGGGCCTGCAGTTCCTTGATCTGCTCTGTCAGCTGGGCATCGGCCTGGGCAAGATTGGCAGTATTAACACCGGCTTCCTGGAGCTTCTGACCTGTGACCTCCAACTTTTGCTTCTGGCGTTCCAAGGCCGTTTCGGTATCCTTGATACGCTGCTCCAGTTTCAGTTTTTCTCGTTCCAAAGCAGCAACTGCGGCAGCATCTTGATTTTCAGCGTTCCGGGTGGCCTTAATCTGCTCTACAAGTAGTGCCTCCTGCTGCTGGAGATTGCCCAGTTTCTGCGTGGTGGAGGCAATGGCCTGTTGCTGCTTCTGGTAACTGGAGACATTGGCCTGTAGCTTATGGAGGTCCTGGATCTCCCTGCCCAGTTTAGCAAATTCAGCCTGAGCATTACTAAACGCCCCTTTGAAATTCCCATTCAAAGAGGCGTTCAGCATGAACATCATCTCATATTCTTTCCGGCTTGCCATAGGCCACTACCCCCTCCCCTGACCAAAATTTTTCAACGGTCCCAGCAATGCATCACTGTTGGCCTGACGGTCATTTTCCGCTACGATTTCATTATTTGACCTGATCCATTCGCCAAATTCCCGCAGTGGCTCTTCAAGCCATTGTTGTGCTTGACCGCCATTGTAACGGGCCATAAGCAAGCTCTGCTTCCGGAGCCAGCGTCCGCCATCACCTACCTTGACCCCGCACGCAACAAAAAATTTCGCGCGGCAATGCAGATTTTGCGGAAATCGACCAACGGCAGGGCATAGATCATATTCGTTGTGACCGTGCGGAAACCGTCATCATTGCGGAAGGTGCAAGACCTCGCCGCCATAGCCACCAGGTATTCCGGCGTAAATCCAGCATTCACAACGGCGATACCCCGGCTCAGCAACTCCCGTTCAATGGCAACGCTGTCCTTCCCTTTCAGGCTCTTCCAATCAAAGGACAGACGTTCATAGGTACGGCCCTCATAGGTGAACGGATCTTCGAATTCATGGGTATAGAGGCCGCTATCCTTCTCAGCGCGGGCATTGGCCTCCTCTTGTTCCGCCTGTTCTGCGCTTTCCTGTATCGTAGTGGGTTTCTTGTCAATACTCACTGAAATGCTCCTTTCTGCTCAAAATGCCGTACCCGGTACGCAGTGGTATCGGGTACGGCATTATTTCGTTAATAGCCCAGGGCGCTGCGAACATCGGCCATATAGTCCTTGCCATTGACCCAGAAGGTCATGTTGCGCTTGTCGATGTACCACAGCTCCACGCCATCCCGGTAGGCGGCATATACATACACGTCAAACTCTCCAGAAGAGTCGGATGCCGTAGCAGTAGCGATGGTACCAGACTTCATGCTTTTGGGCCGCGCGATAAACACATACTTATTGGGCCACATGCCAACTTCCGCATCCTCAATGTCCCAAAATTCTTCCGCCACACGAATCTCGATCTGGTGTTTGCGCTGCTCCAGAAACATGGCAAAGGTTTTCGGGTCTGTATGGCTGAGAAACTTCATGCTCATGGTCATGTTCTCAATCATACTGATAATGGGCACGGAGATGTCCCCCATTATCCCGGAGCCGGTAATTGTGACGGCTTTGTTGGTGATATCCGGAAGTGTCACGGTGGCTACGCCGACTTCATTCACGCTGTCCTCATACACACGGAATTGTATAGTTGCAGCAGGAAATTGTGTCATATTAGTCTCCCTCCCTTACGCCGCCAGAGCCGACTCCACATAGCTGGTGTCGTACTCCAGGATGAAGTCGCACTGCTGCATGGGGCTGGGCGGCGTGATGTAGATGTGGATGTGAAGGATACCGGCCATCAGGTCAAGCAAATTGTTCTCGTTCTCCAGCATCTCCGCCCTGGCGCCCAGCAGCCGCTCCGTGCCAACCAGCCCGGACAGCCAGATATTGCAGGTATCCAGAATGTTGTCAATCAGCCGCCGGTTCATGGGTTTATCCAGCTTGCTCCAGAACGTCCGAATGAGCGTATTGCCCACCCAGTCGAACATCCGGGAGACAGGGATGAACATATCCTTGACATCCGTGTTGCCGGGATAGCAGGCCGTATAGTTGCCCTTGGCCACCCAGCCGCCGACCAGGAAATTGACCGCCGTGACCACGCCATAGTCGCCGGCCACAATGTTGACCTGGGGCCAGTTGAGATTGACCTCCGTGCCGTCCTCCAGGCAGCAGGTATCCATTTTCAGAGCCTTATTACTGGGACTCTCATAGGGACAGCCAGAGTTGATGGTGTCCACCTGGGCCATCAAACCCGCCAGCTGCGTGGACATGTGGAATTGATATTCGCCCAGCTTGACCTGCGGCCAGCACACGATCTGGTTCTCGTCCACAAAGTTGTTCTTGCTCTTATAGCCGGACAGCTCCGAATAGTCCCGGACGCCAGTTTCGCTGCAATCAGCATCGATCAGGCACTTGCCATGGAACAGACCCATGATGCCAGCTGCTTTTGTCGCCATGATTGCCGCGACAACGGTATTGTGGGACCATGCCGGGGTGCAGAGGGTATCGGGGATCTTCCCAACAGCGGTCATACAGTCATCAACGTGGGTGACGCCTTCCACGATATCCACCAGAGCAACCTTTTCAGGCTTGACCTCTGTGTAGGAAATGGAGATCGCCTCAGCATCATAGGACGCGCCGGTCTCCAGCAGTTCCACAACGCAGGAATCCGTCTTGTAGTCGTAGTAGACGCTGTAATCCTCGTCCACTTCGAGCGTAGTTTCTCCACTGGTGCCGCTGCCGGCGCTGGTATCACCGCCTTCGTTGGCGCTGTTGGCTGTTTTCATGGTGACCTTGACTGTGTCGCTCATCGCGGCCAGCGGCAGGCGGACCATGTGATCCTCCACAGTGTATTCCTTGGCCTCGACCTCCGCTTTCATCTTGTCAGGGTCCATGACGTTGCAGAAGATCACCGGCTGGCAGCCGAACAACTGGAAGTGCGAATAGATGAACTCGCAGATGGGATATTTTTTCCAGTCATAGGAAAAGCCCAGCTTTGCCACCGCCTCATCCCAGCTGGTGCAGAGGATGGGGGTGTTGACCTTGCCGGGCTTGGTGGCCGTGTGGATGGGGGCCACCCCAGTCACATACGGCAGGCCGGAATCGGCCACAACGGGGATACTGACCGCTGTAGCCTGTTCCAGCACATGAATGCCGAGATTAGCCATTTGCCGCGGCCTCCTTTCTTCTTCCGTCCTTCACCTGCTCGACCAGCCTTGTGTAATTGGCATGCAGGGCATTGCCGGGGGTCTTGATCCTCAGCCGCGCCACCGGCAGATAATCGCCGGGGACAATCAGCGTCTTGATCAGCGGGTACTTTTCAATAGCCTCTTTCGCCTCAGCCAGAGCGTGCGCCCGGTCACCGCGATAGATGGTGTTGGCCTGAATCAGACCGCGGATAGTCGGGCCGAGATAAATATAAAAGCCGGAGGGCGGTCCTCCAGCTTTCACATCATTTTTCTGAGCCGCCGGTTCCGAGGCCGATGCCGTACTGGCCGTGGGCTGCCCCTGGGCCGATCCGGTCACAGCCGGGGCCGGGGCCTGATTCTCTAATGTTGCTGTATCCTTTTTTGCCATACTGTACCTTCCTTTCGATTGGGGGAAGTCTCCATGTGGAGATCATCTCCCCAGCATAATAGGGCGCTGACGGATCGGGATATACGAGGCTTTCCAGCCCGGCCTCCCGATTAAGCAGAAACTGTTTTCCGATACTCCCCGCCTCCAGCAACGCAATCCTCAGCCGCTCCATCAGGCCCAGAAGGGCAAGCCCGCCCTCCTGCTCATCAGAATGATATACACAGAAGATGGAACGGACAGTTGCCGATGCCATGTCCAGCTGCCCCGGTATCTGCACGTCCTGTCCAGTTATAATCTGATGCAGAATATATGGGGCCTTTTTTTCGGCTGCTTTGCTATCCGGAAGACGCATACGGTAGACTGTAGCGGGACGGGGTGGGGGCGGTTCCTTATCGGTTTTCTGGTAAGACACCGGCAGGATTAAGTCCTTGGTGGCTTCCACTGTAAAAAGTTTCAGCTGCTCTAAAAGCGTTACTTTTGTCATGCTTACATCCCCCAGCCGTTGAGAACACGCAGAATTTCATGGTCAATGCGATTCTCATAGGTTTTAACCATCTTGTCCTCCATTTCGTCCGTAACAGCTTCGTTGGAATACATCATCTGTGGCGTGGCAGGGCCGAACAATTCTCTCACTGGGAATCGTTCCGCGCCGATGCGTTCATATATGCCCCGATGACCACCCATCTGCGCAGCAAAGGCACGGTCAAGCGTTGCCGCCGCCCCGGACCTTTTCACCTGCGTGACCACCTGCCCGTTGTTGTTGACACGGGTGTTGAACTTCATCAGCGGGATCACGTTCCCTCGGAAGCCAAACACAACCGAAATCCCGCTGTCAGATTGCCGGATGAAATGGTTGACGTTCTGCGTCCGGGCCAGAAACTCACTTTGATTGATGGCATACTCTTTTGTCACCGACCTTTTTGCTACGGTCTTTCCGGCGGAAGCAGCACGAGTCAGTGCGCTACCCACTGCTTTGTAAATCCCGCCATGAATGTCTACCAGCAGATTTGCAACCCGGTCAAGGCTATCCTCTGCAATGTCTACGGTTATGCCGGCGGGCATCCTGGTCATCCCACGCTCATTGCCACGATAAATGTCAGTACTCATTCACCAATCGCCTCCAGCTCCACGCGCAGCATTCCCATTTCGCAGATAGAGGACGCCACATAGAATACATGGAAAAATCCGCCGCCGCCCTCTTCATCGTTGATTCTGATGAGAGTACCCTTCTCAGGCTGGTTACCTCCCAGATCATCCAGGGCGCAGTGCAAAACAGTGGTTGCCAGAAAAAGCCCCTGGACATGATCGCTCACCAGCTGCCGCCGGTCCCTCTCTTTGATGCCTTTGAGCACGATAGGAATATCCGCATAGCGTTCACCGTCATATTCGATGGTGCGCTTCTCCGCAAGTTCCTCCAGGTTCAAAAAGACATTGTGGATATCATCCGCTACCATATCCTTGAAGCTCATACCACCGGGGCCTCCACTCCCAGCATGGGCGGGGCCTCGCCGCCAGCCTCCACCGGAATTGCAACATCAACTTCAACCAGCAGACCGGCAATGTCGCCCTTGTTCTTGCACCGGCTGACATCCACGCTCATGTCTGCGGCCAGTTTCTCCATCTGCTGGCGGGTCAACTGCATCAGACTCTCCCAATCAAAATGGCCGTCAATAATGTCTACCCCCGCGGCGGAACCCGGCAGGGTCCCGCCTGGAATATCGCTCCCGCCGTTTTCCAGCCTCTCCGCAGGCGGGGCATCGCTGGACGGGTTGATATATACCTCGCTGTCCTCAAAGCCGGCCACGGGGCTACCAGGGGCGTTGGCAGGACCAATAATAGGCATTGTCACATATTCTGCTACGCCACGGACGACAAGCCGCCGTTCCTCGGCGGCGGGAAGCGTGAGTTCCCCATCGGCGGCGGTCTTGTAGCCCTTGGACGTTCCGCAGGTGCCGCAGATAATTCTAATCATGCCGTACTCCTTTCTCTCCTGGTTAGTCAGCGAGAACATTTTCTGCCGATGTCCAGGGGTTGATGGTCTTGGGCACAAACAGCGGCCGGCAGGAGACTGTCGTTTCATCCACGGGCGGCTTGACAGTGGACAGATAGTTGGGCACACGGGTCCCGGCGTGGGTGTGCCACTGGTTGTCCATCTCCTTCTGAGTGACCGCGCCGTACAGCCCCTTGCCGCAGTCGGGGGCGGTGACAATGGCGCTTCCGCTGGCCAGGAAGGGAGTCTCCGCTCCGGTCTCGTCCTGGAAGGTGCCGTCGTTGACGAAGATCTCCAGCTTGCGGCCGCCGAAGTTGAACCGGCCCAGACTGGTGACATAGGGCGTCAGCTCCTGGGGATTGATGGCGCCGTAGTCCGCCCGGCGGTTATCCATCATGTACTGAATCCAGGGGTCCTCCATCAAGAAGTTGCCCACGTCGTTGGACACCACCAGATCGGTGGCGGCCCTGCCCCGCTGAGTGAGCATCTTGACCATTTGGATCACGTCCCAGTACCAGTTGCCGGGGGTGCGTTCATCCTTGCCGTGGGTCCACTTGGCGGCGGGAGTGAACTTGGCCGGGTTGTTGGTGCCATCATAGAACTTGCTCGGGATGTCCTCGTAGATGTTGGGGTCACTGGTCTGGTGGCGCATGATGCAGCCGTTTTTCAGCATTGTCTCACAGGCCAGCCATTCCTCCCAGCGGGAAATCCGGGCAGACAAGTCGCTCAGGTCGCCCATGAGCAACTGCCGCGCCCGCTGCTCGGGAGTTACATTGCTCAGAATGCTCTCGCCGAAGCCGCGCTGGTGCAGCTGGTCGATGGTCAGGAGCTTAGAAATGGCGATGTTGCCAGGCTCCAGCTCAAAGGTGCTAAACCCGCCGCGGCCAACAGGAAGCGCGTCAACGCGGGGCAGCACAAAGGGCGCGGCCTTGCGGTTGCCCTCCTTGTAGTCAGCCAGGACCTTGGACGTGCCGAACACATCCAGCGCCAGATCGGTGGGGAAATAGCGGCGCTTAAAGAAGGTGGGCTCGGGGGTCAAAATCTCAATCGCCGCCAGCATATACAGGGTGTCGTAGATATTCATTTCGTTGTCCTCCTTACTCCGGCAGCACCCGGGTGAAGATGATGTCGTACTTGCGCAGGGTGTCCTTGTCCGCCGCAGTCAGGGTATAGCCCTCCGCGACGGTCACCGCATCGGGGTTGAAGTTCCCGCTGCGGTAGGCGACGGCCGCCACCGCCTCCGTGCCGGAGGCGTCCACGGGGTCAGCCAGGACATAGGCGGGAGTGCCGCCAGTCGCCATGACCTCACAGGTGCCGTCCTCCTTGCGGGACAGGACCGTGCCACGGGCCAGCTCACCAGCACCGGCGGCAATGCTGACCGGGACAGTCAACGCACGGGGAAACAGTCCCGCGATCAGATTGTCCTGACCGCGTTCGCCTACCTTTTTAACCAGCTCTTTCATCTTACCGTACCTCCTTCTTCCGCTCGTTGTACGCCTTGGCGTCCGCCTGGGCCTGCGCCACCACCGCCTGGGGGCTGTCCGGGCCGCCGGTACCACCAGCGCCGTCACCGCCCACGCCGTTGGCCGCGCCCACATTCTGGACACCGGAAGCAGCAGTGTCCGCCTCCAATGCGGCCAGGAATGTCCCGCCCTGCTGGGCCGCTTTCTGGGCGGCGCGGTAGGCCATCTCCTGAGCGGTGCAGGCGTTCTCGCCGTACTTCGCGGCCTGGATGGTCTCCGCATCATACAGGCCCGCCAGCGCGTCAATCTCCTGGAGGCGCTGGCGCTCCTCCTTGACCCGGTCGGGGACAGGGTCCTGCGCAGCGGGAGCCGCCGGGGGCACCGCAGGCGTAGCCGGTGCGCCGGATGCGGACACGGCAGCTTTGGCTTCGGCCATAATCGCCTCCGCCAGCTCCGGGTTCTCAGCCCGGAGCTCTTCCAGATTTTTTGCCATGGTCTTTCCTCCTTCATCGCCGGCCTGCGCCGGCTGATTTGTATTTGCCTCAACCGGGGTCGCTGCCCCGGGTGTGACCGTAGGGATAGATTCCGGGGCAAACATCCCCGGGGTGAGATGGAACTGCCGGCCGCGCACGAATAAACTGCGCCCATCGGCGCTGGCGGCAATGTCCAAGGGGGCGGCATCCTCTAGGAGTTTGTCCGCAAAGCCCTTTTCCACCGCCTCTGTTCCGGTCATATAGGTGGTCTTTGCCATCATATTGGAGATCACCATATCGGACAGGCCGCACTTGCGCTTGTAGATGGACACCTGGGCTTTGTCCCAGGCTTCATTCTTCGCCGCCAGTTCCTTCAATTCATCCGCATTGTAGCCACCCCACAGGGAGCTCCAGCACTTGTGAATCATGACCATGCTGGCCGGGTTGACCACCACCGTGTCACAGGCGCTCATGATAAGAGAGCCGCCGGACATAGCCACGCCATCCACAATGCAGGTCAGCGCCATCCCCTGGTTAGCCAGCTCCCGGAGCAGGTTGTGAATCAGGATGGACACGCCCGCGTCGCCGCCGACACTGTTCATGCGGATTGTCAAGGTCTTGGCACCAGCCAGGGCTTTCAAGTCCTCCAGAAACTCGGACTGAATGATGTAGCTTCCCTCAATAGGTTCTCCCGTCCACCAGTCCACAGGCTGGCACTCCACGATCTCCCCGTACATGGTCAGCTCCGCGTTCTCGCCGTCCGCCATTTCCATGACATAGGGCCCCCGGTTGATACTGACCGTTTTGGCCGCAGGCCCGCCACGGCCAAAGGGCGTTTTGAATGGGTTAGACATTTTCGCCGCCTCCTTCTCCTTCATCGTCTTTCTCGTTGGGGTCAACCTCCATGCGGATTCCCCCGCCGCCGGCGGCGGCCAGCTTCGCGTTCTCCGCCGTCAGCTGCTCCACGTTCTCGTCCCAGTCACCGCCGCCGGTTTCCCGGGTGACCTGTTCGTGAGTCTTAAGTGCGTGCTGGATCTGAAGCACAGCCGCCTTTGCCTCCTTCAACGGGTCAAGGCTACCCTGGACAGGCCCGATCCACCGTGCCCCGCACCACGCCGCCCGGATAAGCGGGTCCCCAAAAAATCCGGGGGCCTTGACGCGGCCCCGGGCCACCGCCTCCGCCAGCCAGACTTCATAGGTGGGCTGGCAGAAGTCGTCCACAAACCACTTCCGTCGCATACGAAAATCCTCCCATGCGTCCAGCAGCGCGGCGCGCGCGGACGAATAGGAGGAATTGTATTCTTTAATCAGCACATCGTAGGGAATCCCCAAGCCCGCGCCGATCAATTTGCAGAAAGTTTTGACGAAGACATCAAATCCTGCAGTGGGAATATTGGGATTGCCAAATTCAATGCTTTCCCCTTCCTGGAGGTGAGTAACAATGCCCGGCCCCATCTCATACTCATTTTTATCATCAGAGATGTTATCCGCCCTTGGATTTGTCTTGGGGATGCCGACAATACCACCTGCGCCAACCTCGTTTAATGGATTTTTACTGGGGTCTGTCTTGGTGACAATCCAAGCAGTGAAAAAGCTCTGAATGAGCGCTGCCATCAGTTCGGATTCCGTGTAGCGGCGCAGCTGTAGAAGGGGCTCAATAACTTGGGCCAGATAGGTGATGCCCCGGTATTGGTCGCACCGCTCACTGTTCATGACATGGAGGATGTTGGGCAAGCCGGTCTTCGGGCCATACGCCTCTACCCGCGTCCACTCCTGTGGTTCCCGGATGAACTGCCAGGGATAGCTATTGCACACATGGTAGGCAACCACCATGCCGTTGCTGTCTACCTCTACGCCGTCAAAAATCCGGTTGCCGTTCTCCGGATTTTCACCGTCAGTAATGCTGATAAATCCGGTTCGCCCACCCATGTGGTTGGGGGTACTGATCCGGTCCGCCTCTACCATGTGAATCCGCAGCGAGTAGGGACTGGTGGGCGTGGGCTTATACCGCTTAAAGATAGGAAACACATCACCTGACATCAGCCACGACACAAGGGCCAGCTGTTGGAGCGCGTCAAAATTGTTCATACCAATCGCGTCACAGCTCTGCTTGTGATCCGCCCAAAGGTGGAATTCAGCCTCCGTTTTTCGCTGCCAATCCTTCGCTGCTTCCGGAGAGAGGCCCAGCACCTCCCGGTTGATGATACTTTTCAGCGTCAGACCGACACCAATCACCTTTGTCCGGTTCGTGTTCACCGCTGATGTTGCCAGCGGTGCGGACATATAGAGCATCCGGCCCCGCTGCCGCAGTGTCGAATTGTTCCAGTTGATATCCTCATTGGGGGGACCACTGCGAGGCGTGAAACCTTTTGTCGCCCGTCGCGTTAGACTGGCCCCAGCCTCAGAATAGCCACTGGCTTTGGGGCGGACACTGTCCGGTAGATATAGTTTTATACGATCATCCAGATACATTGTCAGCGCCCTTTCTGTCATTTTCAACATGTTCTGCGAGCATAAAAAGCAGGTCAATATCTAAATCGGATAGCTCTTTCCTTAACAAATTATACACATATTGGATTAAAACGTATCTTTGCTCGCGGTCGGTCGCAAGTGCCAATAGCAACTTTGCATCCAATTCAGACACACTTCCACCCACAAGTCTCTCCACAAACTGCAACAGGGTTTCTTCCCATCCATCCCGTGAAATGCGCGGTGGTGTCGGTGGTACGAACACACTCATCGTTTTTTCCTCCTTTACCAATCACGGGGGATAACCCCCCAGGCCCGCCGTGGCTGCTGGCCTTCCAACAGAGCCGTCAGCTCATCCACTTTTTTCTCCGCCGCCTCAATTTCGTCCTGGAGCTTCGGGAGATCAAAGTGGGTCAATTCCCGGTCTTCAAGGCGATAAGACTTCACCCCGCCGTCCAGCAGCTTCAAATAGGCTGTCCGGAGCTGTTCAAGGGCTTTTTGCCAGAAGTCCAGACGCGCTCTTAATTCTACTGCGCTTGCCATAGGAACCACCTCACCAATCGTCATAATATCTTTCCAGAACAGAGCCGGACCGTTTGCGCTGTATACGTGGGCTGGGGGCCGTTTCCAATGCTGCCGCCTCTGCTTGACGCTGTCCCCGCGCCGCTTTCAGCTGCCGGTCTATAGCGTCCAAATCTTTCGGCAGGGCATTGAAGGCCGCCAGCGCATAGTTTCTGCAGTCCAGAGCTTCATTCCGTTCGTGGCCGGGAATTTTTTTCCACACCCAGGGCTGCTTTTTGCTCACATCGTACTCCAGTTTTTCCGAGAGAAGCCCTGCAAAATAGCCAGGGCCGTAATCGTCACGCTTAGGGAAATGGCAGTAATTCCGCCCTGGTGTCTTCACTTTCAGATTGTCCATTATTCTCTGTTTGCCGGCATCCACGCCGATCTCATACATCCAGCATGTCCCAACGTACCGCTCATGTATCATGATCTTTTGCTCCCTCGGCTCTCTGGTGTAGGGCGCGTCGTGTTTGGTAGAGCCCATGATCGCAAATACCCTTTTGTCTATTCTGTCATGGCAAGCCTGCCGGACCTCTCCGGAGAAATGTCCACCCTGATCCACGAAGGTCAGCGATACACGCAGGCCCAGGCCGTCTGCAAAATGGAAAACGCGGTCAAATATGACCTCGTCCAATTTGGCCCAGGTCTTTTCATCGTCCGGGCGTCCCATAACGACACCCTTCTCTATCCCCCAAGTCTCCTTGAAGTGCCCATGACCGACAATTTCGTATTCCATGCGGTTGTCTTGGGTATCCACGCCAGCTGTCAGCAGCAGAACACCATCCGGCAGTTCGATGGGTGTTCCGCCCTCCTGCAGACCGTAGGGCTCAACCTCCCGGCGGGCCAGCATACTGTCTTCGTCCTCCAGCTCGCCGCGGTCTTCCCATAGCTCACCGAAACGGGTATTGTAGACCACCTGCATGCTCTTGGAATCGCCTTGGGCATACACGTATTCCAAAATAGAGGATTCCCATGACGCCCATGGACTGACAAAGGAGTTCAGCCAGAAGGACCGGACCCCGCGCTTATAAGCGTCTGGATTCTCCGCAATCCATTTGGCCGGCTGCTTTTTGATTTGGGCCTCGGTAGAGATACAGTCACAGTCCGGACAGGTATAGAAGATATCCATCACTTCATACTGCCGCTGCTTCTGAACCATTTTCTCTATCTTGGTAAATGTGATATCCTCAAAGCGAATATCGTGATACTCACCGCAGTGTGGACACTTCACACACCACCGCTCCATTGTCCCTTCTGCAAAAGACTGTGCAATTTTGCTAACATTCTTAATAGTCGGTGTTGAGACTTCAGCTGCTTTGGAGTTATAAAAGGTAATCTGCCGGGCAGTAGCCAGCTTCCAGGGATCACCCTCATTCCCGGCTGACGCCGCCCAGCGGTCCCGCTCGTCTCCGAAGACATACCGGCAGGGTGTTGATGCCAGATCATCCGGGACCAACGAGCCACACATAATCAGCATACCGCCTGGAAAGGACTTTCGCAGTATTGTATTGCCGCTGTCACGACTCTTGGCCCGTGATACCCTTGACCGTAGCACCCGGCTCTCTTGAATCAACGGCCCCACTCTCAGCTGAGAAAATTTCTTAGCATTGTCAATGTCCGGGTGGATGAATAGAATATTTCCCGGGTCCTGATGGATGATATATCCAATGCAGTTCAGTTCAAATTCAGATTTACCCACCTGAGAGGACGCTACCATAACAATCCGCCGCACTTTGGGATCCGTAAAAGCGTCCATCGGCTCCCGGAGGTACGGCGTCCGGCTGGTGCGCCATTGTCCAGGCTCCGCCGAGCTGCGCGGAAGCCGCCGGTATTTATCCGCCCACTGGGAGACAGTAAGGTCCTCCGGCGGTTTCATACCTGCCATAACCTTTGCCACGACAACATTCAGTCTCCGGATATTGGAATCACTCGTCATCAGGATCACTCCGGTCTGCTTCCCACTTCATGCGCTCCCGCACACGTTCCTCATATTTTTTTGGGTCATACTGATATCCTGCCAGCTCATTCATGACCGCATAGACCTCCCTACGGATAATTTCTGATGCTTCGGCGGGAGACTCCGCAGCTGCAACATCTACAGCCAGTCTCCCCGGCAGGGACAGCAGCGCATTGCGGATGGTGTAGATCAGGTCCTCGGTCATAGCAGCAACATCTTCGCTGCGGTGCATTTTGCCGGAGAGTTCGTCAACCTCCATTTTGGCAATTTTGGCCTTGGATGCTTTGAGTGTTACATCAGCAGAGCGACGTGCCCTCTCCAGTTTCAGATTTTCCTCAGTCTCGGTCTCCTTGGCCTTGGATGCAATGTATCGCTGAACAGAATCGCACAGGAGAAACCTGCCTTTTGATACTTTTTCCAGCAATCCATCTTCAGATAGTTGCCGAATAGCACGTCCAGTTATGCCCAAGACAGAGGCCAGTCCAGTTGTGCTGACCTCTGTCTCGGGCGTAATTTTGATATAATTCCCCATTTGCACAGTGTCCATAACGGTAGTAGAATAAGGCATCTCCAC
>CAJTPV010000045.1 GCA_910578505.1 uncultured Oscillospiraceae bacterium | reverse complement strand
CCCTTCTCTCTCTCCGCTTTCCCTCCCTCCTTTTCTTTCTAAACCGAAATCCCTGTTTCGCCGCCAGAGATTTTGCAGTCCCTATAATTAGGTTAGACAAGGCTTTTCGACCTGTCTAGCCTGATTTTTTGTACTTTTCAATGAAAAATAAGGCAAGGAACATGGAACTGACACTAAAAGGCAGAATAATTATAGCAAAACAGTAGGAAAACGGGGACAGCGCCGCCGAGATTGCGAAGGGCCTGGGCTTTGCTCCCGGCACGGCCCACAATGACCGCGGCAGAAAAGGCCGGCAGCCCCCATACAGGGGCTGCCGGTCGCTGACTGTTGACGGTATCCCGCCTGCTACGCCTGCCGGTCCAGCAGCTCGCGCATACTCCGGCAGGCAAAACGAATGTCGTCCTTCCAGGTATCGTCATTGCCGGTATACCACATCTCGGTCACATACCGGCGCACACCCAACTCCCAGGCTGTCCGGATGATCGCCTCAAAGTCCACGTGGCCTGTCAGGAACGGGACCTCCCGGAATACCCCCGGCACGGTCTCCTTCAGGTGCATGGCCACAATGTGGCCTCTGCCGGCTCTCAAATCCTCCAGCACACTGGCCTTCCCGGTCAGAGCGGCGTTGGTCAGGTTGCCGGAGTCGGGGTACACCCCCAGATAGGGGCTGCCTACCGCGTTGACGTAGAACATGGACTTCCAGACGGTGTTCATAAAGTCCGTCTCCATGGTCTCAAACCCTAAGAGAATGCCCTTCACCGCGGCCATTTCCGCCGCCTTCCGGAGGTTCTCCAGAAACAGCGCCTTGGTCTCCGCCGTGCTGCCCTCATAGTAGACGTCGTAGCCCGCCAGCTGGATGATGCGCACGCCCAGGTCGTCCGCCAGCGCCACGGCCTTCTCCATGATCTCCATGCCGCGCTCCCGGACAGCGGGGTCGGCGGAGCCCAGGGGGTACTTCCGGTGGCCCGACAGACACATGCTGCGGATGGGCAGGCCCACCTCCTGCATGGCGTCCACCAGCTCCCGCCGCTCCTGGGCGGTCCAGTCCAGGCGGGCGAGTTTTTCGTCCTTCTCGTCAATGCTGATTTCCACAAAGTCGTAGCCGCTCTCCTTGGCGAAGGTCAGCTTTTCCCGCCAGGTGAGCGCGGGATGCATAGCTTTTTCATAAAGCCCAATGGTATATTTCTTCAAGTTCTTTCTCCTTATCTGCTGCCGGTCCCCGTGGATACCCATGGTCACCACTCCAGGA
Source organism: uncultured Oscillospiraceae bacterium (assembly GCA_910578505.1). GTDB lineage: Bacteria > Bacillota > Clostridia > Oscillospirales > Oscillospiraceae > Pelethomonas. The sequence goes on along the minus strand of CAJTPV010000045.1, from coordinate 19,993 downwards.
ACCGCAGCGAGTTTTCAGCGCCCTTCCGGGTCGTCTCCCGCTCAATCAGCTCGAAGTCCAGCTTGATAATCTTCCGCCTGCCAATGCCGTTCTGCTCAATCGCGGTGTGCAGCAGCTGCATCGCCGAGGCCCCCATCTTGTGCTTGGGCACGTGGATCGAGGTGAGGCTGGGGGATACAATGGAGGCGGCAAAAATGTCGTCGATCCCCACAATGGCAATCTGCTCCGGGACGCTGACGCCGGCCTCCTCACAGGCCTTCAGCGCGCCGACGGCAATCTGGTCATTGGCGCAGAAAATCGCGTCGCAGGGGATGCGCCGCTTCAGCATCTGATGGGTCAGGGAGTGTCCGGAGTATGTGGAGTAGTTCCCCTCCAGGACAGTGCACTCCTCCAGGGAAAATCCGGCGCTCTCCATGGCGCGGCGGTAGCCCAAAATGCGCTTCTGCCCAATAAAATGCCATGCGGGATGGGAGATAAGGACCACGTGCCGCCGCCCCAGATCCCGAATCAGATAGCGCACCGCCTCATAGGCCGCCTGCTCGTGGTCGATCACCACCGCGCCCACCTGGGGGTTGTTCAGCGGGAACTCCAGCGTGACGACAGGGATCCGGGTGTCCTTCTTGGACAGCGTGCTCAGCCGCGCAATGTGGTCCCGTGTGGCCTTGTCCGTCCCATAGGCGCTGGAGGCCAGAATAATGCCGTCCACCCACTGGGAGGCGAAGAAGTCCACCGCCTGGATCTCCTCCTGGATGTTGTCGTGGGTCTCTGTAATCAGCAGAGAGTAGCCCAGCTGGGAGGCCTCCCGGTGGATTCCCTCCAGCACGCTGGTGAAGAAAACGCGGGAAAGGCTGGTCAGAATAATGGCGACCCGGTTGGTCTGGGTGACCCGCAGGCCTCTGGCCGCCGCATTGGCGCAGTAGCCCAGCTGTTCCACCGCCGAGTTGACCTTTTCAGCCAACTCAGGGCTGACGGACTGGGTGTTGTTCAAAACGCGCGAAACGGTAGATATGCTCACGCCAGCTTTTCTGGCGACATCCTTTATGGTTGCGATGGAACTCATCCTTCCTTCGCCGGTCCGCCCGCCGTCCGGCGGGTCCGTCCGGGAATTTTTCTCGTTCCCATCCATCATAGCATCTGCGCGCGCTTTGTGCAAGGGAAAGATGCCCTTAGTTTTTAAACCGCTCCCAGGCATCGTTCAGCCCATTGATGACGGCGCGGTAGGTCTTATATTTTTCCTCATAGATCTCCCGATACTCCGGTCGCGGATAGATCGTCTTGGTAATATGCACCGTTTTCTCAATGGCGCTCCCATAGTCGGGATAAATTCCCGCGGCAATGCCGGCGGCGATGGCCGCGCCCAGACAGCCCAGCTCCTTCCCGGCGGTCACGTCGATGGGGATCTGAAGGGCGTCGGCAAAAATCTGCACCCACACGTCGGAATTTGCCGCCCCGCCGGACAGGCGGATGCTCTTCGGCGGCTCCCGGTTGGCCAGCAGCTTTTTCACATGGGTCACATGGGAGAAGACGATCCCCTCGTATACGGCCCGCAGCATATGCTTTTTGTTGTGGAAGGCAGTCAGCCCCACAAAGGTGCCCTTGGCCAGGGGATTCTCATTGGAGCCGTTGAGGAAGGGCAGGAAGATGATGTTGCACTCCTCCGGCCGGATGGACTCCACCCACTGGTTGGTCAGCGCATAGACCGCCCCGCCCTGGTTCTCCTCCCGCTCATAGCTCATGAGGTTCTGCAGGAACCACTCCATATTGCCCGCCGAGGTGGGGCTGCTCTCCTCCACCAGATAGTAGCCGGGGATACAGAACATGGAGTTGAGGGCCACAGAGCCGTTGGTGATGGGCTGCGGCGCGATGAACTCATTGATGGACCAGGTGCCCGCCACCATGCACAGCTCCTGGGGGCTGGACAGCCCGCTGGCGATGCCGCAGGCGTTGACGTCGAACATGCCCGCCGCGCAGGGCGTGCCGGCGGGGATGCCGGTCTGCCGGGCGGCCTCCTCCGTCACATGGCCGCACACGTCCGCCGCGTAGCGCAGGGGCGGCAGTTTCTCCATACACATCCCCAGGCCGAACAGGTCCAGCAGTTCCTGGTCATACTGCTTCGTGGTCAGGTTCACCAGATTCCCGCCGGAGAAGTCGCTGTACTCCCCATAGGCCTCCCCGGTGAGCTTATAGCGGATGTAGTCCTTCACCGCGAAGATGTAGCGGGTATTTTCCAGCGCCTCCGGCTCGTTGTCCCGCAGCCACGCCAGCAGCGCCACCGGCTGCATGACCAGAATCTCCTGGAAGGTCTTCTCGTAGACCTTCCGGGCAGTGCCGTCCTGCTGCCACTGCTGGATATAGGCCCAGGCCCTGGCGTCGGTGGAGGGAATGCCCCGGTAGGCCGGGCGGCCATCCTTCCCCACCAGGTACAGCCCCTTGCCGTGGCCGGAGAAGGAGACGCCGGCAATGCGCTTGGGGTCGATGCCGCTGCGCGCAATGGCCTGCCGGACCGCCTGGGCGTTGACCTGCCACAGCTCATCCATGTCCCGCTCCGTATATCCCGGCTTGGGGGCGAAGGTGACGCTGGGCACGCTGGCCGCGGAGAGCTGTTCGCCGTCCTCTGTGAATACGGCGGCCTTGGAGAAGGTGCCGCCGTTGTCAATGCCGATCAAATAACGCATATCGTTTACCTCTTGTTTTCTCAGCCCGCCCGCTCCGGACGGGCTCTTTCCTTCCCAGTTTGATACGAAAAAGGGACGCACCGCAGAGGTGCGCCCCTTTCTCAGAGCTCGGAGCGCGCTGTCCGAGGGGGAAATACGTCAGGACTTCCAGCAATCCAGGGTGTCCAGGTTGAAGGTGGCGGGGGCGCCCAGGTACACGGTCACGCCGTCCACATGGTGGCTGTCGTCGTAGGTGGACACGCCCTCTACCTGGGTCTGGCCGGACAGGCCGGAGACGTAGGAGGTAGCGCCCTCCTTCAGCTCGCCGGTAGCGGCGGCATAGGCCGCGTCAACCGCCAGATAGCCCAGGTCATAGGCCTGCCACAGCACGACGGTGGTCATCAGACCGCTCTCCAGATAGGCCTTGGAGTCGCCGGGGGTGGCGATGCCGTTGAAGATGCAGGTGTCGGACATGCCGCAGCTGTCAATGGCCGTGGCGCAGGAGGCGATGACGTTGGTGGTCAGGGAGATGAGGGCGTTGATGTCGGAGTGCGCGGACAGGGTGGCCTCGATCTCAGTCAGACCGTCGCCGTCGCCGGCGTAGATGATGTCGCTGTCAGGATTGCAGCGCATATCCAGCATGTTGTACTTGTCGTTGACCGTGTAGGTGTTCTTGCGGGTGTTGTCCTTGCAGGCGTCGAAGTCGATGGCGCCGCTGTCGGTGTACACGATCTCATAGTCGGAGTAGTAGGTGGCCTTCAGGTGCTCGATCCAGGTGTTCTGGTTGGGGGTGGTCAGGTTGGTGGAGACCAGGTAGACCACAGCGGGAGAGGAGGCGGAGTACTTGTCGCCGATGTTGGTGACCAGGTCGTCCAGCAGGATCTCGGCCAGGGCGGCGGGGTCGACCTGGTTGACAAACCAGTCCCGGGCCTCCTCGCCGGGGTCGGAGTCAAAGCCCACCACGGAGATGCCGGCAGCCTGGGCAGCCTGGAGGGCGGCGTCGGTGGAGTCGGAGTCCAGAGCGGCGAAGACGATGGCGTTCACGCCCAGCTCGGTGGCCGTCTCCACGTAGGTGGACTGGTTGGCGGCGGTGTTGGCGCCTGCCGCGTCGCCGTACATGATGAGGTCCACGCCGCGGTCCTTGGCCGCCTGCTGTGCGCCGGCCTCAACCGCCTGCCAGAAGGACTCGTTGCGCTCTTTGGGGATATAGGCGATCTTGACGTCGCCGCCGCTGGAACCGCCGCTGCCGGAATCTCCGCCGGCATTGCCGCCGCCGTTCCCGCCGCCGCAGGCGGCCAGAGACAGGCAGAGGACCAGAGCACAGATCATAGCAAGTAATTTCTTCATGTGAATCTTCCTCCAATTGAATAGATGTATGTATTTCTTCGGGAGTATCCCGAAAAAACCGATGGGAATGGGGGGCGCTTTCGGATCACTGATCCATATTGGCAATTGCCATCTTGCGGCTGACCATCTTCTTGCGCTTCTCCAGATAGGCGAAGAAGATCAGGGAGCAGATGAGGACAATGCCCACGATGAAGTTGTACACCGTGCCGGGCAGATCACCCCCGCCGAATTCGTGGAGTGGGTGGACTACGCCAAGGAGCGGGGCATCGGCCTGGACTTCAACCCCACCTATTTCTCTCACCCGGAGTACGACTCCAGCGCCACCCTCACCAGCCCTGACGAGGGCTACCACTCAGCCGGAGCTGACCATCGCCACCACCATAGTCTGACCGGCAGGTGCGCGGTCATGGGCCGGCCCTGCCGGAAAAGAGAGAAGCGGATTTCTCCTGCGTGAGGGGAAATCCGCTTCTCTCTTTTGGCTTTCGCGCCGCAAAACAGGCGGCGGAAACACGGGGCGGGCAAATTTTTGCAAGTTTCCTGCGCCGGCTTGCAATTTGTAAAATTATTCAGACGCGCCCCCGGAGCCGAGCATGCCCTGCTACCGGTCTGGGCTTATTTTCCAGGCCCTTGCTTCCCTGGGAGTTCCCGCCGGCATCCAGGCGGATTTATCACAAAATTTCTGTTTTGCACTGATTTGTAGAAAATACTCCCCCCGCTAAAATGAAATATAGCGAAAAGGCCCTTGCAAAACCGGCGGTTTTCGTGTATGATATTCGTATACCCTATTTTTGATTCCAAACAAGGAGAGATGTTATGATGAAAAAGAAGATTTTGGCTCTGCTTCTGGCCACGGTCATGGTTCTTGGCCTGGCAGCCTGCGGCGGCGGAAACGACGGAAACAGCGCCGGCGCGGGCAGCAACGCCGGGACAGCCGGCAGTGATACCGGCAGCGCCGGCAATACAGACAATGCCGGCGGCAGCGGTTCCGGCGCTGAGCTGACCTTTACCACCGGCGGCGACCAGGGTACCTACTACGGCTTCGGCAGCGTCCTGGCCGGCCAGATCAGCGACCGCACCGGCACCGCCGTCACCGCCATCGTGGGCAACGGCTCCCAGCAGAACATCTACGCCATGGACGAGGGCGACGCCCAGCTGGGCTTCGTGCAGTCCGACGTCATGGCCTACGCCTACAACGGCACCAGCCTGTTTGAGGACGAGGGCAAGATCGACAGCTTTTCCACTGTAGCGGCCCTGTATATGGAGCAGGTGCAGATCATCACCGTTGACCCGGAGATCAAGACCGTGGCGGATCTGAAGGGCAAGTCCGTATCCGTGGGCGACTCCGGCTCCGGCGTGTACTTCAACGCCCTGGATGTGCTGGGCGCTTATGACATGACCCTGGACGACATCAAGCCCACCTTCCAGTCCTTCGGCGACAGCGCCGACGCCCTGCAGGACGGCAAGATCGACGCCGCCTTCATCGTGGCCGGCGCCCCCACCACCGCCGTTGTCTCCCTGTCCACCAACCGGGACGTCTACGTGGTGGAGCTGGACGACGAGCACATTGACAAGCTGATCGCCACCTCCCCTTACTACAGCAAGAACGTCATCCCCGCCGCCGCCTACGGCCTGGAGAAGGACGCCACCACCGTGGCTGTGGGCGCTGTCATCATCGCCCGTGACGATGTGAGCGAGGATGCGGTCTACGACGTGGTCTCCGGCATCTTCGAGAGCATCGACACCCTGGGGCACGACAAGAAGAGCGAGCTGAGCCTGGACTTCGCCGCCTCCATCACCGCGGTGCCCTATCACCCCGGCGCGGCCAAGTATTTCAGCGAGAAGGGCTTTGACGTGCCCACCAAATAAAGGGGCTGCAAGATCTTCGGCTTGCGGACTGCGGCGGCAAGTTCCCGCCGCAGTCCTTGTATTATCGGCGCATATTAAATTTGTGTTAAGAGAAGGAGGACCTGCAAATGAATCTATGGAAGAAGCGAGCGGAGAGCGCGCCCCCTGTTCCCCCCGACGATCCGGCGGAGGTGGGTTCCGCCGCCGATGTAGAGGAGATGATGAAAAAATACGACCGGGAGTCCAACACCCGGCAGTGGGAGGGCGCACCGAAGCTGGCGGTCAAATGCGTGATGGTCCTCTTTTCTCTGCTCTGCCTGTACCTCACCCTCTTTGACCGCAGCCAGGCGGAGGTCCGCATGACCCTGTTTCTGGGTATGATCGTCATCATCGGCTACCTGAATTTCCCCCTGCGCAAGGGCCATGTGAAGGTCAACTCCCTGCCCTTCTATGACATCATCATCATGATCATCGGCTCCGCGCCGTTCTTTTACTTCGCCCTGAACTGCCGGAAGATCATGATGACCAGCTACAACAAGATCTCCAAGGACCCGTTCATGATCCTGATGGCCATCTGCGCGGTGCTGGCCCTGGTGGAGCTGTGCCGCCGCAGCGTGGGCCTGCCCATCCTGTGCGTGGTGGGCGTGCTGCTGATCTACACGTTCTCCAAGGTGCGCTTCGGCAAGGTCATCTATGACCTGTTCTTTACCACCAACGGCGTCATGGGCACGCCCATCAGCGTGTGCCAGAAGTACATTGTGGTGTTCATCATCTTCGGCGCGTTTCTGGAGCGGACCGGCATCTCCAACTTCTTCATCAACCTGGCCAACTGCGTGGCCGGGTCCTCCTCCGGCGGCCCGGCGAAGGTGGCGGTCATCTCCTCCGCCCTGTGCGGCATGGTGTCCGGCTCCTCGGTGGGCAACACCGTGACCACCGGCTCCGTGACCATCCCCATGATGAAGAAGACCGGGTACCAGGGCGAGTTCGCCGGGGCGGTGGAGGCCGCGGCCTCTACCGGCGGTCAGATCATGCCCCCTATCATGGGCGCGGCGGCGTTCCTGATGGCGGAGTACACCGGCATCCCCTACGCCACCATCGCGCTGCTGGCCATCCTGCCCGCCGTGCTGTACTTCACCGGCATCTATATCGCGGTGCACCTGGAGGCCAAAAAGCTGGGCCTGCAGGGCCTGCGCCGGGACGAGCTGCCGAAATTCAGGGTATTGGTGAAAAAAATCTACCTGCTGCTGCCGCTGGTGGTGCTGGTGGTGCTGGTGTCCAACGGCTCCCGGACCATGCAGTCCGCCGCCGCCATTGCCATCATCATCACCATTCTGGTGGGCGGTGTCAACAACATCGTCAACGCCGCCACGAAAAGCGGGGATACCTCCGACAACATCTCCCTCCAAAAGATTATCGACGCCCTGGAGGCGGGCGCCAAGGGCACCATCACTGTGGCCGCCGCCTGCGCCATGGCGGGCGTCGTGGCGGGGTGCATCACGTCCACGGGCCTGGCCAGCCGCCTGCTGCGGGCCATCGTATCCGTGTCCGGCGGCGTGACCATTGTGGCGCTGCTGCTGACCATGCTGTGCTGCATCGTGCTGGGCATGGGCGTGCCCACCACGGCCAACTACTGCATCATGGCCTCCACCTGCGCGCCCATCCTGATGAGCGAGGCCATCGGCGTGCCGATGCTGGCGGCCCACTTCTTTGTGTTCTACTTCGGCATTGTGGCGGACATCACCCCGCCGGTGGCGCTGGCGGCCTATGCCGGCGCGGCCATTGCCAAAGCGCCACCTATGAAGACCGCCTTCAACGCCACGCGGCTGGCCATTGGGGCGTTTATCGTGCCGTATGTCTTTGCGCTGAATCCCGCCATGCTGCTCATTGACGCCCAGTGGTATGAGGTGGTGATGATTACCATCACCGCGCTGATGGGGATTTTCGGCGTGGCCGCCGGGCTGGGCGGCTATGTGTTCAAGCCGCTGAAGGCCTGGGAGCGCCTGCTGTTTGTGGTCGGCGGACTGACGCTGCTGATCCCGGGGCTGGCGACGGATCTGATTGGCCTGGTGCTGGTGGCCGGCGCAGGCGCGCTGAACTACTGGGGCGCGAAAAAAGAGGGCTGATCTACAAAAAAGATTTCCGGGGCCAAATGGCCCCGGAAATCTTTTTTGGGGAGAAACCGGCATGCGTCCACCTGCACCCCGCCTCTACCGATTGCCGAAGCGAAAAATTTTTTCACCCGGCGCCACCATGCCCATCTCATCGCGGGCAATATCCTCAATCAAATCCAGGTTGTCGCGGTTTTCAATATCATCTGCCAGGCGCTTGTTCGTCTCCTGCAGCTCCGCCAGCTGAGCGGCGTAGCTGAGCTCCTCTGCGCGGGCGTCCCGCAGCTCCTGGAGGAGATCATACAGCCGCAGACTCAGTCCCAGCAACAGCGCGGCTAATATCAACGCCGTCAGCCTGCCGCTGGGGCGCTTGCTCTGCTTCCGCTTGCCGTTTTTCGGCGGTTTAGCCGGCCTGCCCATCGCAGTCATCTCCTTTCACCGCGGACCGCTTTCGTCTTCTTTTCCAACGTCCCCATCCTATTGTAACCGCATTCCGCCCGCGAAGAAAGAGTTTTTTGGTCCCGCGGCAGCATTTTTTTCCCGCGCCCGCCGCCAGATGGACCGGCGAGAGCAGGATCCGCAGCCAAAAGTCCCACAGAGGCCGCAGGATTGGGCTGAGCAGGCAGAAAAACAGCACCGCGCCGCCCAGCGCGCCCGCCAGGAAAAAGAGCCGCAGCTCTCCGTCGCCCGCCATAACAAAAAAGAACAGCAGGGACACCGACAGCACACAGTAAACACTGTCCAGCACGCCGCCCCAGACCCGGCCGCCCAGGCTCCGCAGCGCCCGCAGCAGGTCGTAGAGCAGCCCCAGCGCTCCCCCCAGCAGGACGGAGCGGAAAAACATCGCCAGCTGTTCCGTCAGCTCGATCCCCATAGCCGTCAGCCAAACAGCCGCCGCAGCAGGCCGCCGTGGCCGCCGCCGGAGACCTTGTCCTCATAGAGCAGGGTGTGAATGGAGCCGTCCACATGCAGCTCTCCGCCGTCCAGGTTCAGTTTCCCAATGTGCAGCTGCGTTCCGCCCACCACCAGCGTGCCGGCGGTGGTGGCCATGACGATCTCTTCCTCGTCAAAGCGTTCCACCTCCTCCACGCCGGACACCACCAGCCGTTCCCGACCGTCCAGCTCCAGGCGGTGCTGCATCGCGCCCGCGTCTTCATAAGGCATGTAAGAGACCCCCCATATCCATCGATTCACTCCATGTATATGGAGGGTCTGTCCGTTTTATACGCGCGAATTTTCCGCCTATCCGATCTCCCGGTACATGGCCGGCGCGTCCGCCTTGCCGGCGTTCTCCAGCACGGCCAGCACCTCTACCCGCAGCGTGCGCTCACCGAAGCGGATGGCGATCTCGTCGCCCACCTTTACCTCGTAGGAGGCTCTGGCCGTGCGGCCATTGACCGTCACCCGCTCGTTGTCGCAGGCCTCATTGGCCACGGTCCGCCGCTTGATCAGCCGGGAAACCTTTAAATACTTATCCAGCCGCATAGAGGAAACTCAGGGGATCGCCACAGCGTCCTTCAGCGCCTTGCCGGGCTTGAAGGCGGGAACCTTGGTGGCGGGAATGGGAATCTCCTCGCCGGTCTTGGGGTTGCGGCCAGTGCGGGCCTCCCGCTTCTTCACCTCGAAGGTGCCGAAGCCTACCAACCGGATCTCCTCTCCCTCCGCCAGCGCCGCTGTCATGGCGTCCAGAGAGGCGTTGATAATCGTCTCGCAATCCTTTTTGGACAACGCCGTTTTGTCTGCGACAGCGTTAATCAGTTCGGTCTTGTTCATATAATAGTCTCCTTTTGTTTCATTTGTTGACAATAATCTTCCATAATTCCATCCACTTGCATAGATAGTGTCTAATCTTATCATATTTTTTCCGCACATGCAAGGCTTTTATCCATGGAAGATGGAAATTTTATGAAATGCCTCAAAAACCACCGGCAATGACGATTGACAACTGCCATTTCTCTTATTATAATAGGTAGGACATTTGGGAGGCCGGCCGCAGCGCCGGCATACTGAAGAAAGGAACACGAGACAATGAGTGAAAAGCACATTTCCGCCGCCATCCGCTGCGTAGGCGTGGACGACACGACCATCCGCCTGTTTGAGGGGCAGTACTCCGTACCCAATGGCGTCTCCTATAACTCCTATGTCATTGTGGATGAAAAGGTGGCTGTCATGGACACGGTAGACCGCCGGGGCACCGTGGCCTGGATGCGGAATCTGGAGGAGGCCCTGGCCGGGCGTCAGCCCGACTACCTGGTAATCCAGCACATGGAGCCGGACCACGCCGGGAGCATCGGCCTGCTGGCGGAGAAATATCCGGACATGACGCTGGTGGGCAACGCCAAGACCTTCACCATGTTCCCCAAATTTTTCCCCGGCGACTTCTCCGCCCGCCAGATGACGGTGAAGGAGGGGGATACTCTGCCCCTGGGCAGCCACACCCTCCACTTCGTCATGGCCCCCATGGTCCACTGGCCGGAGGTCATGGTCAGCTATGAGGACAGCGAGAAGGTGCTCTTCTCCGCCGACGGCTTCGGCAAGTTCGGCGCGCTGGAGAAGGAGGAGCCGTGGCTGGACGAGGCCCGGCGGTACTACCTGAACATCGTGGGCAAATACGGCGTCCAGGTGCAGGCGCTGCTGAAGAAGGCAGCCGGGCTGGATATCCGGACGATCTGCCCGCTCCACGGCCCGGTGCTGCGGGAGGATTTGGGCTACTACATTGGCAAGTACGACCTCTGGAGCCGCTACCAGCCGGAGGACGAGGGCGTCCTGATCGCCTATGCGTCCATCCACGGCAACACGGCCAGAGCCGCCGGGCTGATGAAGTCGATTCTGGAGGACCAGGGGTGCCCGAAGGTCTCGGTAATGGACCTGTGCCGGTGTGACCAGTCGGAAGCGGTGGCGGAGGCGTTCCGCTATGGGAAGATGGTGGCCATGAGCGCCACCTATGACGGCGGTCTGTTCCCGCCCATGGATCAGTTTATGGCCCATCTCCGGGATAAGACGTACCGCAGCCGCAAGGTCGCCCTGATTGAGAACGGCTCCTGGGCGCCTTCGGCGGCCAAGCATATGCGTGCTTTCCTGGAGGGGATGAAGGACATCACCATCTGTGAGACGGCCCACACCATCCAGGGCGCTGTGAAGGACTGCGACATCGAGGCGATGGGGAAGATCGCCGGGGAGCTGCTGGCGGATTGACCGCGCAGCAGGCCCTCTCAAAAACTTTGCTGACTGCATAAGAGCCGCCGGCCACCGGGTACTTTCCCGGCAGCCGGCGGCTCTTATGCACTGCCGGCAGGCAGACACGCCCTCCCTCTCACATCTCCGTATACAGCAGCATCAGGCTCAGGGCAATGCCCAGCCCTGTCCGGAGGCTGGCGCATTCGATCCACTCCTCGCGGGTATGGGCCAGGGAGCCCTTCACTGTGCCGATGGTGTTGGCGGGGATCCCCAGTGACAGCGGAATGTTGCTGTCGGTAGAGCCGGGAGAGCGCTTGATCTCCCCGTTGCAGAAGCTGCTGATGATCTCCTCGCTCCGCCGGGTGAGGGCCTCCAGGGCCGCCGGGTCAACGGAGCCGTTGCCGGGGCGCACGCCCAGCAGCTCCACAGACAGCTCCCCGCCCCTGTCCCGGCAGCTGTCCACCGCCTGCCGGAACCGCTCCTCCATGATCTCCAGGCACTGCTGTGAGGAGGAGCGGTACTCATAGAGAATGCTGCACGCCTGGGCAATGGAGTTGATGGTGGTGCCGCCCTCGATGCGGCCCACGTTGCAGGTGGTCTTCGCCTGGGTGGGGAGCGGGATGTCGTACAGCTTCCCCACCAGGCGGCAGAGGATCTCGATGGCGCTGGGATTGCCGCAGGCGCTGTAGGAGTGGCCGCCTGTGGTTTTGCAGGAGATCCGGTACCGGTGGGAGCCCACGGCAGTGCTGCAGCAGCCGGGCATGTCGCCGTCAAAGGAGTAGAAGGCTTTGATGCGGGAGCCGTAGACGCGGAAGAGCTCCTTGGCGCCCTTGAGATTGCCCAGGCCCTCCTCGCACGCATTGCAGACGATCAGAATGCCGTATTGGGTCCGGGGCTTCCGGCGCAGGAGGTACTTCGCGCCCATCAGCAGATTCACCAGATTGGCGGTGTCGTCGCCGATGCCGGGGGCAAAGAGCCTGCCGTCCTCCTCCCGCAGGGGCAGCGGGTCCGTGTCCGGGAACACGATGTCCGTATGGGCGGCAAAGACGATCAGGTCCCGGTGGTCCTCGCACCCGATTTTGCAGACCACGTTTTTTGCCCCGTCAATGGTCACATCCTCCGTGCCCTGCTCCAGAAGCCAGTCCCGGCAGAACGCCGCCCGCCGGTCCTCCTGGTGGCTGGGGGCCGGAATGCGGCCCAGTGTCCGCAGCAGCTCCAGAGCCTCGCCGTATGCAGCGGCGGCGTAGGTCTCCGCAGCGGCCTTGATCTGTTGATTCATGGAGGTCCTCCTCTCGTACATGGTTCGTCCAAAGGGGAGCAGCCGTCCGGCGGCATTGGCCGTCGGCCTAGTACCGGCCGTAGATGCGCACGTACTCCCGCAGCTTCTTGGCCAGGGACGGCGTGGCCTCGCCGGGGAGCAGACGCCACTGCCAGTTGCCTGCGGCCTGGCCGGGGGTGTTCATGCGCCCCTCGGCCCCCAGGCCCAGGCAGTCCTGCATCTGCACCACAAAGGTGTCGGCAACGCTGGACATGCCGCCGCGGATCATGCCCCAGTTGAAGCCCTCCGCGTCGTTGAGCCCCAGATACCTGCGCGCCATGGAGACGTCGGAGCGGTCCGCCTGCTCCCGCCACTGCATGACGGTCTCATTGTCGTGGGTGCCCACGTAGCAGACGCAGTTGCGCTCATAGGTGTGGGGGAGGTAGTTGCTGGGCTCCCGCGCGTCAAAGGCAAACTCCAGGACCTTCATGCCCGGCAGCTTGGAGTCGGCCAGCAGCTTGTGGACCGCCGGCGTGAGGAAGCCCAGATCCTCCGCGATGATCTTCAGCTGAGGGAACCAGCCTGTCAGCGTGCCCACCAGGTCCATGCCCGGCCCCTTCCGCCAGCAGCCGTTTTTGGCAGTGGTCTCCCCGTAGGGCACGGCCCAATAGCTCTCCAGGCCCCGGAAGTGGTCGATGCGGATGATGTCGAACAGGCGGCTGGCGCCCTCGACGCGGCGGATCCACCAGCCGAAGCCGTCCCTGCGCATGCGCTCATAGTCGTACAGCGGGTTGCCCCACAGCTGGCCGTCGGCGCTGAAATAGTCTGGCGGCACGCCGGAGACCTCTGTGGGCACGTGGTCCTCGCCCAGCTGGAAAAACTCCGGCTCCGCCCACACGTCGGCGGAATCCATGGCCACATAGATGGGCAGATCCCCGATGATCTGGATGCCCTGGCTGTGTATGTACTCCCGCAGCGCGGTCCACTGCTTGAAGAACAGGAACTGCAGATAGGAGAAGAAATCCACGTCCTCCCGCAGCAGCGCGGTATAGTGTTCCACCGCCTGGGGTGTGCGCAGGCGGATGTCCTTATCCGGCCAGTCCAGCCAGCTCTTCATGCCGAAATGCTTTTTGACCGCCATAAACAGGGCATAGTTTGGCAGCCAGGGATTCTTTTCCCGGAAGGCCTCCACTGCCCCGCGGTCCCGGTCAAAGCCGCTGCGGAAAGCCTCCCGCAGGACGCGGAAGCGGGAGTCATAAATTTTTCCGTAGTCCACATAGCGGGGATTGGTTCCCCAGTTGATCTTTTCCAGACCGGCGGAGTCCAGCAGGCCGTCCGCAGCCAGCAGGTCCAGGTCAATGAAATAGGGGTTTCCTGCGAAGGTGGAGAAGCTCTGGTAAGGGCTGTCGCCGTAGCTGGTGGGGCCCAGCGGCAGAAGCTGCCAGTACTTTTGCCCGGCGTCGCGCAGAAAATCAACAAAGTCATAGGCAGCGCGGCCCAGCGTGCCGATGCCGTAGGGCGACGGCAGAGAAGAGATATGCATCAGTATCCCGCTGCAGCGGTCCATTCGAATCAACTCTTTCTTATTTGTTTTAGGGGGATACTCTCCTCCTTCTGACTATCATACCATTTGATTTGCACCCTGTAAAGAGGAATTTTGTCTGTCCGGGGGCGTTTGGCTTTGTTGTGCATATGCAATCAGTCCTCCTCGCGATAAACGCCCACGCCCTTTCTCCGCAGGACAAAAAGGCAGATAATCAATACAAACGGAAATATGCAGCCTCCAAGCATGCCCCAGCGCAGATCGTCATTGGCGCTCTGCGTAATACCGCCCACCAGACTCGGTCCCAGCGTTCCGCCCAAATCTCCGGCCATAGCCAGCAGGGCGAACATGGCCGTTCCCCCCGCAGGTATCCGCTTGGAGCAGATACTGATTGCCCCCGGCCACATGATGCCCACGGAAAAGCCGCACAGCATGCAGCCGGCCAGGCCAGCCGCCGGCGCGTTCGACAGGGCGGCCGCCAGGTAGCAGAGCAGGCAGAGGAAACCGGAACCCAGCATAAATTTCATCAAATCCAGCCGGCTGCCGTATTTCCCATAAATGGTACGGCTGACGCCCATCGCTGCGGCAAACAGGCAGGGCCCTGCCAAATCCCCCACCGCTTTTGACAATCCCAGCGCCGACTCGGCGTATGCGGAGGCCCACTGGGCCATAGCCAGCTCAGAGGCTCCTGCACAGATCATCAGAAGCACCGCTATCCAAAACAGCGGGAGCCGCAGCAGACGGCGGGCACCCATGCCCTGGCTGCCGTCGATAAGATATTCAATGGGACAGACGGCAAAGTTATAGATGTTGTAAAGAGGGATGATCGCCCAGATGCAGGCAAGCGCTTTCCAGCTGCCGGTCCCAAAGGCTGCGAAAAACAGCGTGGACAGCAAAATCACCCCGACGGACCCCCAGCAGTAAAAGGAGTGCAGCAGGCTCATGGCGGCCTCCTTGTGCGCAAATGGACACGCCTCCACAATGGGACTCCCCAGCACCTCGATCAGACCGCTCCCCACCGCGTAAGTGATCACACTGATGAGAATCCCTGTAAAGGGGTCCGGCAGGCTCTCCGGCAGGAAGGCCAGCCCGATTAATCCGGCGGCGGAGCACAGTTCCGCGGCCACAGCGCATCTGCGGTATCCGACTCGGTCCGCAAAACGGGCGCACAGAATATCCACAATGAGCTGTGCGGCGTAGAACGTCCCGGAGATCAGCGCGATCCTCCCCAAGGGGATGCCGTAATCCTTATGAAATTTCAGAAACAGAAGCGGCGCCAGGTTTGCGGTAATCGCCTGTGTGATAAAGCCCAAATAGCATGCCAGAAGTGTTTTTTGATAATTTTTGCTCATATGTATTTCCTTTCGGGATGACAAGAAAGATTCGCGGGGCGCAGTCCTCCTCCGCCAGCTCTGCGGGACGCCAGGAAACAATGGTCTCATTATAATCCAGCCGCAGGCTTTCGACAATCCCTATTTTCCGCGTCTTCGGAAATCGGACAGAGAAAGATAGATACAAATTCCCCCCGCTTTTTTTCTGCAAAAAATTACCGCTGCTCTCGCCGGCATATTCAGCCGCGGAATGCAAATGATATGGTTGCGATCAGGGCGGAGGAAAAACACTTCGCTCCCCGGCAGACAACGGAATCGGTTCGGAGCGGCCTCCGCCCGTCCTTTTCCGACAATGCCATCGCAAAATACGTTTGGAGAAGGAGAAAAGAAAAATGTCTAGAAAAAACAGCCGTATCAATGTTCCTGAGGCCCGCGAGGCAATGGACAAATTCAAGATGGAAGCCGCCAGCGAGGTGGGCGTAAACCTGAAGGAGGGCTATAACGGCGACCTGAGCTCCCGTGAGGCCGGCTCCGTAGGCGGACAGATGGTCAAGAAGATGATCGAGTCCTACGAGAAGAGCCTGTAAATCTCTCAGCGGCAGAATGGGGACCGGCGATACCGCCGGTCCCCATTCTGCTATGCGCCCGGAAGAACGCGCGAAAAGTGAGAACGGCGGCGGCTTCCTCACCTCTTGCAAACGGCGGCATCCTATTGTACAATGCGGATAGAACACGCCAAAGAACAGGAGGAGCCTATGTCTCAGACCACAAAGCGCGCTCTGGGCGCGTCGCTGAAAAAACTGCTGCTGCAAAAGCCGCTGAATAAAATCACCATCAGCGATATTGCGGAGGAGTGCGGCATCAGCCGCATGACCTTCTACTACCACTTCAAGGATATTTATGACCTGGTGGAGTGGACCTGCGTGGAGGATGCCGCCCAGGCGCTGGAGGGAAAGAAGACCTACGACACCTGGCAGGAGGGCTTTCTCAACATCTTCCATGCGGTGCAGGCCAACAAGCCCTTTGTCATGAACGTCTACCGCTGTGTCAGCCGGGAGCGCATCGAGCAGTATTTAAACCCGCTGATCCACAGCCTGATTCTGGGCGTGGTGCAGGAAAAGTCGGTGGGGATGTCTGTCAGTGAGGCGGACCAGCAGTTTATTGCCAACTTCTATGAGTACGCCTTTATCGGCGTTATGCTGGAATGGATTGGCAGCAATATGCGGGAGGACCCTGCCGCTATTGTGGAGCGCACCAGCAAGCTGGTTCACGGCAGCATCCTCCGGGCGCTGAACGTTTTCCGGACGGACAAAGTCTTACAGTCCAGGGGAAATGATTAAAAATTGAGCAATCTGCCCCCAATGATAAAACTTTTATCATCGGGGGCAGGCTGTTTATGGTAAAATGCCGGGAATTGGCTTATGATAAGCCCATCAAGCGGAGCACCGCATCAAACAATGATGAAATGATGAAAGGATGTTTTTCATGTATTATTCCAGCGGCAATTACGAGGCATTCGCCCGCCCCCAGAAGCCCGCGGGCGCGGACCACAAAACAGCGTATATCATCGGCACCGGCCTGGCGGCCCTTACCGCCGCCTGCTATCTGGTCCGGGACGGACAGATGAAGGGGGAGCGCATCCACATTTTTGAAAAGGACCCCATCCCCGGCGGGGCCTGCGACGGATGGAAATTCGAGAACGTGGGCTACGTCATGCGGGGCGGACGGGAGATGGACAACCACTTCGAGGTCATGTGGGACCTGTTCCACTCCATCCCCTCCATTGAGACCGAGGGAGTCAGCGTGCTGGACGAGTACTACTGGCTCAACAAGAAGGACCCCAACTACTCCCTCTGCCGGGCCACCGTCAACCGGGGGCAGGACGCCCACACCGACGGAAAGTTCGGCGTTTCCGACAAGGCGGCCATGGAGATCATGCGCCTGTTCTTCACCCCTGACGAGGACCTGTATGACAAGCGCATTACCGACTACTTTGACGACGAGGTCCTGAACTCCAACTTCTGGCTCTACTGGCGCACCATGTTCGCCTTCGAGAACTGGCACAGCGCTCTGGAGATGAAGCGGTATATCAAGCGCTTCATCCACCACATCGGCGGCCTGCCCGACTTCAAGGCCCTGCGCTTTACCCGGTACAACCAGTATGAGTCCATGATCCTGCCTATGGTCAAATATCTGGAGGACCACGGCGTCCGGTTCCACTATAACACCAAAGTGGTCAATGTGGAATTCGACTGCACCCCGGCGCGCAAGCTGGCCAGGCGTATTGCGCTGCTGCGGGAGGGCAATCAGGAATTTGTGGACCTGACGGAGGATGATTTGGTGTTTATTACCAACGGCGGCTGCGTGGAGAACTCCTCCATGGGCTCCCAGAACGAGCCCGCCCCCTACAACACCGAGATCAAACCCGGCGGCGGCTGGGACATGTGGCGGAAGATTGCCGCCCAGGACCCCGCCTTCGGCAACCCGGACAAGTTCTGCTGCGACCCCGAGCAGACCAACTGGATGAGCGCCACTGTGGAGACCCTGGACCAGCGAATCATTCCCTATATCACCAAAATCTGTCAGCGCGACCCCTTCTCCGGCGGCGTGGTCACCGGCGGCATCGTGACCGTGAAGGACTCCTCCTGGCTCCTGAGCTGGACCATCAACCGGCAGCCCCAGTTCCGCGGCCAGCCCAAGGACCACTGCCTAGTGTGGGTGTACGCCCTGTTCAGCGACAGGCCCGGCGACTATGTGAAAAAGCCCATGCGGGCGTGTACCGGCAAGGAAATCTGTATGGAGTGGCTGTACCACCTGGGCGTGCCGGAGGACCAAATCGAGGAGCTGGCTGCCAACAGCGCCAACACCGTGCCTGTGATGATGCCCTATATTGATGCTTTCTTCATGCCCCGCAACGATACGGACCGGCCTAAGGTGGTCCCCGACGGCGCGGTGAACTTCGCCTTCCTGGGGCAGTTCGCTGAGGTTGCGCGGGACACCATCTTCACCACCGAGTACTCCATGCGCACCGGCATGGAGGCGGTCTACACCCTGCTGGACGTGGACCGGGGCGTGCCGGAGGTCTGGGGCAGCACCTATGACATCCGGGATCTGCTGGATGCCGCCGTGAAGCTCCGGGACGGCAAGGCGATTACGGAGATGGATCTGGGGCTGAAGGAGCGGCTGGTGCTCCATGAGGCGCTGAAAAAGATCGATGGAACGGATATCGGAAAGCTGCTGCAGGAATATCATGTGATCTGACCAGCCGCGGCGCAAGTCAACCTGTATGCACAGGCAGCGGTCAGCGCCTGTGCATACAGGTCCTTGGAATTCCAGGATTGGAGGTGTTTATGGCAAAGCAATCCCCAGAGAGCCTGTCCATGAAAAAATATCAAATCATTCTGATCCTGGTATGGGCAGCACTCCTGCTTTTCTGCCTGCTGAACAAGGACCGCTTTACGGTTGATGGCGTTCTCTCCTATACGCCTGAAAACGCTGTGCTCTCCGCGGCCTTTATGATGTTCCTCTTCGCGCTGAAAAGCATCAGTGTTTTCATTTTCAGCGGCATTCTCTTCGCGGCTAACGGGATCCTGTTCCCGCTTCCGGCGGCAATCCTCCTGAATGTCCTGGGGGCGGCGGTCATGGTTTCTCTGCCCTATTGGCTGGGGAGAAGGCTGGGCGGGGATGTGGTTGGCCGCATTGTTGAGAAATATCCCAAAGCGGCGGCATTCCGGCAGCTGCAGACCGGCCACGAATTGCTTTTTTCCTTTATCGCCCGCGCTGTCAATATCCTGCCCAGCGACATAGTGAGCCTTTATATGGGGGCCATGGGGATCAGCTACCGAAAATACCTGCCGGGGAGCATCCTGGGGATGCTCCTGTCCCTGATCACATTCCCCATCATGGGCATGAACATAGCGAATCCCGGTTCCCCCACGTTTCTATGGTCCATCGGCATCCAGGCGGCGGTCAGCGCCGTCTCCATCGGCGGCTTTTGGCTGGTCCGCAGGAAAAAGAAGGACCAGTGAGGCGCGCCGCCGCCTTCCTGCCCTCTGGCCGGAGGGGAACCCCAGGCATGCTGGGCGCATAGGATGAAGTGGGCGTTCGCTCCTTATGGAAAGCGCGAACACCGCTTCACGCGGCGCAATGCCGTGCCGCGTTACTGTGATACAGGGAGGAAGTGATCCCTATGAGATACAATCATTACGATTCCTGCCAGGAACAGGAGGAGCGCTGCGGCGGTTCCTGCGGCGAGAGCATGCGCCGGCACTCCTGCGGCAGCTCCGGGAATGGCTGCTGCGGCAATCCTGGGAATGTCTGCTGCATACCCGGTCCGAGAGGCCCCAGAGGTCTGCCGGGACCGATTGGTCCGATGGGTCCCATGGGCCCGATCGGATTTCCTGGCCCGACCGGCCCGATGGGACCGATGGGCCCCATGGGTATCCCCGGCGTAAGCGGCTCGACCGGTCCGACTGGTCCTGCGGGTCCAACCGGTCCTGTTGGTCCTGCCGGTGCAACCGGAGCTACGGGAGCCAGGGGGGCAACCGGTGCGCCCGGTCCTGCTGGTGAGACCGGAGCTACGGGGGCCACAGGTGCGACGGGTGCAACCGGTCCTGCCGGCCCTGCTGGCCCGGTTGGCCCTGCCGGTCCTGCTGGTGAGACCGGAGCTACAGGAGCCACAGGTGCGACGGGTGCAACCGGTCCTGCTGGTCCTGCCGGCCCTGCTGGCC
>CAJTPV010000044.1 GCA_910578505.1 uncultured Oscillospiraceae bacterium | reverse complement strand
TTGGAAAGCCTCCCCTGAAAGGGGAGGGGGACCGCTTGCGGTGGAGGGGTCCTCCATGTCTCAGGGGAATTTTATTGGTCGCAAGTATAGTTACTTGATTTCAAGATCCTCTGTCGGTATTCCAAGTGCCTGCATCCGAACCTTCAAAACGCTTTCCTGATACTCAATCTCAGAAGATCTGTCCTGCGCTGCCTTGATGCGCTGGAGATTGACAAACTCCTTGATGACCTGATCCTTCAACTCGGTTTCATTCATGACTGCTTCTCCTTTCTGCTGCCGGTTGACGTTTGCTGATACTGGTGATTATAGCAGATTTTCCGGTAAGTGTAAACCCCGTTTACTTTGTATCGTTCCGGTTGTGTACCGATGCACAAAAAAACATATTGTGCATTTTCGAAAAATAGGGTATACTATCCCATCATGCGCTGCCCTATGCCGCAGCAGCAGAGAGAAGGGAGTTTCATTGACATGGATTATATCGTTTTGACGAAAAATAATTTTGACCATGAGGTCCTGATGAGCGAGCGGCCCGTGCTGGTGGATTTCTGGGCCAGCTGGTGCGCCCCCTGCCGGGGCCTGGCCCCCACCATCGACGAGATCGCCCGGGAGCAGGACCAGGTGAAGGTGGGCAAGGTGAACGTGGACGAGGAACCGGAGCTGGCCCAGCGCTATCGCATCATGAGCATCCCCACCCTGATGGTCTTCCAGGAGGGCGAGATGGTCCGGCGGGAGCTGGGCGGCAAGTCCAAGGCGGAGATCCTGGAGATGATCGGACTCCAGAAGCAGGGCGTCCGCTGAGAGCAGGCTGCCGGCGAAGGACAGCCGCCCTCCCCGTGCATGGGGGGGGGGCGGCTGTCCCTTTTCTGTTATGGAGTATGCTCCGGTTCCGGCGATTTCTCCGTCTCGTCCCGCAGCCCCACGGAAAGGCCGTTGATCTCCACGCCGTCCCCGGCGGGGATGAGCAGATACTTCCTGCCGTCGATGACGCAGGTCTCCACCAGATAGCTGCACTCCGGCGGTATGGTGATGGTGATCTCAGCGGCCTTCACCTCAAAGCGCTTGCTGTCGATGAGGTTGGAGGGATTGAGGGCGGCGTTCTCGCCGAAGTACTCGTCGTAGCGGACCTGGAAGGCGTCCAGCCGCTGCTGGGCCACGCCGCAGCGCTGGAGAATCCCGCCCACCTCCTGGGCGGTGACCGCCAGGGGCTCCGGGTCCCGGCTCTCCCGGTGCTGTTCAATCTTCTCCCGCAGCTGCTCGTGGACAGACTGGACCACGTCCATCAGGCACTCGTCCTCCAGGGCGTCGCTGAGGGCGCTCTCAAAGGCCTCCCGCTGCTCGGCGGCGGACATAGGCGGCTCGGTGTGGAAGACGGCGTCGATAAACTCCTGGTGGAGCTGGTCCGCGCTGCGGGAGTAGAAGAGGGCGTTATAGATGTTGGCCGCCCGGTCGTCAAAGGCCGGGAAGAGGAAGCCCAGCTCCGGCGGCGAAACCACCTGGCCGGCAGCGCAGCTGTGGAACTCGTTTTCCCCAGGAAAGTAGCCCAGCTCCATTTTGCAGCTCTTGACCGGGCAGACGCAGCAGAGGATGTACTGGAAGACCTCATCGGAGACGTCGGCCTGGAGCGCGCCGTCGCCGCCCCTGTGGGGCACGTCGTAGGCATCGTGGGCCAGAAGGATGAGGTAGTTGCCCTCCCCCATGTCCAGCGCCTGGATGACCTTCTGATAGAAGGCGGCGCGGGCGCCGGCGTCCTTCAGAGCGGAGGAGCGCAGGGCGGTGAGGAGGCGGTGCTCGTCGCTGTCCGCCACCTGCTGGGTGGAGAAGACGATGTCCAGCAGATTGCGGCCCAGCGTGCCGGAGAGGGCCTTTTTCAGGAGGCTGAGGTATTTTTCCGCCTCCTCTTCGGGCATCAGGGACAGCGGCTCGTCCAGGTCGGAGACGATCTCCTTGCTGGAACCGTTGACATAGCAGCCGTAGATGCGGCTGACAGCGGACTTGTCCGGCCGGAAACGGCGGCGCAGCTCCGCAATTTCTTTTTGATTCATGGGGGTACCTCGCTTTACAGATTTGCTTCCTATTGTAATTGATTCCGAGCTAAAATGCAAGGGGGGCGCGGCGGGTAAGGGCGGATGGCGCTGGGGAACAAACTGCTGCAGCCTTCAAGTTGTAAACCTTTGGAAAAGTTTTAGTTGACATTACGGGAAAAGTATGGTACAGTCTAGGAGAAATTTACGAAGGAGATGATACCAATGGACCTGACAGCCAACAAATTCCAAACAAAAGACATCGCGTATATCGGCATTTTCACCGCCTTAATGGCAATCTGCTCCTGGATCTCCCTGCCGCTGCCGTCGGGCATCCCGGTGACGCTGCAGACCTTCGGCGTGTTTTTAGCCGTGGGCATTCTGGGCGGACGGCGGGGGACGCTGGCCGTGGCGGCCTATCTGCTGCTGGGCCTTGTGGGCGCGCCGGTGCTGGCGGGATTCTCCGGGGGAGTCGGCTCCTATCTCACGCCCAGCGGCGGCTATCTGGTAGGATTCCTTTTCACCGCCCTGCTGATGTGGGGCATGGAGCGGCTGCTGGGGCAGAAAAAGTGGGTGCTGCTGCTGAGTATGATCCTGGGCCTGGCGGTGTGCTACGCCTTCGGCACGGCCTGGTTCATGGTGGCCTATGCCAAGAGCGAGGGGGCCGTGGGCCTGCTGGCGGTGCTGGGCTGGTGCGTGTTCCCATATCTGCTCCCGGACGCTGTGAAGCTGGCGCTGGCCTGGCTGCTGTCCGGCGAACTCCGCCGCCATGTCAGGTGAGCGGATCGTCCTGCGGGCCCACCACGGCATGTGCCTGGCCTATTTTATCGGCGAGGGATACAGCGGCGGCTTTACCGCCCACATGGGCCGGGTGCTGGCCGCGCTGAAGCCGGACACGCCGGTGCGGCTGGCCGCGTCTGTGGATGCGGTCTGCGCCGCCTGCCCCAACAACGCAGGCGGGGTGTGCGTGAGCGGCGGGAAAGCGGCCGGATACGACCGGGAGGTGCTGGAGCGGTGCGGCCTGGAGGCGGGCGCGGAGCTGGCCTTCGGCGTGTTTACGGCGCTGGTGCAGGAGCGGATCCTGGGTCCCGGTCTGCGGCGGGAGATCTGCGGCAGCTGCCAGTGGGACGGGATTTGCGGCGGCCAGCCCAGCCGGTGGGCGGATAAGTGAATGACGGACGCTGAGGATATGGTTCCTTGGCGTCCATCTTTTTGTCCGCGCTGCCGCAGGGGGAATTTTTATCGCGGGGACGAAAAAAAGTATTGGCAAAATGGGGCCATCTGCGCTATACTGTCAGTGTTTGCCGCAAGAACATCCCGCTGCGACCCCTATGCCCATCAACGAGGAGGAATAAAACGTATATGAAAAAGCAAATTCTATGGATTACGGAGACTGCCGTGATGCTGGCCCTGCTGGTGACGCTGCAGGCCGTGACCAAATCCGCCGGGCAATACGTCACCGGCTCCTGCGTCAACCTGATCCTGGCTGTGACAGCCCTGGCGGCGGGTCCTGGAAGCGGGGCGGCTGTGGCCCTGCTGTCGCCGTTCTTTGCGTTTCTGCTGGGCATCGGCCCCCAGAGCATCCCCATTGTCCCCGCCATTTCCGTGGGAAACCTGGTCTATGTGCTGCTGCTGTGGGGCATTGTCGGGGAGCGCTGCCGCTCCCTCCCCCGGAAGCTGCTGGCCTGGCTGGGCGCGGCGAGCGGCAAGGCGGCGGTGCTGTATCTGCTGGTGGTGCGGCTGCTGTGCGCCGCGCTGGCCCTGCCTGAGAAGCAGGTGACTCTTTTCACAGCCATGTTCTCCTGGCCGCAGCTGGTCACGGCGCTGGCCGGCGGCGGCGTGGCCCTGCTGGCAGTGCCCATTGTGCGCAAAGCGCTGGGGAAATCGTGAGAAAAATTTGTTGATTATTACATCTTTGTAACATTGCAAGTTCCCTCTTTACAGACTGGAAAAAATCGAGTATACTAGTAGAGAATAGAAACAACAGAAGGGTGGTGCAGGAGTGGACGACTTCACGCGCAAATTTGACTTTGTGGTAGATCAGGATGCGGAGATCCACCGCATTATGCTGACGGTGTATCAGGCGCTGGAGGAAAAGGGATATAATCCAGTCAATCAGATTGTTGGCTACATCCTCTCCGAAGACCCGACTTATATCACCAATCATCATCAGGCCCGTACGCTCATCCGCAAGGTGGACCGCGACGAGCTGCTCCAGATCCTTGTCCGGAATTATTTGTCGAAATAATTCTTTTTCTTGAAAGAAAAAGAATCAAAAAGAACTTTTATGCCCGGTATCGTTGGGTGCAGATCGGTGACTCCCTGCTCGCTGTATCCAGAAGAGCTCCCCCAGGTCTTTGTGTCCTGGGGGAGCTCTTCTGCCTGCGGCGGCAAAAGGCTGTGGGAAACGCCCGCACCGGCGTTTTTCACAGCCCTTTCGCTTATTCGTCCTGATTTCCGCCGGCGGACAAGCCGAGGGCTTCGGCCTCCCTGGCGGTGATCTGACCATACAGCCCGTCCAGGTCCTCCCGGAGCGCGTTCAGCCCCACAGGGAACTCCCCCATGGTGCGCTCCAGCAGCTTCAGCCCCTCGGCGACGCGGCCTGAGACCGTCTGAAAGCTCTCCAGGACCTCTTTGAAATCCTCCGCCGTGTCCTCAATGGACAGCTTGGCCTTCTTCAAAACAGCCTGGGCGGCGCTCTCGGCGTCCGTCAGGATGGTCTGGGCCTGGGTTTTGGCCTGGTCCGTCACAGCACGGGCATTGGCCTCCGCCGCCTCCGTGATCGCCTTGGCGCGCTCCTGGGCCTGCTCCACCACCACGTCCGCCCGGTGGTGGGCGTCCAGCTCCAGCTGGGCCAGCTGCTCCTTCTGCCGCCGCAGGGTCTCCATATTGCCCTCCAGCTCCTGCACGCGGTGGAAAAGATGCTGGTTTTCCTCTGTCATGTCCCGGATGGTCTGGTCCCGCTGCACCACGTCCCGGCGGCTGGACTCCTTGGCCTGGGCCTGGGACTCCCAGTTGTTTTTGGCGTTATTATATTTGGAGGTCATCTCCTTCAGCTCCGCGGCCAGCTGGTCCCGCTCCTGCTGGCACGCCTGGAGGGCGCTCCGGGCCTCCTCCTCGGACTTCTGCAGCTGCTCCACCTGGGACTCCAGCCAGGCGGTGTTTTCCTCCGACTGTTTCTGGGTCCGCTCGATATATTCCATGACGTCCTGGCGGTGAAAGCCGCCGATGGCACTGCGAAAAATATGATTATCCATAGGTATGTATCCCACCTTATTCTGTCGTTGTCCCTACTTTACCATAAAATGTCCCGCCTGACAAGGGAGACCTGGAATAAAAGTCGAGCTCTGGATATTTTTTGTCTGGGATATCTGTACAGAGGGCGTTATGAGGATTGGTATGATACGAAAACGGGGCTGTCTCAAAACGGAGTAATTCCGTAAAGAGACAGCCCCATCGCTATTCTATTATTTTTTACAAAGAAAGGAGCACACCATGTTAAAGGAAATCTATCAGGAGATTGTCAAACAAGATCATGATACCGTCAGGCGTGAAGGGCTGGTTGATGATTTGATTGACCAACTTGTCAGGCCCTACAAAGGGAGGATAAGCAGTCAGGACATGGATACACTGAAAGACTTGCTATCCGCTGCTGCACTCGCAGGAGAAGAAGCAGGGTTTGAGATTGGTGCAAAATTTACTATCAGCTTCTTAGCGGAATTGACAACGCACCGGCATCACCCCGGACATCCCCGTCTCCCGCACCATCCAGGGCGTCCAGGAGGGCCGGGACGAACTGATGGAGGCGGCGGTACAGTATCTGACAGAGCAGGGCAAGGGGTAAAAGAAAAGGGGGCTGCCAGAAAGCAGCCCCCTATAATAGATAATCACCTGGCAGGCGTAGCGTTCCCCTGCGTCCCTTTTGGCCCAGAGGGCGTGTGGTTGCTACGAAATCCACCACCTCAGGCGATCGTTCTATTCTAACCTTAATTATACACGTGTTATTCCTTTTTCTAAAGAGGTTGATGGCAGGCGCTTACGCAGGCGCTGAGCAAACCGCTTATTATACTTGCGACCAATAAAATTCACCTGGGACAGGGAGGACCCCTCCACCGCAAGCGGTCCCCCTCCCCTTTCAGGGGAGGCTTTCCAAAGGAGAAGGAAAAAAGGCTCCCCTGAAAGGGAAGCTGGCACGCGAAGCGTGACTGAGGGGTCCCCTTTCCCGCATATTTCATCGTTTGTGCGTATATTCTCAAGAATAGCTGTGATAACAGAATTTCGCAGTTTTGCACCTCAAAACGGGGCTGCCGGCAATCCACCGGCAGCCCCATTCCGGACGTTGTCCGTTACCCGCCAAAGGGCGTCAGGTTTTTCACCGCGTCCGCCGGCAGGATCACCTGGCCGCCATGATCGATGTCCACCAGGGTATAGCGGTCGTTGCCCATGCCCAGCTCCTTCATGTAGGACAGCTGCCGCAGTCCGTGGCGGGACTCCATCCGCTCCACCAGCGCGTGGCGCTCCTCCTCCGTCATGGCATAGATGATGTCCACGCAGGCCTGGTCCAGGGCCAGGATGTCCAGGGACGCGCAGATGCCCACGTTGGGCGTCACCACCGGCTCCGCGTAGATCCCCTCGCAGTCGCAGGACACCGACATATTGCGCATGACGTTGATATAGGCGATCTTCCGCCCGAAGTGGTCCGCCACCGCTTTCGTGGACTCCGTCATGCGCTCCATGAACTCCTCGTCGCTGATGTCCCATTGGTCGCTCTGGCCGGGCGTGGTGTGGATCATGGCCTTGCCGGTCTTCCCGTCCGCGCAGCCGATGCCGATGTTCTTGTTGGAGCCGCCGAAGCCGCCCTTCACGTGGCCCTTGAAATGGGTGAGGGCCAGCAGGGAGTCGTAGTCTGTCAGCGTCCTGCCCATGGACATCTCTGTGAACCATTTCCCCCCGGCCACCGGGAGGAGGACAGTCCCCTCCGCGTCCATAATATCCACCGGGGCAAAGGTCCAGCCGTTGACGCGCAGGGTTTCCCGGTGCTTTTCCGTGGTGTCCCGGTCCCCGGCATAGTAGGAATTGGTCTCTATAATGGTCCCGTTGGGCAGCCGGTCCGCCATAAGGGCCTGGACCCAGTCCCTGGGGATGATGTTGGGGCCGTTCTTCTCCCCGGTGTGGAGCTTCACGGCCACCCTGCCCTCCAGGGCGCTCTGGATGCGCCCGCAGATGTTTACCAGGCCAGCCGCAGACAAATCGCGGGTAAAGTATACTGCCGACTCTCCGCCGGTGCGCTGCTCATAGGGGATATAGTGGTCCCCGCCTGTGCCGGGAACTGCCTTCTGTGCCGCCATTTGCGATACCTCTCTTTCCTGTTCATATACATGTGGGTGATGAAAGTCTCTTGGCACATTATAATACTTGGAGTCCACTTCAGGTCAAGAGGAAAATGCGGAATTTTCCGCCCGGCGATTTTTCGCCCCGCGAACTATCCCTTCCGTTTCGCCAAACAAGGGCTGGGATGTATGCTGAATTTTTGCCTATTTTTTTTATGCGCCGGGGTTGTTCTTTCCCCTGAAATATGATATAACTTGTATGCCGTCCGCGGACACTGGACTTTCAGGACGGTTGGAGGTGGCGTATTGCTATGGCAAAAGAAAGTAAGGGTTACCAAATCGATATGCTCCACGGCCCGCTGGCCGGAAAGCTGCTCCTGTTCGCTCTGCCCCTGATGCTGTCCAGCCTGCTGCAGCTGCTCTTCAACGCGGCCGACATTGTGGTGGTGGGCCGGTATGTGGGCAAGCAGGCCCTGGCGGCAGTGGGCTCCAACACTGCCCTGATCAACCTGCTGGTCAACCTGTTCGTGGGCTTCTCCGTGGGCGCAAACGTCATCGTGGCTCGGGATATGGGGGCCGGCCAGGAGGAGGACGTGCGCCGGAGCGTGCGCACCGCCCTGACGGTGGCCCTGCTCAGCGGCCTGTTCCTGGCTGTTGTGGGCGTCTCTCTGGCCCGCACGCTGCTGGTGCTGACGTCGTCCCCGGAGGACGTCATTGACCTGGCGACCCTCTATCTGCGCATCTACTTCTGCGGCATGCCCGCCAACATGTTCTATAACTTCGGCGCCGCCATTCTGCGGGCCCAGGGGGACACCCGCCGGCCCCTGTATTTCCTGACCACCGCCGGCGTGGTGAATGTGGGCCTGAATTTGGTTTTTGTCATCGGCCTGCAGATGAGCGTGGCGGGCGTTGCCCTGGCCACCATCATCTCCCAGTACATCTCCGCCACACTGATTTTTATCTGCCTGCGCCGGGAGCAGGGTCCCCTGCACTTTGACCGCCACTGCCTCCAGCTGGACAAGCGGACCATCAAGCGCGTGCTGCAGGTGGGGCTCCCGGCGGGCTTTCAGGGGCTGGTGTTCTCCCTGTCCAACGTGGTGATCCAGTCCGCCATCAACTCCTTTGCCTCCACGGTGGTGGCCGGGTCCACGGCCTCCGCCAATATTGAGGGCTTTGTGTATGCGGCCATGAACGCATTCTATCAGTCCACGCTGACCTTTGTCAGCCAGAATTACGGCGCGGGCCAGTGCCGGCGGGTGGACCGGGTCCTGGGGCTGTGCCTGCTCTACGTGTCGGCCACGGGCCTGATCCTGGGCCTGCTGGTGGCCTCCTGCGGCCATACGCTGGCCGGGATCTATGCCCCCGGCGACGAGGCGGTCATCGGGTATGCCGTGGAGCGCATGTGGTATGTGTGCAGCCCCTATTTCCTCTGCGGCGTCATGGAGGTCTTTGTGGGCGCTCTGCGGGGGATCGGCTATTCGGTGATCCCCATGGTGGTGTCTATGGTGGGCGCCTGCGGCCTGCGCCTGGTGTGGATTGCCACGGTGTTCCAGATGTATCCGGCCCCTTCTGTCCTGTATGTGTCCTACCCGGTCAGCTGGGTCGTAACGGCGGCGGTGCATATGACGTTTTTCCTGATCGTGCGCAGGCACGCCTACGCGAAGGTGGCGGGCATCCACGGCATCGACAGCCAGCCCGCCGCAGAGTCGTAAGGGGCCGGAGGGAAGACGGCAGGAGATTTTCCGGCAAGTTTGATTTTGTTGGAAATTTATGTATACTTTTCCCCGCAGCCGTGGTATACTATAGCAAACGGCAAAATTCCAGACAAAGTGGTGGAAGGCCCTCTCCGTCAGCCTGCGGCTGACAGCTCCCCCAAAGAGGGAGGCGGCGCGGCGTCAGCTGTGGCGGAGAGGGCGTCCTGCCGGCAACTTGGAAGATTGCGTGATAAGATTTTCTCTTGAATTTTTACAGGCGGCTGCGGGCATGCCTGTTTAAATAAGATCGTGACCGGCGCTGCGTGCGGCCTGTCACACCCAATAAAGCGTTTTCAGCTGCACAGCGGGCAGAGGCCGAACGCCCCTCCCGCCAGTTTGCGTTGCGCTTTTGTACATGATTTCTAATGAGTAAAAGGAGTGCAATAATTTGGCAGAAAAAATGAAAATTATCCCTCTTGGCGGTTTGAATGAGATTGGAAAGAACATGACCGTCTATGAGCACGGCGGCGAGATCATCGTGGTGGACTGCGGTATGGGCTTCCCGGACGGGGACATGTACGGCATTGACCTGGTCATCCCCGATGTGACGTACCTGGTCAAGAACCGGGCCCGCATCCGGGGCCTGTTCATTACCCACGGGCACGAGGACCATATCGGCGCGATCCCGTACATTCTCCGTCAGGTCAATATGCCGGTGTACTGCACCCGCCTGACGGCGGGCCTGATTAAGCTGAAGCTGGAGGAGCACGGCCTGCTCAAGCAGACGAAGCTGGTGACCGTGGAGGCGGGGGAGATGATCCGGGTGGGGAAATTCTACGTGGAGTTCATCCACGTCAACCACTCCATCGCCGACTCGGTGGCCTTCGCCATCCACACCAGCATGGGCGTGATCGTCCACACCGGCGACTTCAAGATCGACTCCACCCCCATTGACGGCGACGTCATCGACTTGGGCCGCTTCGGCGAGCTGGGCCGGGAGGGGGTGCTGGCGCTGCTGGCGGACTCCACCAACGTGGAGCGGCCCGGATACACCATGAGTGAGAAGATCGTGGGCAAGACCTTTGACCGGCTGTTCACCGGCTGCAAGGAGCGGATCATCGTCACCACCTTCGCCTCCAACGTCCACCGGATCCAACAGGTCATCGATGCCGCCGCCGCCTGCGGGCGGAAGGTGGCAGTGTCCGGCCGGAGCATGGAGAACATTATGCGGGTGTCCACGGAGCTGGGCTACATGCACCCGCCGAAAAACACGGTGATGGATTTAAATAAGCTGAAATCCATGCCCCTGGATAAGCAGGTGATCGTGACCACCGGCAGCCAGGGCGAGGAGATGAGCGCCCTGTACCGCATGGCCTTCTCCCAGCACCGGCAGATCGACGTGGGCCCCGGCGACCGGGTGATCATCTCCGCCAGCGCCATTCCGGGCAACGAGAAGACCATCGGGCGGGTGATCAACGAGCTGTTCCGCAAGGAGGTGGACGTGATCTATGACCGGTCCGACCCCCTCCACGTCTCCGGCCACGCCTGTCAGGAGGAGCTGAAGATCATCCACGCCCTGACCCGCCCCCGGTTCTTCATCCCCCTCCACGGGGAGCAGAAGATGCTGCGGCGGCACATCAACCTGGCGCTGGAGATGGGGATGGACCGGCGGAACATCGTGCTGCCGGATATCGGCAACGTCATCGAGCTGACCACCAAGACCATCAAGATCGCGGAGACGCCGGTCCCCTCCGGCTCCGTGCTGGTGGACGGCAGCGGCGTAGGCGACGTAGGCGCGGTGGTGCTGCGGGACCGGAAGATCCTGGCGGAGGACGGCATGGTGGTGGTCATCATGAACCTCCAGAACGGGCAGCTGCACAGCGAGCCGGAGATCATCACCCGGGGTTTCATCTACGTCAAGGAGTCCGAGGATCTGATGCGGGAGCTGAAGGATGTGGCGGGCAGCGCCGCCCTCTCGGCCATCGGCAAGACCGGTCGGGATATGGGCGAGCTGCGCAGTGCCGTGAAGTCCGCGGTCAGCGGCTACCTCTTCAAGCACACCAAGCGCAGTCCTATGGTCATTCCCGTTGTGAACAGGATATAAAACGTTCCCCCTGGACGCAGAGTCCAGGGGGAATTTCTTGTGTTACAATTCTTTTTCGTTTACAGCTGCGCCAGCACTTCCAGCAAGAACGCCCACGTCCTCTGCATGGACGCAATGGACATCCTCTCCCGTGCGCTGTGGATATCCACCAGGTCGGGGCCGATGGATACCGCGTCCAGACCGGGCATCTTCTCCGACAGCAATCCGCACTCCAGCCCCGCGTGGATGGTCTCCACCACCGGCGCTCTGCCGTACTGCTTTTCAAACACGCGGACCATGACATCCCGCAGGGGGGAGTCCTTCCGGTACTCCCAGGCGGGGTACTCCCCGTGCTGGCCGTAGTCCGCGCCGTTGGCCTGGGCCAGGGCGCGCAGGTCCTCGAAGAGCTTCGCCTTCTCCGCGCCGGAGGAGCTGCGCACGCAGAACGCGGAGCGCAGCGCGCCGTCCTCCAGCCGCACCACGCCCATATTCAGGGACGTGCGCACCTGGCCGGGCAGGTCCGGTTCCATGGACTGGATGCCGTTGGGGGCGTCCAGCAGCAGCCGCAGAACGGCGCGGGTATCCTCCTCAGAGAGGGCCTCTATCGGGTCACTTCCGTCTGCCCAGGCCAGCTGCAGGGAAAACCGGTCGTCCTGGGGATACTCTGCCCTGGCCCGCTCCAGCCATGCATCGGCGGCAGTCTGTGCGCTCTCCGCCGCGCTGTCCGCCATCACGACCCTGGCCTCCGCCTGCACGGGGATGGCGTTGTCCTGCTCCCCGCCCCGGAAGGCAATCAGCCGGATGCCGGGCAGCCGGGCCAGGCATTCCACCAGCAATTTGTTGGCATTGGCGCGGCCCTTGTTGATGTCCACGCCGGAGTGTCCGCCCTGCAGGCCCGTCACAGTCAGGGTGCAGACCTTACCGGTGGCCGGGGCGGTGGGAAACGTCTTCCGGATATCGGACCGGGCCCCGCCGGCGCACCCAGCGGTAAAGACGCCCTCCACCTCGGAGTCGATGTTGATGAGCCGGCGGCTGCGCAGGTCGGCGGCATCCACCTCGTTGGCGCCGGTCATGCCGGTCTCCTCGTCGATAGTCAGCAGCACCTCCAGCGGCGGATGGGGGAGCGTATCATCGTCCAGCACCGCCAGGGCCATGGCCACCGCCGCGCCGTCGTCGCCGCCCAGGGTGGTGCCGCGGGCCTTGATCCAATCGCCGTCGATATACAGCTCCAGGGGGTCGGCCAGGAAGTCGTGGCTGACGCCGCTGTCCTTGACGCACACCATGTCCAGGTGGCCCTGGAGCATCACCGGCGGATGGTCCTCATAGCCCGGCGACGCATCCTTCCAGATGACCACGTTGCCCACCGCGTCCTGCCGGTGCCGCAGGCCCCTCTGCCGGGCAAAGTCCGCCGCCCAGGCGCTGGCGGCGGCGGTGTTGCCGGAGCCGTGGGGGATGGCGCACAGCTGCTCAAAAAAAGTGAATACCGCCTTCGGCTCCAAACCGGCCAATACGTTCTTCTCCATCGCTTGTACCTTGTCTTTCCTGTATTTTCTGCTGTTACAGCAGCATAACGCCCGCTTTTTCGCAGGCCGCTATGGTCTCCTGGTCCCACAGGCTCACCTGCACCTCGCCGATGTGGCAGCAGCCGATCATCAGCATGCACAGCCGGCTCTGGCCGATGCCGCCGCCCATGGTCAGGGGCAGATCATTATTCAGCAGCATTTTATGGAAGGGCAGCTCCCGCCGGTCCTCGCAGCCCGCCAGGGTCAGCTGCCGGTCCAGGCTCTCCGCGTCCACCCGGATGCCCATGGAGGAGATCTCAAAGGCCCGGCCCAGCACGTCGTTCCACATGAGGATGTCGCCGTTGAGCTCCCAGTCGTCGTAGTCCGGGGCGCGGCCGTCGTGGCGGCCGCCGCTTCTGAGCGTCTTGCCGATCTGCATGAGAAACACCGTCTTGTGGGTGCGCATGAAGGCGGTCTCCCGCTCGCCGGGGGTCAGCTCGGGGTAGAGGTCCTCCAGCTCCTGGGTGGTGATGAAGGTGACGTCCCGCTCCAGCTTCCCGTTCAGCTGGGGGAAGGCCCGGCGCAGAGCGTCGCAGGTGTCGCAGACCGCCCCCACAATGGAGCGGACGGTATACTTGAGAAATTCCGTGTTCCGGTCCTCCCGGTTGATGACCTTTTCCCAGTCCCACTGGTCCACGTAGACGGAGTGGAGATTGTCCAGCTGCTCGTCCCGGCGGATGGCGTTCATGTCCGTATACAGGCCGTTGCCGGGGTAAAAGCCGTAGCGCTTGAGGGCCAGACGCTTCCATTTTGCCAGGGAGTGGACCACCTCGCCGGCGGCCCCGGCCACGGCGGGGATGTCGAAGGATACCGGGCGCTCCACGCCGTTGAGGTTGTCGTTCAGACCGGAGTTTCTGTCCACAAACAGGGGGGCGGAGACCCGGCGGAGATTGAGGGCGAACTTCAGGTTCTCCTGAAAGCTGCTCTTGACGAACTCAATGGCCCGCTGCATGTCGTAGCCGGTCAGGGGCGTGCGGTAGCCCTGGGGAATATAACAGGTGTTCATTCTTTTGCCTCCTCGTATTTTCAGCAGATACATCATACACCATTTCCCCGGAAATTGCACGAAAAATTTCCAGGCGGAGGATAAAAAATTCCCCCGCCTGGACCGGCGGGGGAATCCTTTGGACCACATCAGCTTCTCGGCAGTACCTTCTGGTAGATTTTGCGGACATGCCAGCCAACCGTCTCGCTCACCTCCCTGGAGGCCACCAGTTTGTCGGCCAGGGTCAGCACCCAGCCCTCGGAATTCCGGGGCAGGGGGGCCAGGGGGAACATGTGGCTGGTAATCGCCGCGCGCTGCCGGTCGTCCAGACCGAAGATCCGGTTGGCGCGGTGGGCGGCGTGGGCGCCGTGAATAAAGGCGTGCATGTGGGTCAGCCGCTTCCAGCCGGAGTAATAGTGCTTATAGCGGCGGTGCCGCTCGCTCTGCCAGTCGTAGCCGAAGAAGTCGTGGAGCAGGGCCGCGCGGGTGACGGCCCGCACCCGGTCCTCCCGCATATGGAACCTGCGGGCCAGCTGGTAGGCACACTTGGCTGTGTCTACCGAGTGTAGGTACAGGGAGTTCTCCCCGCCGTGGTGCTGCACGTCCCGCAGCTCCACAAACAGGGGGTGATTCATGATGTCCTGCGTCATTTCCTGAAAGCTCAATAAAAAGACCTCCGCTTTATTGGAATAAAGTATCCGGCCGCCGCATCCCACATGGCCGCCGCAGCATCTACATTATATACGCTTTCCGGTACAAAATGCAAGTGAAAATAGTAGGAAATTTTTGTGGAAAATCTCACGGCGTTGGTGTAAAATGGTAGTCAGCCCTCTACAGCTGCATGCAAGATCGGAAAGGAGCATCCCCTATGACCGCAGAAGAACGCCGGGCCGCTATTCTGGAAATTCTCGCCCAATCCTCCCAGCCTGTCAGCGCCTCCACGCTGGCCGGGCGCTTCGGCGTCAGCCGGCAGCTGATCGTGGGGGACGTGGCCCTGCTGCGGGCGGGGGGCGCGTCCATCGCCGCCGCGGCCAGGGGATACCTGCTCCAGCGGGAGCGGCAGGGGCTTTTGCGCCAGACCGTCTGCCGCCACCGGGCCCAGGACATGGAGCGGGAGCTGAACATCATGGTGGACAACGGCTGCGCGGTGCTGGACGTTATCGTGGAGCACCCGGTCTACGGCCAGCTGACAGGCGCGCTACAGCTGGCCAGCCGCTACGACGTCCAGCAGTTTATCCGCCGGGCCGACGCCGCCCAGCCCCTGTCCCTGCTGACGGAGGGGGTGCATCTGCATACGCTCTCCTGTCCGGGGGAGGACGCCTTTGCCCGGGTGGTGGAGGAGCTGGACCGGGCGGGATTCCTGCTGCGGCGGGAGGAGTGACCAGAAAAAAGCCGCCGGGGAAGCCCCCGGCGGCAACCTGTTCACTGATCTGCGGCATGGGATACCGCCGGACTCAAGTAAGAATACTGTAAAGCTTTCAATTCCGATGTTATCATGGCGCTGAGGATGATATCCCCGCTGTCGCGATACCACACGCCGCCATAATTGGTCTGATGCCCGGCGCTGTAGCCGCTCTCCCCGTACCTGGCGCTGACAGAGGCGTAGATCGCGTCATACAGCTCCGCCAGCTCCTCCTGGCTGTCCGTCTCCCAGGTCCAGGCCATAGCGGCCAGATGTTCATCGCCGTCAAACATATATTTCACCGTACCCGCCCGGCCTTCAAATTCCTTCGGATACGTGTAGCATACCCCTCCATAGACAGAATCATAGGAACCGTGCTCCTCTCCTTCCTCCGCGACCACGTCGCTCACAGAGCAGGTCCATGTCATATGAGAAAAAGGGCAGTCCGCCGGATGGCCGTCTCCCGACGCCCCGCAGGCGCACAGCCCTGTCGCTGTGAACAGAAGGCAAACCAAAACTTCCAGTAAAAAAACTCTTGACCGCATGGCGCTCTCCTGATAAATTATAGATAGATTTGAAATCAGATTGCCTGTTTCATAAAACGCTTCGGGGTCGTACCCTTGTACTTCTGAAACATTTTGATAAAATAGCTCTCGTCATTGAAACCGCAGGAAACAGCCACCTGCTTGATCGATACGTTCTGCTTGGCCAGCATCTCGCAGGCGCACTCGATCCGGTAGTAGTTGAGGTAGTTGATGGGTGTGCGGTCGGTCATGCTGCGGAAATACTGGCAGAAATATTTGGGATTCATGCCGGCGATTTTCGCCAGGCAGTCCAGGGAGATGTTGGAGGCGTAGTTCTCAGAAATATACGCCAGCACCTTCTTGATGGAGTACAGCCGCCCGGAGGCTGCCGACTCGTTGGGACATTCCTCATACAGGTGCTCTTCAAAAATCACGCCAAAGAGCTGATACAGGTAACCCTGGATCATAAACTCACTGCCTGTCCTGCGGCAGGACAGGGCCAGACACAGGTCCCGCACAATGGTGGAAACTGCCGTGCTGCGCTCTGAGAGAAGGGTATTGATGAGAATTTTCTGATCCATCACGTCCTGAAGGGCCCGTGTGCAGGCGTGGTTGGGCTTCATCAGGATCTGCAGGTCAAAGACCACGCTTTCATAGACGCAGTCCTCCCCGCCGCCGCCGTGGAGCATGCCGCTGGTGATGAAGATGATGTCCCCCTGCTTGTACTCGCGGGTCTCATTATCCAGCGTCATGTGGAAGGTTCCAAAGATGATGCGGATCACTTCATAGTAGGTATGCCAGTGATAGGGCATTTCATAGCTGGGACTGTGAGGCGACTTGTGGTAAAAGGCAATGGGAAAATTAAAGGTTCCATGTTCTTGCTGTTCTTTGTAATCACTATACTTCATGATCTCCTCCTTTCCAGCGCAAACGAATGGAGCGGCTATACATTCATGGTGCGTCACTGTCCTTTCCTTTTCCAGGGTGTTATAAGTATTGTAAACTAGGATACCACAAAACGGTTTCTTTGTCCAGAAACATTTATGTAATCTGACAATTTTACCAGAAAAACTGACCATTTTATTTCATCAGGAGGCAATATGGCGGCTACGATCAAGGATATCAGGGAAAAAACAGGCCTTTCGCTGGCCACCATCTCGAAATACCTGAACGGCGGCAACGTGCTGCCGGAGAATCGCGAGAAAATTGAGGACGCAATCAAAAGCCTGCACTATGAGGTCAACGAGATCGCCCGCGGTCTGGTGACCAACCGGACCAGGACCGTGGGGGTAGTGGTGTTCAGCGTGGAGAGCCTGTTCAACGGCATCCTGCTGCACCACACCGGCGACATCCTGCGGCAGGCGGGGTATGGGATGCTCATCTGCGACTCCGGCAACAACCCGGACCGGGAGGCGGAAAACATCCGCTTTCTGCTGAGCAAAAAGGTGGACGGCATCCTGGCGGTCCCCTACAGCCGGAGCGGGGAGTTTTTGGGCCCGGCCAGGGAGGCGGGGGTGCCTGTGGTGCTGCTGGACAGGGACCTGGACGAGGGCGGGTACGACTGTGTGCGCATTGACAACCGTCTGTCCGCCCGCCGCGCCGTGGAGACGCTGGTGAGCCGGGGGCACCGGAAAATTGCCTGCATCAGCTCCGCGGCGGAGTACACAGGCATTGAGCGCTGCGAAGGCTATCTGGAGGCCATGGCCCGGTCGGGGCTGGACGCGCCGGAGGCGTACCGGAAGCTGGGGTTCCACGCCCTGGAGTTCGGCCACCAGAGCATGCGGGAGCTGCTGCGCCTGCCGGACCGGCCCACGGCCGTGTTTATGAGCAACTATGAGATCACGCTGGGGGCGGTGATGGCGGTGAACGAGTCGGCATACCGCTGTCCCAGGGATATCTCCATGCTGGGGTTTGACAACCTGCTGCTGTCGGATTTGATGGAGCCGCGGATGTACACAGTGATCCAGCCCATGCAGGAGATGGCGGAGCGGGCGGCCCGCCTGCTGCTACGCCGGATGGAGGACGGCGGGGCCGGCTGTCCGGAGACCGTGGTTCTCAGCACGTGCATGAGCGAGGGCAACTCTATCCTGGATCTGCGGCAGGACGGCCAGGCATAAAGGGGCTGGGGCCGTATCTTCCTCAATTGATAAAATAAAGAAACGAACCTGTCCAAATAAAACTTTTGAACAGGTTCATTTTAGTATTACTCCAATTTAAGAAATAGATAATTCTTTTGCATATTGATAATGAATTATATCTTTTTCAGCTGTTTCAAAATATGCTTTTTCCTTGTGCATACGAGCGACAATCTCATCTTTTGAATCCTTTCCACAAAATTTGATTACTTCATTTAAAATCGAAATATCTTCCTCGGTCAAGTTTTGGAACTCATAATTCTTTTTTGATAAAAATTTATATCCAATTCTGTCATCGGGAAAATCAATTTCTTCGTATTCGACACCATCTAATGCCATTATAATATTGTGTCCAATAGGGACTGCTCCCATTGCTAATCTTTTATATGCCAATCCCGTTAAAGAGCATCCCTGCCGTTTATATGCAAGACTGTCTGCATACCATAACATTTTCATTAATTTCACTTTGTACAGTGAAATCACTTCTTTTGACGCCGCAAAAAACTGTACTATATCTTTAGCAGCAATATTTATTTTGGAGGTTATCACTATGGAAAAGTTACTGCGAGCAAATGCCTGGGAACTGCTGACAGAATACACCCAAACCGCTGCTCTGCAAAAACACGCCTTGGCTGTGGAGGCAGTCATGGCCCACTTTGCCAGACTGGAGGGCGAGGACGAGGAAATCTGGGGCGTGGCCGGCCTTCTGCATGATTTGGATTATGAGAAGTTTCCGGAGGAGCACTGTCACAAAGCTGAGGAGATCATGCGGGAGCAGGGAATCGACGAGGTATATATCCGGGCCATGAACTGCCATGCCTATGGTATCTGCACCGATGTAAAGCCAAAGTTATGATTAGTATAAGTTCATCAAATGACAAACTTAACTAGAAATTCAAGCACTTTTCAGCGCTATATCTTTTCAATGCCCAATTGTGTAATAGATACAGTAATAGTACTTGCCACAGCTCACAAAGAGCAAGAAGGCGGCCGGTGTGGAAAGGGGTACACACCGGCCGCCTATTGATTATACGAGTTTGAACTTGAGGACGCGGACGATCAGTTTCGTCTCCAACCGCCGCTTCAGTTCCGGGTCGAGGTACTGGCACGGGCAGCCATGCTCGTCATAGAGCGTGCGTGTAGCCAATGCCGCTATGTACCCCTCGAAATGCGCCAGCACTGAATTGATGGCGGTAATGTCCCCGCGGGTGGCCGCCTCGATGATATCGTAGGGCAGCAGTTGATCCTCTGTCCGGGGCTTATCCTTCATAAAATCACTCCTTCAGCAGTTGCAGTAATAGAACGGACGGCACACAGGCGGCGGGCATCATCCCAATTCCGATGCTTTGTGGCAGCATATGCTGCCGCCTCTGCCAGATGGAACTATTCAGTTGGTATTTTGAACGCGCAAAAAAGCACAAATAATGTCGGAAATAAGCGCGGCCCCTATTCCGCTATCAGAATAGAGGCCACATCATAAATCGTTCTCTTGTATGCAATTTCTGTTTCATACATCTGAACCTCCCATCTGTTTGATCTATGGGGAATTAAGGGATAAACTGCCACAAAAACAGTCTATCAGTCGGATGTATGAACCAAATCAAAACGAGGTAATAATTGTGTGTTATTTTGGAAAAAATCAGAGAAATGCCGCCCAGCTTTCATATGCCGGAACACAGCCCTTATCTCAGATATTGACCGGTCACGCTGTTGGGGCTGGCGGCCACTTCCTCCGGTGTTCCCACCGCAACCACAAGCCCGCCCAACTCACCGCCGCCGGGGCCCATGTCGATGATAAAGTCGGCATTGCGGATCACGTCCAAGTCGTGTTCGATGACCACTACCGTGGCACTGTGCTCAATCAGTGTCTGGAACACACCCAGAAGCGTCCGCACATCCAGCGGGTGCAAGCCGATGGTAGGCTCGTCAAAGACAAAAACGGAGTCTGACTGGCTTCTCCCCATTTCGCTGGCCAGCTTCAGGCGCTGGGCCTCGCCGCCGGACAGACTGGGGGTTTCCTCCTCCAAGGTCAGATAGCCCAGGCCCAGGTCCTTCAACACCTGCAGTCTCTGTCTGACCAGCTTCATGTTCTTGCAGGCCTCCAGGGCAGTGTTCACGTCCGCTCCGGCAGGGAGTAATCTCCATGCCGTACCTGATACGCTTCCCGACCATAACGGGAGCCATGGCATTCCGGACAGGGAATGACCACATCGGGTAAAAACTGCACGTCCAAATCAATGCAGCCTGTTCCATCGCACATGCTGGAACCACATCTGTCTGAATATACCCACCTGACTGCCCAAAACACCGACAGTATACCACGCAGTAATGTGCCGCCGCAAGGTCATATCGCAAACTTAACCAATGGTTAGGAAAACATGAATTACATCTGAATACGCCTCGATTGTCGTCATGGGGCTATCCTCTTATACTTATCATAGGAGGCGCAAATCAATCTATGAGGGGGAATCTGCTATGGAACTAAAACTTGGCGCCAATATTGCAGCACTCCGTCGAGCTAAAGGCATGACGCAGGAACAGCTTGCGGCTGCGCTTGGCATCTCGCCGCCGGCGGTCAGCAAATGGGAGACAAACACCTCCTATCCCGATATCACCCTGCTCTGCCCGCTGGCCAGAGCGCTGGATACCAATGTCGATATGCTGCTAAATTATGAAAAGACGCTCCCGGACGAGGAAGTGGTACAGAAAATCAATGACCTTCTGGCTCTCGCCAGGACAACGGGCTGGCAAGCGGCTGAGTCCGCACTGAAAAATCTGCTGCACCAGTACCCCACCAGTGTTTCTCTGAAATTCCACGGGGCTGGGCTCTACGCCGCTTTTCAGGTCATTTGTCCTGATGCTGGTACAGAGGAGCGTGCGGCTTGGGACCGCCAACGGAAGGAGTTGTTCCAAGCTGTCCATGCCAGCGGCTCTACCGAGTATTGGCAGTCTGCCGCCATCGCCCTGGCTGTCATGGCACTCTCCGAAAATGCCCTGGACGAGGCCGAGAAACTGCTGCTGGAGCTTCCCAGGCTGTCCAGCGATCCCACTGTCATCTGGATGGAACTGTTTCTCCGCCGCGGTGAGCGGGAGCAGGCGGATGAAACACTTCAAAAGCACCTTCTGCACCAGGCCCAGCAGATGCAGAGCTGTATGGTCTGCCTCTTGGACGAAAGACTGGGGTTTCCCGTTGAGGTATCCACAAAAATCAACGAGGCGCTTCGGCAATTCGAGTCCATGCTTTTTTGCCATACCCAGCTGAGCGACATCATGCAGGTAGAGTTGTTCCGCCGGACCGGGCAGACGCAGAAGCTGATTGAAAACCTCTGCCGGTGCCTGGACGGGCTCAGCGTGCCCGCGCAGCCGCCCAATGAAGCTTTGTTCCCGGCTCTGCCCATACAGGACACGCATCATGAAGCCGATCAGCGACTGCGCCAGATCATTTATCTGTCCATTCAACAGGCCTGTCAGAGCGAGGAGTACAAAAACGATCCAAACCTACGCGC
The DNA here is from genome assembly GCA_910578505.1 of uncultured Oscillospiraceae bacterium. Lineage (GTDB taxonomy): Bacteria > Bacillota > Clostridia > Oscillospirales > Oscillospiraceae > Pelethomonas. The sequence goes on along the minus strand of CAJTPV010000044.1, from coordinate 151 downwards.
GGCAATGAAGCGTCTGGAGGACATTTTTTCAACATAAATGAAGAAAACACTTGACCTTCCACAAACCGGAAGGTGTACGATTCACATATGGAGGTAAAGTTTGAAACGAAGTAGCCAGGGAGGCAGTCCGAAAAAGGGCACAACAATAAGA
>CAJTPV010000043.1 GCA_910578505.1 uncultured Oscillospiraceae bacterium | reverse complement strand
TCTTGCCGGCCTGATTGGCACTTCCGCAAAGCATACTTCATTCTCCGCAGACACGGCCTGAATTACCTTCCTCTGCCAACTGTAATATGTGGATACCGCGATCCCATGCTTTTCGCACCATTCACTTACCCTCTGTCCGCTCTTCCGGCATGCTTCCACTCGCTGACCCCACTCTATCAACCGGCTTTGGTGATTTACCGCTTGCAGTTCCTGTCCCATTTCCTTTCCCTCCTAAAATCTTGTCTTTCTATATGCTGTGCCATGTACTTTCCGATAGTACATGGCACTACTTCAGACTCTATTGCATTTTCTCATTTTGCTCTGCCTGATGCAAGACGGTGGGATGGTTTACGCTTACGCTTCTCCAGGGTCCCTTTGTTATGTCTTCTGGAAAACCCGCCGCACCTTCCCCAACAGCCAGCACAGCAGGAACGGCAGCGTGTAACACACCAGCGCCCGGATGGACAGCACCGCGCTCAGCCGCGTGATCCCCAGCCGGGGCAGATGGGCCTCCAGCGCCGTCAAAAACAGGCAGTGGCACAGGTACACGGAAAACGAATACTTGTACACGCCCCGCAGCAGCCTGGTCACAAATCCCCCGCACGCCGCCAGGCGCAGCCCCACGGCGTGGACCAGCAGGATGGACAGCAGGTCGGCGGCGGTCTTGATGCCGGACGTGCCATAGAGGGTGATATTGTTGGCGTATTGCAGATAAAAGAAGATGCCGTACAATCCCACAGCCGCGCCGGAGAAAATCCAGGTCCACCGCTCCCGCAGCACCGGCAGCAGGCGGTCGTAATACTTCCCCGCGTACAGCCCGGCCACCCAGAACACGCTGTAGGTCAGGCAGCACCGGTCCGTGTACTGGAGCGTGACGCCGAAGTGGGACGCAAAGGCCCCGGCCTGGAACATGCAAAGGGTGACGAACAGGCCCGCGCCCATCCCCACACACGCCGGGACCCGCCGGAGCAGCCACACCCAGAGGGGCATGAGCAGATAAAACTGCATGATAATGATGACAAAGTAGAACGGCGACGACAGGTTCCCGATCCAGATGTAGGACAGCAGCTCCCGCAGATTCCCCGCCACATACCCCCGGCGGATATAGTAGGCGTAGTAGAGCAGCACCCAGAGGACATAGGGCACATAGATTTTCTGCAGGCGGCGGAGGACGTAGCGCAGATACATTCCGGGGGAGAGGTCCGCGCCGCCGTACTGCTGGGCCAGCTTCACGGCGGCGGTGTACAGGAACATGGGCACCACAAAGGCCGCCAGCCGCCAGGGGAAATAAATCGCCGCCGCCTGCCAGGAGGCGGGGTCCGCCTCCACAATCCCCACCGACAGCACATGGATGAGGATCACCAGCAGACAGGCGATGGCGTTCATATAGTCCAGTTCCGGTCTCCGTTTCATAGCAGTCGTATCCTTTCCCCCGTCGGTCCGGAGTGAGAAAAGCGCCCGCGCCTATCCGGACCCGGCGCGGGCGCTGTGTACTCTCCTTGCGGCTGGCGGGCGCGTCAGCCCAGCCGCACCTGCCGGAGCTTGAAATGGCGGAGATGATCCTGCAGGGTGCGGACCTGGTCGAACAGCTCCGTGCTCACCGCCGCCGACTCCTCACTGCTGGCGGAGTTGGTCTGCACCACAGCCGAAATCTGGCCGATGCCCTCTGTCACCTGGGCAATGGATTCCGCCTCGTGCTGAATGGCCGCGTCAATGGACTGCATATTGTCGTTAGACTGGGTGACCAGCTCCAGCGTCCGCGACAGGGAGTGGGATACCTCATCCACGATTTTGCTGCCCTGGGCGGTGGCCTTGACAGAGTTCTCGATCAGGTCTCTCGTGGCCTTGGCCGCCTGGTCGGACTGGGAGGCCAGACTGCGCACCTCGTCCGCCACCACGGCGAAGCCCTTGCCCGCCGCGCCGGCCCGTGCGGCCTCCACCGCCGCGTTCAGCGCCAGAATATTGGTCTGGAACGCGATGTCCTCAATGGTGGACAGGATGCGGCCAATCTCCTGGGACGCCTTGCTGATGTCGCCCATGGCCGACACCATCTGCTCCATCTGTTTTCCGCTGATCTGTACCTGCTCGCCGGTCAGGCGGGCGCTCTCCTGGGCGGCGGCGGAGGCCTTCACGTTCTCGCCGGCGCTTCTGGACAGGTCGTCCAGGGTGGCGTACATCTCCTCCACAGCGCTGGCCTGCTCGGTAGCGCCCTGGGCCAGGGACTGGGAGCTGCTGGAGAGCTGCTCGGCGTTGCCGGAGATCCGCTGCTCCGCCTGGGAGATGCTGGCCATTGTGCTGGAGAGGTTGGCCGTCAGGCTGTCGATGGACTCCTCAATGGAGCGGAAGTCGCCAACAAAGGGGATCGAGGTGGTGACGTCGAAATCGCCGCGGGACAGGTGGTCCATGACGCGGTTGATGTCCGCCACATAGGACTCGATCCGCGCCAGGGACTGCTTGAGCGTCTCCGCCATTTCTCCCAGCTCGTTGTTAGAGCTGTAGGAAATGTCCACAGCCAGGCGGCCCTCCTGCAGGGGCTTGCTGCACTCGGTGATGAGCAGGATGGGCCGGATGACCTCCTTCAGGACGAAGAGGATCAAGCCGATCAGGCACACAAGGGACAGGGCCAGGCACACCGCGCAGGTGATATGCATGATGTAGATGGTCTGCTCCACCTTGGCCGCGCTCTCATTGCTGATAACCGTGGTCCGCTCAATGATCTGGTCCAGCTGTCCCACCAGCGACTGGAGATTGCCCTGGATGGTTGTCTGATAGTAGTCCCGCGCCTGGGTGGGGTTGGTGGAGAGCAGGTCCAGGACATAGGTGGCGGACTCGTGGATCTCCTTATGTATCGGCTCGATCTGCGAGCGCAGGGCCAGCACCGCCGCGTCCTCCGTGCCCGCGTCACCGTAGAGCCACTGGCCCAGGACGCAGGTAGTGGGGTCAATGCTGCCGGTGAATTCCGCGCCGGCGTACAGGGCGTTGCTGAGGCCGGAGGACCATTTATAGTGGGCGGTCTCCGCCTTGTTGGCTCTGTCCAGGAGGCTGTTGGCCTGGGTATTGGTGGCCTCAAGGCCCTGGATACGGAAAATATTGTAAGTCGTCAGGCAGCTGAACAGGAGAATGGAAACGAGCGCGGCTACCACCCGGATGGCCACGGTCCTCTTAATACTTTTTCGCATCATACACACGCACCCTTTCTGTTATTCGGAAATATAGCGCATTTACCGCGCCGGCCCTCCCAAAGCCGCCCGCGGATGTATTCATCATTATATAGTATAATGGAAAAATAAGCAAGAGTAAAATTTATCCTTGAGCTGAGCCTTGAGCTGAGCAAGCCGGCGCATAAAGGACCTCTCCGCTTCCGGCGGAAAACAGGGCCAGCACTCGCATGGCCGTGAGTGCTGGCCGTTCTATCTCTATTGCACACGGGTCATTGGCCGCTCTTCTCCCTGCCGCTCTGGGACGCGAAGCACCAGAGAATCCAGAGGTCGGACGCGCCATTGACCACCAGGCTGATCCCCAGGAGCATCAGCGACGTCTCCACCGCCTGGAACGGGTTGACGATCAGCAGCACGCCCAGCAGGCCGGTCAGCGGCCCCAGGCTCAGCGCCGTCCACCAGCGCGGATAGCCGCCCTTCTTCAACAGCAGCGCCCGCTGTATCTTCCCCACGCACTCTGTCACCAGATACACGCCCAATACCACCGGCAGGACTGACAGAACCACCTTCGGCTGCGCCAGCGCAAAGATCCCGAAGGCCAGCAGCAAAACCCCGACAATCAGATCCAGCTGGAAAAACCAGTCCGCCCCTCGGGCGCGCAGCGCGGTGAACACGCGGAATCCCCCCAGAAGCAGGGCCAGCCCTCCGGCTGTCCGGCAGATGATGATGCCCGTAACGCCTGGGTGGGAGATCAGGATGATCCCCACGGCGATATAAGCGGCGGCGATGATGGCCCGCCCCATCTCCATTTTGGGATTACTGCTCATTTCTCTTCCTCCTCAGGCCCGGCTGCCGCCAGCTGCTGGCGGCCCAGGCGCACATAATGGGCGGCGTTTTCCAGCGTCTCCGCCTGTTCTGCCGCTGTCACCTGGCGGATGACCTTCCCCGGCACCCCCACCACCAGGCTCCCCGGCGGCACAACCTTCCCCGGCGGGACCAGCGCGCCGGCCCCAACGACAGACCCGGCCCCAATCACGCAGCCGTCCAGCAGGATGGCCCCCATGCCCACCAGACAGCCGTCCTCCACAGTGCAGCTGTGAAGAATGGCCCCGTGGCCCACCACCACATTTTTCCCGATGGTCAAGGGCTGGCCGCCGCTACAGTGCAGGGCGCAGAGGTCCTGGATATTGGAGCCCGCCCCCACCCGGATGGTGCAGGTGTCTCCCCGCAGGACCGCGCCGTACCAGACGCTCACATGTTCCTCCAGCTGTACGTCCCCGATGAGGACAGCGTTTTCAGATCCCCTGGCCGAGGCCGCCAGCACAGGCCGGATATTCCCTGACGCGCGAATTATCATAAAAGCTGTTCCTCCTGTCTCGTTTTCCCTTGCGGGCCCTCACGTCTTCCGCAGCCAGTCCGGCAGCGTCCGGCCCCGCACGCCGGAGACGATCCCCATGGCCGTGTACAGCGTCACAATGGAACTTCCCCCGTAGCTGAAAAAGGGCAGCGGCAGGCCGATGACCGGCATCACAAACAGGCACATGCCGATATTTTCCACGACCTGGACGATCAGCATGGAGGCAAAGCCAACGCAGATCAGCGCGTCCATGGAGCTGTGGGCCAGCCGGGCGGTATGGAAGCAGCGGTAAACAATCAGAAATTCCAGGATGATGATCAGCAGGCAGCCCATCAGCCCCAGTTCCTCGCCGCACACGGAGAAAATAAAGTCCGTCTGCCGCGCCGGGAGCCCCGCGCTGGACTGGGTCTGTATCCCGTGGAACAGGCCCTGGCCGAACAGCCCGCCGCTGCCCAGGGCCATCATGCTGCGGGTCTGCTGCCAGGCAACGGCCTCATCGTAGCTGTGGTCGAAGACCACCAGGATGCGGTTGAGCCAGTAGGTGGGCAGCTTGTCAAACAGCGCCAGCCCGCCGATCCCCAGGGCCAATATGCTGAAGCCCGCGGCGAACCAGTACCAGGCCAGCCCCGCTGCCAGGGCCATGGCCGCGTAGATGACCAGATAGACCAGGCCGCTGCCCGCGTCGTGGGAGATCACATAAATCCACAGGAACATGAAGGCCGCGTGGCCCGCAGGGAACACCAGGGAGCCCAGCCCCCGCATGCCCCGCCGCTCCCGGAACCAGGCAATCTGTTTGGCCAGCAGGATGGTATAGGACAGCTTGACCACCTCCGCCGGCTGGATGCTCATGGGCAGCCAGCTGAAGTCCAGCCAGGCCCGGTTGCCGGTGCCGTCGTCTATGCCGAACGGCAGCAGCAGCGCGATAAAGCCCAGATTGAAAATCAAAAAGAGGGGCCATTTTTCCGCAAAATGCTCCACGTCTGTGTTGGAAAATATAAAATACGCGGCAAGTCCCAGCAGCGTGCCCACAGTCTGGAGTATGACCCGGCGCATCTGGAACTCGGGCCCGCGGTAGTTGGTGGCGCTGGCAATCAACACAATGCCGAACGCTGTGGATACCAGGCACAGCGCCAGCAGGACCATGTCCGCTTTTCTGAAAATGTCCTGAGCTGCTTCCCGCAGCCGGATAAGGATGCCCACAACGTCGCCTCCCGACAAAAGTTCTCTGCTAGTCTACCACACAAATGCGGCGCTGTAAACTATGCGCGGTCCAAAAAAATGTGAAAAAACTGAGAATTTCCCCAACGGAGGATGATGCGCCCAGTCCCGAACCCGGTGTGAAAACAAATTTTCCGCGCAGGCCCACCCAAAACCGGGGGTCTGCGCGGAAAATACAACATCCAATATTGTCTACTTTTGTTCCTGGGCCAGCGCCTCCCGGAGGGCTTTGGACAGCTGATCCGGGCAGCTGGTGGGCTTCCAGCCGCACTGGATCCCCTCCAGCTTGCCGGCGGCCTCCTCTGCGGGCATACCGGTAACCAGCCGGCTGATGCCCTGCAAATTCCCGTTGCAGCCGCCGGTAAAGGCGACAGATTGGATAATACCATCCTCCAGCTCCAGGTCAATCTGGGTAGAGCAGGTGCCGCTGGTGCGGTAGGTATATGTCATGGCGGAATGTCTCCTTTCGTATGATTTCCCCGCGGCGGGGAACAATACCAGGGACATAGTATAGCAGAAAATCAACCGGTCCGCAAGCCCCGCTCCCCCTGTTTTTCCTCTCAGGCGGGCTGGAGACCGGAGGGGGAGGATTTGATCTTTAATCGAATTTTGTCGCTGATCATGGCGATGAACTCCGAGTTGGTCGGTTTGCCCTTGGCGTTGCTGACAGTATACCCGAAGAAGCGCTGCAATGTCTCCAGGTCGCCCCGGTCCCAGGCGACCTCAATGGCGTGACGGATGGCGCGCTCCACACGGCTGGGGGTGGTATGGTACCGCTTGGCCACCTCAGGATAGAGCACCTTTGTCACAGAGTTGATGACCTCCATATCCTCCACCGTGATCATAATCGCTTCCCGGACATACTGATAGCCCTTGATATGGGCGGGTACGCCCACCTCATGGATGATGGAAGTGACCAGCTCCTCCAGACCGGGCGTGTGGGGCCGGCGGCCGTTGGCGTCTGCCAGGCTGAGGAGATTTTCGATCAGGGCCCCCTGGTGGTAGGGCTTGCTGATAAACATGGCGGCGCCCAGATTTCCAGCCTCCACAATGGTTCCCTGGTAGGCCATTGCCGAGATGGCCACAATCAGCGGCATTTTCTTGCCCTGCAGCCGGCGCAGGATCCCCAACCCGTCCAAGCCGGGCAGGATCAAATCCAAAACCACCATATCCGGGGCGGTATCCTCAATCAGCCGCAGCGTCTCCTCCCCGTTTCCGGTAGAGCCCGTTACGACAAAGCGTCCGGTTTCCTCCAGGGCCTCCTGCAGCATGCCGCGGGCATCCTCGTTCGTATCCGACAGCACGATCCTTATTTTATCCATAGCCTGTTATCCTTTCACAATGTTCATGTCGACAATACTTGATGGCTGTCCGTCTGTTTAGACGAAATATTGAAGCTTCGTTATGCCTTGCTTACAAATTACCATAAACAGACAGAAAACACAAGTCGAATCTTGGGGTTTACCTGGAAAAACGGGCCTTTTTCTTTTTACATAAATGGGAAATTGTTCCAATTTCATCTGCAGCGGGCAATTTGGGCCGCCGGCTATGGGCGGGCGGCAATCACGGGGGATGTGCAGGTTGCCCGAAAAATTGTGGAGAATGTACCGGATTTTATGAATATTTCTCTTGCATTTTCAAAAAACCTACGGTATACTAAAGCTGTTATTATTGTATTTGCCGGTGTGTTGGAATTGGTAGACGAGGCGGACTCAAAATCCGTTGGTAGCGATACCGTGTGGGTTCGAGTCCCACCACCGGCACCAGCTCAGAAATTCCCACCACCGTTCCGTTTCCGCCTCGCGGCGAAAACTGCACTCTGGTGGGAATTTCTTCGCTTTCGGGCCGGATTCGCTGCGCTGGATTCCGGCCCGATGTTGAGAAAAAGCCGCTTACTCCCTCCCGTCTCTTTTTGACATATTATACAACACAACGGCAAAAACGCAAGCAAATGTCACACGCGACGGCTAAATATCACACGGAAAATCACACAGAATGCGGGGTCTCCCCCGCTTCCCCCTGGCCACCCACTGGTTCCCTTTGCCGCGCACCAGAGCCTTTTTAACGGTGACTGTTTCCGCCGGGAAGTTTATATGGTAATTTTTTGCTGTCGCCATGTTGCATTTTCTCCTATAAGTATGATATTATAAGAGGGTGAAGAGCCTGCAAAACTTTTCACCCTCTATAGCCGCTCCTGGTGTTGGTAGCGCCAGGGGCGGCTTTCTTATTCCTTCTTTTTCCACATTGAAGACAGGCCGTCAATATGTTCAAAAAGACTCGGGCGAATATCAGCCCACATGGGATCAAGGATAAAATCTACTCCTTCTCGGCGCGCCATTTTTGCGGACTTATCCAGATCCACGTTTTTTCGCGTCAGCGGGTGGTAAACGCTCCTCCTTCCCGCAGGAGCACAATCATAATAGAATATTCTGTAAAGCTGACGGTCTACACCGCGGTCCTTCTGGTGCAAATGCGCTTTGCAATACGCTTCTAATTCTTTTGCGCGATCTTCAGCCGTCTTTTCTCCCCATAAATGCCTTGCGCGCTTTCTGTAGAAACCTCCATCAATCATGATTGCCGTCTTAGGCATATAACCCCTCCTTGAAATATAATAAGGCCCCAGGATTCAGCCTACCCCGTATATGTGGGGGGCTTACTACCAGGGGCCTGTTTAGCTATATCGTTGTAGCTTTGCTACAAGCCTCAGTATATACGCGCTAGCCCTTTTTGTCAATACTTTGTCTGCTTGAGTTTCGGCGGAAAACTCACCACAAGCAATCAAGGGGAAGAAAAGGCGCAAACAAAAAATTTTAAGGAAAAAAGGGCAAGAAAACACATGGCACCCGAGGCATAAAAGCCTGTATCCCTTGAATTATAAGGGTTATAGGCAAAGAACAACCCCAGCTCAATCCGAACAACTAACAACAATTTATTCAAATTGGGGGTTGGGATATTCAAGAGGGCGTCATCTGAAAGGATTGCCCTTTAGCTTGAATCTTTCTACAAGCCCCTTCATGAGCTGCGACTGACTGGACAGTTCTTCGCTCGCCGCCGCACTTTCTTCTGCGGTTGCCGAGTTTGTCTGTACAACACTGGAAATCTGGTCAATCCCCGTAATAATTTGAGAAATGGAATCGGCCTGTTCGCCGCTGGCCTCCGAAATCTGTCCGATAATGCCAGTCATCTCGTTTACATCATTAACGGCCTGCATTAAAAACTGCGCGGTATCGTCCGCGATTTGCGTCCCGCTTTCAACCGCCTTTAAGGAATTTTCTATCAAAGCAGAGATGTTTTCCGAGGCCTCCGTGCTTTTGTTTGCCAGATTGCGGACCTCGTCAGCCACTACGGAAAATCCTTTTCCAGCGGAGCCCGCGCGGGCGGCTTCTACGGCGGCGTTCAAAGCGAGAATATTCGTTTGGAAAGCGATATCTTCGATGATCTTCATAATTTTGCCGATCTCACTGGAGCAGGTGCTGATATCCCGCATTGCCTGGATCATCTGCTGCATCTTCTCTTTGCTCACATCCATTTTCGTACTGACCTCACCGGCCGCAGCACTGGCCTGTCGCGCATTGTCCGCGTTTTGATTGACCCGGTTGGAGATATCACTAATGGTGGCGGCGAGTTCCTGCACGGAACTTGCCTGCTCGGCTGCCCCCCGGGCAAGAGCCTGGGATCCGGTCGATACCTGGTCCGCGCTGCTTGCGACCTGAGAGGAACTCTGGCTGATTTGCAGCATGGTATCGTTGAGCCTTTCCGCAATGCCCCGGAAAGAAACCAGCAGGGGATAGAAGCCGCCCGTATACGCTTCCTCACAAACCGAATCCACCGTAAAATCTCCCTCAGCCATTCTGGCAAGGAATTTATTCTCATCCTCAATAATCATCTGGAGCTTGTGGATCAATTTGTTTACCTGAGCGGCAAGAATACCCAGTTCGTCTTTGGAGGTATAGGAGATCACTACATCCAAATCTCCCTCGGCCATTTTGACCGCAGCGCTTTCAATCTCGGAAATAGGCATTTTGATCAACCGTATCACTACAAAGGAGAAGAAAACTCCCACGAGGATCACGGCGAGGACGATCCCTGCCATCACACAGACGGCGGTTCTGTACAGGGAAGCGCTCTCCTCCGCCGCGTTATCGCTGCCCTGTGTATTGTAGGTGATAATTTGATCAAAGGCGCTGTTTAAAGAATTGTAAAGATCCACGCATTCGCCGTCCAGGATTTCCCGGGCATCCTCTATGCGGCCCTGCGCGGCCAGGGCCATTATTCTTTCATCTGTTTCCCTGTACTGCGTCCAGAAATTCAGCGCGTTGTGATAAAAATCCCGCTCTTCTTCATCAATGAGCGCCCCATATGTGGCTAAAAGAGCCTCCATGTCCTCTTTTTCACTCTGGAGATACTGAAGGCTGGATTTCTCCATATCATCTGACATTGCGGTGAGATACCCCAATTCATTGAGGCGGATATTTGAAATGGTGTTGCTCAGCTCCCTTCCGATGTCAACACTGGGAAGCCAGCTTGTCGCAATATCGCTTGTCATTTCGTTCATCTGCCCCATCAGGAAGAAGGACATGCCGCTGATCAAAAGCATTCCGAACAGCGCGACTCCTATGAGGATATAAAGTTTCAGCCTGATTTTCAAATTTTGTATGTAGTGAACCATGTTTCCGCTCTCCTCCCGTATTTTACTGTCCACAACCGCCGGTTACGAAAAAGGGCTTTCTCCATCCCCGCTGTCACGTCCCGGCAAACCAGCCCTTCGGCGTTGAAGCGCTTGGACGGCTGGACAATCCCTTGTAACGGCGTTTATCAGTATAGCATGGCGGACTCCAAAAGTCGAGAGGGATTTCCAAATGCAGCTTGCAGTATTGTCTCGATACTCTTGGATAAATAACTCATAGAGTATTCGTTGGCGATTAGACACTAATTTCATTGCCCTAATCCCTTTCAAATTTCTGATGAACTGGTTTTTTTTGTCGCTAAAGCGTCAACAGGGGCAAACGGACAAGGTACGCGCCTTGTCCGTTTGCTCTATGAGAGGGAACTTGGAGGTTATTTGAAGGGATTCTCACCCGGATACGGCAGGCTTGCCGGCTGGTTGTAGGCGATGTCCTGGATGCCCAGGTACTTGAACACCTCGAACAGCGCCCTGCCCCAGTGGCCGAAGGCCACGGCCCCGTGGTGGGGATACCGCTTGGCAATCAGCACATGGCGGTAGAACCGGTCCATCTCCGGGATGGCAAATGCCCCGATGGAGCCGAAACTCTCGCAGTCCACATCCAGCACTGCGCCCTGGGCCACATAGGCTTTCAGTTGGGTGTCTGCGGTGGACTGGAGGCGGAAGAAGGTGATGTCCCCGGCCTTGATGTTGCCCTCCATAGTGCCGCGGGTGATGTCCGGCTCGGGCAGGTCCGGCTCCAGGTCCCGCTTCATGATGAGCTGATAGCCCATGTGGGGGTTCTTCAGCAGGGAGCAGGACGTGTTGCCGCAGTGGAAGCCCATGAAGGTCTCTGTCAGGCGGCAGTCATACTTGCCCTGGATACCCTTTTCGTAGAGAGAAGCAGGGACGGTGTTGTTGATGTCCAGCAGGGTGCAGGTAGCGCCGGAGACACAGGTACCGATGTACTCGCTCAGTGCGCCGTAGATATCCACCTCGCAGGCCACAGGGATGCCCATTGTTCTTGCCCCGGAGACCCAGGTTGTAGGAGCAGTTGAGCATCCCGCAGTAGGCGTCGCCCCGGCCATCGTGGAGGTCCCCGTCGCCCTCGGCGGCAGCCACGTACATGATGGGGCCGTGGAACCACTGGGCGATAAGGGTCTCCGGGGTCTCCGGGCCGAAGTTGCCCAGGAACACCACCAGTCCTCATAGAGAGCGGTCAGTTCCGCATCTGGCTCCACCGTATCCGCCACGCTGACCAGGGCATCGCAGGCGGCCCGGACGCCGGGGAACTGCCCCGCAGCCACCATGGCGAGAATTGCTCCGCCGTAGCCCGGCCCCTGCTCGGTAGTCACGATATCCAGAGGAATACCCAGCACGTTGGCCATGACGGTTTTCCACAGGAGGGACTTGCTCCCGCCGCCGCAGATGTTGGAGCGTGGAATATCCACCCCCAGGCTCCGGGCCACCTCGAAGCTGTCCCGGATGGCGAAGGCCACCCCCTCCAGCACCGCCTGGAGCATATCCGCCCGGCTGGTGTCCATGGTCAGGCCGATGAATGTGCCGCGGGCGCTGGTGTCGTTGATGGGACTGCGCTCCCCCATCAGGTAGGGCAGGAAGTAGACATGGTTCCGGCCCAGCTTCTCCGGGAGGATTTTTGCCTGTTCGCCCATGTAGTCTGTTGTGCCAAGGATGTCCTCCTGCCACCATTTGTTGCAGCTGGCGGCGGAGAGCATACAGCCCATGAGGTGGTAGCCTCCATCGGCGTGGGCGAAAGAGTGGAGGGCGTTGTTGGGGTCTACGCCGAATTTATCCGATGAGATGAAGATGGTCCCCGAGGTCCCCAGGCTGATGTTGCAGCCGCCCTTGCCTACCGTTCCGGTACCCACGGCAGCGGCGGCGTTGTCGCCAGCGCCTGCGCATGTCACAACGCTCTCCGGAAGGCCCAGCTTTTTCGCAACCTCCGGCAGCAGCGTTCCCACTGGTTCCCAGCTCTCATAGAGTTTCGGGAGCTGATTTTCTGTCACGCCGCAGAGCCCGCACATCTCTTTTGACCAGCATTTGTGCTCCACGTCCAGCAGCAGCATCCCGGAGGCGTCGGAGTAGTCCGTGGCGTGGACGCCGGTGAGCCGGTAGACCAAGTAATCTTTGGGCAGCATGATTTTTTCAATTTTTACAAAGAATTCCGGCTCATTTTCCCGCATCCACAGCAGCTTGGGAGCAGTGAATCCGGCAAAGGCGATGTTGGCGGTGTATTGGCTCAGCTTGTCTCGCCCGACGGTCTCGTTGAGATAGTCCACCTCTTTCGCCGTGCGCCCGTCGTTCCAGAGGATGGCGGGCCGCAGGACACGGTCCGCCCCGTCCAGGGCCACCAGCCCGTGCATCTGACCGCCGCAGCCGATGCCCTTTACCTCCCCGGCGTCAAAGCCTGCCAGCAGTTCCGGCGTCCCTTCCAGCACCGCCGTCCACCAGTGGGCGGGGTCCTGCTCGCTCCAGCCGGGGCGGGGGAAGGAGAGGGGATATTCTTTAGCAACGGTGTTTTTGACCTGCCCGGACTCATCCACCAGCAGCAGCTTGCAGGCCGAGGTCCCCAGGTCGATTCCAATATACAGCATAAACTTCCTCCTTACAGTGTCATCTCTACCTGCACCCTGCTCCCTTCCGGGAACAGCGGAACAATATCGCCTTCCACAGCCTGCCCATTCACCACCGCAGACCGCGTTCCGGTCTGCCGGATATGGATGACATACGCCGCGCCCCGGAACTGCCGGCGGACCGTCAACTCCTTCAGCTCGTCCGGCAGACAGGGAACGATCCGCAGCCCGTCATAATCCGGCTGGATGCCCAGGATCGCCTGACTGATGGACACAAACGTCCAGGAGGCCGTCCCGGTGAGCCAGCTGTTCTTGGCGTGGCCCGGCTCGCCGGAGGCACGGCCCGTCACCGTCTGGGCGTAGACATAGGGCTCCGTCTCGTGTACCTCGCTGTCCTCTTCCAAGTAGGCGGGGCAGATGCGCTTATAGATGTCGAATGCCTCGTTCCCGCGGCCCAATACCGCCTCGCCGCAGACGATCCAGGGGTTGTTGTGTATCCCATGCCGTGGCGGCACTCGTAGCGGTCCAGCGGGGTCCGGGTGGGAAGGAATCCGGGGTTCCATGCGGGCTTGCCCTTCTCCTTGATGTAGCAGAACCGCCCGCCCTCGTCGGCGGGGACGCTGTGGTAGCGGTAGCGCAGCAGGCGCTGGAGCTTGGCGTCCCGGTAGAAGCAGTAGCCGCCCATAGTGTTGGAGATGAGGCCGAAAAACGCCTCGTTCCCCAGGTAGTTGATCCAGGGCAGGGGCGTAGCGGGGGTGTCGATGACGTACTCCTTCCGCACGTCATCGAAGTGGCCGAATTTCATAGAGCGTTCCTCCTGCTGTTGAATTAAACGTTTTCTCTATTGCAAATATTATATATCAGGCACAAAACAAAAATAAATTCTGCAAATTGCCCAAAAAAGATGGTGCCTGATTAGCGGTATTGCCAAAATTTTGGAAATCAGAAAAAAACAATTGACGAATTGACCAGGATGCTGTATAACAAAAAAGAAAACGTTTTATCTCTCCGGCGCGAGAAAGGTGGAATGTACTATCGTCACCATCAAAATGATCTCCGAAGCCTGCGGCCTGTCCATCGCCGCCGTGTCGAAGGCCCTCAACGGACAGCCCGGCATCGGTCAGGAGAAGGCCGCTATGGTCCGCCGCACCGCCCAGGAGATGGGCTATTACCCCAATGCGGCGGCCCAGACGCTGAAAACCAAGCGGAGCTTTAATATCGGCATCCTGTTTCAGAATATGCTGGCCCATGAATACTTCTCCCTGATCCTGGAATCCATCAGCCAGACGGCGGAGGAAAAAAATTACGACATCACATTTCTGGGCAACCGGCACAGTCCGGGAATGGGGTACTATGAACACGCCATGTACCGGCAGTGCGACGGCGTGATCGTCGCCCAGGGAAATTTTGACTTTGACGGTCTGCGGCGGCTGGCAGAGAGCGAAATCCCTGTAGTTTCTGTGGAGCAGACCTTTACTGGCCGCACCGCCGTCATGAGCGACAACGTGGGCAGTATGGAGGCCATCGTCCAATATCTCCACGGCCTGGGCCACCGGCATCTGGCCTATATCCACGGCGAGATGGGGGACGTGACCCGCGCCCGGCTGACAGGCTTCCACCGGGGCTGCCGGGCCTGCGGCATTCAGGTTCCGGACGATTGGGTGATCCCGGCCCGGTTCCATGAGCCGGAGGACTCCATCCAGGCCACGCGGAAGCTCCTGGAGGGGAAAACGATGCCGGACTGCATCCTCTATCCGGACGACATCTCCTGCATCGCCGGAATTGCCGCCGCCCAGAGTATGGGGCTGTCCGTACCAAAGGATATCAGCTGCTTTGGCTTTGACGGCATCCGGCTTTCCGCCGTCATGACCCCCAGTGTGGCCACCTACCGGCAGAACGCCCAGGACATGGGGCGGCGGGCGGCGGAGGAGCTGATTGCCGCCATCGAGGACCCCAAGTGCTATGTCCCCCGCGTCATTACTGTCCCCGGCCAGATTCAGCCCGGCGGAAGCGTGCGGGATTTGACTTTATCCGAAATATCCGAAAAGGAGTGATTTTATTTGCATTTTTCCACAGAATACGCCCGGACGCAGACCGTGACGGCTCGTGAGCGTATCACCGAAGCCTTTGGGCAGCAGCCCGGCGGGCTGGACGCGGAGTTCTTCTCCGGCCACCGGAAAGCGGCCCTGGGGTTTGCGGACCTGCCCTATGAAGCGCCTCTGTGCGCCCGGCTCATGAACCGCCCGGCCACGGCGTCCTATCTCGCCGGGTTTTCCGGAAACCAGCTGTTTTGGCTGGAATCCGGGAACGATGTCCGCCACAGGACAGAAGCCGGAGAGCAGACTGTCCCGGAGGACGTGGCGGCGGAAGTTCTGTCCGTCTGCCGCCGGGTATTGTCCAGCCCCGGACAGCTCAACGAAAAGGGGGAGCTGCTGCTGGACCTGAAAGCCTATCCGGTGGGCCCCCACTACCCGGTGAATCTGCTGCTGGGCAACCGGGCCGGGTATCCGTACCCCCTCTGCACCACGCCCAAAAGCGCGCTGGACGCACTGGGGCGCGGCTCCTTCCGGGGGACTGGCGGAACGCAGGTGCTGGCTACCCGCTGTACCCTCCAGCTGGAGGAAAATGGCGAACCGGCCAACCGGCAGTTCTACCTGGTAGAGAATGGGAAGCAGATTTTCTACTCCGCCAATGTGGAGGAAAATGTGACCTCCGCCCACTGCCTCCACTCCCAGAACCGCACCATCATTACATACGAAACCGCCTGCGGCCTGACCATCCGCCGCACCATCTTCCTCCTGCCCCAGGAGCCGGGAATGCCCAACGCGGTAGAGGCCCAGCGGGTGGAGGTCGAGAACCACTCGGGCCGGGACCGGACGCTTAGCATCGTCATGACCGGCGTGTTCGGCGTAGGCGCGCCTCTAAACATCGCCAACGACGTGGTCTGCGTCAACGTGGTCCACGAGAGCGCGGTGTGCTACGACGGCGATTCTCCCGCCGCCCTCACCATACACTTCAAGCCTGCGGGGGAGCAGTCCGCCCAGCGGTTCGCTGCCCTGCTGTGTAATGGTGAGTCCTTTGACGGCTTCTGCACCAGCCTCTCCGACTTCGTAGGCTGCGGAACCCTGGAGCACCCGGAGCTGATCGCCCGCCTGCCCAACCGTTACAGCCGCAAGACAGCCCCCTTTTTCGCATTAGAGAAAACGTTTAATCTTAAAACTGGGGAATCAACGGCAGTAGATGAGTTCGTTGGAATGCTGGAGGAGGACGCCCAGGCGGCGGATTCCCTGGACAACGCCCTCCGCTGTCTGCTGGAGAAATACAGGGACCCCGCCGCGTTGTCTGAAACCTTCCAGTCGGTGGCGGCGTTCTGGGACCGCTACCCGGCCTATCTGCAGCCGGAAACCGGCGACCAGCGGTTTGACGCCTATGTGGGGCGCAACCTGCCCTTCCAGGTGCTGTATCAGACCTATGTCTCCCGCGCCTTCGCCTGGACACAGAAGTCCTACCGAGAAACCGGCTTCCGGGAGATCCAGGACATCTACGCCTCCATGTACTACCTCAGCGCCATGGGGGAGAACGGCCTCATTAAAGAGCTGCTCTCCAACTGGATCCGCAGCGTGTTCCGCATGGGCTACGCCTACCACGACTTCACCTTCCAGGGCAAGGAACCCGGTGACTGCTCCGACGACCAGCTGTGGCTGGTACAGGCGGTGTATCGCTATGTGAAGCTCACCGGCGATACCAGCTTCCTGCTGGAGGAGTACCCCATTGCCGGGGAGGATGCCAAGCGGCCTCTCTGGGAAACGCTGATGGCGATTTTGACTTACAGCGGCAATATTTCCGTGGGCCTCCACGGCCTGCCCCTGCTGGACAAGGCGGACTGGAACGACACATTGCGTCTGGACAGGGAAGTCATGAAGGGGCCGGAGAAGGAGCGTCGCTACCGGGAACAGCTGGCGGAAAAGGGCCAGGCGTATGGCGTCCCGTTCGAGAACACCCTCTGCGAAAGCGTCATGAACGCCTGTCTGCTGCGCATTGCGGCGGATGAGGTTTCCGAGATGGCATCCCTGATTGGCAAAACGGCGGACGGCAAGACTGCCGCCGCGCTGTCCCGCCGCATTTATACAAGCATGCAGGAGAACGCCTGGAAGGGCGACTTCTTTGCACGGTGTCTCATCAACGACGGACGCCCCTATACCTACCTGGGCGCAGGCGGCGACGGTCTGAGCCTGGACCCGAGCATTGACGGCAGCTACTACCTCAACTCCTACAGCTGGTCCATGGACTACTGGATCACCGCCGCCGGGACGCCGAAGCAGATTCTGGAAAACTACACCGCCGTCACCGGCCGGGCCGGGATGTTCCCGGAGGACCTGATGGGCCTGTGGCAGTGCAAGCTGCGCTACCGCACCCAGGAGGAGGTGTTGGAGGTGGCCCGGAGGTATCAGGCGGAGGGCGTCAAAATCGACCAGATCGTCATTGACTTCTTCCACTGGACCGTCCAGGGGGATTGGAAGTTCGACAAGACCTACTGGCCCGACCCCAAGGCCATGGTGGATGAGCTGCACGCCATGGGCATGAAAGTAATCGTGTCCGTGTGGCCGTCGGTGGACCGGCGGAGCGAGAATTTCTATCCCATGCTGGAGCGGGGCCTGCTCATGCGCACGGAGCGGGGCGCGCTGCAGACCTACGACTACCAGGGGGACTGCGTGGAGATCGACGCCTTCAACCCCGAGGCCCGGAAATATATCTGGGAGGTCTGCAAGCGGAATTACTATGACTTGGGCATCGACGCCTTCTGGCTGGACAACTCCGAGCCGGACCTGGGCGTGTACGACTTCGACCACTACCGCTACTATGCCGGTCCCGCTCTGCGCGTCAGCAACCTCTATCCCCAGATGCTCAGCCGGGCTTTCTACGATGAAATGAGCAAGCTCCAGGAAGCTCCTGTAGTGAACCTGCTGCGCTGCGGCTGGGCCGGGTCCCAGAAGTACGGCAACGTCATCTGGTCCGGGGACGTACCCAGCACTTTTGAGGCGTTCGCCGACCAGATCCAGTGCGGACTGAATATGGGTCTGGCGGGCATTTCCTGGTGGACCACCGACATCGGCGGGTTTATGACGGACGATGTGAATGACCCGGATTTCCGGCAGCTGCTCATTCGCTGGTATCAGTTCGCGGTGTACTCCCCGGTGCTGCGGATGCACGGGGACCGGGGGCCTTACGACATCCCTCCGCTGGACGAACGGGACTGGGGCGGCGGCTATCTCCACACCGGACAGCCCAATGAGCTGTGGAGCTACGGCGAGGAGAACTACGCCATCATGCGGAAGTATTATGATCTTCGTATTTCTATGCACGACTACATCAAATCCCTTTTTGCCGAGGCCCATGAGAATGGCTCTCCGCTGCTGCGGGCCATGTTCTATGAGTTCCCGGAGGACGGGAGGTGCTGGGAATTGCAGGATCAGTACATGTTCGGGGCAAAGTATCTGGCGGCCCCCATTCTCCAGCTCAACCAGTTCCGCCGGGATGTCTACCTGCCCGCCGGACAGTGGAAGCTGACCTCCACCGGCGAGGTGTTCCAGGGTGGGCAGACCGTGACGGTGGACGCGCCGCTGGCGTATATGCCGGTATTTGAGAGGCTGTGACATGATAAAAATTGGAATTGATTACTACCCCGAGCAATGGGACCGCGCCCTCTGGGAGGAGGACGCGGTCCGGATGAGAGCGCTGGGGGCCCATGTGATCCGGATCGGGGAGTTCGCCTGGAGCCGGATGGAGCCAAAAGATGGGGAGTTTGATTTCGCGTGGCTGGACGACGCCATTGAGACCATCAGCCGCCAGGGGATGCAGGTCATTCTGGGGACCCCCACCAACTGCGTCCCGCTGTGGCTGTACCAGAATCACCCGGACACCGTCCAATGGGGGCGGGATGGCAAGCCCACCGACTTAGGGCTGCGGGGCCACCGCTGCATGGTCAGCCCCACGTTCCGGCAGTACGCCGGGCGCATCGTGGAGGAGATGGCGAAGCGGTACGCCGGGCGGCCTGAGATTTTCGCCTGGCAGCTGGACAACGAGCTGGAGAGCAACCACTGCACCTGTCCCGCCTGCCGGGCCGCGTTCCGGGAGTGGCTGCGGGAGAAATATGGGACGCTGGAGGCGCTCAACAGAGCCTGGGGCAATGTGGTCTGGAGCGGCGAGGTCAGCGACTGGGAACAGATCCAGCCCCTGCTGTCTCCTGACTGCCTTCCCCGGTGGCACAACCCGGCGTATCTGCTGGACTATGAGCGGTTCGGCGCGGACTGCACGGCGGACTTTGTCCGGTTCCAGAGCGAGATCATCCGCCGGTACAACGCCAACGCAGTGATTACGACCAACGCCTGCATTCCCGCCAATATTCCGGATTTTCACAAGGAGTTTGCGCTGAAGAACCAGACCCAGTCTGAGGGCTTCGCCTACTGGACCCAGCTGCGGCTGTCATGTCACGGAGTACGACCCCATCGGGCCTGTGAAGCAGACGGTCAATCTGACCAAGGGCGGTACCTATCAGATCACCAGCTGGTGCGACCTGCTGGAGCTGGACACCGCTCAGGCGTGGGCCAGATACCAGGGGCGGTTCTACAGCGGTGTACCCGCCATTGCCAAGAACTGTTTTGGCGAGGGCGTTGCCTACTATGTGGGGACCGTGGGCGAGAAGGCCATGTACCGGACGCTGCTGATGGAGGCGTTCCGGGAGCAGAATATCCCCCTGTTGGAGACGCTGCCCCAGGGCGTGGAGTCCACGACGCGCAGTGGAGATGGGGGAACCTATCAGTTCTTTTTCAACAACACCCTGCATGGTCAGAACTTCCAGCTCCAGGGAGAGCGGGTCCACCTCCGCCCGCTGGAGATGAAGATCCGGACGGAAAAAGCGGTATGGGTGTGATTCTTTCGGCAATAAGCAGGCGCACTCCCCCAGCATTGGGCGGAATGCGCCTGCTTGATATTGCAGTAATCATGAGTACCTTGGAATCGCAGTTAAAGATGCTTCCCTTTTCGCAAATTCTATGATACAATTCGAATACGGAAGGTATGGGCCAGTGCGCCCGTTCATTTTCGGGTCTGGTTTGACGCAGATCAGGTGAAAAACGATGTTCGATGTTCAATGTACAAGGAGGAACGACTTTATGGGTGGAGATGAAAAAAAGCGGCGGTTCAGCAGCCGGTGGGGCTTTGTGCTCTCGGCGGTGGGTTCCGCCGTGGGGATGGCCAACGTGTGGGCCTTTCCCGCCAAGCTGGGGAGCTATGGCGGCGGAGCGTTTCTGATCGCCTATCTGGCCTTCATCCTCCTCTTCGGGACCGTGGGCCTGGCCGCTGAGTACGCCGTGGGCCGCCGGGCGGGCACCGGCACCCTGGGCGCTTACGAAATGGCCTGGGGTACCCGGAAAAAGCGCCTGGGAAAGGCCGGGGGCATCCTGGGATGGCTGCCGCTGGCCGGGTCCATGTGCATCGCCATTGGCTATGCCGTGATCATCGCCTATGTGCTCAAGGCCCTGACCGACTCCCTCACCGGGACGCTGATGACGGCGGACACCGCCGCCTGGTTCGAGGGCTTCTCCCTGGCGGACTACTCCGTGGTCCCCTTCCACGTGGTGGTCGTAGTGGGGACGCTGCTGACCCTGCTGCTGGGGGCCAAGAGCATCGAGAAGAGCAACCAGGTCATGATGCCCCTCTTCTTCTGCATCTTCCTGATCCTGGCGGTGCGGGTGGCCTTCCTGCCCGGCGCGGCGGAGGGCTACCGCTATATGTTCTCCCCCCGGTGGGAGGAGCTGCTGGACCCCATGGTCTGGATCTGGGCCATGGGACAGGCCTTTTTCTCCCTGTCCATCACCGGCAGCGGCATGATCGTCTACGGCGCATATCTGGACTCCGCCGAGGACGTGGCCGCCCTGGCAAAGCGGACCGCCCTCTTTGACACCATCGCCGCCCTGGTGGCTGCGCTGGTGATGATCCCCGCCTGCTTTGCCTATGGGCTGGACGTGGGGGCCGGGCCGTCCCTGCTCTTTGTCACGCTGCCCAGAATCCTGCAGGACATCCCTCTGGGCCGGCTGTTCGCCGTGATTTTGTACGTGGCCATGATCTTCGCCGGGGTCAGCTCGCTGCAGAACATGTTCGAGGCCGTGGGCGAATCCCTGCTGCACCGCTTCCCCCGGCTGGGCCGGAGGGCCATGCTGGCGCTGCTGTGCGCGGTGTGTCTGGGCGTCGGGCTGCACATGGAGCCTATTTTTAAATGGGGCCCCTGGATGGACATTGTGTCGATCTATATCATCCCCATCGGCGCGACCCTGGGCGCGGTGACCTGGTTCTGGATCATGCGGCGGGAGGATTTGTTGGACGAGACCGGAAAGGGAGCCCGGAAAGCGCCGGGGGCCCTCTGGTACGCTATGGGGCGGTACGTCTATGTGCCCTGCGCGATTATCCTGTGCCTGGTGGCCCTGTGCTTGAAGGTGGCCTTTTGAATTTTGCAGTCTTCAAAACCGGCAGCAAGCCATTGTAGACAGTGTATTCGGGTGTTGACAACTTCATGTTGTTCGGCTATACTAAACATAGAAAGGGCGCTGCCGGCAGACGGTTGGCCCCCGATTACTTAAAAAGAAGTAACCGCGCAGTTGGGCAACTGGGGGCGGTTACTTCTTTTTGCTGCTATAAACCTGAACGAACAGGCTGCAAATGCCAATGATCACCAAACATTTATACTTGCGACCAATTAAATTTAGCTGGGACAGGGAGGACCCCTCCACCGCAAGCGGTCCCCCTCCCCTTTCAGGGGAG
>CAJTPV010000042.1 GCA_910578505.1 uncultured Oscillospiraceae bacterium | reverse complement strand
AAAACTAAAAGTATACCGGACAATTCTATGGACACTGTGCAATAGGGGAGTTTTTCTGCTTTCCTTGATGGCGTGGTTGACGATGGCACACCCTCTCAGTCAGCCGTGACAGAGGGGGCCTCCTGCCGGAAGTCTTTATCGTTTGCAGGTATGTATTAGGGCTTAATCTGTTTCCTAAGAAATAACTCTGGTGTTTTCTGCATCTGTTCTGCATCTCCGCCAGCCGCTTTCCACCCTGCAATGTATGCAATGCGCACCATGGAAAATAGTGCCTCTGCCGCCTGATCATATTGGCTGCTATCCAGGAAATCGCTAAAAGATTTTTCAAATGCACCGCTCATAGGTTTCAACTCCTTTCCATTTTACAATAATACCACAGCTATCACAGAAATACAAGATATTATCCTGTTTTTACATGATTATAAATTGTCTATTTTATCCACATACTTCTGTAAAATATAATGGAAATCTACGAAGGGTGTGGAAGATACCTATGGATCACAGCGAAGCGTTAACAAAAATCGGGCTGAACATTTTATACTTTCGAAAGGCCAGAGGCTATACACAGCAGCAGCTGGCGGAAATGACGTCTTACAGCAAAAATCATATCCAGCAGATTGAGACGGCAAAGGCCACGCCTAGCGTAATTGCCCTGTTGGATATAGCGCAAGCGCTGGACATCCCTGCGTCCAAACTATTTGAGGACCGGTAAAACATGCGCCTGCCCAGCGAGTGTAACAGCTTTTTCCGTCTCCCGCACCATTGTCAGGTACATTTCTTTGTAGTCTGGCATAGTATCACCTCTATTTATAGTCTATAAGCTAATATTATATATACTATCAGAGGCTTTAATGACTGTCAAAAAAATATAAGCTATAAGATAACAAAATAGTTCTATCAGCTTATATTGAGGGGTATATCATGAATAAAAAACAACTTGGTAAAAAGGTGAACATAGCGCGTAAAGATTGTGGTTTGACTGGCGAAAAGCTCGCCGAAGCCTGTCACATCAATCCCACATATCTCCGGCAGATTGAGTCAGGAACAAAGATACCGAGCCTGCCAGTATTTGTCACAATCTGTAAAGAACTGCGGGTTTCTCCGTCCTACCTGCTTTCTGAGGTCCTTGAAGACTGTGATTTGATAGAAATGGATATGCTGATTGATCTGTGGCAGTGTGCAACACCAAGGCAGATTAAATTGATAACTGCTATGATTAAGAGCGCATTGGCGATAGTAGATAGTCAGTAAAAGTGAGATATAGCGATTTTCAGAAGAATCGGCAGCAAACCCTTTCCGTCACGGCTGACGCCGCGCCGCCTCCCCCTAAAGGGGGAGGCGGGGACGACTGCAGAGGCTGGACCTGCTGGAATATGAATAGCCCTGAAGATGAGGCGGAAGTGCAATTTGACAACCGAGCGATTGGACGGACAATACGAAGTCTGCGCCGCAAAAAAGGTATATCGCAAGATGTTTTGAGCGGGCTTGCCGGAATTGCCAGAACTCACCTGACAATGATTGAAAATGGTGATAAACAGGCAAATTTTGAAACATTATGGAAACTCGCAAATGCACTGGATATGCGCCCCAGTGAGCTTGTGGCCTTTATTGAGCATGAAATTGAGCAATGCAGCAACAGTTGGGAATACGTGAAAATAGCAGCGGCTGACTCAAAAAAGAGTCAGCCGCTGGTGCATCCGGTCATCCGTCATACGCTGCATATGCACGGCTCATTATAATCTGGAATCAAGTGGTCATGCGTAACCAACAACATATTATCCACCATAGCCTGACAAATCAAAATCCGATCAAACGGGTCTTTATGTGAAGGCGCGGATTCCGGCCTCTTCAGATTTCGCAAACAGAAAATATGTTCCTCACGGATTGGCAGCCTGTAAAATCCAGATTCCGAACAGTAACCAGCCACTTGTTCTGCGGTAAAACTCATTTGCCCCGGATGTGCAAGGTATTTGATTTGAATTTTCCAAAGCGAAGCCAGACTGTAGTATACTTCATTTTCTTCATTTTCAAGCAGTCTCCTCACCTTTTGTGGCAGCTGTGCGGCATCGGAAAGCACCCACAGCAAAATATGGGTATCCAGCAGCAATTTCATATCCTATCACCAAACATATCTGCAACTTCACTGTCCCATTTGTCAAAATCGTCCGGAATCTGGAGCTTACCCTTCGCAACACCAATCCTCTTATTGGCTGGTTTTCTTTTAGCCAGTTTCATCTCAACAACCGGTGTTCCATCCCTTGCAATAAGAATAACCTCCTCTTGGTGCGTTTCAAGCAACCGCACCAGCTCTGATAAATCTGTTTTTGCTTCCATGATAGTAACTTGTGCCATACTCGACTCCTTTCCCGCCATACGGCGTTCCATTCAGGCAATCAACCTGCAAGTTGCCATCTCTTTCTTGATCATATCCGGCCAGTTTGCCGCATACACCATCTTTCTTTCCTTTCTTATTATACCCTTCTGCATCTCAATTGGCAATACAAATTCGCACTGCGGCCAAGATCCTATTCCTGCCGCTCCTCCTGCTGTCTCCGCCGCCGGTACTCGCTGGGCGTACAGCCCTTCAGCTCCCGGAAAGCCTTTGCAAAATAGCTCATCTCCTGGAACCCGCAGGCCCCGCCGATGTCCGCAATCTTCCTGTCCGTAAACTGCAGCAGCTCCGCTGCCTTTTGGAGCCGCAGCTGCTTGACATACTGGATGGGGGCCGCCCCAATTACGGCCCGGAAACACCGCAGGCACTCGCTTTCGCTGACCGCCGCGCTGCGGGCAATGTCCGCAGCCGTCACGGGCTCGCTGTAGTGCTCCTGGATATATTGGAGCATCGCCTTCATCCGCCGGGCATCCCGGAGAGACTTTTCCGACGGGACTTTCTGCGCGGGAGGACAGTTTTGCACCAACAGAAAAATAACCGTGGACAGGGCCTGCCGGACGGCGAACTCATATCCCGGCGGCTCCTCCTTACAGGCCTGCCATGCCTCCTCCATCGCCGACAGCGCCTGTCGCTGCCAGGGCACTTGCGGGTCAAAGCATACACAGCGGCAGGAGGCGTCCGACAGCAGGGGCTGGACATAGCCCTGCCAGAAAATGCTGTCCAGACTGCCGCCCACCAGCCGGGGATGGAAGACCGTGGCGTGCATACGGCCAGCGCCGGTGGCCGCCTCCCACGCGCCGTGGAGGACGCCGCTGTTGACAAAGTAGCCGCTGCCCGCCTCCAGCATGCGCCGCTCTCCGTCCACAGAAAAAACAGCGGTCCCGCTCTCCACCACAGATACCTCCAGCTCCTCATGCCAGTGCCACGGGACCACATCTATGACAAGATCATCCAGATAGCTGGCGACAGGAAAAAGCGGCGTGCCATGCACCGTCAGCTCCCGGCCATGCTCATCCGTCACCGTGTTGCAGGCGCTCAGCGCCATGTCCGCTCCTCCTTCCATCCATACGGGACCGGCCTCTCTCCTGACAGCCGTCAATAGACCGCCTTCCCCAGCGCGGACTGGATGAGCTGGGACGCCAGGATGGCGGTCTTGTTCCGCTCGTCCAGGATCGGGTTGACCTCCACCATATCCATAGAAACCAGCTTCCCGGAATCGGCCAGGGACTCCACGGCCAGAAATGCCTCCCGGACCGTCAGCCCGCTGTGGACGACGGTGCCGGTGCCCGGCGCGGCCTGGGGGTCGATGGCGTCGATGTCAAAGCTGAGGTGGATGCCCTCCGTGCCGGTCCCGGCGATGTCGATCGCCTGGCCGATGACGGCCTGCATACCGAGCTTATCAATGGTGTTGATGGGAAAGACCGTCACCCCGGCCCGCTTCATCCGCAGGCGCTCCCGGTCGTCGATATCCCGCCCGCCGATCTGGACGCACCGCCGCACATCCACCAGAGCCGGCGGGCCGCCGAAATCCACCATGCAGTCCGGCCCATGCCCGCACACGGCGGAGAAGGGCATGCCGTGCATATTGCCCGACGGCGTGCTCTCCTCATTGTTCCAGTCGCCGTGGGCGTCGATCCAAATGACGCCGATGTTCCGGTAGTGGCGGGCGGCGGCGGAAATGCTGCCTGCGGCGATGCTGTGGTCCCCGCCCAGGACCACGGGGAAGTGGTCCTGCTCCAGCGCGGCGGCAACCATTTGGTAGAGACGCCGGTTCAGTTCAATGACCTGCTCGTAATTGCGCATATACGGCGCTGTCGCGCCGGTAACCAGGGGCGCGATATCCCCAAGGTCGTTCACCGCAAAGCCCAGCTGTTCCAGTCCCTCGCACAGCCCGCCGTAGCGGATGGCCATAGGCCCCATGTTCACGCCCCGCCTGGACGCGCCCAGGTCCATCTGCACCCCGATAATGTCGATGGTCTTCATTCTTCTGCCCCTTTCTCAACAGCAACACATCGCCGGTATGGTCCGGTTTGGTGATGTAATCGTACCACAGACCAGGGCGGAACGCAAGCCGCACGCCGCCGCTGCCCCGGTCAGAAAGTATACACCATGAGTATGGACAGAATCAGGGCATTCCATCCCCCAAAAGCCCTGCCTGGGCGGCAGGCAGCGAGCCTTTGATGAGCGCGTAACAGAAAATTCACTTGCTATTCCAACAAAAATAGGGTAAACTATAGGCAAGGGCCGCACCCGCAGTCCTTGTCCGTTTCTTTCCACCGCAGACAGAAAGGAGATCACAATGCCATTTTCCGGTTCCGACGCGGGCGGCTTCCAATGGGAGGGCTTCAACAGCGGAGCGCCGTCCCAAAAGCGTCCGCCCAAGCCCAGAAAGCCCCGCAAAGCCGTGGGCAATCCCTTTACCCGCGTCCTCATCAACCTGGCCGTCACAGCGCTGGTGGGCTTCGTCTACTTCTACCTGGAGCTGCCGCCCATCAACCTGCAGTCCCCGGACTTCTACGCCTTCGCCCTGCTGCTGTGCGCCGCGTACTGCGTCAGCGCCATCGTGACGTCCGGCTTCCAGGACCAGGGGGCTAAAAACTACTTCAAGTTTTTGAAAAAGCAGTGCGCTGTCCCGTTTTTCCTGGCCATATTGCTGGTGGTGGTGGCGGTCATCGGCTCCATCGCGGGCAGCGTCATCTTCCGGGCCGGCGCGTATTCCAGGCTGCTGCCGGTGGAGAGCGGGGACTTTGCCGCCGAGGTGGACGAAATTTCCTATGACCAGATCCCCATGCTGGACCGGGGCTCCGCCGAGCGCCTGGGGGACCGCAAGCTGGGCGAGCTGAGCGACATGGTCAGCCAGTTCGAGGTGGTGGACGACTACACCCAGATCAACTACAAGGGCCGCCCCGTGCGGATCGCGACGCTGATGTACGCGGACCTCATCAAGTGGTTCACCAACCGCTCCGGGGGTTTGCCGGCCTATCTGGTCATCGACATGGTGACCCAGAACGTGGAGCTGGTCCGGCTGCAGGAGGGCATCAAGTACACCACCGCCGAGCACCTGGGCCGCAACCTGTACCGGCACCTGCGGTTCCACTACCCCACCTACCTCTTCTCCCAGCCCGTCATGGAGGTGGACGAGGAGGGGACGCCCTACTGGATCTGCCCGAAGCTGGTGCGGACCATCGGCCTGTTCGGGGGCACGGACGTGCACGGCGCGGTGCTGGTGAACGCCATCACCGGGGAGAGCCAGTACTATGAGGAGGTCCCCGCCTGGGTGGACAACCTGTATTCCGCCAACCTCATCATCCAGCAGTACGACTACTACGGCATGTACCACAACGGATTTTTCAACTCCCTGTTCGGCCAGCGGGACGTGACCGTGACAACGGAGGGCTACAACTATATCGCCCTGGGGGACGATGTGTATATCTATACCGGCATCACCTCCACCGGCGGCGACCAGTCCAACATCGGCTTCCTGCTGACCAACCAGCGGACCAAGGAGAGCAAGTTCTACTCCTGCGCCGGGGCCACGGAGTATTCCGCCGTGGACAGCGCGGAGGGCGAGCTGCAGAATCTGCGCTATAAGGCCACCTTCCCGCTGCTGCTGAACATCGGCGGCCAGCCCACGTACTTTATGGCGATGAAGGACGCGGCGCAGCTGGTGAAGAAGTACGCCATGGTCAACGTGCAGCAGTACCAGATCGTGGCCACCGGGGACACGGTGGCGGAGTGCGAGAAAAATTATGCCGCCATGCTCAATCAGAACGGCATTGCCTCCGGCGCGGGGGCCGGCAGCGGGGCGACGGTGGACGGCACCATCGCCGATATCCGCAGCGCCGTGCTGGGCGGCAACACGGTGTACTATGTCAAGCTGATCGGCAGCGAGATCTATTACGCCATCAGCGCGGCGGACCAGCCGTCTGTGGTGATCCTCAGCAATGGCGACCAGGTGTCCGTCTCCTACCAGGAGGGGGAGGGCAGTATCCTCAGCGCTGTTTCCATCGAGAAGCGTTAAAAGGAGCAAAATGTGCCGAAGGACAGCCGTTTTTCTGTGGAACGGCTGTCCTTTTTCCTTTTGTCTGGAAATTCCCTGTGGGCTTCTGCTTTACTTTTCTCGAAAATGTGCTATAATACTGGTACCGGCATACATAGAAGGGAGGCGATGGGTATGGAACGTGTTTTGGACGTAGCGCAGTTTATTGTTGACGAATACCGCAGAATATCTGGTGAACAGGTTACCGAAACAAAGCTCCATAAACTCCTGTATTTTTCTCAGCGGGAATCCCTCGCTGTTTCCGGCCAGCCCCTTTTCGCGGAAAGCATGGAGGCCTGGAAGTACGGCCCTGTTTCCGTGGATGTCAGGATGCGGTTCGGCGCAGATGGCATTGAAGCTGATACAAACGAGATCAGTTTAGATGCCGCCTATCTTTTGAAGAATGTCATTCTGGAATATGGGCAGATCGCCGCCTGGAAGCTGAGCGAGCTGACACACCGGGAATTATCGTGGCGCAATGCCCGTGAAGGGCTCCAGCCGAACGAGAGCGGACACAGGGTGCTAGGCCTGGAGGACATCAAAAAAGACGCGGAGAAGGTACGCCCATATGACCATGTGTGGGATATGTACTACGACGAGTTCGACGATCTCCAGGAGGGGGTTGCCGGCACTTGATTGGAAAAGTGTATCTGTCAGCTGTCGATTTTTACGACATAAAAACGCGGACGACAAAAAGAAAAATCCGGCCCGTTCTGATCGTCGCAGGTCCACAGGAAAATGACTACATTGTTCTTCCGATCTCGACCATCACCATGAGGAACAATTTAAACGCCTATTATGACCTTTTGATTTCTCCCCCGAAGAGAGCGGTACTAAATTTGTCCAGGGAGTGCTTTATCCGAACCCATAAGCAGCTGCCTGTTCACAGTGCCTCTCTCGTTAAGCAGTTGGGCGATATGAGGGCAGACGCGCCGGACCTGTATCTGGATGCTATTGCAAAAATGGAAGAGATTCAGAAGGCGATCGTTACGTTTTCGATCTAGGGCAAACAGCAAAATCCTTGACAAAGGGCTCACGGCTGTAAGCGGCTGCATAAAGACAAGAAAAAGCCACCCCGTAAGGGGTGGTTTTCTGTCAGTTCATTTGGTTGAGCTTCAAAGTCATGGCGCTCTTTTTGTGAGCGGCATTGTTCCTGTGCAGAATGCCCTTGGCAGCAGCCTTGTCAACCGCCTTGACCGCGACTTTGTAAGCGCCCTCGGCCTCGGTGCGATTGCCATCAGCGGCAGCGGCCTCAAACTTCTTAACGGCGGTCTTCATGGCGGATCTCTCAGCCTTATTGCGGGCGTTGCGGACACGCGCCACCAGCACACGTTTCTTAGCAGACTTGATATTCGGCAAACCAAACACCTCCTCCAATGGGAGCTATGGGACGGCTCCATCGACCTCCCCACGCAGAAATGTATTCTATCACGCTTTCAATGAAATTGCAAGGAATTTTTTTAACTTTCTCTATTTTTTTTACATATTTCTTTCCACGGGAGAAAAAATAGAAGAGATGTACTAGATTTAGTAGGATTTGGAAGGGAGTATCACAATTTATGGCGGCTATTCGTACGGACCTGGCCATGGAGGCCCACGCGCTCTGCAGGGAGACCGGGGCGTCCCCACTGCAGGGGGTCATTGCCAGCGAGGAGACCCTCAACGGTTTTCCACTGACACGGGTCGAGATCGTGGACAAAGCGGGGGAGCAGGCCCTGGGAAAGCCCCGTGGCGTCTATCTGACCCTGGATATCACCCGCTTCTGGCGGCACGAGGCGGACAGCTTTCAACAGGCTGTGGAAAGCATTGCCGAACTGCTGGCGCCCATGCTGCCGGCGGAGGGCCCGGTGCTGGTGGCGGGGCTGGGCAACCAGGCCATGACGCCGGACGCCCTGGGGCCCGGCTGCCTGTCCCATCTGCTGATCACCCGGCACCTGAAAAGCGTGCTGCCGGACTTCCGGGAGACAGCCGCTCTGAGCGGCGGCGTGGTGGGCACGACAGGGCTGGAGGCCGCGGAGTGGGTGAGAGGCGCGGCGGAGCACATGGGACCGGAGGCGGTCATTGTGGTGGACGCGCTGGCGGCCAGGGGGCTGGAGCGGCTGTGCAGCTCCATTCAAATCTCCGACACGGGGCTGATTCCGGGCAGCGGCGTGGGGAACCACCGCATGGCCCTGGACCGCGAGAGCCTGGGCGTGCCGGTCATCTCCGTGGGCGTGCCGACGGTCGTCAATCTGGAGACCATCGCCCACGACCTGGCGGGGGAGGACTGCCAGGTGCCCCGGAAGGGGTTCTTTCTGACCCCCGACGCCATTGACGCGAAAATTCAGGCGCTGTCCAAGATCCTGGGCTACGGCATCAGCCTTGCCCTGCAGCCGGGTCTGACGGCGGAGGACTTGGACGCCCTGCTGTCTTAACGCAAGACCGCCCGAAGGAAAACGAACGATTTCTCCCTTTTCAAAGAAAGGCCGGTGTGGTAATATTAGAATAAGTGTCAATTGCAATTTCCATCGGTTTCTGCTATACTATTTTGGTATCTTTACGACGAAAGAGAAAGGGAGAGCTTCTATGCAATCTGTTTCCGATATCTGGTCCATGATCCTGACCAGACTGCGGGACGACTTGTCGGAGACGACCATCAAGACCTGGTTCGACGATACCGCCGTCGTGGCCCTGGAGGGCAACACCCTGGTGCTCCACTGCCCGAACACATTCAAGCGCACCAATATCCAGGACCGCTTTCTGCCCAACATCGAGGCCAGCTTGAAGGATATCTTTTCCACCGACATGACCGTCAAATTATTGGACGACGCCGGCCTGGCCCACTACCAGGACCAGGAGGAGCAAAAGCCCCTGTCGATGATGGAGAGCGGGGAATTCACCTTTGACACCTTTGTCATCGGCCCGTCCAACCGCCTGGCCTGCTCCGCAGCCCGCGCCGTGGCCGACGCACCGGGGCAGCACTACAACCCGCTGTTCATCTACGGAGACTCCGGCCTGGGGAAAACCCATCTGCTGTACGCGATCGCCCACGTGATCCAGGAAAAAAGCCCCGCCGCCCGGATCGTATACATCAAAGGAGACGAGTTCATCAACGACTTCATCGAATCCGTCCGCTCCGGCAAGGCGGGGGACTTCCGCACAAAATACCGGGAGGCCGACCTGATGCTGGTGGACGACATCCAGTTTGTGGCCGGTAAAGTCGAGACGCAGAACGAATTTTTCCACACCTTCAACACCCTCTACGAGAGCAAGCGGCAGCTGGTCCTCACCTCTGACCGCCCGCCC
Organism: uncultured Oscillospiraceae bacterium; assembly: GCA_910578505.1. GTDB lineage: Bacteria > Bacillota > Clostridia > Oscillospirales > Oscillospiraceae > Pelethomonas. Next base: position 12,227 of record CAJTPV010000042.1, on the reverse strand, counting down.
CACGAGATGGCCCAGCTGGACGACCGGCTCCGCACCAGGTTCGAATGGGGCCTGATGGCCGACGTACAGCCCCCGACCCTGGAGACCAGGATCGCTATCCTGAAAAACAAGGCCGCGCAGCTGGGATTCATCATCCCCGACGACATCGCCCACTACATCGCCACCAAAATCACGGCCAACGTGCGGCAATTGGAGGGCACTGTCAAAAAAATCAAGGCTTTCCGAGATCTGGACGGCATTATCAGCAAAGAGACTGTGGACCGCGCGATCCAGGACATGAGTAAATCCAATGAATTTATCATCACGCCTGACTCCATCATCCGGGAAATCTGCCGGTACTTCCGCATCGAGGAGGACCAGATCAAAGGCCAGTCCCGCAGCAGAGACTGCCTGAACGCCCGGCAAATCGCCATGTATCTCATCCGGCGCATGACCAGCCTGTCTCTGGACGAGACCGGACAGGCCTTTGGCGGCCGCGACCACTCCACAGTGCTCAACTCCATCAACAAGGTCGAGAAGAAGATGAAGAGCGACGCCAACTATGCGGAGACCGTCAAGGCCATCATCACCAACATCAACTCCACCAAGTAGAGAGGGCGGCGCGGAGTTTCAACATTTTCCCCGAAGTTATCCACAATTTTTTCCATATCCACGGTGTATATCCTGTGGAAAAAAAACGGGGAATTTTGGCTGTGGATATGCGTGGATAAAAAAAGCTGTTTTCCACATGGGCGGCTCTCCCAAATTTTCCAGCATTTCCAACCATTCCCCAACGAATTCCACAAAATTTCGCCCTACCGCTCCTACTGCTACAAAATACATAGTTTATTCTTCTCTCTGCTTCTATATGCACCCACTACCAAAAAAGAAAGGACCGGCAGCTATGAAATTCTCCTGCGAAAAAGTACTCCTGCAGTCCGCTATCAACACAGCGTCCAGAACGGTGGCCAGCAAAAGCTCCATCCCCGCTCTGGAGGGGATCCTCCTGCAGGCCGGCGCACAACTGACCATCTCCGGTTACAACATGAACACCGGCATCCGCACCACCCTGGAAGCCAGCATCACAGAGGAGGGCGAGCTCGTCCTGCCCGCCCGGCTCTTCGGCGACATCATCCGCCACATGCCCGACGACATCGTGGTATTCGAATCAGACCCCAGCATGAACGCAAAGGTCACCTGCGGTGACGCAGCGTACAACATCCTTACCCTCTCCGCCGACGACTACCCCGAACTGCCGGAGGTAGAGGACGAATTCTCCGTGCAGATCCAGCAAAAGACCCTCCGCTCTATGATCAGCGAGACCTCCTTCGCTGTCTCCACTGACGAGGTCCGGCCCATACACACCGGCTCCCTGTTTGAAATCGGGGACAACTGCCTGACCGTGGTCAGCGTGGACGGCTTCCGGCTGGCCCTGCGGCGGGAAAACCTGGAAAACAATGAGAGGGCCGCCTTCCGCTTCGTAGCGCCGGGCGCAGCGCTGAACGAGGTAGAAAAAATCTGCGAGGATACAGAGGACCCCGCCTCCATCACGCTGGGCAACCGCCACCTCCTCTTTGAGGTAGGCAGCACGCAGCTGATCTGCCGCCGGCTGGAGGGCGATTTCCTGGACTATAAATCCGCCATCCCCAGATCCAACCCCATCTCCGTGGTCGCGGAGACAAAAAACCTGATCCGCTCCATTGAGCGCGTATCCGTCGTCATCTCCGAAAAGCAAAAAAGCCCGGTCCGCTGCCTGTTTGGCGATAATTCCGTCTCTTTATCCGCCAAAACCGGCAACGGCGCGGCTGCCGACATCTGCCCCGTCTCCGGCGACGGCGGCGGGCTGGAGATCGGATTCAACAACCGCTATCTGATGGAGGCCCTGAAATACGCCCCGGCAGACACAGTGCGCATCGACATGAACACCGGCATCTCCCCCTGCATCATTACACCGGTCGAGGGCGAGGAGCGCTTTCTGTACATGGTGCTGCCGGTCCGTCTGAAAAATAACTGATTTGGGTATAATCCTATGCAAACAATCACGATTCATACCGAATTTATCAAGCTGCAGGACCTGCTGAAATTTGCCGACATCACCGGCTCCGGCGGAGAGGCCAAGGTCCTCATCCAGGACGGGCAGGTCCTGGTGGACGGCGAACCCTGCCTGCAGAGAGGGCGCAAGATCAGGCCCGGCAATATCGTCACCTTCCAACATCAGAGCTATTGTGTCGCTTATGCTGATCCGTGAGCTGTCCTTAGAGAATTTTCGCAACTATTCCGCCCAGCGCTTTTCCTTTGACCCCGTCTGCAACGTCATCTATGGCGAAAACGCCCAGGGAAAGACCAATCTGCTGGAGGCTATCGTCTGCCTGTCCGCCGGCAAGTCCCACCGGACCCGCGGCGACAGAGAGCTCATCCGCTTCCAGCAGAGCGGCTTCCGGATAGAAGGACACATTTTTACCAGGAACCGGGACTTTTTCAGCTGTATCAAGGTGGAAGCGGGCAAAAAAAAGCAGATAACGGTCAATAAAGTCCCCATCAAAAATTTCGCGGAGCTGAGCGGGACCCTCAACAGCGTCTTTTTCTGTCCGGAGGACCTGCAGCTGATCCGGGAGGGAGCGGCGGCCCGGCGGCGGTTTATGGACGCCTCCCTGTGCCAGCTCCGGCCCAACTACGCCCTGGCGTTGGCAGAATATACCAAGCTCCACGAGCACAAGACCCGCATCCTGCGGGACCGGGACGAGAGGCCGGACCTGCTGGATACGCTGCCGGATTTCAATCTCCGCATGGCGGAGGCGGGGGCGGTGCTGATCCACTACCGGGCCAGATTCGCAAAGCTGCTGTCGGCCTACGCGGCCAGCACCCACCAGGAGTGCTCCGGCGGCAGGGAGGAACTGGAGGTCCGCTACACCACTGTCAAAACCGTGGCGGACCCCTTCGCCGGGCGCAGCGACCTGGTGTCCGCGCTGCTGGAGCACCAAGAGACCCACCGGCAGGCGGAGCTGGCCAGCAGGCAGTGCCTGTCCGGCCCCCACAAGGACGACCTGGCGGTCTCGCTGAACGGTCTGCCCGCGCGGTCATTTGCCTCCCAGGGGCAGACAAGGACAGCGGCCCTGGCCCTGAAGCTGGCGGCGCGGGAGATCCACCGGGAGATCATCGGGGAATACCCGGTGCTGCTGCTGGACGACGTGCTCAGCGAGCTGGACCCCCGGCGGCAGGAATTTGTCCTCAACCGCATCAGCGGCGGGCAGGTGTTTATCACCTGCTGCGAGGACGACCGGCTGAGCCGGCTGCTCAATGGCAAGGTCTTCCATATACAGAACGGAATCGCTCTATCCTGATTTTCCGCATAATTATGCAAATATAACTGGCTGCTGAGGTGTTGTCATGTTTCTCCATCTGGGCTGCGGCATATCCGTCCATGTCAGCGATATTATTGGCATTTTTGATCTGGATAACGCCTCGACGTCCCGGATCACCAGGGACTTTTTGAAGGCCGCGGAGCAGGACGGCATGGTGGTCCCTGTGGGCAGCGAGCTGCCGAAGTCCCTGGTCGTCTGCTGTCCAAAGGGCAGCTGGCAGCGGGTCTATATCTCTCCGCTGGCGCCGTCCACCCTGGCGGGCAGGCTGGACGCCATCCTCTCTGCCTTTTCCTTACTTTAACCCGGAGGTTACCTATGTCTGATATGATTGTAATGAACGAAAACGAAATGCTCGAATCCGCCGATGTGAACGTCACCCCTGTTGATCACGAGTACGGCGGCTCGGAGATCCAAGTGCTGGAGGGATTGGAGGCAGTCCGCAAGAGGCCGGGCATGTACATCGGCTCCACCAGTGAGTCCGGCCTGCACCACCTGGTCTATGAGATCGTAGACAACGCCATTGACGAGGCTCTGGCCGGCTTCTGCACGGAGATCACCGTGACGGTCAACGAGGGGGACACGGTCACCGTCACGGACAACGGGCGGGGCATCCCGGTGGACATCCAGCCCCAGACCGGCCTGCCGGCTTTGGAGGTGGTGTTCACCGTGCTCCACGCCGGCGGGAAGTTCGGCGGCGGGGGATACAAGGTCTCCGGCGGCCTCCACGGCGTGGGCGCCAGCGTGGTCAACGCTCTGAGCGAGTGGCTGGAGGTGCAGGTCCATAAGAACGGGCAGATCTATGAGATGAAGTTCGCCAGGGGCGAGATCACCCAGCAGATGCAGGTGGTGGGCTCCACGGAGAAAAACGGCACCGTGGTCACCTTCAAGCCGGACCCGGAGATGTTTGACGCCACGGTCTACAACTACGACACCATCCACACCAGGATGCAGCAGGAGGCGTTCCTCAACGCCGGGCTGAAGATCATTACGAGGGACGCCCGTCCGGGCCGGGAGGCCAGGGACGAGATGCGCTATGAGGGCGGCATCCGGGAGTATGTGACGTGGCTGAACCAGAGCAAGACCCCTGTCCATGACGGCGTCATCTACATGAGCGGGCGGAAGGACGACTCCACCGTGGAGGTGGCCATGCAGTACACGGACACCTACAGCGAGGCCATCGTCTCCTTTGCCAACGACGTGCGCACGCCGGAGGGGGGCATGCACGAGGAGGGGTTCAAGCGGGCCCTGACGAGCGCGCTGAACGCCTACGGCAAGAAGACGAATCTGCTGAAGGGGGAGGACAAGGTCTCCGGCGAGGACTGCCGGGAGGGGCTGACCTGCGTCATCTCCGTGAAGCTGACGGACGCCCAGTTCGAGGGCCAGACCAAGGCCAAGCTGGGAAACGCCTCCATCCGCACACTCACCGCCGCCGTGGTCAGCGAGAAGATGGAGGAGTACCTGGAGGAGAATCCCAAGGTGGCCAGGGTGATTCTGGACAAGGCCATGATGGCCAGCCGGGCCAGGGAGGCGGCGAAAAAGGCCAGGGAGTCCGTGCGGCGGAAAAGCGCCCTGGAGTCCGGGCAGATGCCGGATAAGCTCCAGGACTGCAACGAGCGGGACCCGGCGCTGTGCGAGATCTATATCGTGGAGGGCGACAGCGCCGCCGGCTCCGCCATCCAGGGCCGGGACAGCCGGTTCCAGGCCATTTTGTCCATGTGGGGGAAGATGCTGAACGTGGAGAAGGCCAGGGCGGACAAGATCTACGGCAACGACAAGCTGTATCCGCTGGTGCTGGGCCTGGGCGCGGGCATTGGCGAGGAGTTCAATATCGACAAGCTCCGGTATCACAAGATCATCATCATGGCCGATGCCGACGTGGACGGCGCCCATATCCGGACGCTGCTGCTGACCTTCTTCTTCCGCTATATGCGGCCGCTGATTGAGCGGGGATACGTCTATTCCGCCGTGCCGCCGCTGTATAAGCTGACGCGGGGCAAGCAGCAGCGGGTGGCCTACTCCGACGAGGAGCGGGACGCCATCTCCGCCGAGATGCGGGGGGACAATCCCAATGTCAAAATCGACATCAACCGCTTCAAGGGCCTGGGCGAGATGGACCCCCACGAGCTGTGGGAGACCACCATGGACCCCGCTACCCGCACCCTCCGGCGCATCACGCTGGAGGACGCCGTGGCGGCGGACCAGATCTTCACCGTCCTCATGGGCGAGGAAGTGGAGCCCCGGAAGGAGTGGATCGAGCGCAACGCCAAGTATGCAATCAATCTTGACTATTAAGGAGGTGGCGCGGTATGGGTCACAACAGAGATTATAAACCGGAGGACATCGCCTTTCCTAACCAGCATATTACGGAATCCGAGCTGGTGGGGGAGATGGAGGACAGCTATAAGCAGTACGCCATGAGCGTGATCGTGGGCCGGGCCCTGCCGGACGTGCGGGACGGATTGAAGCCGGTACACAGAAGAATCCTCTATACCATGTACGAGGGCAATCTGACCAGCGACAAGCCCTTCAAAAAGTCCGCCACCTGCGTGGGCGACGTGCTGGGCCACTACCACCCCCACGGCGACAGCTCCGTGTATGACGCCATGGTCCGCCTGGCCCAGAATTTCTCCATGCGGTACATGCTGGTGGACGGCCACGGCAACTTCGGCTCCGTGGACGGGGACCCCCCGGCGGCCTACCGGTACACCGAGGCCAGGCTCTCGAAAATCTCCAACGAGATGCTGCGGGATATCGAGAAGGAGACCGTGGACTGGGACCCCAACTTCGACGAGAGCCGGAAGGAGCCCAGGGTATTGCCCAGCCGGTTCCCCAACCTGCTGGTGAACGGCTCCAGCGGCATCGCCGTGGGCATGGCCACCAACATCCCGCCCCACAACCTGCGGGAGGTCATTGACGCCGCCATCTGCGTGCTGGACAACCCGGAGGCCGGGGTCAACGAGCTGATGGAGTATATCAAGGGGCCGGATTTCCCCACCAGAGGCATTATTATGGGCCGGTCCGGCATCCGCGCCGCCTACGCCACCGGGCGGGGCAGGATTGTGCTGCGGGCCAGGACCGAGTTCGAGGAGTTCAACAAGAACAGGATCCGCATCATTGTCTCCGAGCTGCCGTATCAGGTCAACAAGCGGCAGATGCTCAAGAATATGGCGGACCAGGTGAAGGACAAGCGGCTGGAGGGCATCTCCGATATCCGGGACGAGACGGACCGGAACGGCATGCGGGTCGTCATCGAGCTGAAAAAGGACGCCAACCCCCAGGTGGTGCTCAACAAGCTGTTTATGCAGACCGCCATGCAGACCACCTTCTCCGTCATCATGCTGGCGCTGGTGGACGACCAGAAGCAGCCGAAAATTCTGTCCCTGCGAAACGTCCTGGACGAGTACATCGCCTTTCAGGAGCAGGTCATCATCCGGCGGACCAGATTTGATTTGAAGAAGGCCCAGGAGCGGGCCCATCTGCTGGAGGGCCTGCTGATCGCCCAGGACAATATTGACGAGGTCATCCAGATCATCCGGTCCAGCTACAACAACGCCAAGGAGCGGCTGATGGAGCGGTTCCAGCTGGACGACGTCCAGGCCCAGGCCATCTGCGACATGCGGCTGATCTCCCTGCAGGGACTGAACCGGGAGAAGCTGGAGGCGGAGTATAAGGAGATCGAGGAGAAGATCGCCTATTACCAGCGGCTGCTGGCGGACGGGGACCTGCTGCGGCAGACGCTGCGGGAGGAGCTGACCGCCATCCGGGACAAGTACGGCGACGACCGGATCACCGAGATTCAGGACGTGGAGGACGAGATCGACATCGAGGACCTCATTGAGGAGGAACAGTGCGTCTACACCCTGACCAGCGGCGGGTATATCAAGCGGACTCCCGCCAGCGAGTACCGGATTCAGGGCAAGGGGGGCAAGGGCAACAAGTCCATGTCCACCAAGGAGGAGGACTACGTCAACACCGTGTTCACCGCCTCCACCCACGACTATATTCTCTTCTTCACCAACACCGGGCGGGTCTACCGGAGAAAGGGTTATCAGATCCCCGCGTCCGGGAAGACGGCCAAGGGCACCAATATCGTCAACGTCCTGCCGGTGGAGGCCGGCGAGAGCGTCAGCGCCATGATTAAGACCGACGACATCTCCGCCGGGGAGCGGTTTTTGGTAATGGTGACCCGCAGCGGCACCGTGAAGCGGCTGCCCTGCGCGTCGCTGAAGAACCTGCGCAACAACGGCATCCGGGCGCTGAAGCTGGACGAGGGCGACGAGCTGATCTGCGTGCGGGAGACCGACGGCGATATGAAGATCCTGATTGCCACCCACGACGGTATGGCCGTATGCTTCCATGAGAGCGACGTGCGGCCCACCGGGCGGGACGCCATGGGCGTGCGGGGCATCCGTCTGAGAGAGGGCGACTATGTGGTGGGCGCGGCCAGGGCCACCGGGGGAAAGACCGTGCTGACCATTACGGAGAAGGGCTTCGGCAAGCGGACGCCGGTGGAGGATTACAGAATTACCAGCCGGGGCGGTATCGGTATCAAGAACTACGGCGTGACCGAGAAGACCGGATTGGTTGTCGGCATCAAAGTGGTGGACGGCAGCGAGGATTTGCTGGTGGTCACGGAAAAGGGCGTGCTGATTCGTACCGACGTGGGGACGATCAAGACCTGCGGGCGGGCCGCACAGGGCGTGATTGTCATGAGATTTAAAGAAGAGGACGATCAGGTCATCTCTATCGCTCTGGCAGAAAAGGAGCCGGAGGAGGAGAGCGGGGAACAGGAAGAATAAAGCAGCATATATGTCAAAAAAATTGAGGGTGTGCTCTATCTGCACACCCTCAATTTTTAAATTCAAAGAGTTTATAAAGGGGGATATTCAATGCTTGGGCAATATCAATTAATGTGTCTAAGCTACAGGACGACGCTGCCGTCTCAATTCTCTGCAAAAATTGCATGGATATACCATCACCAGTCATTTCAGCCAACTGGGTTTGGGTTAAACGCTGCTCTTTTCTATAATAGAGGATATTTAATCCTATTTTTACCCATGTATTATAGTGTTTTATATCCATGCCCTCACCTCTGACTATATTGTAGGCAAGGCTATGAAAAAATGATACAAACAATACATTTTATTTTTCAACTAAATTGATTTAATTTTAGATTACACAGTGGTAGAATACTTCCTATGAGGTGATACCATGCTTGTAATCATAAAAAAAATTATCATCAGTATAGGACTTATCTATCTTGCAATATTCTTCATAATATTCTTTTTTGCTTGCATATTTTTTCCGCCATATCCGCATACTTATTGGCAGCTTAACAAATCATTTGATAGAATGTTGTTTTTGCTGGTTGATATTTTTGATAAGATCTGGTATTCTATAAAGGAATTTCGTAACAGACGGAAAAAAGAGCGTTTGAGGAAGAGTACAAATTATATGAAAACGATCACCATCTACACCGACGGCGCATGCTCCGGCAACCCCGGTCCGGGGGGCTGGGGCGCGATCTTGCAGTACGGCGAGCACACCAAGGAGCTGTCGGGCGGGGAGAAGCTGACGACGAACAACCGTATGGAGCTGACCGGGGTCATCCGCGCTTTGCAGGCTCTGAAGGAGCCGTGCATCGTGGAGCTGTACTCGGACAGCAAATATATCATAGACGCGCTGGAGAAGGGCTGGGCCCGTGGCTGGCGGGCCCGCGGCTGGGTAAAGAGCGACAAGAAGCCGGCGCTGAATCCGGACCTGTGGGAGACGCTGCTGGACCTGTGCCAGGTGCATCAGGTGCGCACCCACTGGGTGAAGGGGCACGCGGAGAATCCATACAACAACCGGTGCGACCAGCTGGCGGTAGGCGAGTGGCGGAAGCTAAAGGAAGAATAAAACATTTTTTGCCGAAAACAGGAAAAAATGAGACAGAGTTCATAAATTGTTTACAACGATTTCATGATTTCTTCTTAAAGATACAGTAATATTACAACCAGCAAAGGGGTAACACCCAATGCGATTTCTCCCTCCTAAAACACACACAACACACACCAGGAAGCCCCGCCCTAACCGGCGGGGCTTCTTGGCGTGTATCAAAAAAGTGGCGATGCTACTTTTTTGAGGGGATTTCGCTGCGCTCTGCGCCTCGGTTGTGCGCTTGCAGCGCACAATTCGACGCTCGCTCCGCGCAAAGAGTTTTTCCCACGTACACGCCGCGGGAAAAACAATTACATTTTTTTTCGCGCCTGCGGGCGCGAAACTCCTGCGGAGGGCTCTTTATCAGTCTGCCCAAGATACCGTTCCGCCTGGATGGCGGCAATGGCCCCGTCTGCCGCCGCTGTGACCGCCTGCCGGACGTCCTTGACGCGGATGTCCCCCGCGGCATAGACCCCCGGAATGTTGGTGCGCATGTTTTCATCTGTTTTGATATAGCCGTTTTCCATCTCCAGCAGTCCCTGGAAGAGGCCGGAATTCGGCAGATAGCCGGTAAAGGCGAACAGGCCCAGCATCCCGGCGGATTCATCGGCCTGGATGACGGTCAGCGCGCCGCTTTTCACGTTCTTCACGGTGATGGTCTCCAGTGCGTCGCCGCCGTTTACGCTTTGGACGACGCTGTCCCAGAGAACAGAAATTTTCGGCTGGGCGAATACCCGGTCCTGGATCGACTGCGCCGCCCGCAGCTGGTCCCGGCGGTGGATGATGGTCACCTTGCGGGCAAATCTGGTGAGATAGAGGGCCTCCTCCGCCGCGCTGTCCCCGCCGCCCACGACATAGACGTCCAGCCCTCGGAAAAAGGGCCCGTCGCAGGTGGCGCAGAAGGAGATGCCCCGACCGGTAAATTGCGCCTCGTTCTCGCAGCCGATGGGCCGCGGGTGCGCGCCGGCGGCAATGATGACCGTCCTGGCCCGGTATGTGCTGTTCAGGCCAATCAGAGCTTTCGTGCCGCCGCTCAGCTCCACGGCCTGGATCTCGTCAGCGCAGCGGTGTGCGCCGAAGCGGGCCGCCTGCTCCGCCATGCGCTCCGCCAGAACGACGCCGGTTTCGCCGGGGGCGCTCTGGCCGGGATAGTTCTCCACGTCGCTGGAGAGGGCGATCTGCCCGCCGTCCTGGCCCTTTTCAACGATGAGGGCGCGCAGTCCGCCCCGGCCCGCGTACAGACCGGCGGTCAGTCCCGCAGGACCGCCGCCCAGAATGATGACGTCATATAACTCGTGCATTTGCAGGTTTCCTCCGGTATTTTTTTTGTCCTTCTCCATTCTATGCCCATCCCCCGCGGGGGGATAAATTTTTTTTCCTGGGCTGCCGCGAAAAAGACTATACAAATACGGCTTTTTTTGGTATATTGAGGATAAGCGTTTGATCCACTCTATTCTTTTCTATTCTTTGCAGGAGGTTGTTACTTTATGAGTGCATTGACTGATCTGATCTATGCCGGCTCCAATGCCGTGGCGGGCCTGACGGAAAAGGCCGTCAACGACGCGATCGCCGCCAGCGGCGCCGACACCCCTGTGGCGTTTCCTGACACCGCTTACTTTTTTCCCACCATCTACGCCGCCACCGGCGTGAAGGTGAAGACCCTGGGCGACCTGCCCGCCTGCGTGGGCGTGCTCAAGAGCCTCATCACCAATCAGGATGATATCGGGCAGGCTCTGAACGCCGGTCTGGCCACCGCCGTGGGCGCGGAGATCATCGAGGGCCTGAAGTACCTGGGCGGCGGCGACCCCTACGCGGAGGACTCCGGCATCGGCTTTGTGCCCGACCCCGTCATCCGTTCCCTGGGCGTGCCGCTGGTGACCGGCGATATCCCCGGCGTGGCCGTTGTGCTGGGCAAGGCCGACGACGGCGCGGCTGTGGCAAATGTGGTCAAGGACTATCAGTCCAAGGGCATTATGACGTTCATGATTGGCGACTGCATCGAGCAGGCTCTGGAGAACGGCGTGAAGATGGGCCTGGAGCTGCGGGTGGTGCCCCTGGGCCACGACGTCACCAGCGTCATCCACGTGGTCACCGTGGCTATCCGGGCCGCGCTGATCTTCGGCAACATCCAGGCCGGCGACCTGGCCGGGCTGCTGGCCTATACAAAGGAGCGCGTACCCGCCTATGTCAATACCTTCGGCCCGCTGAACGAGGTAGTCGTCTCCGCCGGAGCGGGGGCCATTGCCCTGGGCTTCCCCGTGATCGTGGACCAGGATATCGGCGACCTGCAGGTGCCGGGCGCTCTGGAGGCTGTCACCGACCACGCGGAGACGGCCAAGCACTCCCTGGCCATGCGGAACATCAAGATCAAGGTCAAGGAGCTGCCGATTCCCGTGGCCTTTGCCGCCGCCTTTGAGGGCGAGATCATCCGCAAGGCGGATATGAAGGTGGAGTTCTGGTCCAGCAAGAATACCACCTGCGAGCTGGTGACCACCCGGCAGATGGACGAGATCGAGGACCACAAAATCACCGTCGACGGCCCGGACATCGACAGCGGCGACGTGGAGTACGCCCTGGCGACCTATATCGAGGTGGCCGGCGCGAAGATGCAGAAGGACTTTGAGTCCGTCATCGAGCGGAAAATCCACGCCTGGTTCAACTATATGGAGGGCGTCATGCACACCGGACAGCGCAACCAGTTCCGGATCCGTATTTCCAACGACGCCTATGACAAGGGCCTGCGGATGAAGCACTTCGGCGAGGTGCTGTACAACATGATTATGGACGAGTTCGACGCTGTTGTCGACAAGTGCCAGGTCACGCTGGTCACGGACCCGGAGAAGGCCACGAAGATTTTGAAGGAGGAGGCCATGCCCGCCTACAACGCCAGGGACGACCGCCTCAGCTCCATGACCGACGAGAGCGTGGACCAGTTCTACACCTGCATCCTCTGCCAGAGCTTCGCCC
>CAJTPV010000041.1 GCA_910578505.1 uncultured Oscillospiraceae bacterium | reverse complement strand
GCTTTTTTGCTGCATCGGGCCCGCCCTCATCGGAGCGGCCCAGCAGATAGTCGGTAGTTACGTCAAAATAGTCAGCCAGTTTTTCTAAAATAATAATGTGGACGTTGATTTCTCCGTTTTCTATTCGTTGGTATTTTCGCACAGGATAATTAAAAAACAAAGCCATATCAGTCTGCTTAATACCCTTTTTCGTGCGTACTTCCTTTAATCTCGCAGAAAACTTTTCCAATCCTTCTTTCATATTTTCCTCCAAACACCCTTGACACGACAAAAGTCCACATGTATAATGTAATCGTGCATGACAATTTTTCACATGTATCAATTTTTAACAACACCGAGGTGTACCATGGAAACCATATATAACCAACTTTACCACACCTACGTCTGTCCGGCCATGTCGCAGACAGACAGAGAACATAGGGAGATCATAGAGGACTTTATCAACAGGCTTGCTTTGACCCAGGACAAGCAGATGATTGCCTATGACCTCATCACCTATATCCGCTACCAGTGGGGGCTGGCATCTTTCACATATGGCGTCCGGATGGGGATGGAACTGCTCTATGCGCCTGACAGAGCCCCGGGGGATTATCCAACCTTACTTGACTTCCTTACGAAGCTCGATGAGCCGGTCTCGTAAAATAGCGGCATACTCGAACTCCAGCATCTTCGCCGCCTCTTTCATCTGCTTCTCGATCTTGATAATTTCCTCCTCGACTTCCTTCTTCGTCAGCTTGCGGCCGGCCTTTTTCTGGGCGGTCTCTTCTCCCTTGGACATCTCCAGAATCTCCCGCACGGACTTGATGACCGTCTTTGGCACAATGCCGTGCTCCTGGTTGAACGCATCCTGAATCTTCCGCCGCCGGGCGGTCTCGTCCATCGCGGCGCGCATGCTGCGGGTGATGGTGTCGGCGTACAGGATCACCAGGCCCTCCGCGTTCCGGGCCGCCCGCCCGATGGTCTGGATCAGGCTGGTCTCGCTGCGGAGGAACCCCTCCTTGTCCGCGTCCAGGATGGCCACCAGGCTGACCTCCGGCATGTCCAGACCCTCCCGCAGCAGGTTGATCCCCACCAGCACGTCGAACTCGCCCAGCCGCAGGTCCCGGATCAGCTCCATGCGCTCAATGGTCTCCACGTCGTGGTGCATGTACCGCACCTTGATACCGGCCTTCTGGAGGTATTCCGTCAGATCCTCCGCCATTTTCTTCGTCAGTGTCGTCACCAGCACCCGCTCATTCCGGGCGGACCGGGCGTTGATCTCGCCGATCAGGTCGTCGATCTGCCCCGTCACAGGCCGGACCTCCACCTTCGGGTCCAGCAGGCCCGTGGGCCGGATGACCTGCTCCACAATCTGGTCCGCCTGCCCCCGCTCGTAGTCCGCCGGGGTGGCGGAGACGTACACCGCCTGGTGGAACCGGGTCTGGAACTCGTCGAATTTCAGAGGCCGGTTGTCAAAGGCGCAGGGCAGCCGGAAGCCGTATTGGATCAGGCTCTCCTTCCGGGCCCGGTCGCCGTTGAACATGGCCCGGACCTGGGGCAGGGTGACGTGGCTCTCGTCCACGAAGAGGACGAAGTCGTCGGGGAAATAGTCCATCAGCGTCAGGGGCGGGGAGCCCACCGGCCTGGCGGAGATGACTCGGCTGTAGTTCTCGATGCCGCTGCAGTAGCCCAGCTCCCGCATCATCTCCAGGTCATAGGCCGTGCGCTGGCGGATACGCTGGGCCTCGATGAGCTTGCCGTTGTCCACGAAATACTTCTCCCGCTCCTCCAGCTCCCGCTCGATCTCCACGATGGCCCGCTCCATCTTCTCCTTGCTGGTGACATAGTGGCTGGCCGGCCAGACGGGGATGTTGGTCAGCCGCCGGATCACCGTGCCGGTGACGCCGTTGATCTCGCTGACCCGCTCGATCTCGTCGCCGAAAAACTCCACCCGCAGGGCGGTGTCCCTCCAGTAGGCCGGCCACAGCTCCACCGTGTCCCCCCGGACCCGGAACATGTTCCGCTCAAAGGCGATGTCGTTGCGCTCATAGCGGATGTCCACCAGCCGCCGCAGCAGCTCGTCCCGCTCCATATTGGCCCCCACCCGGAGGGTGATCATCATTTTCTCAAAGTCCTCCGGCTCGCCCAGGCCGTAGATGCAGCTGACGGAGGAGACCACGATCACGTCCCGCCGCTCCAGCAGCGACGCGGTGGCGCTCAGGCGCAGGCGGTCGATCTCCTCGTTGATGGACGCATCCTTCTCGATAAAGGTATCCGTGTGGGCGATATAGGCCTCCGGCTGGTAGTAGTCGTAGTAGGACACGAAGTACTCCACCGCGTTGTTGGGAAAGAACTCCTTGAACTCCTCACACAGCTGGGCGGCCAGGGTCTTGTTGTGGGCCAGGATCAGCGCCGGGCGCTGGACGGCCTCAATGACCTTGGCCATCGTATAGGTCTTGCCGGAGCCGGTGACGCCCAGCAGCACCTGCTCCCGCAGGCCGTCGCTGAGGCCGCGGGCCAGCTTTTCAATGGCCTGGGGCTGGTCGCCGGAGGGCGTATACGCGGAAACAACTTGGAAATCAGGCATGGCGGTCCTCCCTTATAGCCGCAGTAAATGGGATTCGCGGAACGACACATAGTCGTTGTCCGCGACGATGATGTGGTCGGCCAGGACGATGTTGACCACGTCCAGGGCCTCCCGCACCGCCTCCGTTCCGGCGCAGTCCGCGCCGGAGGGCAGGGCAACGCCGCTGGGGTGGTTGTGGGCCAGGACGACCATGGAGGCGTTGCTGCTGAGGGCGTTGACCACGATCTTGCGCACGTCGAAGTCCACCCCGGCTGCGCTGCCCTCGTTGACCTTGAAGCGCTTGAGCAGCCGCCCCTTGGCGTCCAGACTGAGCTGGTACATGACCTCCCGGGACTCCGCCGCCAGCAGCGCCACAAAGTATTTCCCCAGCCGCTCGGTGGTATCCAGGATATCCCGGCTCTCCTCCATGCTCTCGACCATCGCGCGGCAGTACAGCCGCGCCACCAGCGAGATCAGCAGGGCGGAGCTCTCGCCCAGTCCCTCCACCCGGACCAGGTCCTCCACCGGGGCGGTCAGCACATTTTTCAGACTGCCGAACTGCCGGAGCAGCTCATGGGCGGTGGGGTTGGTATTGGCCCTGGGCACCGCGTAGAACAGCAGCAGCTCCAGCAGCTCGTGGGGTTCCAGGGAATCGGCGCCCAGCTGCAGGAATTTCTTCCGCAGCCGCTGCCGGTGCCCCGCGTGGATATTCTCCTTTTTCGCCTTCGGGGGACTTCCGGCGGCTTTGGCCGGTCTCTTCTCGTCCATACTGCCTCCATTGAACATCAGATTTGTTCATTGTACCACAGAAACATCTGTTTCACAAGAGGATTTTGTAAATTCTTCGTGAACGTGACCAAGAGGGCTTACCGCCAACAAAACAGACGGCGGTTTTGAGACAACTTCTCAAAACCGCCGTTATTGCGTCCATTATGCAGGTCAGGCCAGCATTTTTTCCAAATGGGCCGCCCGCAGCGCCTTCATAATAGCGATGCCCAGAATCGGCGCGCCGATGATGGCGACAACGCCGTTGAACAGGGTAGCGGGCAGCTTCGACACGACCAGCGCCCAGCACTGCACCGGCTCGGTAAAGCCTTGGATCACCATGCCATTATAGAAAAACACCTTGGCAGAATAGACCAACATATATCCCACTGCCGCGCAGGCCGCCGCGACCACCTGGGAACCATATCTCTCTTTGGCATTACGGAACACATAGTAGAGCACCAGTCCGGCCACCAGACCATACATGCCCTTGGTGCACAGGGTAATAGGCGCTTCGGACGCAAAGGCGGGGTTGGTCGTGTCGTAGAACGCGGACCCGCAGCCCGCCGCCACAAACCCCCAGTAGGGCCCCAGCAGAATGCCGGACAGCGCGCAGAGAATGTTCGCCAGCGTAAAGCTGGTCACGCCCCCCAGGGAGATGGGGATCGTCACCCGCAGATAGTTCCCCACGAAGACAATGGCGGTCATAACGGACGCGGCGCAGAGCTTCAACAGCGCCTGATGATTTTTCGATTGCTCCATAGCATTTGCCCTCCTCCGAGCCGTCTGCTTGACAGCTCTGTTTGATAATGCTATTATACATGTATCTGGCACTATTGAAACGCTCAGAACATAAATTTTTTATGGTATCAGTTGGGAGGCTCGCCATGCTGGAGATGAACTTATACCTGGACCCCGCCAACAAGCGCCCCCTCTATCAGCAGCTCTACGACAGCCTGACCCGGCAGATCAGAAGCGGCCAGCTGCGGGCGGGGGACCGGCTCCCCGGCAAGCGGAGTCTGGCCGCCCAGCTGGCCGTGGCGGTGAACACCGTGGACACAGCCTACCAGATGCTGGTGGCGGAGGGCTATCTGGAGGCCCGCCCGAAAAGCGGCTTTTACGTCCTGGAGTACACGGACATGCTGCCCCAGCGGGAGGGGGAGGCCCCGCCCTTTGTGCCGCCCGTGCCGGCCCCGCCGCCTGTGCGCTTCGACCTGTCCACCGGCTCGGTGGACACCGCCCTCTTCCCCTTCAGCACCTGGGGCCGCATCCAAAAGGAGCTGCTCTACGCCCGCCCGGAGCTGCTCAGCCACGGCCACCGGCAGGGGGAGGCGGAGCTGCGGGAGGAGCTGGCGGTCTATCTGCGGGCCTACCGGGGCGTCGTATGCTCGCCGGAGCAGATCGTGGTGGGGGCGGGGGTGGAGTACCTGCTGGGGCTGCTGGCCCAGCTGCTGCGGGAAGGCGGCGGCGCGGCGGCCATCGAGAACCCCGGCTATGACCGCCCCCGGACCATCCTGGTCAACAACGGCGTCCCCTGCCGGTGCGTGGACATCGACAGCAGCGGCCTGCCGGTGCCGGGCCTGGAGGAGAGCGGGGCCAACATCTGCTATGTCACCCCCAGCCACCACTTCCCCACCGGCGTGACCATGCCGGCGGGCCGGCGGGCCCAGCTGCTGCGGTGGGCGGCGGCAGCGCCGGGCCGGTACATCCTGGAGGACGACTACGACGCGGAGTTCCGGTTCGATATGCGGCCCATCCCCAGCCTCCAGGGCATGGCCGGGCCCGCCGGGCCGGTGGTGTACCTGTGTACGTTCTCCAAAAGCCTGGCCCCCAGCATCCGCATCGCCTGTATGGTGCTGCCGGAGGACCTGCTGGGGCGGTACCGGGCGGCCTTCGGCAGCTATTCCAACACCGTCAGCCGCTTTGAGCAGCACACCCTGTGCCGGTTTTTGCGGGAGGGATACTTTACCCGCCACCTGGCCCGGCTGCGCAGCGCCTACAAGAGCCGGATGACGGCCCTGGCTCTGGCCCTGGAGGAGCGCCTGCCGGGCGTCCGCCTGCAGGGCCGGCACACGGGGCTGCATCTGCTGCTGACCCTGCCGGACGGACCGGGGGAGGCGGAGATGGAGCGGTCGGCCCTGGCCGCCGGGGTGGGCCTGCGGGGGCTGAGCCGGTACTATATGGAGCGGCCGGAGCGGTGCCCGGCCAACACCGTGGTACTGGGCTACGCCTCCCTGCGGGACCAGGAGACAGCGGCCCTGGCGGAGGCCCTGGGGCGGGCCTGGGGAGAGCCGCCCGCTATTGGTCCGCCGCCTCCGCCATAGCTCTGTCGATGGCGTCGTTGATAAATTGATTCGTGCTCTTGCCCAGGGCGGCGGCAAAGCGCTTGATCTCATCCCGCCGGCCCTTTTTCACCACAAGATCGATCCTGTCATAGGCCTTTTTGTTGTACCGCGCCGTCGCCTCTCTCTGGGCCTCTGTATATGCCATGGTTCCACCTCATCCAGTATAGATGTGGTGATTATAGTATATACTCCTGGAAGTATTGTATAATTCTGGAAGTATATTTTTGTCGAATGTGCGGATTTTTCTACTTCCAGAAGTATGGTACAATAAAAATCCCGGACGGAGAGCAGCTCTCTCCGTCCGGGCCGGCTCGTGTCAGCCGGGGCGGTGCTGGCCGGTAACATACCGGGCCACAGCCTCGATAAAGTCTGTGGGCGCTGGCCGTCCGGCAGGCCGGCGTCCGGCCACCACGCCGAACCGCTCCCGTCCGGCCTCACATCCCCAGCAGCAGGTGATGGCGGCCCAGCAGCTCTGTGCTACCGCGCTCCAGGTCGTCCGAAACCTGCGGGCTGTTTCCCGGTACAGATCCTTTGTGATCCACGCTGCTCTCTCCGGGTCCATTGCCACCTGCTCCACCATATATGACAGGTAACGGTGCCCTCGAATGGTTGGCGGTACGCACAAGAGATCGATTTCGCGCCTGACTAAGCGCGCCAAATTTGCTGAATTTTCCAAGACGATGCCCTCCTTTACTCTGTATATTTTATTAAGACGCTGTTTCCTCCCCTGAGACGTCCATCAGCGCGTCCATGGGAACCCCCAACGCTAGGGCGAGCCGGCAAAGCAGGGATGCGGACGGGTTATTCTTCTGTCCGCTCTCCAGCGCCCGCAGGTATCGGGAAGAGATCCCCGCCTTCTCCGCGAGCTCCTCCTGGGTCATGTTTCTTTTTATGCGGGCATCATGGAATTTTTCTGCACAAAATTTTGCCAGCATGCACTGCTCACCTCCTTTCCCTTAGCATAAAAGAAGGAAGATTGTTCCGACAGGTCCTATGGTTCCATTTTTGTCGCATTTTGTCAAAACATGAGGATTTACAAGCCTTTGCCCCGATCCCGGCCCGGTCGGACGCCCCCCGCTGCAGGTAGAAAAAGACAGCTCCCCTCCGCACGGAGAAGGGCTGTTTTTTTATTCCCGCGGCGGCGCCGCTCTTTCTCCCTCTCTCCGGTCATAAACTGGGACGAGCCCACATAGAGTGTACCAGAAGAAAACGGGGGAGGGAATCACCAATGACTGAAGAATATGCGGCGGCCCGGTTCGAGGACGCCTGCGCCCTGCTGCCGGCACGGCTGCGCACGGCGGCCCTGCTGCTGGAGCGGAGCCGGAAGGCGGAGGCGGAGGAGCTGCGCCTGCGGATTGGCCGGCCCCTGTCCGTCACGCTGCCCGCCGCGGAGCTGCCCCTGCCGCAGACCCGCGTGATCCGGGGGGACCTGGAGCAGGTGCTGGACCGGGCCACGGAGTACTCCCGCTACGTGGCGGCGGAGACCCTGTGTCACGGCTACGTCACCGCCCAGGGCGGGTTCCGCATCGGCGTGTGCGGCACGGCGCTGCCCCAGGGGGGCCGCAACGAGGGCATCCGGGACGTCAGCTCCCTGGCCATCCGCATCCCCCGGGTGCGGGAGGGGGCGGCCCGTCCCATTCTCCCGGAGCTGCTGGAGGACGGGCGGCCACTGAGTACGCTGGTGCTCAGTCCGCCGGGCGGCGGCAAGACCACCCTGCTGCGGGACCTGGTGCGGCTGCTGAGCCAGGGCACGGAGCTGGCCCAGCCCCGGCGGGTAGCGCTGGTGGACGAGCGGGGGGAGCTGGCGGCGGTCCACCGGGGCCGGCCCCAGCTGGAGGTGGGCTGCCACACGGACGTGCTGGACGGCTGCCCCAAGGCCCTGGCGGTGCCCATGCTGCTGCGGGCCATGACGCCCCAGGTCATCGCCCTGGACGAGGTGGCCCTGCCTGGGGACGTGGAGGCGGTGTGCGCCGCCGCCAACTGCGGCGTCACCCTGCTGGCCACCGTACACGCCGCCTCCCTCCAGGACCTGCAGGGCCGGCCGGTGGGACGGGCTCTGCTGGCCTGCGGCGTCTTCCGGCGGGCGGTCGTCATCGAGGGGCTGGGGGCGGACCGGCGCAGCCGGGTGGAGCCGCTGCCATGAGGGCCCTGGGGGCGGCGCTGGTGCTGTGGGGGGCCGGCCTCCTCTGCGCCCTGCGGCGGCGGGAGAGCACACTGCCGCTGCGGGACAGGCGGTGCTGGCAGACCTGGCGGTGCTGCGCTATGCGGTCTGCGTCTGCCGCCGGCCCCTGCCGGAGATCTGCGCAGGGTTTTCGCCGGACAGCCTGAGCGCCCGTTTCCTGTGGGAGCCGCTGGGCCGCTGCCTGCAGGACCCGGCGGACCGGACCCTGCCGGACTGCTGGGCCGGAGCGGCGGCCTGCCTGCCGCCGCCGCTGGACGGGTACCTGGCGCCCCTGGGCCCCCTGCTGGCCGCCGGCGGGGAGCGGCTGGCGGCGGCCATTGAGGAAACAAGGGAGGAGATGACCGGATATCTGCGGGCGGAGAAGGCCCGGCAGGCGGAGCAGGGGCGGGTCACGGCGGCCCTGTGCCTGTCCGGGGCGTGCCTGCTGATTCTGGTGCTGATGTGATATGAATATTGACCTGATATTTCGAATAGCCGCCATAGGCATCGTGGTGGCGGTGCTCAACCAGCTGCTGGTCCGCTCAGGGCGGGAGGAGCAGGCGCTGATGACCACCCTGGCCGGGCTGGTGGTGGTGATGATGATGCTGGTGCGGGAGATCAGCGACCTGTTCCAGCTCATCAAGACCCTCTTCGGGTTCTGAGCCATGGAGCTGATGCGATTGGCGGCGCTGTGCGCGGTGTGCATGCTGCCGGTGGCGCTGCTGCGGAGGACCGCCCCGGAGCAGGCCCTGCTGCTGACCACGGCCATTCTGGCGGCGGCGCTGGCCCGGTGCCTGTGTCTGGCCGCGCCGGTGCTGGAGGAGGTCCGCGCCCTCTTTGGGCGGGCGGGCATCGAGACCGCGTATATCTCTGTCCTCCTGCGGACCACGGCGGCGGCGCTGGTGACCCGGCTGTGCGCGGACCTGTGCCGGGACGGCGGGAGCCAGTCCCTGGCCACGGCGGCGGAGACGGCGGGCTCGCTGGCAGTGCTGCTCATCGCCCTGCCGCTGCTGCGGGCGGTGACCGATCTGCTGCTGGGATATTTTACATAGGAGGTGGCCCATGAAGCAATGGCTGACAGCCTGTTTGTTCGTTGCCGCGCTGCTGTTTCTGTGCGGACAGGCCCTGGCCGCACAGCTGCCGCCGGAGCTGGAGCGGCTGGCGCCGGAGGCGGCGGCGCTGGCGGACGGGGGAGAGGGCCTGCTGCCCGGCGTCCGCCGGCTGTGGCGGGAGGGCTGGGAGCAGGCCGGGGAGTACCTGCTGGCCGGCGTCCGGTCCACCGCGGCCATTATGGCGGGGGTGGTCCTGCTGGGGGTGGCGGAGAGCGCGGCCCCGGCGGGAAAGGACACCCTGGGGCAGTATGTGTCCATCACCGGCGCCCTGTGGATCACGGCGGTATCCGCCGGGAACCTGAACGCGCTGATCGGCCTGGGACAGCAGACCATCGTGGACCTGTCCCAGCTGAGCAAGGCGCTGCTGCCGGTGCTGGCGGCGGCGGAGGCGGCCTCCGGCGGTGTCACAGCCGCGTCGGCCCGGCAGGTGGCGGCGGTGTTTTTTTCGGATATCCTGCTGACCGCCATTGAGCGGGTGCTGCTGCCCGCCGTCTATCTGTACATCGGCACGGCGGCGGCGGGGGCGGTGCTGGAGGGGGAGCTGATGGAGCGGGTGGGGAGCCTGCTGAAAAAACTGATCGGATGGGCGCTGGGGGGATTGCTGACCCTCTTCACCGCCTTTCTCACCATCAGCGGGGCCGTGGCCGGCACCGCCGACGCCCAGGCGGTGAAGGTGGCCAAGGCCGCCGTCTCGGCGGCGGTGCCGGTGGTGGGCGGCATCCTCTCGGAGGCGGCGGAGAGCATGCTGGCCGGGGCGGGGCTGCTGCGGGGGCTGCTGGGGGCCTTCGGGGCGCTGGCGGTGCTGAGCTTCTGCCTGGTCCCCTTCCTGCGGCTGGGAGGACAGTACCTGCTGTACCAGTGCGCGTCCCTGGCCGCCGCCGCCGCGGGGCCGAAAAAGCTGACCGGCCTGCTGACCGCCCTGGGGGACGCCTTCGGTCTGGTGCTGGCCATGACGGCGGCCTCGGCGCTGCTGCTGCTGATCTCCCTTGTGTCATCGCTGACGGCGGTGGTCCCATGATCCAGGGGGCGCGGCAGTGGCTGCTGGGGGTGGTCCTCACCGCCTTCGCCGGGGGGCTGGCCCGCCAGCTGGCCCCCAAGGGCCGGGAGCGGGCCCTGGTGGGCCTGGTGTGCGGACTGCTGCTGACGCTGGCCCTCCTGGAGCCCCTGGCGGAGCTGGAGTGGGCGGCGGCGGCGCGGGACTGGCCCGGTCCCGCCCAGGCGGCGCTGGCGGAGAGCTACCGGCAGGAGGGGCAGGCGGCCCTTTCCGCTGTCATAGCGGAGAAAACGGAGGCATATATATTGGACAAAGCGGACCGGCTGGGGCTGCGGTGCGCCGTGGAGGTGGCCGTATCGGCGGGAGAGAGCGGGATTCCCCTGCCGGACGCGGTGACCATCCGCGGCGGCTACAGCGCGGCGCTGGCCGCGTGCATAGAGGAGGAGGTGGGGGTCCCCCCCGAAAAACAAATCTGGCTGGAGGAAGAGACATGGACGAGAGAAAGCGAACAAAGCCCTTAGAGGTCCTGAGCAGGTATAAATTTGTCCTGCTGGCGGCGGCGTTGGGGGCGGCGCTGCTGCTCTGGCCCACAGGCCCCGGCGCGCCGGAGGCCGCGGACAGCAGGGCCCCGGACAGCGGCGCCGGCGCGGTCCGGGAGATGGAGGAGGCCATGGAGGCGATCCTGGCGGAGATCAGCGGCGTGGGCCGGGTGGACGTGATGCTCACCCTCCACAGCGGCGGCGAGCTGGTGCTGGCGGAGGACGCCGCCCTGCGCTACAGCGGCAGCGCCCAATCGCCGGACAGCTACGAGCGGTCCACGGACACGGTGACCACCGCCGGCGGCGTGGTGGTCCGCCAGGAGATCTGTCCCCAGTACCGGGGGGCGCTGGTGGTGTGCGACGGCGGGAACAGCGACCGGGTGCGCCTGGCGGTCATCGACGCGGTCGGCGCGCTGACGGGCCTGGGCTCCGACCGCATCGCCGTGGTCAAATGGCGGGACGGCGCCAACGCCGGAACAGCAAATTGAAGGAGGAAATCATTCATGAAAGAGCAATGGAAACGGAACGCCGTGGTGGCCACTGTGCTGCTGTTTGTGTGCGCGGCGGTGTATCTCAACTGGCGCTATGCCGGAAACGTGGCGGATACCGGCGAGACGGAGCCCGCCACCCAGGAGGAGGATGGCGGCAGTACCAAGGTGCTGGGCGACGCCACCCTGGTGGGCGGCGTGCCCACGGTGTCGGAGGAGGACCACGTGGCCGCCGCGGCCAGCAGCTACTTTGACACCGCCCGCCTCAGCCGCCAGCAGTCCCGGGACAACGCCCTGAGCCTGCTGCGGGAGGCGGCGGACCAGGAGAACGTGGAGCAGACGGTGCTGGAGGACGCCAACCGGGCCATCCAGACCCTGGCCGGGTACACCATGCTGGAGGGGCAGATTGAGAACCTGGTGGTGGCCAAGGGGTACGCGGACTGCGTGGCCTTCATGGGGGAGAACAGCATCAGCGTGGTGGTCTCCGCCGCCGAGGACGGCCTGCAGACCGAGGACGTGGCGAAGATCAAGGACATCGTCCTCAGCGAGACGGACTACACGGTGGACCAGATCAAGATCATGGAGGCCAACTGACCGCCGCGCGCCAAAATCCCCGCCTGAAGGGGGAAATTTGGGCATCTGCTCAGGAAATCCGGCCCGGTCAGCCTGGATTTGTCCGTTTTCGATAAAAAAACCGGGCAGGAAAAAATTGACGGGAGGGGAAAAATCTGCTACAATACGCAGGATACCATCAAAAGAAAAGAGGATTCCCTCATGAAAAAACATCTGCTGACACTTGTGCTGGCATTGACCATCTGTCTGCAGCTGGCGGTTCCGGCAGCTGCGGCGTACAGAAGCTATCGGGACGTTCAGGAAGGACACTGGAGCTCCTCCAGCGTGGAGCGGGCCATTGACCTGGGCCTGTTCCAGGGCGTCACGGAGGAGGAGTTCGGCTGGGGGCAGCCCATGAGCCGGGCTGCCTTCGCCGCCGCCCTGGTGCGGCTGTTCGGCTGGGAGGAGGTGGAGCCGGAGAGCTCCCTGTTCTCCGACGTCACGCCGGAGCGCTGGTTCTATACGGCGGTGGAGACCGCCTGCGCCAACGGCGCCCTGGCCGCCGGCCACCCGGAGTTCCGGCCCACGGACAGCATCACCCGGGGGGAAATGGCGGCCATGCTGGTCCGGGCCCTGGGGTATACGTCCCTGGCGGGCTATGTGAGCGAGTACGCCTGCCCCTTCAGCGACGTGTCCACCAACAAGGGGTTCATTACCGTGGCCTATGACATGGGCCTGATGAGCGGCGTGGGACAGGAGCGCTTCGCCCCCGACGACGACGCCACCCGTGAGCAGGCCGCGGCGGTGCTGGTCCGGGTATACGACTGCCTGTCCAGCCGCCCGGTGCAGCTCAGCTCCGCCGGCGCCTACCGCCAGATCGCCGTGGAGACGCCGGAGGCGGACCGGGACGACGCCCTGCCCACCACGCCTCTGGAGCCGCTGACGGCGCTGTATGAGGCGCTGCGGGAGATGAAGGAGACGGCTGCGGACATGAGCCGGGCGGCGCTGTGCCTCCGGACCGGCGGCCAGCGCACGCTGGTGAGCGGCGGGGAGATCCTGGCCAGCGACCGGCTGACAGCCGGAGAGGTGGAGCGGCTGCTGGAGCGGGAGGATGTGAACACCTACTTCTCCGAGCGGTACCAGAGCGCCTATGCCATCTATCAGCCCAACGCCTATCAGACTGCCGTGGTCTGGTATCAGAGCGACGAGAGTCTGGCGGCCAAGCTGCAGCTGGCCCGCCTGTTCGGTGTGACGCGGTATACGCTGGATTGACTGGAATAGACGGAAACCCCCAGGGGGCTGTGACGCCTCCCCGGGGGTTTTTCGGCTTTTTTCTAGTCCATCCGGATCAGGTCCAGATGGTAGACGCTGTTCATGGTCTCCACCACAATGCGCCCGGTCTCCTTGTCCTTCTGCCAGTTCTGGACCAGGCTGGTCCGGATGTAGCGGTCACAGGGGTCGCCCCTGCGGTCGTAGCGGCAGTGGATGAGGACGCAGCCGTCCTCCATTTTCGCCTCGCCGATGCAGCCCTGGTGCTCCCTGTCCGCAGGGGAAGCCTTGGCAGCGCCCGATTTATCGGTGATCCGTACGATCTGGTACACGCAAGACACCTCCCGTCCTCATGGTTGGTTTTATTATAGGCAGGGGGGAAATTTTTGTCAATCATGGAAATATCACAAGCCGGGGACAAATTTCCCCGGCTTTTTGTCGGAAGACGCTATGGGAAGCGCCCGCTCAGCCAGCCTGCGGCTGACAGAGCCCCTGCATCATAAATTTGCCGCCTCTTCCAGAAATTACATTTGCAAAATAGTTACAAATTAGTTACAATGAAGCTGTTCTTGCAGGAATGACCATTTCAGGCAGCTGTTTACTCAATTGAAAGGATTATCAGGGAAAGGAAAACACTATGAAAAAAATCTTGTCCGTTACTGCCGCCGCGCTGCTCACCGTCTCGCTGCTGACCGCCCCGGCCTCCGCCGCCTGCCGCGGCAAAGCCCTGGCCAATACTCTGCTGAAGCAGGCGCTCCAGAACCGGTCCTGCGGCAGCGAGACGGTCAACATCGACCTCAGCGCCGTCTGCCCCGGCCTGTCCGGCCTCCTCAAGCCCAATCCCAGCCAGCCCGGCGGCAATCGACCCGGCGTCAGCCAGCCCGGTACAGACCAGCCCGACGCCCCCGTCCAGACGCCGGACGCGGAGGACGGCATCCTGGCCTTTGAGCGCGAGGTCGTCAGCCTGGTCAACGACGCGCGCGCCCAGTACGGCCTGCCCGCCCTCACCATCAACCAGGACCTGTGCCAGGTGGCCCGGTACAAGTCCCAGGATATGGCGGAAAAGGGGTACTTCGCCCACGAGAGTCCTACTTACGGCTCCCCCTTCCAGATGATGCAGACCTTCGGCATCAGCTACCGCACGGCGGGGGAGAACATCGCCTACGGCCAGCAGACCCCCCAGGCCGTGGTCAACGCCTGGATGAACTCCAGCGGACACCGGGCCAATATCCTCAGCAGCGCCTATACCCAGATCGGCGTGGGCTTCTACGCCAGCGGGTACTACTGGACGCAGATGTTCATCGGCTGAAAGCAGGACAAAACGCTTGACGCCGCCGGAGCTTCCACGCTATAATGGGGACAGAAAATCAGAAAGGAGATTCGATATGGGACAGACAGATAAGCAGTTTTGCGGATTTCTCCGGATGATGATTGCGCGGATGAAGGCGGCGATTGAGGAGCAGGATCCTGAGAAGTCCAAGGCGCTCATTGAGGCAATCATGAAGGACCTGCAAAACACCTTGGAAGACTGACGCATCGGAGTGTCATGGACGAGAGGGGGACTGTGCAGAGCAGCTGCCGGCTGTTCCGCACAGTCCCGCTTTATACGCAGAAGAAATTTGACAAAAATAATTACAGTGTGTAATACCGCTGGAACTCCGCCGGGGTGGGGATGCGGGAGACCTCCTCCGCCTCCGCCCGCTTCAGCTTCAGCCAATTCTGGATCAGCTCCTCCGGGAACACGCCGCCGGCGGTCAGGTAGTCGTGGTCCTGCTCCAGGGCGTCCAGGGCCTCGTCCAGGGATTTGGGCAGGCCCTGGATGCGCTTCTTGTCCTCGTCGGAGAGGTTGAAGAGGTTGAAATCGTAAGGGCCCCAGCCGTTGGCGTGGGGATCGATCTTATTCCGGATGCCGTCCAGGCCGGCCATGAGGATGGCGGCATAGGCGTAGTAGGGGTTGCAGGTGGCGTCCGGGTTGCGCAGCTCAAAGCGCTTCTGGTCCGGCGTCTTGGCGTAGGCCGGGATACGGATGATGGAGGAGCGGTTGGCCGTGGCGTAGCCGATGGTCACCGGGGCCTCGAAGCCGGGCACCAGGCGCTTGAAGGAGTTGGTGGAGGGGTTGGTGATGGCGCACAGGGAGGCCGCGTGTTTGAGCAGCCCGCCGATGAAATACAGCGCTGTGTCAGAGAGACAGGAGTATCCGTTGGGGTCGTAGAACAGGGGCTTGCCGTCCTTGCGCAGCCAGATGTGTACGTGCATGCCATTGCCGGCCTCGCCGTGGATGGGCTTGGGCATGAGGGTGGCGGTCTTCCCGGCCTGGGCGGCGGCGTTCTTGATGATGTACTTGGTAATCATGGTCTTGTCGGCCATCTCGGTCATGCTCTCCGGCTCCACCTCGATCTCCAGCTGGCCGGGACCGCCCACCTCATGGTGGTGGTACTTGACCTTGACGCCCCAGTCGTCCATTTTCAGGCAGACGTCGTTGCGCAGGTCATAGGTGATGTCCTGGGGCAGGGCGGCGTGATAGCCGTCGTGGCGGGCGATTTGATAGCCCTTGCCGTCGGGCGCACCGGTGTTCCAGTCTGCTTCCGCAGTGTCCAGCCGGAAGCCGCCCATGTTGGGACGGTTGAAAAAGGAGACGCTGTCAAAGACATAGAACTCGAATTCCGGGCCGAAAATGGCCTGGTCCGCAATGCCGGTTTCCCGCATGTACTCCTCCGCCCGCTGGGTGACGGACCGGGCGTACTGGCCGAAGCGGCGGTTCTCCGCCTCCTCGATCACCAGCACGTCGCCGGTCATGGACAGGGTGGGCAGCGTGGTGAAGGGGTCCAGATGGGCGGTATCCGGGTCGGGGACAAAGACCATGTCGCTCTTTTCCACCGAAGCGTAGCCGAAGTTGGAGCCGTCAAAACCGATGCCGTAGAGCAGGGTATCCGCGCAGAAGCGCTCGGCGGGGATGGTGATGTGGTGCCAGCGGCCCTGGAGATCGACGGTTTTGAAATCGATCAGCCGGATGCCGTGTTCCTGGCAGTACGCGAGAATTTCCGCAACTTTGTCGGGCATAGTACACCTCAATATTCATCCAATATTTAAGTCCCGGGCCCTATGCTGTGAGCCCGGGACCCATTGTCCTATAGTATAGCAGACAGACGGGAAACTGTCAGCAGTATATTTTCCCTGCAATATATTAAATTATTCAGGTTATCGGCACTCATCCACATCGATGACATGGGCTTTCAGCAGATTGGTGGACCCGGTGCGGCCCAGGGGCACGCCGGCGGTAATGACCACGGTGTCCCCGTTCTGCACCAGCCCCTCCTTCAGCGTCACCTCCGCGCACAGGGAGAAGATCCGGTCTGTGGAGTTCACCTCCCCGGTCAGGAGGGGGATCACGCCCCAGTCCAGGCTCATCTGCCGCCGCACCTTCTCATACATGGTCAGGGCCGCCACCGGGCAGGCGGGCCGGAAGCGGGAGATCATCCGGGCGGTATGGCCGGAGTTGGTGGCGGTGACAATGGCCTTGGCATTGAGGTCCATGGCGGTCAGGCAGCAGGTGTGGGTGATGGCGTCGTTGATATTGGCGGTATTGGTCAACTGGGTGCGGATAAAGCGGTGCCAGTAGTGGATGGCCGCCTCGGCCTCCTCCACGATGCCCACCATGGTCTCCAGGGCCTCCACCGGGTACTTGCCGCTGGCGGTCTCGCCGGAGAGCATCACGCAGCCGGTGCCGTCGAACACGGCGTTGGCCACGTCGGACACCTCCGCCCTGGTGGGGCGGGGATTGCGGATCATGGAGTCCAGCATCTGGGTGGCAGTGATGACCACCTTGCCCTCCTTCATGCCCTCCTGGATCATCTGCTTCTGGAGCACGGGCACCTTGGCCGCCGGGATCTCCACGCCCAGGTCGCCCCGGGCCACCATGATGCCGTCCGCCGCCGCCAGGATGCTCTCCACATTGTCCACGCCCTCCTGGTTCTCGATCTTGGCGATGATCTTCACATTGTCGCCGCCGCACTCGTGGAGGACCTTCCGGATTTCCTCCACATCCGACGCCCGGCGGACAAAGGAGGCGGCGATAAAGTCAAAGTCATTGGCCACGCCGAAGCGGATGTCGTCCGCGTCCCGCTCTGTCAGGGCGGGCAGGCTGATGTGGACGCCGGGGATGTTGATGGACTTGTTGGCGGACAGGGTTCCGCCGTTTTCCACGGTGCAGACGATGTTCTTCCCCTCGATGCGGTCCACCCGGATAGCCACCAGGCCATCGTCGATAAGGATCTCCTGGCTGGGGCCCACCTCCTCGTGGAGTCTGTCGTAGGTGACGGAGACCCAGCCCTGGTTGCCCACCACATCCTCGGTGGTGAGGGTGAAGGGGTCGCCGGCCTTCAGCTCGATGCTCTTGCCCTCAAAGCTCTTGATACGGATTTCCGGGCCTTTGGTGTCCAGAATCGTGGCCACAGGGCGGCCCATGGAGTCCCGGATGGCCTTCAGGCGGTTAAGGCGCTCCAGGTGGCTGGGGTGGTCGCCGTGGGAGAAGTTGAAGCGGGCGGCGTTCATGCCGCCCCGGATCAGGGCGCGGACCATTTCCTCGCTGTCCACCGCCGGGCCCAAGGTGCAGATGATCTTTGTCTTGCGCATATTGTCGTCCTCCTGGTAAATAATGGTATATTATTCGGTTTGATAGGACTATTTTACCACAATGTCTTTCGTTCCGCTACTGGTTTTTCGCGGGGTGGGGAAAAAATGGTGGGTGAGGTGCTGAGACACAAGGGGCTGTAAAAAAAGCCGCCCCAAAAGTAGCAGCGGCTGGCTCAAAAAGAGGCAGCCGATACGGATTTATGATACGCTCAGCGTGAAGGTAGGAGGACTGCGGCTCCGGGGGGCGCGGCAGCTGACCTGTATTTTGACTTGTCCAGCCCGAAAAATCCGGCCTTTTCAGCTCCATTTTCAGGCCAATATGAGCAAGATGAACAAAGAAAAAATCCCCAGAACCGTTGCGGCTCAAGGGATTTATCTGGTGACCCGTCGGGGATTCGAACCCCGGACCCACTGCTTAAAAGGCAGTTGCTCTGCCGACTGAGCTAACGAGTCAAATGGCTGGGATGGCTGGACTCGAACCAGCGGATGCGGGAGTCAAAGTCCCGTGCCTTACCACTTGGCTACACCCCAGTATTGGGCGTTTTGAGTGGGAGGACAAGGGATTGGAGTATAATCCAATCCCTTGTCCATTTGGGGTGGGTAAAGGGACTCGAACCCTCGACACCCGGAACCACAATCCGGTGCTCTAACCAACTGAGCTACACCCACCACATTTACAAAACAAGATGGCAATCCGCCAGAACGAAATTGGCACGCCAGAAGGGATTCGAACCCCTGGCCTACTGCTTAGAAGGCAGTTGCTCTATCCGACTGAGCTACTGGCGCGTATCTGGAGCGGGTGACGAGAATCGAACTCGCATCCCCAGCTTGGAAGGCTGGTGCCCTGGCCATTGTGCTACACCCGCGTATAAGCCACCTGCTCGCATTATTCTACAGCAACAAATTGTCAGCTTTATTATCATAGCACACTCCGCGGCTGTTGTCAATAGGATTTTTCTTGAGTTCACGACTAAAAATTGGGGAGGATCCATGCTGATAATAAAGCGTTTCTTTTTCATGGATAGATTAGGGCGGAATAACTCCAAGACTTTCAGAATGCTCAAGCACCATTTGCGGATAATATTCAGATTCTGCGCAGCCAGACGGTCCAAGGTCTGGTTGGCGTCCTCCCGGAAGGTCACATCGAGATGCCAGTGCATACTTTCCACACTCCAGTGACCACGTACCGCCCTGGAAAATAATTCGATATCTGCCTTCAAACTGCTGATAAAAAATCGGTATTCCTTCTTTTCCATACCATCTTTTCGGATGGTTTTCTCTTCCATACCGATACTTTTCAGCCCTTTCCACTCCTTTTTACAGTTCAGCCAGGAGATTACCTCTGTCTGGTAATACTCTCTGATTTCTATCTGACTCCGGGCCTTTTCGAGGGTTCGTTTATACTGTCCGGATGCCTGTAAAGCCTGCCTTACCTCCGGATCACTCAGATATAGCCGCACATCCTCATGCAGTGTCCCTTGGTTCCCTTTCAGCGCCAGCACATAAGGGGTATTTGTTGGGGTAAAGCCGTTTTTCAGCCAAATAAATAGGAACTTTTTTGGCGCAAAATCGCCGCAAATCAAAGAAAAATCCCCGCATTCTTGACGAATACGGGGGCGATGGCACGCCGCGAGGGATTCGAACCCCGGGCCTTCTGGTCCGTAGCTACTCTCAGAAGTAGTGTGCAGACATTTCAGGTGGTTTCCGGCCCGATTGCGTCCGGAATCCTATCCTTTCTGGCCCTTTTCCGTCCATTGGCTCCACTGGGGCTTTTCCTATTCTGGGTCAAATTATGGGTCAGGCGTTTAGAATGGCCTCGCAGGCGGATTTCAAAGAAGGAATATCCTGTTCCAGTGTATTCCACACCGCAGATACATCAATGGCGCCATATGAGTGGACATAGAAATTTCGGGTGTCCTTGATGACACGCCACGGAACTGCCGCATTTTGCTGTTTTATGCTCTCTGAGAGCTGGGAAACCAGTTCACTAATCTGTACTACGCACATACAACAGGCGTCCTGAAAAAGATGGTCGCTTTCAAATGCTGAGAAATCATGGTGAAAACGCTCCAGATTTTCTGCAATCCGCTGACAGTACATAATAATTTTTTGTAAGATCACTGCGTCACGAGTTACGATAGAGCAACACCTCATCTCTCCCAATCGAATCCAGAAATACAGGATCAGACGCTTCGCTGGTGATAAGATCCACGGACAGCTTCAGCGCATCCTCCACTGCCAGACGAAACCCGCCCAGTTGGAAAAGAGAACGAAGCCGGCCTTTTTCGATCTTCAAGTCAACGTCGCTGTCTGCTGAGGCTGTTCCTCTGGAATACGAGCCAAATAGGGAAACGCTTTCTACACCATGCTCCTGTGCGATCGGCGTAATAATCCGGCGAAGTTCGTCAATGCTATAGGTCGGCATATCACCACCACCCTTTCATGGTAAACATAGTATACCACATTTGCAGAGGAATGAAAAGAGGTTTCCCCGCAGTTCAAAAATTGCACCAGTGTAAACAAAGAGAAGACTATAGCGGCAACTGCCATACGACCGCCCCCTGGAGGCCCTGTGTGCCATTTTCCAGGGCGGCAGCGCATCCCACACGCAGCACCACATAAGGCGCCGTGTGAGACTTGTGTGGGCAGATTTCGGCAGAGTAGCACCTCGGCAAAATGTCGGGCAATAGCTCTATGCTCAGATAGAAAATTTTCTGATAACTCTCCCGCCGCCCGGTAGCTATTCCCGCCGGAGTGTGATAGTGGGTGTAGTCCAAAAGGAGGTGCCGCACATGGCGAAACGACGAGCGAACGGAGAAGGAAACATCCGCAAGCGAAAGGATGGCCGCTGGGAAGGCCGCTACACCGCAGGACGCGATCCAGACACCGGTAAGGCCATCTACAAGAACGTTCTGGGCAGGACCCAGGCAGAGGTCAAAGCAAAACTCAAGAAGGCAATCGGAGAGGGGACTGCCCTCGATCCCACCAAGGCAGGTCAGTACACCGTAGGCCAGTGGTTGGACACTTGGCTGGAGGACTACGCAAAACTGAGCATCCGCTGCCTGCAACTGCGCGATGGAGCAGCGGATTATTGCCACGAATCCCACCAAAGGCTGTGCTCTCCCAAAGTTGGAGAAGAAGGAGATGAAAATTCTTCCTCTGGACTGCCTTGCGACATTCTTCGAGGAAGCAAAGCGCAGCGGCGTATTCGAGTTGTACTACATCGACCTGTCCACCGGACTGCGCCGAGGTGAACTGTTGGGACTCAAATGGAGCGATATTGACCTGAAAAAAGGAATCATCTGTGTCCAACGGCAAATCCTGCGCCAGAATGGAGCAGTGGTGGAAGCACCCCTGAAAACGAAAAATTCCTACCGCAATATCGCAATAGGAACGGATACGATAGAACTCCTCCGTCAGATGAAGCAGCAATCCACCTCTGAATACGTCTTCCCGTCCCCGACGGGAGACCCGATCTCCCCGGACAGCGTCCTGCACATGCTTCAGCGGGTATTGAAGCGGGCGGGGCTGGAAAAGATCCCGTTCCATAGTCTGCGACACACGTTTTCTGTGATGGCACTGCAAAACGGCGTGGACATCAAGACCCTATCTGCCATGTTGGGACACTACTCCGCAGGTTTCACCTTGGACACGTATGCTCACGTCACCACTGACATGCAGGCAAAAGCTGCCAATACGGTCAGCAGTTTCCTCTCCGGCGCTATCCCGTAGTTTTCCCGTATGGGTCAAAATCTGGGTCAACAAAAGTGCGCCGAAAGGAATCATCTCAAAAAGTTACAAAAATCCGAGAAAATCAATTGATTTCCTCGGATTTTTGGCATTGGAGAAAACTATAGATGCCACTGGAAACTTCTCAGTGAAAATAGATTTCAGCGTTTTTTATGCTTCGGTATCATCATTTCTAGCGTCCAGCCTATTTTCACCGGCAGCATTCTCAATCAAATTGGTGACCACCTGATTTAACTGAACTGCATTCTGTGCTGTAATGACAGGAACGCCAGTTCTGGACTCAACTGCTTTTCTGGACTCAACTGCTGCTTCGCCACCCTCACGGGCAACTGCCAGGTTTTCCTTGAACGTTTCCGGCTCCCGTTGTTTCGAGATTTCTGTTGTAGTGGCTTCTGCCAGCATATTTAGAACGAGCTCCAACGTCGTCATATTATACCGGAGATTTTCTTTTGTCAAACCCTTATTGTACTGCCGAGTCGTCATTCCAGACCATGCACGAGAAATTTCATCCGTCAGGATCACATACTCAATTCCCTGCTGTACCCCACGGGCATTCCACTCATCCGTTAACTCTTTACGGACCTGGATTGCCTGCAGGCGCTGATTGATCCACTCTCTTGTGTATCCTTTTTTCAGATACGTGACCAAGGCGCGCTCAATCGTAAGTTCCGGGTCTATGGTTTCCTCTATACGTTCCCGCCCTACTTGGGCCAGCTATGCCTTAAAGGGCTCCGCTTTAGGAGAAGGGACGGACTGGATGATGCGGAGAAGCTGTTCCGTATCTGCAACATCTGTGAGACGCCGTTTCCCATCTGCGGCGGTCATCTTCAAACCGTGACAATTTGTCACGGTTTCACTGCCCTCCGCCCTGAGCCGCTGCTTTACTTTGCTCTGATATTTTTTGCTTTATGTTGCGCTGTTTTCTCTGTTATGGCATGATATCCTGTGTGATTTCAATACCATCCCGCAGGTAGACCATATCCTGAGTATCGTAAACCCCTGATAACCCCCAAGCGAAAACGCGGGTGGTTTTGTCGCGCCCAAAAGCAGCGAAAAACCGCCGATTCACTAAGGAATCAGCGGTTTTCCTGGCATTGGAGAAAACTATATGCCGCCTGAAACTTCTCAGTGAAAATAGATTTCAGCGTTTTTTGCGCTTCGGTATGATTATTTTTATCGTCCAGACTATCTCCCCGGCGGTATTCGCAATCATATTGGCGAAAACCTATTTGCTCCTGCCCGTACCATCTTGCTCCATGGCGATGTCAGCTAACTCGCGCAATTTGTCTTGGAGAATTTTTTTATCCGGAAGATAAAGTGTGTAATCAGAAACCATCGTCGGAGATATACTGCGGCTCAGGGCATACTCAACTACCGCATCATCTTTGCTGGCACAGAGAACCAACCCGACGCTCGGATTCTCGTGTGGCTTTTTCACATCACGGTCAAGGGCTTCCAGATAGAAATTAATCTGTCCAACATGCTCCGGCTTAAACTTCCCAATCTTTAATTCAACCGGCACAAGACAGGACAGCGCTCGATTGTAAAAGAGGAGGTCGATGTAAAAATCTGAACCGCCAACTTGTACACGATATTCCTCGCCAATCAATGAAAAATCCTTTCCGAATTCGAGGATGAATTTTTTGAGGTTTGCAATGATTGCTTTTTTGAAAGTCTGCTCCGAGTATTGTGCCGGCAAATCAAGAAACTCCAGAACATAGGTATCCAAGATGCCGCCCCTTACATTTTGGGGAACTATATCTGGAAGCGGCTTCTTTGATGAAAGCATATACCGTTCATAGTACGCACTGTCCATCTGACGGGCCAGTTCGCGCTTTGAATAGTGCTCATCTGCACACAGCTGCATATAAAAATGGCGTTCTTCTGTTGATTTTGAACCGGACATGATCAGCAGGTGATTTGTCCAGCTGATTTGTGTCACCAGCGGTGTCACAAATTCGTCATCCCGGTAGGTTTCATAGAATTGCTTCATTCGGTACAATCCGCGGCGGTTGAACCCCTTTACCGCTGTGCCGTTGCTGGCAATATAGGATGCCACCTCATCAATTACTTTATCACCAAACGCTGCATTGGCGCAGAGTCTGGATAGATATTCGCCAACATCCCAATACATTTGGATCAATTCTGCGTTAACCGCTTTCAGGGCGCGGCTACGAGCGCCTTCGATGATAGAAACTATTTTGTTAAAATGGTTGATTATCTCAAAAAAGACTTGATTTACGGCTCATCTGTAGAAAGAGTGGGTAGAAAAAACAGAACAAGCCCTTGGCAGGAAAGGAGAAACGACTATGATTTTGTTGTCACACAAAG
>CAJTPV010000040.1 GCA_910578505.1 uncultured Oscillospiraceae bacterium | reverse complement strand
CCCCCCTTTCCGGGAACCGGCCGCCGCTTTTTGTTATATACCCATGGCCTGGACGGGCTCGCTGACGCGGAAGGTCAATTTGTCCCCGCCGCAGCCGATTGTCACGCGCTGCCCGTCGGACACCTCCCCCCGGATGAGCATCGCCGCCAGCTCGGTCTCCACATACTTCTGCAGATACCGCTTCACAGGCCGCGCGCCGTAGGAGGCGTCGTAGCCCGCGTGGGCGATGAACCGCCGGGCCTCGTCCGTCAGCTCCAGGGCAATGTCCCGGTCCGCCAGCCGCCGGATAATGGCCTCCATGGCAATGTCCACAATGCTGGCCACCTGGTCCTCGGTCAGCGGGGAGAAGACCACGATGTCGTCCACCCGGTTGATGAACTCAGGCCGGAAGTATTTGCCCAGCTCGCAGCGCACCTGGTCCTTCACCGCCGGGTCGATGCTGCCGTCCTGCCGGATGCTCTCCGTCAGATAGGCGCTGCCGATGTTGCTGGTCATGATGATAATGGTGTTTTTGAAGTCCACTGTGCGGCCCTGGTTGTCGGTCAGCCGCCCGTCGTCCAGCAGCTGGAGCAGGATGTTGAACACGTCCGGGTGGGCCTTCTCGATCTCGTCGAAGAGCACCACGCTGTAGGGCTTGCGGCGGACCGCCTCCGTCAGCTGGCCGCCCTCGTCGTAGCCCACGTAGCCCGGAGGCGCGCCCACCAGACGGGACACGGCGTGCTTCTCCATATACTCCGACATGTCGATGCGGATCATGTTCCGCTCGTCGTCAAAGAGGGCCTGGGCCAGGGTCTTGGCCAGCTCCGTCTTGCCCACGCCGGTGGGGCCCAGGAAGATGAAGGAGCCGATGGGCCGGTTCTCATCCTTCAGACCCGCCCGGCCCCGGAGAATGGCCTCGCTGACGGCGGTCACCGCCTCGTCCTGGCCCACCACCCGCCGGTGCAGGATCTCCGGCAGGCGCAGCAGCTTGGCCTTCTCCGACTCCACCAGCTTGCTGACCGGGATGCCGGTCCACTTGCTGACCACCTCGGCGATCTCCGTCTCGGTGACCTCCTCCCGCAGCAGCTGCCGGTCCCGGCCCTGGTCCACCCGCTGCCGCTCCTCCTCCAGCTGCTTTTCCAGGGCGGGCAGCTGGCCGAACTTCAGCTGGGCCATTTTCTCCAGGTCGTAGCTCCGCTCCGCCTCCTCCATCTGATGGCGGGTGTCCTCGATCTGCTGCTTGAGGCGCTTGATGCCGGCGATGGACTGCTTTTCCGTCTCCCACTGGGCCCGCATGGCGTCGTTTTTCGTCTTCAGCTCCGCCAGCTCGCTCTCAATGTGGGCCAGCCGGTTTTTGGACCCCGCGTCCTCCTCCTTGCCCAGGGCCTGCTTTTCAATCTCCAGCTGCAGGATCTTCCGGCTGATGGTGTCCAGCTCGGCGGGCAGGCTGTCGATCTCCATGCGGACCTTGCTGGCCGCCTCGTCCATCAAATCGATGGCCTTGTCCGGCAGGAACCGGTCGGTGATATAGCGGTCGGACAGGGTGGCGCAGGCGATCAGCGCGCCGTCGGTGATGCGCACGCCGTGGTGGATGTCAAAGCGCTCCTTCAGCCCCCGCAGGATGGAGATGGTGTCCTCCACCGTGGGCTGGTCGATGAGGACCTTCTGGAAGCGGCGCTCCAGGGCGGCGTCCTTCTCGATATACTTGCGGTACTCGTCCAGGGTGGTAGCGCCGATGCAGTGCAGCTCCCCCCTGGCCAGCATGGGCTTGAGCAGGTTCCCGGCGTCCATGCTGCCCTCCGTGCGGCCCGCGCCCACGATGGTGTGCAGCTCGTCGATGAACAGCAGGATGCGGCCCTCGCTCTTCTGGATCTCCCCCAGCACCGCCTTCAGCCGCTCCTCAAATTCGCCCCGGTACTTGGCCCCGGCGATCAGGGCCCCCATGTCCAGGGCGAAGATGGTCTTATCCTTCAGCCCCTCGGGCACGTCGCCGTTGAGGATGCGCTGGGCCAGCCCCTCCACCACGGCGGTCTTGCCCACGCCGGGCTCGCCGATGAGGACAGGGTTGTTCTTCGTCTTGCGGCTGAGGATCTGGATGGTGTGGCGGATCTCGCTGTCCCGACCGATGACCGGGTCCAGCTTGCCCTGCCGGGCCATGTCCACCAGGTCCCGGCCATACTTGGTCAGGGCCTCGTAATTCTCCTCCGGGTTCTGGCTGGTGACCCGCTGGCTGCCCCGGACCTTGGTCAGGGCCTGCAGGACCTTCTCCCGGTCAATGCCGTACTGCCGGAAAATTTTCGCGCTGGGCGTGCCGCTCTCGTCCATCAGGGCCAGATACAGATGCTCCACGGATACATACTCGTCCTTGAACTGCTGGGCGTTCTTCTCCGCTTCCAGCAGCAGCTGGGAAAACCGGCGGCTGGCGTAGAGCTGGTCTGAGCCGCTGCCGGATACCTTGGGCAGGCGGTCGATCTCCCCCTGGACCTGGCGGGCCAGGGTGTCCACGTCCAGCCCCATATAGGTCAGCAGGCGGGGCACCAGGCCCTCCTGCTGGCGCAGCAGCGCCAGGTGCAGGTGCTCGCCGTCCAGCTGCTGCTGGCCGTTCTCAATGGCGATGTTCTGGCAGTCCGCCACCGCCGCCTGGGCGTTTTGGGTGTATTTGTCAAAGTTCATAGGTGTGCCTCCTCTGGGCTGTGCCCGGCATGTTTTTTCTTTTCGTTGGACATGATACACCCGTGGGGCCGAAATGTAAAGAGGAAAATTAGCACTCTTGTGGCAAGAGTGCTAATTTTCTGTGAACAGTTTGTAAATCCGCGTCCCGGTCCCCCGCATCCCGGTTCCCAGGCGGGGCGCCGCCGTGCCATTTGACAAACCACGGGGAATGTGGTATATATTGGGCACTGTAACCGCGTGACCCGGAGAGGAGCGCAAGGGAGGAGAGAGTATGAAGATTGTCATTCTGGACGGCTGGTGTCTGAACCCCGGCGACCTGAGCTGGGCGGGCTTCGAGGCCATGGGCCCGGTGACCGCCTATGACCGCACCCCCCTGGACGACACGGACGAGATCGTGGGCCGCATCGGGGACTGCGACATCGTCCTCACCAACAAGACCCCCATCACCAGAGAGGTCCTGGACCGCTGCCCCGCCGTCCGGTACATCGGCGTCCTGGCCACGGGCTACAACGTGGTGGACACCCAGGCCGCCGCTGAACGGAGCATCCCCGTGTGCAACGTTCCCGGCTACGGCACCGAGGCGGTGGCTCAGTTCGCCATCGCGCTGCTGCTGGAGATCTGCCACCACATCGGGGAGCACGACCGGGCCGTCCACGCCGGGCAGTGGTCCCGCTGCCCCGACTACTGCTTCTGGAACTATCCTCTGGTGGAGCTGGCCGGGAAGACCATGGGCATTGTGGGCTATGGCCGCATTGGCCGGGCGGTGGGCCGCATTGCCGCCGCCCTGGGGATGGACGTCATCGCCTGCGGTCCCCACCCCTGGACGGAGGGCGCGCCCTGGACG
Organism: uncultured Oscillospiraceae bacterium; assembly: GCA_910578505.1. Classification (GTDB taxonomy): domain Bacteria; phylum Bacillota; class Clostridia; order Oscillospirales; family Oscillospiraceae; genus Pelethomonas. The sequence goes on along the minus strand of CAJTPV010000040.1, from coordinate 20,516 downwards.
CCCCTGGAGGAGCTGCTGCGCCGCAGCGACGTGGTCAGCCTCCACTGCCCCATGACGCCCCAGACGGAGCGGCTCATCAACCGGGACACCCTCCGGCTGATGAAGGACGGCGCCATCCTCATCAACAACAGCCGGGGCCAGCTGCTTGCGGAGCAGGATGTGGCGGACGCCCTGGCCGCCGGAAAGCTGGCCGCCCTGGGGGTGGATGTGGCGGAGGCGGAGCCCATTCCGGCGGACAGCCCCCTGCTTTCCGCCAAAAACTGCATCATTACGCCCCATATCAGCTGGGCCGCCCTGGAGACCCGGCAGCGGCTGCTGGATATCGCGGTGGAAAACCTGCGCTCCTTTGCCGCCGGACAGCCTGTCCACGTTGTCAATGGGATTTGAGACCCCGCGCCAAAGGAGGCCAGCGCCTATGCCGGTTTGGATCCAGCCTGTCACAAACAGCCGTCCGGGACGGTTCATCACCCATATGGTGCGGCGGTATTTTGCCCACGACATCGGCCGCCAGGGCGCGGCCCTGGCCTATTACCTGCTCTTTACCATATTCCCCTTCATGATCTTCGTCAGCAGCCTGTTGGGTATGCTGGACCTGGATATCTCCAGCATCACGGAGGCCCTCTCTCCGCTGCTGCCGCCGGGGGTCGTGGACATGGTGGAGACCTACCTCAACTACGTCTCCGCCACCTCCACCACCCCCATGCTCTGGTTCGGCCTCTTTTTCACCATCTACTTTCCCATGCGGGCCGCCGCCTGCCTGATGCACGCCGTCCGCCGGGCCTACCACCTGCCCGCGCCGAAAAACCAGTTCGCCTATACCTGCCGGGTGCTGCTGTACACGGTGTTCCTGCTGCTGAGCGTGGCGGTGACGCTGCTGATGGCCACGGTGGGCGAGTGGGCGCTGCATATGGCGGAGCGGGTCATCGTGCTGCCGGACGCCTTTATCCGCAGCTGGATCGACTGGCGCTTTCTGGTGCTGGGCGTGTTCATGTTCGCCGCCGTGGGCATCCTCTACGCCGCCGCCCAGGATAAGCGGCAGTCCGCCCGGCAGATCGTGCCCGGCGTGTGCGCGGCCCTGGCCGGGTGGATGGTGGTGTCCGCCGTGTACTCCTACTATGTGGAAAATTTTGCCCGGTACTCCATCCTCTACGGCGCGCTGGGCACGGTGATCGTGCTGCTGGTGTGGCTGAACCTGTCCGCCGTGGCCCTGATACTGGGGGCGGAGGTCAACGACACCCTGCTGGCCATGGGCCTGGAGGACAAAGCAAAGGCGGCCAGAGCCGCCAAACAAACAGGGCCGAAGGGGGCGCAGCCCCCCGCCGGCAAGGAGAAAACGAAATGAAAATCATCATCATCGGCAACGGCAAGGTGGGCTTCACCCTGGCCAAGCAGCTCAGCGGCGAGGACCACGACCTGGTGCTCATCGACCACAACGCCGAGGCCCTGCGCACCGCCGACAGCACCCTGGATATCCTGTGCCTGGACGGCAGCGGCGCCTCCATCCAGATCCTGCGCTCCGCCGGCGTCCGGGAGGCGGACCTGGTCATCGCCGTCACCGGCTCCGACGAGCTGAATATCGTCTGCTGCCTCATCGCCAAAAAGCTGGGGGCCAGGCACACCGTGGCCCGCATCCGGTCCCCGGAGTACTTCCGGGAGGCCAACCTGCTCAAGCGGGAGATCGGGCTGAACATGATCATCAACCCGGAATACGCCGCCGCCCAGGAGATCAGCCGGCTGCTGCGGGTTCCCTCCGCCTTCAGCGTGGAGACCTTCGCACGGGGGCTGGTGGAGATGATCGGCTTTCCCGTCCTGGAGAGCGACGGCCTGGCGGGCATGAGCCTCTTTGAGTACAACAAGCGCAACCCCAACAACCGGGGCGTGCTGATGTGCGCGGCCATCCGGGGGGACGAGGTCTTCGTGCCCAACGGCCGCTTTGTGCCCCAGGTGGGCGACAAGGCCTACGTCATCGGCTCACAGCAGGAGATCGTGCGGTTTTTCCACAACCTGGGCCGGGACTCCGGGCGGCTGCGGCAGATCACCGTTCTGGGCGGCAGCCGCATCGCCACGTATCTGACGTGGGCGGTGGAAAAGGTGGGCATCAAGGTGCGGATTGTGGAGCAGAACACCCAGAAGTGTCTGGCCCTGGCGGAAAAGCTGCCCAAGGCCATGATTATCGAGGGGGACGGCACCAACAGCCAGATCATCGACGAGGAGAACCTGCTGGATACGGATGCCTTCATCGCCCTGACCAACCGGGACGAGGAGAACCTGCTGATGGCCATGAACGCCCAGCGCCACGGCGTGAAAAAGGTCATCGCCAAGATGACCCGGCCCAACTATATCGAGATGATCCGGGAGTTCGGCGTGGACAGCGTCATCAGCCCCAAGGACATCACCGCCAACCAGATCTCCGCCTACGTCCGGGCCATGGCCCGCAGCCAGGGCAGCGCGGTGGAGAACCTGTACAAGCTGCTGGGCGGGGCCATCGAGGCCGTGGAGTTCACCGCCACCGCCACCACCAAATTCCTGGATACGCCCCTGAAGGACCTGCGGCTGAAGCCGGGCATGCTGGTGGCCGCCATTGCCAGGGAGGGGAAGACCATCATCCCCGACGGCTCCACCAGCATCCACGCCGGGGACAAGGTGATCGTGATGGCAAAGAGTCTGTTTTTGCAGGATCTGGATGAGATTCTGCAATAAAGGTGATTGGGAATGAATTATAGACTGGTTTTACACATACTGGGCCTGATACTGCGGGTGGAGGCTGTGCTGATGCTCCCCGCCGCCGTCATCGGCGTGGCCCTGGGGGAGGCGGGCTCCGCCATGCTGCTGAGCGCGGGCATTACGCTGGCCGTGGGGCAGGGCCTTGTGATGCTGCCGGTGAAAAACAACAAGATGCAGGCACGGGACGGCTTTGCCGCCGTGGCCCTGTGCTGGATTGTGCTGTCCATGTTCGGGGCTCTGCCCTATGTGTTCAGCGATGTGCTGCCCCATTACGCGGACGCCTTTTTTGAGACCGTGTCCGGCTTCACCACCACCGGGGCCACCGTCTTCACCTTCATCGAGGGCCAGCCGGACGCCATCCTCTTCTGGCGGGCCCAGACCCAGTGGATGGGCGGCATGGGGGTCCTGGTGCTGGCCCTGGCCCTGATCCCCAAGCTGGGGGAGGGCAGCGTGTACCTGATGCGGGCGGAGTCCCCCGGCCCCATCAAGTCCAAGCTCACCCCACGGGTGGGCGACACGGCCAAGATCCTCTACAGCATCTATATCGGCCTGACGGTGGGGGAGACGCTGTGCCTGCGCCTGGCGGGGATGCCCTGGTTCGACTCTGTGATCCATGCGTTCACGACGATTTCCACCGGCGGCTTTTCGGTGAAGAACGCCAGCATCGCCGCCTATGGGAGCATTGTCATCGAGTGGATTATCATCATCTTCATGTTCCTGTCCGGCATCAACTTCGCCCTGCTCTTCTACGCCCTGCGGCGGGACTATCAGGCCGTGTTCCAGAGCGAGGAGCTGCGCTCCTATACCCTCATGACGGTGATCGCCTCCGCGCTGATTGCCATGAACCTGATCGTACACGCGGGGATCGCGGCCAGCTTCCAGACCGTCACGGACAGCGTGTTCCAGGTGGTGACGCTGATGACGACCACCGGGTACATGACCAAAGACTATGTCCTCTGGCCCACGTTCTCCCAGGCGGTCTTGATCCTGGTGATGTTCGCCGGGGGCTGCGCCGGGTCCACGGCGGGCGGCATCAAGCAGATACGCTTTGTGCTGCTGTGCAAGAATCTGAAGCGGGAGGTCCAGCGGATCCTGCACCCCAGGGTCGTCAAGACGCTGGACAGCGACGGAGAGCGGGTGGAGGAGGCCACCCTGTCGGGGATCTCCTTGTTTTTCTTCGCGTATATCCTGCTGCTGCTGCTGGGGACGCTGGTGGTGGCGTGGGACGACGTGGGGTTCACCGCCGCCTTTACCGGCGCGCTGACGTGCATCAGCAATGTGGGGCCGGCCTTTGACGTGCTGGGACCCACGTGCAACTTCTTTGACCTGAGCACGGTCAGTAAGGTGGTGCTGAGCTTCGAGATGCTGCTGGGGCGGCTGGAGATTATGCCCCTGCTGCTGCTCCTGTTCCCAGGGCTGTGGCGGAAGCGGTGAGCGCTACAGCTGCTCGGAAATGGCCGCCATGCCGAAGCGGAACCCCTCGGTGAAGCTCCGCAGACCCTCCTCCTCCCGGATTGTTTCGGCAGAGGACTGCAGTTCACCGGCCTTTTTCGCGCCCAGGGCGTCACCCACCTCAAGCAGCAGCCCTTCCAACGTTTTCCGGGCGCGGCGGCTGGCTTTGGTCTCCAGCTCGCAGCTCTGATAGAGTTCAAAGAAAATGTCGTTCATAGCGAGCACTCCCTTAAATAAGTGATATTCTTATTATATCACTTATTTAAGTGATGTCAAGAAGGTGTTTTAAGAAAATGACAAATATTTATTCTTCGGAAGATATTGCCAATAGAATACGGGAAAGAGCCAAAGCACAGGGAAAAACACTTAAAGTTCTTTTGAAGGAATCCTCGCTGGGTATTAACACGATTTCAAATATCCATAGCGGTAAGGACATATTAACATTGAACTTCGCCAAAATTGCCGACGCCCTGGACTGCTCGGTGGATTACCTGCTGGGCCGCACGGATAACCCGGAGATCAACCGGTAGGGCAAAAAGAAGTAACCGCCCCCAGTTCCCCAACTGTGCGGTTACTTCTTAACCAAACATAGGGGCTAACCGCTTACCGGCAGCGCCCTTTCTATAGATATTATACGTGGACAATATAAAATTGTCAAGCCCCTTGTGAGAATCGAATTCAGCCGCAATCTGGCATCTGGCAGGTATCTTTTGCTGAAAGGTGTAGAGTTGGATTATGAAAGAAAATCAGGAGATACTGACAACGTGTTTTATACTATTTCATCGATTTATTAAAAAGTGGAATTTAACCCTGGCACAAATGGGAATCCTGGTGGGAAAGTATTCCCTGGTAACATTTATATCTGAAAACGAAGATGATATTAATGAATTCGGAGTGGATGGAGCGGTTCACGTGATCGAGGAGTATATACGGCGTCAAGGAGGTATTTTGACCCATGGAGCAGTCAGCTGATACCGCGTATTTTATGCAGCAGCGGCTGCACAACGAACTGATTACGGATTATATGGAGAAAAACGGCGTAACAGCAGATGCGGCAGTAGAGGCGCTTTATGCCACGCGGACGATGCAGGCGCTGCTGGATGAAAAGACAGAATTTTATGCCAAAAGTATCAATGAACTGAAATATTTGTTAGAACTGGAACGTCAAAATGACATATATGCCTGGAAAATGCAGGCAATCATTTACTGATAAAAATGCGAAGGAGACATGCCTCATGGAAGAACAATTCAAAGAATACGCAAAACTGCTGGTTGAGGTAGGTGTGAACATCCAGCCGGGCCAGAATCTGGTCATCGCCAGCCCGGCGGAGTGCGCCTGGTTTGCCCGTCTGTGCGCCCAAGCCGCCTACGACGCGGGCTGCCGGGAGGTCATCATGGACTGGAACGACGGCCCCCTGGCCCGGATGAAGTACCTGCATGCCGCCGACGATGTGTTCGACAGTTACCCCGGCTGGCGGGCCGACTTCTGCAACGGGTTCGCCCGTGAGGGCACGGCCCATCTGATCATTGCCGCCGATGACCCGGAAAACCTGAAGGGCGTGCCCCAGGACCGCATCACCCGCAGCCAGCGCAGCGCCGGGAAAGCGCTGGCGGAATTCCGCCGCCTCCAGATGTGCAACGGCTTCCCCTGGTGCATTGCCGCCATCCCCGTTCCCGCCTGGGCCCGGAAGGTCTTTCCGGACCGGAGCGAGGAGGAGGCCATGTCCGGCCTGTGGTCCGCGATTCTCTCCGCCGTCCGGGTCCAGGGCCGGGGCGACGCCGTGGAGCGCTGGCGGGAGCATCTGGACACGCTGAAAACGCGGGTCGACAAGCTCAACGGACTGGATTTGGAGAGCCTGCATTATACAAATCGTTTAGGGACCGACCTGGTGATCCGCCTGCCGGAGGACCATGTGTGGGCCGGCGGCAACGGCGTATCCGCCGCCGGCGTGCCGTTCATCCCCAACATCCCCACGGAGGAAATCTTCACCGCCCCCCTCAAGGAGGGCATTGACGGCGTAGTCTACGCATCCATGCCCCTGTCCCACCGGGGGAATCTGATCGACAAGTTTTGGATGAAGGTGCAGCGGGGCAAAATCGTGGAGGTCCACGCAGAGGTGGGGGAGGAGGCCCTGCAGGCCGCCATCTCCGTGGACGAGGGCGCGTCCTATTTCGGCGAGGTGGCCCTGGTGCCCTACGACAGCCCGATCTCCAACCAGCGCCTGCTCTTTTATGAGACCCTCTTTGATGAGAACGCCTCCTGCCACCTGGCCTTTGGCGAGGCGTACTCCGAGTGCATCAAAGGCGGCACGGAGATGTCCAAGGAGGAGCTGAAGGAGTGCGGCCTCAACGACTCCATCACCCACGTGGACTTCATGGTGGGGACGGCGGACTTGTCCATCACAGGCCAGACCTGGGACGGGAGGGAAGTGCCCATTTTTGTCAACGGCAATTTCGTGATATAATTGGCCCTGTCCAACGGGCAAAGGAGCGGGACTCCCTGTGGGAAGTCCCGCTCCTGCTGTCTTTATTTCTTCTCCTTAGAATCCACGACCTTGTGCAGCATCTCGCTGAATTCGTCCAGGCTCATAGCGCCCAGGTCTCCCTCCGCCCGGTGGCGGACGGACACCGTGCCGGCCTCCATATCCCGGTCGCCCACCACCAGCATATAGGGGACCTTCTCCAGCTGGGCCTCCCGGATCTTCTTGCCGATCTTCTCGTTCCGGCCATCCACTTCCACCCGGAAGCCCTGGGCGTCCAGCTTTTGGGCGATCTCCTTGGCATATTCCGCCGCACGGTCCGTTACCGGCAGCATCTTCACCTGCACAGGGCTGAGCCAGGTGGGGAATGCGCCCGCGAAGTGCTCGGTGATGACCCCGATGAACCGCTCGATGGAACCCAGCAGGGCACGGTGGATCATAATGGGGCGGTGCTTCTCACCGTCCTCGCCCACGTATTCCAGCTCAAACCGCTCAGGCATCTGCATATCCAGCTGAATGGTGCCGCACTGCCAGGTCCGGCCCAGGCTGTCGGAGAGATGGAAGTCCAGCTTGGGGCCGTAGAACGCGCCGTCCCCGGCGTTGATGACAAAGTCCTTGCCCATCTCTGTGATGGCGGCCTGCAGAGTGTCCTCCGCGAATTTCCAGACCTCCTCGTCGCCCATGTGGTCCTCGGGCATGGTGGACAGCTCGATCTGGTAGGTCAGGCCAAAGGTGGAGTAAATCTCGTCAAAGAGCTTTACCACGTTTTTGATCTCGTCCTTCATCTGGTCCGGGGTCATAAAGATGTGGGCGTCGTCCTGGGTGAAGCAGCGGACACGGAACAGGCCGTGGAGCGCACCGCTCATCTCGTGGCGGTGGACCAGACCCAGCTCCGCCGCCCGCAGGGGCAGGTCACGGTAGGAGTGGGGCTCGTTCTTATACACCAGCATCCCGCCGGGGCAGTTCATGGGCTTGACGGCGTAGTCCTCCCCGTCAATGACCGTGGTGTACATGTTGTCCTTGTAGTGGTCCCAGTGGCCGGACTGGTGCCACAGGTGTTGGTTGAGGATGACGGGGGTGGCGATTTCCACATATCCATAGCGCTTATGGCACTCCCGCCAGTAGTCCAGCAGCGTGTTTTTCAGCACCATGCCCTTGGGCAGGAAGAAGGGGAATCCGGGGCCCTCCTCAGACATCATAAACAGGCCCAGCTCCTTGCCCAGCTTCCGGTGGTCCCGCTTCTTGGCCTCCTCAATGCGGGCCAGGTACTCATCCAGCTCGTCCTTCTTGGGGAAAGCCACGCCGTAGATACGCTGGAGGGTCTGGCGGCTGGAATCGCCCCGCCAGTAGGCGGCGTTGCAGGCCGTCAGCTTCACGGCGTTGCCCTTGATGCGTCCGGTGGAGTCCACGTGGGGGCCGGCGCACAGGTCCACGAACTCGCCCTGCTTATAAAAGCTGATGACCGCGTCCTCCGGCAGGTCGTTGATGAGCTCCACCTTGTACGGCTCGCCCTTCTCCTCCATGTACCGGATGGCCTCCTCACGGGGCAGCTCGAACCGCTCCAGCTTCAGCTTTTCCTTGCAGATTTTCCGCATCTCGCCCTCGATCTTCTCCATGATCTCCGGCGTAAAGGCGATGGGGGAGTCCAGGTCGTAGTAAAAGCCGTTGTCGATGCTGGGGCCGATGGCCAGCTTTACCTCCGGGTACAGGCGCTTGACGGCCTGGGCCAGGATGTGGGAGCAGGTGTGCCAGTAGGTCTTGCGGTAGGTCTCGTTTTCAAAGGTGTACAGATTTTCTTCGGACATTGTGATAGCTCCTTTCAGATTTCGGGGCAAAAAAAGTTCACCCCTGACTTGGATTCAGGGGTGAAGTCTATTGTACGCATATTGCGCGGAAACTCCACGGTTCCACCCTGCTTACGGCGCATGGGCCGTCGCTCGTGACCGCTGTAACGGGCGGGTCCCGTCCCGGTTATCCCGGACTGCTCCGGAGTGGTACAGCCGCGGCGGACCGCAGGCGCCTTACACCCAATGGCACCCTCTCTGCAACGCCGTTTCGCGGTTTCTTCTCCTTCATCGCTGTTACTGCCATACTATAGCACCGCCCGCCGGAGTTGTCAAGAGCCTGATTGGATAAAGCGGGCAGCAGCCAGATGGCATCAAAGGTGTTTGGTTTTTGATTTGCCCGCCATTTTGGGCAGCTCCGGCAGCGCCGGCCGATCGATGTGCCCGGTCAGCAGGTACGCATCCAGCGGCCTTGCCAGCAGATTCATCAGCAGCACCGCGCACCCCGCGCCCTCGGCAAGGGGTCCATAGTAGCGCAGCAGTACCGTCAGAAAACCGCAGCCAGCGCCATAGAGCAGCTGCCCCGCCGGGCTGATGGGCGACGTAACGGGGTCGGCAGCCATAAAGAACGCCGCCAGCAGCAATCCGCCGCTGAGCAGCTGGCAGAGCATCCACTCCGTGCGGTCATTCCCCCAGGCGAAGACAAAGGTCAATATCGCGGCAGTGCCCAGAAATGCGGCGGGAATCCGCCAGGAGATGGTCCGCCGGCCAATGAGAAACAGCCCGCCGGCCATCAGCAGCAGCGCGCTGACCTCCCCCGCCGCGCCGCTGGTCAGCCCCACCAGCAGCTCCGGCAGGCTGTACAGCTCCCGCAGCCCCGCCAAATCGTTGGCCCGCAGCAGCTCCAGGGGCGCGGGCATAGCCGCCGCATCCACAGCGCCCCAGAGGGGGACGGCGGTGTGGGGGGCCGTCCACAGGGTCATCTCCCCGCGCCACAGCAGCGCCAGAAGCGTCTGGGCAGCCAGGGCGGGGTTGAGGAGGTTCCTGCCGATGCCGCCGAACAGCTGCTTGACAACGACAATGGCAATCAAGTCCCCCAGCAGCAGCAGCCAATAGGGAACCGTCACCGGGCAGGACAGAGCCAGCAGCAGCCCCGTCACGGCGGCGCTCAGGTCCCCCACCGTCATATCCTGCCGCCGCGCCAGGCGGAAGAGCAGCTCACACACACAGCAGCCCGCAATGGATACCAGCGCGTTGACCGCCGGGCGGGGACCGAAGTTGTACACGGCGAAGCCCAGCGCCGGCAGCAGGGCGGTGAGGACAGCGGCCATCATCTGCCGCGTGCCGCTGGCCGTGCGGATGTGCGTTGCGGAGGAGCCGGTCAGGTTCAGTTTGCTGTAGTTCATGCTTCCTCCTTTCCAAGCCGCTCCTTGGCGGTCCGGAACGACTGGAGCAGCGGCGCCCGGCCCGGACAGACATAGGTACACGCGCCGCACTCAATGCAGTCGGCCAGGCCGGCCTGCCGCAGCCTGTCCAGCCGGCCCGCCTGCTCGTACCGGTACAGGACAACTGGCCGCAGGCCCACAGGGCACACGCTGACGCACCGCCCGCAGCGGATGCAGCGGGGGTGGGCGGAGGAGCGCTCCTCGTCCGCGCAGAAGGCCAGGACGGCGGCGGCGCTGCTGTCCAGCGGCGCGTCCATATCGTACTGGGCGTGGCCGGTCATGGGGCCGCCCAGCAGGATTTTAAAGGTCTTCGGGTCCACGCCGCCGCAGGCATCCAGCAGAAAGCGGATGGGGACGCCCACCGGGCAGAGCAGGTTCCGCGGCGCCTGTATGCCGGAGCCGGCCACGGTGACGATCCGGTGGGTCAGCGGGCGGCCATGAAAGACGGCCTCATACAGGGCGGCGGCAGCGGGGGCGTCCACCACGGCGCAGCCAATGGCGGCGGCGGAGGCCCCCGGCGGCGTCCGCCGTCCGGTCAGCGCGCGGCAGAGGGGCTTTTCGGCGCTCTGCGGGTAGCGGAGGGACAGGGCGTCCACCACGGCAGGGGCTCTCAGCTCCTGGATTTTGGCCCGCAGGACCTGGATCGCCTCCCGCTTCTCCCGCTCCAGCGCGATATGGACCCGGTCCACGCCGTACAGCCGCGCCAGGACGCCGGCTCCCCCCAGCAGCTGCTCCGGGTACTCCAGCGCAAGACGGTTGTTCGCGGCCAGATAGGGCTCGCTCTCGCAGGCATTGATAATGACGGTATCCGCCCGGCCCATGCCGGCGGCTATCTTTTTGTGGATGGGCAGATGGGGGGCGTTCCACTCCGTGATGCCGGAGCTCTCCAGGAGGGAGAGGAGCTGCCGCGCTGTCAGGCGGTCGGGGTTTTCCGGCGGCCGCACGGCGGGGCAGAGGGCGCCGCTGAAATCGTTGTCCACCACTACGCTCAGCACGGACGTGCCGCTGGGCTGGACCTGGGGTGATACGGTGCTGACCCGCCCGGCAATGGGGGTGTGGACGGCGGGCAGCCCCTCTGCGATCTTCTGCCCGACGGTGACGTAATCCCCGGCCTTGACGCCGGGGCGGCAGGGGACGCCCCCCTGGAGGGGCATCGGAAGCACCACCCGCGGCGGCGGCGGGAGGGGCTCGATCGGTTTGTCGAAGGCGGCATTTTTCTCTCGCAGGGGGTATCCGCCGCCCAATAGACCATGTGTCATACTTGTTTTGCTCCTTGCAGTTAGCTTTTCCCGTATCTCATCATACCCCAATTGCCGCCGGTTGTCCAGAAAATTCGACAATATATTTTCCAATTCCCGCAAACAGCCAGAACCACCCATCCTCTCCGCGCCGTGAAAAGAGGATGCGCGACATTCGTTAAACGGGCGCGGCGCTGTCCGGCTCCTCCTCAAATTGGCGGACAAAGCTGTTGTGATATTTTTCCTCGCCCATTTTCCGGGCCTTCACCGCGTCCTCGTAGTTTTTGTAACTGCCCAGATAGTGCCGTGTACCCTTAAAGCAGATGGTGGCCCGCCAGCGCTGTTTTTTCATCATCCAGTCCACACCGGGGACGCCGCTGGTATTGTTGCGGCGCACGGTCTTGGTCCGAATCATCTCCACACAGGTACCGTCCACATAGGTCAGGCTGGCTAGGCCCACTGCGGCGGTCTCCCCAAGGGGCTCCCTGTCGCAGCCGCAGGACGTCCTGTGTCCATCCCTGAGCCGCTTGGTCATTACCACAGTCTCCCGTCCGCAGTCGCACCGGCAGCGCCAGGCCGTGCAAGAGCTGATATTTTTTGCCGGCCCCAGCACGACGAGTTTTCCGAACCGCTGCCCAGTGAGGTCCAATTTTTTCGTGCGGTGCCCGCGCCGCACCGCGCTGCTCTCTGTGTTTTTCAAGCCCTCACTCCTTGTCTGATACCAATTTCTGAAACGTGTACATTCCTGCAGGGTGATATTGCTGAAAATACTCTTTAGCAATACCTTGAAAAATTTGGATTTTTGTGGTAAACTGCAGTGAATGCAAAGTAAGAGGGCTTTTACAGGAATGTACACATTCCTGTAAATTTGGTATTTTACAACAAGCAGGCTTTTTCGCAAATTCCGCCCCACAGCAAATTGCAAAAGGTTCTGCAGGACTTGTTTCCACAAGCTCTGCAGAACCTTTTATCTTTCCCCATTCTCATCAGGACGCATGCTCACCGCAGCCCTTGGAAAAACCGGCTCAAAACCTCCCCGCACTCCTTTTCCAGAACGCCCCCCACCAGCGCGGGCCGGTTGGGAAAATCCTCCATAAACAGGTTCAGTACGCCGCCGCAGGCCCCCATAGTCCGGTCCCGCGCGCCGAAAAACACCCGGGAGATCCGCGCGTTCAGGATGGCCCCCGCGCACATGGGGCACGGCTCCAGCGTCACATACAGCTCACAGCCGTCCAGCCGCCAGGAGCCCAAAACCGCATTGGCCTGGGCGATGGCCTCGGTCTCCGCGTGGGACAGGGCGCTCCGCTTCTCCTCCCGCCGGTTCCGCCCCCGGCCCACAATCACGCCGCGGCGCACGATGACGCACCCCACAGGCACCTCGCCCGCTCCCGCAGCCTCCTCCGCCAGTGCCAGCGCCGCGCGCATATACACCTCCTGCAAGGGCAGCCCCTCCTTTAAAAATTTCTTCATTGGTAATAAAAACTGGAATAGTTGTCCAAACTTCACATAGATTGGGAACAAAGGAGGGATTTTCCATGAAACGCATTTCCCCCATTCGTACCCGGCGCACGGACGCCCCTGCGCTGCTTGAATTAAAGACAAGCCTGCGGGACACCCAGAACGCGCTCAGCCACGCCTACGCCGCCTTCGACTACACCAGCGACCCGGAGCTGACAGAGGCCTGCATCTTTGAGATCCGCTCTCTCCAGGCCCGCATGAACTATCTGGTGCGGAAGATCAAGGAGCTGGACCACTGCGCCGCGGCGGCGGCTCGGACGGCAGGGAGGGCACGATGGACGTAAGGCTTCTTCTGATGCTGGCACTGGGAGGCCTGGCGCTGCTGGCCATAGCGGCGCGGGCCTTCTCCGCGCCCCTGCGGCTGGCCGCGAAGGCGGCGGTCAATATGCTCCTGGGCTTCGCCGCCCTGCTGCTGCTCAACGCTACCTCCCCGGTCACCGGCATCAGCCTGGGGGTGAACGTCTTCAACGCCCTCGTCGTGGGCATCCTGGGCGTGCCGGGACTGGTCCTGCTGCTGCTGGTGCAGTGGGTGCTTACATAGGCCCGTTTTATCATCAAAGCGGCCCGATTTGGCATTACTATCCTTTCAGCAAAACAGAATATTGTCCTACTTTTTTGCGGCAAAATCGTCGCTTTTTCGGCCAAAGCAGGCATGGATAAACCAAAATTTACCATATTCCGCATTTGGCAAATTCAGGGAAAAACACAACATCTTGTATACCCTGGAGGGGGGCTGTATCCCCTACATTGTGGTTTTGCGAAAAAAATCTTTTCCCCTCGACCGCTTTCGACAAAATCTGAAGGGCCTGTCCGCTATACTATGCGACAGAGAGCGACAGACACTGCTGGCTTTCCCCAGATATTGCCAAAATTTCTTGCTTCCAGCGGGGCCGGAGCCGCCGTGCCCCTCGCTCTGCCACTCCCTCACTACATGCCTGCCCCGAAAAAATGGGCTGATTTATGGAGGAAACGTCTATGAACTATCAAAAGGAATACGCTATGTTAGTCGGCCAGGTTGACAGGGCGCTCTCCATTTTGGAGCGGTACGCCCCCGGCGACCCTGTTGTCAGGAAAGCGGGAGATTTGCTCATCACCGCCCTCAGGGAGGCGGAGGAACACTACATAGCGCAGCAGCCATGACCGCGCTGTTGTTTCACGAAATATGCCGCCCGCTGCCGGGCGGCATATTTTTTATCCAATAGACGGAGTCTCCTCCCCAGGCACGGCCTTCGGGAAGCCCATCACCGCCGCGAAGTCCTCTCCGGACATGGTCTCGTGCTCCAGCAGATACGCCGCCACGGACTCCAGCTTCTCCCGGTGCCGCTCCAGCACCGCCTCGCAGCGGTGGTAGGCCGCGTCGATAATGGCCTTGACCTCCCCGTCGATCCGGGCGGCCACCTCCTCCGAATAGGCCTTGGCCTGGGCCATACTGCGGCCAATGAACACCTCGTCGTGGCCGGAATCGAAGCTCACCGGCCCCAGCTTTTCACTCATGCCGTAGGTCATGACCATCTTCCGGGCCATACCGCTGGCCCGCTGGATGTCGTTGGACGCGCCGGTGGAGATATCGCTGAGGAACAGCGCCTCCGCCACCCGGCCCCCCAGCAGGGCGGCGATCTCCTCCTCCATATACCGCTTGGAGTAGTACCCCCGGTCGTCGGAGGGCAGGGCAATGGTCATGCCCCCGGCCTGCCCCCTGGGCACGATGGTCACCTGATGGACCGGGTCCACGCTCTCCAGGCAGTGGTGCATCACCGCGTGGCCGGCCTCGTGAAAGGCGGTGAGCCGCCGCTCGTGCTCCGGCACCACCCGGCTGCGCTTTTCCGGCCCGGCGATGACCTTGATGACCGCGTCCTGCAGATTCTCCATGGAGATGAACTTGTGGTCCTGGCGGGCGGCCAGCAGCGCGCCCTCGTTGACCAGGTTCTCCAGATCGGCCCCCGTAAAGCCGGACGTCCCCTGGGCCAGCACATGCAGGTCCACGTCCTCCGCCAGGGGCTTGTTCCGGGTGTGGACGGCCAGGATCTCCTCCCGGCCCCTGCTGTCCGGACGGCCCACATACACCTGCCGGTCGAACCGCCCCGGACGCAGCAGCGCCGGGTCCAGGATATCCGCCCGGTTGGTGGCCGCCAGGACCACCACGCCCTCGTTGTTGGAGAAGCCGTCCATCTCCACCAGCAGCTGGTTCAGCGTCTGCTCCCGCTCGTCGTGTCCGCCGCCCAGGCCCGCGCCTCTCTGGCGGCCCACGGCGTCGATCTCGTCGATGAACACCACCGACGGGGCCACCTTTTTCGCCTCGTCAAAGAGGTCCCGCACCCGGCTGGCGCCCACGCCCACGTACAGCTCCACAAAGTCGGAGCCGGAGATGGACAGGAACTGCACCCCGGCCTCACCGGCCACGGCCTTGGCCAGCAGCGTCTTGCCGGTGCCCGGAGGGCCCACCAGCAGCACGCCCTTGGGGATACGGGCCCCCAAATCCAGATACTTTTTCGGCTCCTGGAGGAAGCTGACGATCTCCTGCAGCTCCGCCTTCTCCTCCTCCGCCCCGGCCACGTCGGCGAAGCCCCGCTTCTCCTTGCTGTCCGAGCCAAAGCGGATTCTGGCCCGGCCAAAGCGGCGGCCCTGGTCCATGCCGCCCCCCTGCCCCTTGGTCATCATATACTGCCAGAACAGGAAGATGCCGCCGATGAGCAGCATATACAGCAGGATCTCACTCCACCAGGGCGGGGAGTAGGTGGGGGCGTAGTCGTAGTCCACCAGGACGCCGCTGGCCTTCTGTTCCCGGATCAGCCCGCCCAGGTCCTCCCGGAAAGCGTCGGTGCTCTCCAGCTCGTTGCGCACCGTGTCGCCGCTGACCAGGTTCAGGTACAGGCTGTCGCCGTCCTTCACATAGAAGCTCTTCACCTGCTCCCCCCGGAACAGCTCCTGCACCTGGGCATAGGTAACGGAGGTCGTCCCCATCGTTCCATAAAAGATGTAATACGCGGCCAGCAGCAGGATGATGGCCATAAAGTACAGCCCGAATCCGGGGGTTCTTCCTTTTTTTGTCAAGGGACTCCACTCCTTTTATTTGGTTTCTACTCAGATAGGTCAAAGGCTTTTTTATACCCATCCAGGGAATCAACAAACACTTGAACAGCCGCAACCTCAGGCGCAGACAGCTCTTCGATCTCGGCAATCAGCCGTTTTTTGGCGGGAGTGGAATTGGCAGCGGCAAGATTTACCGCGTAACAATCCCCCTCCCCAGTCAGCACCCATTGGGCAGAGTATCCATATACTTGTTCAATCAGCAGGGCAAGCGCTTCAGAAATGCTGCGGCGCTTGCCATTCAGCAGGTTCGATACATAACTTTCCGTGACCTTGATGTCGCCCGCAAAGTCCTTCTGTTTTATATGCTGCTCATGAAGAATGCGCCGAATCCTGTCCTTTAGCTCCATTTGACCACCTCGCAGACAGCATACCATAAAAATTTTCCAAGTCAAGAAGATGTTGTTGACTTGCTGCCACAGAAACGTTATAAGTAACTCAGACAATCACTTTGTATACACTTCCGGCTTCAGCACGCCGATATACGGCAGGTTCCGGTACTTCTGGCCGTAGTCCAGCCCGTAGCCCACCACGAATTCATCCGGCACGACGAACCCGGTATAATCGGGGGTAATCAGCTTGGTCCGGCGGCTGGGCTTGTCCAGCAGCGTGCAGATGGACACGGACGCCGCCCCTTTTGTCATAAAATACTGCTTGAGGAAGTACAAAGTGTTGCCGGAGTCCAGGATATCCTCGATGACCACCAGATGGCGGCCGGAAATATCCTGCTGGATATCGTGGGTGATCTGCACCACGCCGGAGCTGCTGGTGGAGTTGCCATAGGAGGATACGGCGATAAACTCCACGTCGCAGCGCACCTGGCAGGCCCGGACGATGTCCGCCATAAAGATGAAGGCCCCCCGCAGCACGCTGACGAACAGCGGCTCCTTGTCCTGCAGGTCCTCAAACATCTGCGCGCCCATCTCCTTGATGCGCCGGGCGATCTCCTGCTCGCTGTACAGCACCTTTAAGATGTCCTGATCCATATGTTCCATACGCTCACTCCTTTATCTTTTCTTCAACTGGTGTAAATGTGACCGCCAGGCAGGGCCGGCCCGCTCTGGGGGTCAGGTCCCCATCCACGGCGACGCCCAGCGCGGCCACGGGACGCCCGCCTGCGTACAGGACAGGGCGCTCCCCCCGCCGTTCCGCCGGGATGCCCCGGTCCTGGAAGAGCCGCTTCAGCGTCCGGCTCCCGTTTTCCACCGCCAGCCGGCCCGTCCCGTCCCAGGCCCCCACCGTCAGCGCTCCGGCGGACGCATCCAGGGCCAGGGTATCCGGCCCCCAGGTCTCCGGCGACGGCGTTCGCCGCAGCGTCACCTGCCAGGGCCCCCAGCGCTGCCGGCCAAACGCCAGAAGCAGGGGCGGCGGGAGGGGCTCTGTTTTCCGCACAGTCAGCCGGTGGGCCTGACGGACCGCGCAGAGGTTCCCCGGCAGGCAGACCATGCCGCCGCTGCCCAGCCCCAGCACCGCCTCCACCTGCCGCCGGGTCAGGGTCACGCCCAGCCGCTGCCCCATGGTCCGCACCAGACGGCGGCGCATGGCCGGGTCCTGGCCGCTGAGCGTTAACGCCGGCAGGACCATCTCCCGCCCGTCTCCGGGGGGCAGGAGGGCGTCGGCCTCCCGCTGCAGATGCTCCTCCTCCTCCCGCAGCAGGCCGCCCGCCGCAGCGATGCGCCCGGTGCAGCCGGGGGAGAGCGCCTCCAGCAGGGGCAGCGCCTCCAGCCGCAGGCGGTTGCGGGTATAGGCGGCGTCGCCGTTGGTCTCGTCCTCCACATAGGCGATGTGGTTTTCCGCCACATAATCGTCGATCTCCCCCCGGCTGATCTCCAGCAGGGGGCGGACGATCCTGCCCCGCACCGGCGCAATGCCGCACAGCCCCCGCAGGCCGGAGCCCCGCAGCAGGTGGAGCAGGACGGTCTCCGCGTTGTCGTCCCGGTGGTGGGCGGTGGCGATGCGCTCCGCCCCCAGCCGGTCCGCGGTCTCCTCCAGAAAGGCGTACCGCAGCTGCCGGGCGGCGTCCTCCACCCCTCTCCCGGCGGCGTGGGCGCGCACGTCCCCGCTTCCGGCCACAAAGGGCACGCCGTGGCCGGCGCACCAGTCCCGGACGAATTGCTCGTCCCGGTCCGCCGCAGGCCGCAGCCGGTGGTTGAAGTGGGCGGCGGCCAGCGTCACCCCCGTCCCCGCCGTCAGGCGGAGGAGGATATGGAGCAGGGCCATGGAGTCCCGCCCGCCGGAGACGGCGCACAGCACCGTCCCCTCCGCCGGGAGCATGTCCCACTGCCGGCAGTAGGCCCCGGCCCGCCGCGCAAGCTCACTCGTCATCGAAGCGCATCTCCACAGTGCTGAAGGTGGTATATTCCGGGGTCCAGCGCAGGGGCACCTTGCCGGTCTCCCCGTGGCGGTTCTTGGCAATAATACATTCCGCTATATTTCGGTTTTCTGTATCCTCATTGTAATAATCCTCCCGGTAGAGGAAGATCACGATATCCGCGTCCTGCTCAATAGCGCCGGAGTCCCGCAGGTCCGAGAGCATGGGCCGCTTGTTGTCCCGCTTCTCATTGGCGCGGCTGAGCTGGCTGAGGCAGACCACGGGCACGTTGAGCTCCTTGGCCATGATCTTCAGCATCCGGGAGATGTCGCTGACCGCCTGCTGCCGGTTTTCCCCGGCGTAGCTCTTGCCGCCGGAGGAGCTCATCAGCTGCAGATAGTCGATGACCACCAGGCCCAGGTTGTCCAGCCGGCGGCACTTGGCGTTCATATCCGCGGCGGTGAGCATGGGGTTGTCGTCGATGCGGATGTCCGTCTGCCGCAGGATGCGGGCGGCCTGGGTGAGCTTGCCCCAGTCGGTGCTGCTGAGCCGCCCGGTGGCCAGGGTATTGAGCTCAATGAGCCCCTCCGAGGCCATCAGGCGGATGAGCAGCTGCTCCCGGCTCATCTCCAGGGAGAAGACGGCCACGGTCTTTTTCGTCTCCTTGGCCACATTGAGGGCGATGTTCAGGGCAAAGGAGCTCTTGCCCACGCCGGGGCGGGCGGCCAGCAGGATTAGGTCCGACTTGTTCAGGCCGTGGATCTTGTGGTCCACATGGGAAAACCCGCTGGGCAGGCCCGGCAGGTCCGCCTGGCCGGAGGCCAGCTCATTGAGGTTGTCCAGGAACGGCTTGATGAGCTGGGCGATGGGGATGAGCTCCTGAGCGCTGCGGCCCCGGCGGATGGCGTAGACCTTCTGCTCCGCGGCCTCCAGAATGGCGCTGGCCTCCCCCAGCCCCTCCTGCACCATGACGGAGATATCGCCCGCCGCCTTGGCCAGCCCCCGCAGGAGGGACTTGTCGCGGATGATATTGACGTACTCCATGACATTGGCGCTGGTGGGGGTCATCTCCATCAGCTGGATGAGGTAATTGCGGGTGGTCTCCTGGTTGAAGGTGCCGCTTTTCTGCATCTCCTCCGCCACCGTCACGCCGTCGATGGGCTTGGAGTAGCTGAACATGGTGTAGATGGTCTCAAAGATGTCCCGGTTCTGCTGGATATAAAAGTCCTCCGGCTGCAGCTTGTCCATCACGTCCTTGATGCAGTCCGCGTCGATGAGCAGCGCGCCCAGGGCGGCCTGTTCCGCCTCCAGGCTGTGGGGCATCTGGCGGGAGAGCAGTTCGTCGAATGCCATTGTCAAGATACTCCTTTCTACTCCTTCTCCGGCAGTTCCCGGCAGGCCAAATCATCCAAAGAGAGCCCGTAGAAGTCCGCCAGCGCGATCAATTTGGACAGCGTCGGCTCACTGGTTCCGTATTCATATCGTTGGTAGGTCTGTAATGCAACACCAATTTCCTTGGCAACGTTCTTTTGCAGCAGACGCTTACAGACTCGTAATTGATACAAGTGTTCAGGGAAAGTCATAAAATCTCATCCAGCTTTAAATATAGGGTTTGACATACCATTTTTGGTATTCTATAATTCTTTTATAAACTACAAAAAGGGTGCTACTAATGAACAAATACGCAGAATGCCTGTACAACTACCTGATGGAGTGCAGTTTCCGGGAATTCATGACCACACCGGCATATATCAATATAAACAGTGCGTATAACCGCGAAGAAAACGCGCTCCTGCGGCTGCTCACGCCGGAACAGCGGGAGCAATTTTCCCGTTATCAGGAACAGGAGGGCCGCTTAGAGGAAATCAGCACGCAGTACATATTTATGGAAACGCTGCGCGTTGCGCGGGGCCTCCTGCTGCTCTGACGGTTACTTCTCCTCCACCACCATGACATAGATGGTCCCGCTGACCTCATAGCCCAGCTTCGCCTTCAGCTCATAATTGCCATAGGCCTTGATGGGCGCGTCCAGGACGATTTTCTGCTTAGCCAGCTCGATGCCGTACTGCTCCTTCAGGGCGTCGGAGACCTCTTTTCCGGTGACCGCGCCGAAGAGCTTCCCGTTGGCGCCGGCTCTGGCGGTGACCTTCACGGGGGAGTTTTTCAGCTTGGCGCTGACGGCCTCGGCCTCGGCCTTGAGTCTGGCGTCCTCGGCCTTCTTGGCCTTGTCCCGCAGCTGCATGGTGTTCACGGCGTCCGCCGTCGCCAGCACCGCCAGCTTCCGGGGCAGCAGGTAGTTGCGGGCGTAGCCCTCCGCCACCTCCACCAGCTGGCCTCTCTTGCCTTTTCCGCTCACATCCTGCTGTAAAATGACTTTCATAGTAATATCCTCCTGCAATTCAAGAAATTTTGATTGAAATACGCCGGAATGGGGACCCCTCAGTCACGCTTCGCGTGCCAGCTCCCCTTTCAGGGGA
>CAJTPV010000039.1 GCA_910578505.1 uncultured Oscillospiraceae bacterium | reverse complement strand
GCAGATGCTGCCCATATCTGATTTTCCTACCCACACATTCTACCGAAGCCTCAATTCTTTCCGGGATAAAATTAAAGAAAAGGAGGTTTGCCCCAGCGAATTGTCCCGGAATGGATTTTAATCTACTAAAAGGATGAAAAATAGGAAGAACTCTGTTATCTTTCATCGCTAATTCAACGATGCTGTACTAGTGTAGTGTTTCATTGAAATTTAGCTAAACATGTACTACTATTTATTTAGAAGCGGCAATCTTTTGGTGGAGTACTTGTTTTTCTATTCCTCATTGAAACACTACACTAGCCATACTAACCGACAGGAGGACAAACACGATGAAACCACGAAAAATACTCTGTATTTTGTTTTGTTGCCTATTGTTGGTGGGCCTGTCTCCGACTGTCCGGGCGGCAAATATGACTGCTCAAATCGCAACCGGTCCCACGACGCTCAATAGCGTAAAAATTGACAATAGCACAGCGAAGTATCCAATGCTCGTATTTAACGACATTACCTATTTCCCAATGACCTACCATCTCTGCCGCTTTCTAGGACTTACCTCCAATTGGGAATCGCAAAAGTTGTCAATTGCTAAAAGCGGTGAACGTAACCCCTATGTCGCAGAAATCGGTTCCGGCAACAGACGTGGTAATGTCCCAGTCAGCCGTGTGAATTATCAAGTATACGTCAACGGAACACTTGTGGATAACAAAAATTCTAAGTGGCCGCTGCTTTCTTACAATAACATCACATACTTCCCACTGACTTGGGAGTTTGCGGTGGAGGCATTTGGCTGGGACTATACCTGGGATGTGGCCAACGGTTTAGTAATAAATAGTTCAAACGCTGAATCTGTTTCCAGTCCGACGGAACCAGTGGTTGGAAATACAGGTCAAATTGAATCAGCTGATATTTCTACAGTGCTTGCAGCGTTAGACAAATTCTATGGACAGGGACACACCTATAACGGGACATTGTCCGATCCTCAAACTGGTATATCTAAAAATTTTACTGCCATTTCCGAAGTCAACCAATCGGGCGGTCATTTTTTGGTAACCCTGACAGCTGAGCCGTTTGTATTTCTGGAAAACGGATATTCTGTAGATGCACTTTACTTTGATGGGGACCTCACAGGTAATCCACAGTTTGGCAGCAGCGTAAAAACAGAAGAACGGGAACAAGCGGAGACAGTGTTTTCTAGTTTTGAAAAAAGTGAACTCGGATATCTGGCCCAGTGTTTCTTGGATTGCCAATTTAGCGGCGAAAGGACCGCTAAAATTCTGTCGTCCAACTCATCTATTCAAGGAAGCACAATAGTATGGAACTTGCAGGTTTTGTTTGAATCGGAAAATTTTCATCAGTATAACGCGGCAGTTACCATTGAAGATAATTTAGTCAAAGCAATCCAGATTACCTCCGATCACTACACGGTATCTATGCAGGTTGTAAGTTGAGACCTGGGAAAATTCGTTGCATCTGATTCTTACAGCAGTGGAAATTTCAGAATTTTCTGTTTGCCGGTCTTAACTGTATGAAAAGTATTCCGATATAATAAGTATACTCGCGGTCGGTACGATTTACCGGCGAGGCTCGTTCCCTTTCGGAGGACCCCTCCACCGCAAGCGGTCCCCCTCCCCTTTCAGGGGAGGCTTTCCAAAGGAGAATGAAAAAAGGCTCCCCTGAAAGGGGAGCTGGCACGCGGAGCGTGACTGAGGGGTCATATTCCGGCATATTTCATCGTTCGTGAGTATAACAACCATTTTAAAGGAAAGGGAATTGACAGCATGAACACAATATCTGCTTCCATCAGCAGCCGTACGATCCAGCAGCCCCGAACGACAGACGATGCGGAAGCGCGCCGGAAAGCCAATTATGAAGCATTTGAAAATATGATAAAGGAGCGTGTCCAGCAGGCAAACGCCCAGGCCCACGAGGAGTATCTGTCCCAGCAGACAGGCGCGGTCTCCGCCCCGGTCAAGCTGACGGAGCAGCAGAAGCAGTATCTGTCTGCGAAGTATAACGCGCAGGATATGTCGGAAGAGGACTTTGCGGCATTCGTGGAGGACCTGTATCAATATGGCCTCCTGTCAGACCGTGACAAGAGCATTTTAGGGTACGGCGAAAAGGACCCGCTGCTCGCGTGGCGGACAGGCGATTCGGTGGCCCGCTACGAACCGGGAAAGACTTTTGATTCCTTTGCCGACTGCAACGGGAACGTGCTGGCCTGGGCGAAGTACCAAGCATCCATCCAGGATTTTGACCCCCAGGCCAAGAAGTTTTACCGCAGCAGTACCGCCCTTCTCTTTGACCGGCTGCACAGCATATTGCAGCAAATCAGTCATTCGGGCAGCGCGTACCGTACCCGCGCCGCACAGGACAGGGTAGATATCCGCCCGGCAGCTGAGCGGCTGTCCGCGGACGAGCTGGCCGGGCTGGCCAGCAAATACCAGCCGGGTCATATGACGCAGGAAGAGTATGACGCCTTTCTGGATGAGCTGGAGGAAAAGGGCGTACTATCCAAGGACGACAAGATGCTGGTGAAGAATCCGGATATGCGTTTCGGGTTTGACAAGTACCTATAACCCGCGTAAGATGTCCGAAACGGAGTACCGCGCGTTTATCCATGATATGGTTGAAATGGGCGTTGTCACCGAGGATGACACGCGCTTTCTGTCTGGTGTTAAGGAATCTCCCTGGCATGGGCTTATTTCGGTTTTTGAACCGGGAGGATACTGCTCACTGCGGATACTGGATACGGGTGCCGCGTCGTATTTTGACTTTGGAGACAAAGTACCCAGAAGCTACGCCGACAGTAACGGTGATATTCTGGCGTGGTATGGATTTGAGGCGGCCTGGCGGACCCACGACCCATCCACGCAAACCTATTATCGGGCCAGAACAGAGCGTGTATATGGAAAAGTATACGACGTATTGCATCAGATGGCACAAAATATGCCGGATTCCGGGGAAGCTGCTCGAAAGGAGCAGGTCTCCTTCCAGCGGGATTACCAGGCCAGCCGTTTAGCCTGGGACCTCAAGTTCAGAGTGGGAGCTGCCCCCAAATGAAGGAGCCGCCGCTCACTCCGCCGCGTTTTCTGTCATATGCCCGCAGCGCCGCCCCCGCATTGACCGGAGGCGGCCTTTCGGAGGACCCCTCCACCGCAAGCGGTCCCCCTCCCCTTTCAGGGGAGGCTTTCCAAAGGAGAAGGAAAAAAGGCTCCCCTGAAAGGGGAGCTGGCACGCGGAGCGTGACTGAGGGGTCACATTCCGGCATATTTCATCGTTCGTGAGTATATGCAGTCAGCGGACCGGTTATCTTGGAATTGATTCCATCTTGCACACTTGCCAATTCAGAAAGGAGCAGCATATGAAAGTTGCTATCAAAATCGTCGGTGTTGTATTTCTGTTCGAACTGCTTTTCTTCCCCCTGTTCTACCATGTGCTGTGGCCAAACGTAAATACGCTGGCGGGAAACTGGATTCTACTCTACGTTCGGATGGTGAGCGGCATTGGCATTGGGCTCTGGTTTGCCTCCCGGAACCGTCTTCCGGCTGTTGATGCGAACAGCAAAAAGAAAGCAGTTCTGATTTCCGCTGCCGCACTCCTTTTTGCAGCAGTCTATGCGTTTGCTGATTTGTACATTCCGCCGTACGACCTGTGTTGGTATGGTGTGAGATGCATGGAGCAATATAACCTGTTTGACTATCCTGTCCGGCTGTTCATCAGTGAGAATCTGATTGACCCGACTACGGTTGCTTCGTATATGTGTCTGCTGTGTGCGTACCAGTTAGGACGTCTGCCCTTTTCCCGCACCGCACACGCCGTTGCTTAGTACCCAGCGCCGCCTCCGCGTTGATTGGAGGCATGGCCGCTCACAAGTTCCATATGAAAAAATCCCCTTCCTGTCGATAAAAATACTGGCGCTCTCGCCCTGGCACAGCTGTGTACCAAAAGCGAGAGCGCCGTTTCTGCGTTCAATCAACGGGGGTTCCTCTGTTTTCCTGGGGACTTTCTTACGATTTTCTCCACCGCTTCAAGGTCGGGAACCAATTGTACATCATCTTCTCCGCCTCCTCCTGGGTGCCGAAGGGGTGACCGTTCTCCTCGTTGAACTTCAGGTTAAAAGCGATGATGTCCGCCATCGTGGCGTCGGGGACGGTAAAGGCCCCGTTCTGGTAGCAGTAGCGGCAGTAGTCGCCGCTGGGGGTTCCGTCGGCCTCTGTGCCCGCGTCCTCAGGCTTGTCCAGGGGCATGGCACAGCACTGACAAAATTTGCGTTCTTCCATGGGAAGTACCTCCTCGTTTTTTCCGGCGGGGGTCTCTCCCCTGCCTCTGACACAAGGATACGCCCTCAAACCTGACACGGCCTGTCCGGTTTCATAGACTGCCAAAAATTTTTTACCTTCCCGGATAAGAATGTCCCGCCAATACCCGGGAGACAGCACCTCCAGCTGGCTGCCGAAGGACAGCAGAAAGGACAGCAGCCACTGGTCCTCTGGAAAATTGCAGCTCACCAGCAGGCAGCCATCCGGCCCACGGGTGATTTGCTTCGGATGGAAGTAGTCCTGCACCCGCCAGGCGGCGGAGGGCTGGAACCGCAGCTGCAAATCCACTCCCGGCGCCCCGCCGGGGGGCGGGGTCTCCAGTCTGTCCGGGGGATGCCGGGGCGGACAGCTCCCCTCCTCCGGGACCAGCGCCTCCATCCGCGCCAGACGGAAGACGCGCCAGTCCTGCCGCATGCGGCAGTAGGCCGACAGATACCAGCACCCGCTCTTGAATACCAGCCGGGCGGGCTCCACGGTCCGGCGGGATTCCTTCCCGGCGGAGCTGTAGTAGGTGAAGGACAGGGGCCTGCGGGCCAGGATGGCCCCCTTTACCAGGGCGAAGGTCTCCCTCTCCGCCGTCCCGCTGCCCCAGTCGGTGAAATCCACCTCCAGCCAGTCCCCGCCCTCCCGGTGGAACAGGGCGGTCAGCTGGGAGAGGGTTTTCTCCTCCAACCCGCCGCCGGCGGCCAGGACGGCCTGGAGGGCGAACAGGATTTCGTCCTGCTGGGTCTGGGAGAGGAGGGCCTTGTCCAGCACGAACTGGTCCATCAGCCGGATACCGCCCCCCTGGCCCTGCTGGGTGAACACCGGGATACCCGCAGCGGAGAGGGCGTCGATGTCCCGGTAGATGGTCCGCTCCGATACTTCCAGCCGCTGGGCCAGCTCCCCGGCGGTGACGGTCCGTTTCTCCACCAGCAGGTATAGAATTTCAAAGAGACGGCTGTTTTTCATAGGACCTCCATTGACCAGCTCTTTTCCGTCAGGAGCTTGTCAACCTTCTTCTCCGACAGGATTCATGGGTCACCGGCTGGCCGTCATAGCTGTATTATACCGCATTGCGCAAAAGGTTGTCAAATACCTGCTTTTTGTGTTCCGAAAATAGTTTGTCGAAGCAGGGGAAAGCGGCGGCATTGATTCCTCAAAACCGCCGCTTTTAGGGTCACGAGAGCCGCGTGAAGACGGCGTGCCGCTTCCGGTATGCATCGCTGTCCTTCTGCTTCAGCTCCTGCTCCACCTGGGCCAGCTGGCGTTCCAGCTCCTTTATCTTGGCCTCGTCGGTCTCCGTATTGAGCCGCTGCTCCAGCTCCTGCCGCTGCTTTTTCAGTTTTTCGATCTCGCGGTCCACTTGATCGGTGCTGCAGCTCCAGCGCTCCCCTTTTTCGCTGCTCTTCTCCGGACTCTGCGCCCCTCCATCCGCCTGCTCAGGCGTCTCTGCATCGGGCGCGTTTTCCATCTGCGACCGGTCATCAAAGAAGATTCGGGACCGGCCCGCCTCGTCCTTGTCCATCCAGTAGCGGCCAGACGGCTCCTGGGGTTCCTCAGGGACGTATTCATCCATCACAGGCTTCAGCGGTTGGCCCTGGGTCTCCTCCTTCCGGACCTGGGGCGCTCCCGGCGTCTTCTCAGCCGCCGTCAACGGCTGGACTGCGCCGGTGCTCACACCAGAAATTGGCATCATCTGTCATCCCTCCTTGAAATGTTACGCGGTAAATGAAACTGTGGGTTCGGTCTCCGCCGGGACGGCGGCGATCTCGCCGGTCTCCGTATAAACAACCGGATCGCCGTCAACCGGCTCCGCCGCCTCCACAGGTCTGACCTCCAGCGCCGCTTTCGCCGCCTCGCTGATCTGGACCAGATCGGTTTCCTGGGGGCGGACCTGCTCCTCCTCTGTCCGCTTGCGCTCCTCCTGGCGCTTTTCGATGGCGGCTTCCTGCTCCAGCTTCGCCCGCTCCCGCGCGGCCTCCGCCTCGGCCTCCATGCCCTTGTCCATCTTCTCCTGGTACTTGACTGCCTTCTCGGTGCATTCGCCGGTGTAGCCCAGCGCCCGCTGCATTTTCTCTGTGTCGCCCTCGGCGCTGGCCTGCCGGTATACGCTCATTGACGTACCCGATAGCCTGATATTCGAGCTGGCGCCCATGAGCCCTTCCATCATCTGTATGTTCATGTCTGTATCCCCTTTCGATGTCTGATTTTGCGCAAAACTGGCTGCCGCATATCAGTTTATCGGGCAGAGGCTGTGGTTTCAAGGCTTTTGTATTGAAATGCGCTCTGGATGTCATGAAATGTTCAGCAGCACATTCAAAGAAAACCGCTGTCCGTTTTTTTCCGTCAGCACCGCCCCATGGTACTTTTCCGCCACCGCCTGGATATTGGAAAGCCCGGTCCCCGCCGGAGGCAGGGGCTCGCCGGCACAGGTATTCTCAAAGGTCAGCATATAAAAGTCCCCCTGCCGCTTCCCAGCGACGCGGATCGCCCTGGCCCCATCGTCAGCGCGGCAGGCGGTGATGGCGTTGTCCAGGGCGTTGGCAAAGAGGACGCACAGGTCGAAGTCATCGATCCCGCAGGGCTTGGGCAGAATCAAAGACACCTCCGCTGCGATTTCCTTTGCCAACCCCAGTTTCTCCCCCAACAGGATATCCACCACCGGATTGCCGGTCTGGTAGGGGAAGGACAGAGATTCGGAGACAGTCTCCAGCTTTTTCAGATACTCCCTGCCCTCCTCCAGTTTTCCGCCGCGAAGCAGACCGTCCAATACGGACAAATGATTTTTGATGTCGTGGCGGAAGGATCTCGTCTGCTCATAGCGGGCCTGGGCCTCCGCAATATAGACCTTTTGCTCATGGGCCGCCTGGGTCAGCGACTGCAGCTCCGCCTGGGCCTGAAAGCCCCTGCACAGCTGGCGGTAGGCGTACAGGGTACACAGCAGCGCCGCCAGCCCCATGACCTGCAGGAGCAGCAGCGTACTGTGCTTTCCAACCTCCTCCAGGGAGATGGTGGGGGCAAAAAAGCTGTAGGCGGTCTGGAGGATATACAGCTCTGCGGCAAAGAAAAACAGTCCGGGAAACAGCAGAAGTCCGATATAAGGCGTCTGGCTGTCCTCCGTCCAGGTCAGGAGCTTCAGCACAGCATAATAGCAGCCGGCGCACAGCACAAAGAACAGAAGCTGCGCCGCCAAAAACAGCAGATAAAACAGCGGACTGCCGATGAAGCGGGGAAACAGCGCCGCCTCCACCGAGTTGATGATCCCGAAGGAGAGCTGTGAAACGTAGTAGGACAGCACGGCGGCCAGCCAGGACACGGACCGCTGATTTCCCATCCCATAGCGGCTGAGGACATAGAGCGCCAGCACGCCCACGCCAACGGGGAGCGTCCCGTCAAGGGCGAGTCTGTCCGAGATAAGCTGAATCATACCCAGGAGGAGAAAATAAGCGGCAACGTACCATTTTTTCAGTTTCTTCCCGGTGAGGCGGCTGATAAAGACCATGTGCATCACCCCATGCCCCACAAGGAGGCAGAGGCTGTCCAGAAACAGATCGAAATAGTCCATATCAAATCCCCCTCTCTTTCATATACCGCAAAAGGGCCTGGGTCAGTTCCCGCTCCCGCAGCCGGGAGACGGGGATGCGCTCCCCCGGAGACAGCAGGACCTGTCCCCCCTGACACCCGCGCACATAGTCCAGATTGACCAGATAGCTCCTGTGGCACTTAAAGAAGCGCCCGTCCACCCGCCGCTCCAGGTCCTCCAGCTTGTCGTAGTAGTCGCTCACTGTCCCGTCGCTTTTATGGAGGTAGATTTTCCGCCCCAATACCTCACAGTACACAATATCCGACAGGACAACCACCTCGCAGCCGGTCCCCCGCTGGATCACGATGTCCTCAGCCGTCCTCTGTTCCAGGGAGCGGAGGACCCGGTCCATCGTCTGCTGGAAGCGGACGCTGTCCAGGGGTTTGAGCAGATAGCCGCAGGCCTCTACAGCGAATGCGTCAAACACGCACTCCTTCAGGACTGTCACAAACACCAGCAGACTGCGCTCCCCCCGCCGGCGCAGCAGTTTAGCGGTCTCCATGCCGTCCGGCTGGTCCATTTGGATATCCAGAAAAACCACGTCATAGCTGCCGCTATCCAAGAGCGCGCGGCCATTGGAAAAACTGTTGATGGCGTATTCGCTGATCGCCTTTTCTTTCATATAGTCCGCAAGATGACCGGCAAGCTCCTGGACCATCATGGGTTCATCGTCACAGATTGCAAATGTTATCATGTTCACCACCACGCTATTCTAGCAGTCTTTCAGCTTAACAGAGGAGGAGCGAGGAGACAACCCCCATGTAATGGAATGTCGCAGAAATGTCATGAAATGTTTTCCACAGCAGTTTCCAACAGTTGTCCAGGGGGGGCTTTTTTCATTCCAATTTGCATACGCACTGTATGCGGCATGCAAAAAATGCGGAAATTACAGGAATATTTGTGGCTTCCTCTATTGAAAATGAAGGAGAAATATGTTATCATTGCAAAAACGGAAATTTCACCGTTCTGAAAGGAGTCCTGTCCCATGATTTGGAAAGAAAACCATGAGAATGAATACTGTGAGATCACACCCGCTATCCTGGCCCTGAAGGAGCAGTGGGAGAAGGAAAACTACATCGACCCCCGGCTATACCGGGAGTACAACGTCAAGCGCGGCCTGCGGGATGAGGACGGCCGCGGCGTGCTGACGGGGCTGACCCGCGTGGCGGAGATCCAGTCCTATACTGTGACAAAGGATGAGCATATCGTCCCTGCGGACGGCGTCCTCTACTACCGGGGCATCGACTGCCGCAAGCTGGTGACCGGCTCTGAAAAACGGGGGCGCTTCGCCTTTGAGGAGGCGGCGTACCTGCTGCTGTTCGGCCAGCTGCCCGACCAGGCCCAGCTGGATGATTTCTGCGGCCAGCTGGCCTCCTACCGGACGCTGCCCACCAACTTCTTCCGGGACATCATCATGAAGGCCCCGCCCCAGGACCTGATGAACACCATGCAGCGGGCTATCCTCACCCTGTACTGCTACGACGACAAGGCCAACGACATCGGCCTGGAAAATGTGCTGCGCCAGAGCCTGCAGCTGCTCAGCAACATGCCCGTGCTGGCCATCTACGCCTATCAGGCCTGGCGGTATTACCAGGGGGAGAGCCTGTTTATCCACGTGCCCCAGCCGGAGCTGTCCACGGCGGAAAACTTCCTCTACATGCTCCGGGAGGACCGGGGCTATACCGCCCTGGAGGCCCGGACGCTGGACGTGGCCCTGGTGCTCCACGCGGACAACGGCGGCGGCAACAACTCCACCTTCACCAACCACGTGGTCACCTCCTCCGGCACGGACACCTACTCCGCCATTTCCGCCTCCATGGCGTCCCTGAAGGGCCCCCGCCACGGCGGCGCCAACAGCAAGGTCATGGCCATGATCGCCGACATCAAGGCCCATGTGGCGGACTGGGACGACGAGGGCAGCCTGGGGGATTATCTCACCCGTATTCTGGACAAGGACGCCTTTGACGGCAGCGGCCTCATCTACGGCCTGGGCCACGCGGTCTACACCCGCAGCGACCCCCGGTGCGAGGTGTTCCGGCAGTATGTAAAGGATCTGGCGGCAGAAAAGGGCCGCGGCAGAGATTTGCGGCTGTATGAAAACGTGGAGCGCATCGGCAAGGAGCTGCTCATGAAGCGGCGGAACAAGTCCGCGCTGTCCACCAACATCGATTTTTACAGCGGGCTGGTCTATGAGATGCTGGGCCTGCCCATGGAGCTGTACACGCCGCTGTTTGCGGTGGCCCGTATTTCCGGCTGGAGCGCCCACCGGATGGAGGAGCTGTCCGGCGGCGGCAAGCTGATCCGCCCCCGGTATGAGTGCGTGGAGGGCCAGCGGGAGTATGTTCCCATGGAGGAGCGGTAAGCATGCGAATCACCGCCGGGCGGCTGCTGAGAGCCGGCTTTCGCCTGACCGACTGTGACGACGGCAAATTCTGGGTTCTGGAGGGACGGGCCGGCCAGGAGGCGGACCGCGTGGCGGCTGTCTGCAAAAGGTACCTGGAGGATATGGACAACACGACCGTCACAGAGGATGTCGTGCTGCAGTGCGACGAGGATTTCAAAAACCCGGTTTTCTACATGGACGGTTTTCTCTGGCAGCTGAACCGGGGGGATTTTTCCGCGATCATCACCCGGCTGGCTAAAATCAAGTGAGGGCGGAGAGGCCGCAGGCCGCGGGAAATCCTGGAAGCGCTGAAATTGGTCATCTTGTACAAATCACGCCCGGCAGATGCACGCGGCAAATTTTGATTTTCCGTTGGATTCGACGGATAATTCGCTGAAATTTGTGCAATCTAACATGTTTACTTCTTTGCGGTAGCAAAATTTCATTTGACAAAGTGTTGCAAAACCGAAAAGAAAGGTATACTATGAGGGAGCATTCGGCCCAGGCCGAAGCGCTGTACTAAATTTAGATTGGAGAAAACAAACATGCCGCGTACAAAAAAGAGCGCATCTGCGGATGTGAAGCCCAGCGAGACTGCCGCCGCACAGACGAAGGCGAAGGCTGCCGCCAAGAGGGTGGAGGAGATGTATCTCCAGGCCGGCGGCCAGGAGTGGAACATCACCGACTGCAGGGAGCGTGCCGCTGCGGCCTACACCGCCCAGGGCCACACGGACGCCAGCATCAAAAAGCTGACCGTATATCTCAAGCCGGACGAGGGCAAGGCGTACTATGTTGTCAACGACGCTGAAAACGGAAGCATCGACCTGTAAGCGTCTGCGTCTCAGAAAACAGGGAACGGCCCCAAAAGCTGCGGAGGATTGTGCAACCGGCAATTCTCTGCAGCTTTTCTGTACTTTCCCATAACAGCGGACTTTAATAAATTCTTATATATTTTGTCGCTTTTCATTTAAGAAAAATCCGTGTACAATATCCTCACTACATCCGGAGGAGGGATACAGCCATGAGGCGGCGCAGGCAGTTATCGAACAAGCAGAAGCGCTGGATTGCCGGCGGCGGGATCGTCATCTTTCTGCTCCTGTCGCTGCTGGTGTGCTGGTTTGCCGGACGGCCCCTGATCCGGTTCGCCAAGGAGCCGGATCGGTTCCGCGCCTGGGTGGACCAACAGGGCATCCGCGCGCCGGGGCTCTTCATCGGCATGGTGATTTTGCAGATTGTCGTGGCGGTGATCCCTGGGGAGCCCCTGGAGATTGCCGGCGGCTATGCCTTCGGCGCCCTGGAGGGTACGCTGCTCTGCGTCCTGGGGGCCTTCCTGGGCAGACTGATGGTGTTCCTGCTGGTGCGGCGGTTCGGCACCATGGCGGTGGAGGTGTTCTTCCCGCAGGAAAAATTGCAGTCCCTGCGGTTCCTGCAAAACGAAAAGCGGCTGAGCTTCTGGGTCTTCCTGCTCTTCTTCCTGCCCGGCACGCCAAAGGATGTGCTCACCTACTTTGTGGGTCTGACGAAGCTGCCGCTGCGCATCTGGGTGTTCATCAGCCTGGTGGCTCCGCTGCCCTCCATCATCACCTCCACCATCGGCGGCAACGCCCTGGGGATGGGAAATTACGCCTTTGCCGTGGCCGTATTCGCGGCTACCTTCGGCATCAGCGCCCTGGGGATAGGGGCCTACAGATGGATCTGCCGGAAATACCGGCGGGACTGACCGGGACAGGCTGTGATAAAGTCAGAAGAAGTGGGGACCTTTTGCCTGGTCCCCACTTCTTTCTGTATGAACAGGGTGCGCCGCGCTTACTCCACTGCGGCAAAGCCCTTTTCCAGATCGGCAATGATGTCGTCAATGTGCTCTGTGCCGATGGACAGGCGGATGGTGTTGCGCTTGATGCCCTGGTCCAGCAGCTCCGCGTCGGTCAGCTGGCCGTGGGTGGTGGTGGCGGGGTGGATGACCAGGCTCTTCACGTCCGCCACGTTGGCCAGCAGGGAGAAGATCTCCAGGTTGTCGATAAACCTGTGGGCCTCCTCCTGGCCGCCCTTGATTTCAAAGGTGAAAATCGACGCGCCGCCGTTGGGGAAGTATTTCTCATACAGTCCGTGCTGGGGGTGGTCCGGCAGACTGGGGTGGCTGACGTGCTCCACCTTGGGGTGCTTCGCCAGAAACTCCACCACCTTTTTGGTGTTCTCCGCGTGGCGCTCCAGGCGGAGGGAGAGGGTCTCCACCCCCTGCAGCAGCAGGAAGGCGTTGAAGGGGGAGATGGCCGCGCCGGTGTCCCGCAGCAGGATCGCCCGCACATAGGTGACAAAGGCGGCAGGACCGGCTACATCCACGAAGGATACGCCGTGGTAGCTGGGATTGGGGTCCGCGATATGGGGATACTTCCCGCTGGCCCTCCAGTCAAAGCTGCCGCCGTCCACAATGATGCCGCCCAGGGTGGTGCCGTGGCCGCCGATGAACTTGGTGGCGGAGTGGACCACCACGTCCGCGCCGTGCTCAATGGGCCGGATCAGGTAGGGGGTGCCGAAGGTGTTGTCAATGACCAGGGGCAGGCCGTGCCGGTGAGCAATGGCCGCCACGGCGTCGATGTCGGGGATATCGCTGTTGGGATTGCCCAGGGTCTCAATAAAAATGGCCTTGGTATTGTCCTGGATCGCCGCCTCTGTCTCCTCCAGGTCGTGGATGTCCACAAAGGTGGTCTGCACACCGTAGGCGGGCAGGGTGTGGGCCAGCAGGTTGTAGGTGCCGCCGTAGATGGTCTTTTGGGCGACAATGTGGTCGCCCATATGGGTCAGCGCCTGGAAGGTATACGTAATAGCGGCAGCGCCGGAGGCAGTGGCCAGCGCCGCCGAGCCGCCCTCCAGCGCGGCGATCCGCTTCTCCAGCACGTCCTGGGTGGAGTTTGTGAGACGGCCATAGATATTGCCGCTGTCGGACAGGTCGAAGCGGGCGGCGGCGTGAGCGGAATTGCGGAAGACGTAGGAGGTGGTCTGATAGATGGGCACCGCCCTGGCGTCGGTGGCGGGGTCGGGCTGCTCCTGGCCTACATGGAGCTGCAGGGTTTCAAATTTATAGCTGCTCATTGTTATTTACCTCTCGTTTTTATTATTCGGATGCAGTAATCCGGGGGCTTTCAGTAAAACCTACTAAATAAATCGGTTGATGGGGATAATTATAGCACCACAGGTTTTTCCTGTCAACTGTTTTCTCTCATAAATTGCATTTTGCCCAGGTTGCTTTGCCGGTACCGCCGTGGTATACTTGGTATAACAATGCGGAGAAGGAGGAGCGTCTATGAAGGATTCGCTGCGGGAATACCTGAGCTATGGCGGATTGCTCCTGCCATTGCTGAAGGTCAAAAGGACGATCCGGCCCCGGAAGCTCCAATGGGGGGACCGGGCGCAGTATTTCCTGCACTACCCCGCCTCGCCCCCCAAGAGGGACAATCTGATCATCTATATCCACGGCGGCGGCTGGAACAGCGGCTCTCCGGCGGACTTCCATTTTATCGGGCAGAGATTTGCCCTGGAGGGCTATGACTGCATTTTGCCCGGCTATCGAAAGGCGCCCCGATATCACTATGCCGCCATTGCGGATGATATTTTTCGCGGATACCGCGCGATACAGGCGTATTTGCGGAAAGAAAACGCCGCGTATACCCACATAACCGCCGTCGGGTCCTCGGCGGGCGCACACCTGGGCGCGCTGCTCTGCTTTGATTCGGCGCGGCGGGAAACGCACGGCATCGCCCCCGGCCAGCCGGACGGCTTTGTCAGCCTCGCGGGCCCGCTGTGCTTTGACTTCCCCCAGACCTGGGCGCAGAACAAGCTCATGAAGGACCTGTTTGCCAGTACCAGCATGGACGTATGGAAAAGCGGGGAACCCCTGTCCAAGCTGGACGGCAGGCAGATGGTCAGAACCCTGATCGTGCAGAGCAGACATGATGGGGTACTCGGCTTTGAGCAGGCGGAGAAATTTTACCGCCGGGCGCTGGAGCTGGGTCTGGAGGCGGAGCTGTTTGCGGTTCCGGACGCGCGGAACACCCACTCCGCCTACAGCGCCGGGATTTTTCTGCGGCCCTTCCAGGAATCCGCCACGCTGCGCAAGGTATTTTCGTGGATCTCATAAGCGGGGCCCCGTCTCCTCCTCCGGTAAAAATTTCTGCTGGGCAAAGGCGAGAAATTCCTTCACGTGGGCCTGGAGGATATAGTCCCTGCGGTAGGCCAGATAGAGGCTGCGGACGTCATGGCTGGGCAGGTCGAATTTCAGCACCCGCTTCTCGTCCACAAAGTTCTGCGCCGCCCGCTGGGAGATAAGGGACACCCCCAGCCCCCCTGCCACCAGATTTTTGATGGCCTCCTGATCGTTGATGCGGGCAGTGACGTGCAGCTGCTCCTCGCTGACCCCCAGGCTGTCCAGAAAGCGCCCGGCGCTCTTCTGGCTGCCGCTGGACTGCTCCCGCAGAATGATCGGCTGGGCCAGCAGCTCCGCCAGCGGGACCTCCGGCTGGTCGTGCATGGTCAGATATGGCTCAGCCACCGGGGCGATCAGGACGATGCGGTCCCGGCAGAAGGGGATATAGGCGAGCCGCTCATCCCCCGCCATCCCCAGCAGCCCCACATCGAAGAGGCCCTCCGCCAGGCCGTCGGCCACCCCCTGGCTGTTGCTCTGATGGACCGTGAAATATACCTCCGGATACAGGCGTCCGAACTCCGGCAGGAGCTGCGGCAGGACGTAGGCGGAGGGGATGGTGGACGCGCCCAGGCGGATCACCGTCCGGCTGCCCCGGCCGCACTGCTCCACGATCTGCCGCTGGAGCTCCAGGATGCTGCCGGCCAGACGGCAGACCGTCTGCCCCTTTGGGGTGACCTCCAGGCTCTTGGTGGTGCGGATGATGAGCCGCCGGCCCAGCTCCTCCTCCAGGGCCTGGACATGGGCGCTCACCGCCGGCTGGGAGAGGTACAGCTTTTCCGCCGCCCTGGTGAAGCTGCCGTACCGCACCACGGCGACAAAGGAGCGCAGGTGTTTAAGCTCCACGGCACACCTCCCCAAGGGCCTCCAGCGCGCGGTCCGTCTGCCGGGGCGTGTTGTACCAGCCGAAGGAGAAGCGGATGGCTCCCACAGGATAGCTGCCCAGCGTCCTGTGGGCGGCGGGGGCGCAGTGCAGGCCCACGCGGGTCATGATGCCGAAGCGGTCATCCAGCTCAAAGGCGGCCTGGGACAGCTCCTTTTTCAGCGTCTGGACGGACACCACGCCTACCCGCTCCTCCCCTCCCGCCAGGATCCGGAGCTGCCCCTCCTCCTCCAAGGGGCGCAGGCCCTGCAAAAAGCGCTGTGCCAGGGCCTGCTCGTGCTGGCGGATGTTGGCAATGCCTGTCTCCCGCAGGAACAGGAGGCCCTGGCGGAGCCCCGCGATTCCGGGCAGGTTGAGGGTGCCCGGCTCGAAGCGGTCCGGCAGGAAGGCTGGCACATCCTCCGTATGGCTGATGCTCCCCGTGCCGCCGGACAGCAGCGGCTCCAGCTCCGCGGCAAGGCCCTCCGCCAGCAGAAAGCCGCCGGTCCCCTGGGGCCCCAGCAGCCCCTTATGGCCGGTGAAGGCCAGGGCGTCGATGTGCATCGCCTCCATGTCCAAATCCAGGACCCCGGCGGTCTGCGCGCTGTCCACGAAAAAGCGCAGGCCGTGGGCCCGGCAGAAGTCCCCCGCCTGGGCAATGGGCAGCACTGTGCCGCATACGTTGCTGGCGTGGGTCATGACCAGCAGGCGGGTGTTGGGCCGCAGGCAGCGCTCCAGAGCATCCGGGTCCAGCCGCCCCTGCCCATCGCAGGGGACCCTGGTGAAGGAAATCCCCGCCTTTTCCAGCTGCACCAGCGGGCGCATGACGGCATTGTGCTCCATCGAGGACGTGAGCACATGGTCCCCCTCCCGGAGAAAGCCCTTGAGCAGTACGTTCAGGCTCTCCGTGACGTTTTTGGTGAAAATGACGTTCCGGCAGTCCGGGCCATGGAACAGCCCGCACAGCAGCTGCCGGGTATCCAGCACCTGTTCCTCCAGTTCGTAGGCCGCCGCATAGCAGCCGCGGTTGATATTGACCCCGCTGTTGGCGATGCAGCTGTAAACCGCCTGGGCCACGGCGGGAGGCTTGGGATAGGTGGTGGCCGCATTGTCCAGATAGAGCTTGTCCATGGGGACGCCTCCTTACAGATCAAGTAGCGCCAGTATACCATTGATTTATCAGCAAAGCAAATACTTTCTCCCTGAAGCGAAACCGCATCTATGGGGATTGACAAAAAGCATGCGCCGTTGTATAATTCGGGTTATATAACAAAAATAACAAAAGAGGTGACCGCCCATGCCGCCAAAACCTAAAATTTCAAAAGACATGCTGATCGACGCCGCGTTTGCGGTGGCCCGCGAAACAGGCGCGGAGAACATCAACGCACGGACGGTGTCCAAAAAGCTGAACTGCTCCACGCAGCCTGTTATGTACCATTTTGCAACAATTGAAGCATTAAAAAAAGCAGCTTATCAACAAGCGGAGAAATACCACACGGAATACCTGATGAATGTTCCGGAGGATGTCATGCTCGGAATCGGGCTGAATTATATCCGGTTTGCCGTGGAAGAAACGCACCTGTTCCGCTTCCTTTTTCAATCGGGCTATGCCGCTGAAAACAGCCTGCTGGAAATGGTCAATTCCCAGCAGCTCCTGCCCGTTATCTCCGCAATGCAGGAAGCCATGGGCCTGCGTATGGAGCAGACAAAGGAAGTTTTTGTAACGCTTGCACTGTTTGTCCATGGATATGCCAGCATTATTGCCAACAATTCTTTGGAATATGATGAAGCAGTCATCGCGGCGCATTTGGAGCGGGTGTACACAGGCGCCATCTTGGCTATGCGGGAGGAACTGGCGTGAAACAATTATATGAGAAAAGTGAACTGACTTTTGCGCTCGTCTGCATTGCCATCTACTGTATCCTGCAGTCCCTGGCCAATCCCCTCAATGCCGTCATTGGGGTCGAATACTCCGCCAGCGCCATTCTCTGCGCCTTACAGGCTGTCATCCTGTTCGCCTTTATCCGGGCAAACGGCCTGCTGGAGCGGTATGGGCTCTGCAAATCCGCGCTGCCCGCCCGCCGGTTCCTCTACTATGTGCCGCTGATGCTCCTGGCCTCCAGAAATCTTTGGAACGGGGCTGCAATCAATGGTTCCCCGGCGGGCACGGTCTGCCATATCGTGTGCATGCTCTGTGTCGGCTTTGTC
Organism: uncultured Oscillospiraceae bacterium; assembly: GCA_910578505.1. Lineage (GTDB taxonomy): Bacteria > Bacillota > Clostridia > Oscillospirales > Oscillospiraceae > Pelethomonas. The sequence continues at coordinate 6,939 of CAJTPV010000039.1, read as the reverse complement.
GAGGAAGTGATTTTCAGAGGCCTTCTCTTCAAGGCAATGGCGAAAGACGATGGCAGATCCGCTATGATTATTTCAAGCGTCACCTTCGGCCTGGGGCATTTGCTGAATTTGGTCAACGGCAGCGGCGCGGAGCTGGCCGGAAACCTGTTGCAGGTGACAGGCGCAATGGCGATTGGCTTTCTGTTCGTGGTCCTCTTTGACCGCGGCGGGAGCCTGCTGCCGTGCGTCATTACCCACTCCGCAATTAACATCATCAGCGGTTTTGCCAATGAAACAGGGTTAACGATGGAAAAACGTATCCTTTTCCAGCTGGTATTGTTTGGAATCGCCGTGGCCTATGCCCTCTTTCTTATGAAGACACTCCCGAAAAACAGAGATTGAGATTTATTGGATTATCAAATAGATTCATTTCATTTACTTATAAATGGAATTGGACGCACCCGCCCTGCTGTGGTATGATGAAACGGGAAAGCTGCGGGGTTTGCCCTGCGGCTGTCGAATGTTACATAAGGAGTGTGGGGAAATCATGGATGCGAAAAGAGAGCGGCTCACAATCGTGGCTGCGGGGTTGGTTATCGGCGTGATTGCGGCTACACTGGCGCGGCTGGGCAATCCCGTCAATATGGGCTTCTGCATTGCCTGCTTCCTGCGGGACATCGCCGGTGCGCTGGGACTGCATCAGGCGGCGGCAGTGCAGTACATACGGCCTGAGATTCCGGGGCTGGTCCTGGGCAGTCTGGCCGCGGCGCTGGTCAAAAAGGAATTTGCGCCCAGGGGCGGCAGTGCGCCTGTGACCCGCTTTGTCCTGGGCTTTTTTGTTATGATCGGCTGCCTGATGTTTCTGGGCTGCCCCTTCCGTATGATTCTGCGCCTGGCGGGCGGGGACGGAAACGCGCTGCTGGGCCTTGTGGGCTTTGCGGCCGGCATCCTGGCCGGAGTGTTTTTCCTCAATCGCGGGTACTCCCTCAAGCGCACCTATAAACAGCCTGCCACAGAGGGTTGGGTCCTGCCTGTCATGATGGTCGTTTTCCTGGCGCTGCTGATTGCCGCCCCTGCCTTCATCCATTTTACAGAGGCCGGCGGCGGGCCGGGCGGAATGCACGCCGCCGTGTGGGTCAGCCTGGCGGCGGGCCTGATCGTGGGCGCTTTAGCGCAGCGCACCCGCCTGTGCATGGTGGGCGGCATCCGGGATCTGATTTTATTCCGGGAGCCGAAGCTGCTTCTGGGCTTTGCCGCGATTTTTGCAGCGGCTCTGCTGGCAAATCTGGCGCTGGGCAGCTTTGCGCCCGGCTTTATCGAACAGCCTGTGGCCCATACCGACGGACTGTGGAACGCCCTGGGCATGTTCCTGGCCGGGTATGGCTGCGTGCTGCTGGGCGGATGCCCCCTGCGGCAGCTGGTGCTGTCCGGCGAGGGCAATGCCGACAGCGCCGCGGCGGTTCTGGGCCTGATGGTGGGGGCGGCCTTCGCCCACAACTTCGGACTTGCCGCCAGCGGCGCGGGGCCGACCGGCGCGGGAAAGATTGCGGTGATGATCGGCATCGCCGCTGTGTCCGCCCTGGCCTGTGTCAATACCTTTGGAAAAAAGCAGTAGGAGGATGTTGCTGTCATGGAAAAATTAGACGCAAGAGGGCTGTCCTGCCCGGAACCAGTTATCATGATCCGCAAGGCCATGATGGCCAAAGCGGCCCGCTATGAGATGATTGTGGACAATATCGCGTCCAAGGAAAATGTGACCCGCTACGCCCAGCACCAGGGCTATGCGGTATCTGCGGCGGAGAGAGACGGGGAGTATACCCTGACGATGACAAAATGACCTGTATTGCTACGTTTTATTCCCATTTTGGCGCTATTCGCTTCAAGCGCTTCTGTGCGGAGCGGGCGTGGCCTGCCCAGGTCATGCCCGTGCCCCGGAATCTGAGCAGCAGCTGCGGCACCTGCGTGCGCTATGAGGGGGAGATCCCCTCCCCTGTGCCGGAGGAGCTGGAGCAGGTGGTGGCTCTGGAGGAGGGAAATTACCGCTGGCTGTACCGCGCGGAAAACAGCTAGGCAGAAAGTTGAGGACGCCCATGGAAACCGAAGTTAAATTGACCAAGCTGGCCAGCTGCGCCGGCTGCGGGGCAAAGGTGGGGGCCGGAACGCTGGCCCGGCTGTTGGAGGGATTCCAGACCCACAGCGACCCCAGACTGATGGTGGGCTATGACAAGAGCGACGACGCCTGCGTCTATGTCCTGGATAAGAACACCGCACTGGTGCAGACCACCGACTTCTTCCCCCCCATTGTGGACGATCCGTTTTTATTCGGCCAGATTGCCGCCGCCAACGCCCTCAGCGACATATACGCCATGGGTGGGGAGCCGAAGCTGGCCCTGAACCTGCTCTGCCTCTCCCCTGGTATGGGGCAGGACGTGGTGCAGGAGATCCTGCGGGGCGGCTATGCCAAGGCCTATGAGGCGGGGGCTATTATCGCCGGCGGGCACACCATCCAGGGCGCGGAGCCCATTTACGGCCTGGCGGTGACAGGCTTTGTCCATCCGGACCATGTACTCACCAACGCGGCCGCCCAGCCCGGCGATGTGCTGATCCTGACCAAGCCCCTGGGCGTGGGCATCCTCACCACTGCCGCCAAGGCGGACCTGGTGGAGCAGCCTCTTCTGGACCGCCTCTACCGGCAGATGGCGGAGCTCAACAAGGCTGCACGGGATGTGATGGTGCAGTACCCCGTCCACAGCTGTACCGATGTGACCGGCTTTGCGCTGTTGGGCCACAGCTATGAGATGGCCCAGGGCAGCGGCTGTTCCATCCGCATCGACAGCTCCAGGGTTCCCTTTCACCCGGAGGCATATGAGATGGCTGAGATGGGATTTATTCCCGCCGGCGCCTACCGCAACCGTGCGTTTGCCGGGGCAGGCGTCAGCACCGCGTCCGGGGTCGCCCGCGCTGTGGAGGACATCTGCTATGACCCCCAGACCAGCGGCGGACTGCTGCTGGCCCTGCCGGAGTCCGCGGCGGAGGCGTGCCTGGCGGAGCTGAAAAGGGCCGCCCCCCAGGCGGCTGTCATCGGGCGGGCCGTGGAGCGGCTGGAATATGCAGTTTATCTGGATTAGCGCCGGAAGAGCTGTTAAGGCATATCATACTCCAGCGCATTGATTCCTTCCATAATGCAGAAATGTCACCCGCTGGTTTGGCAGAATTCATGTGGGAATAAATATATACCTGTGCTTCAACGATATTTTCCACCTGTTCCTCCACCGTGGGGAACAACTGGAATTGCAGGGCGGGAGGTTCCTCAGACGCAGAAACGGCAGGCTGTCCTGCCCGCCGTCTGCTGCCTTTCTTGATTTACCTGTACACGATCTCGCTCAGGACGATCTCCTCCGTCTGTGCGATGAAGCTGTTCACCGCCTGAACCCAGCGCATATCAAGGGACAAACTTTAATACAATCAAGACATTACATATTTCCTAAATCTTTTTGGAGTTCATCCAACTTCTCCCTAACAGCCAGCATCGCCTTATCATGCATCTTTTCCGCCCGCAGTACACCGCCTATGGAGGCCAAGGCGAAGGGGTCACCCAAGGTGACCAAGGTGCCTGTTGTCAGCAATGACATTTCTTGGCGATAGGCCATAATTCGCTGTGTTTCTGGCAGATCTGCGCGAAAAAACGGAGAGGATATATTTTTGTATTTGTCCTTAATGTGATAGACACCTTCGATGAATGGTTGATAGGCGCTGTTTTCCTTATGGGCGTCCGCATAGTACGCCTCAATCGTTTCTTTTGCGTCTAAAGCCTGCTGTACATATGCCCTTAGATATGTTGTGGCAGAGATCGTGTAGTCAGGATCAACTTCCCGATCATGGTTGATCACTAAAGATTGGTTAGAAAACAAATCTCCAGCGCGGAACCGTGCAATAATTTCCGGCCCATAGAGCCGTATCGAAGCATTCGAACAGTCAATGGCCTCTTTGTTGTTGAATACGGAATCTAATGCCAAGTCTGTGTTAATGCCAATAACTCTGTCGTCCATTAAAGCATTCCGCTTGGGATCGTATGTGGCAGAAAACTGGGTATAGGCTGGGCAGGTCTGCTTTCTGACTTCGTTAAGTGCCTTGTCTCCCAGCTCCAGTTGAGTATCCAGATCTTCTAAATGGCCATTGACATAATCGACTTCTATGGGATCGTTGCCGGGAAATGTCACTTTAAGATGATTGTAAAGATTTTTTCCGTTGTCACCGGAGTTCAGCGCCTGTTCTATTGTTGCCGCTAAGTTCTTGTCCTCCAGGCCGATCACATGGATGGAGTAATTATTATCCACAGTCAAACGGAAGGATGTGTCCGCTGGAACATTGATGTCATTTTTAGCAAAGATATCTTGAATAGATTGATCTATTTGTTTTCGGCATACCTGATTCGCTTGCATTACTGCGATGGTCAACGTGGGCGGGGTATCGAAAACATACGGGTTATGTATTTTCAGGTGCCCCCCACCGTTTAGCATATCCAGTTCCTGGTCATAAGCCCAAGCTCGCTCGTCTACTGTTAAGTCGGAACGAAAGTAGGGGGAATCTGGGTTCTTATACTTATCCCAAATATGGTTCCTGGGGTTGTCATAGGTCAAATTTTCTTCATGCTCTTTGGCATAATACTTCCAAATGAGGTTGGAATAGTCCTGTGTGACTTTGTTAAATTCTTCAGCAAAAGAGGTAAAAGTGGTGACTCCGATGGCCTGTTCTTCCGAAACCGTGCCGACAGAAGTTGCAGTATCCATCTGCGCCGCCTGTTCTGCCAGAGCCATCCGTGCCTCTGGGGAAATTACTATTTCATCCTGTGTATAGGTGGGGGCAAATGCGACTACTTTTTTCTCTGCCTGTACCGAGTTGTCTTGGCGCTTGAGGTAAGTCGTTCTTTTGCTGGGATTAACAGTTAGACGAATATCCATAATAATCTCCAATATCTCATAGTTTGCTAAGTGTTCGATTGCTTCTAGGAAGGTATTCCGGACCTTCCCAGAAGCAATCTATCATTATTGGGTTAAAACAGTTACATATAATGCCGTAGGTTGCGTCTTATCTGAGCTAGAGATTTATTTTATTCTGTAGAAATCCCGATTCTCGTTTATGTTAACTTATAGGTCCTGTAGTCCAGAGTTCATAGTTATTCTCTTTGATGTCAGCGTGCCAGTAGATTGTCATTTTTATATTGGTCATTTTAGTGCTAGCAAAAGCGGTCTGTGCGTACATAAATTCCCACCTTTGCCGCACATTGATACCATACTCAGGACCTAATTCAAAAGAGCCGCGAGTTCCAGAGGTACGAGATTCCACCCATCCCCTTCCGCCAGGATTCAGATACTGAGTTACACCAGCTACACTAGGAGACAGACCCCCTGAGGTTGAAATGCTGTCAACAATTGCAGTCTGTGGAACTCTGCTATTATTTGTAAGGTCGCAATAAATACTTGTTGACAAGCTATTTCCTGAATTGTTGGCAGTTCCCGTGAATGAAAAGGTTCCATAGTTGCTCTGTAAACGGCTATTAATGCCAGGAACCATATAAGCAGAGCTGTCAAGTGGATTACCACGTATTACATGAAGATAAATAGTATTTCCTTGTGTACCATCAGCATCAACAATAAGACGATTCCCCCATATTGGCGATGTGATAACACCTCCGGTTGCCTCGGTATATGCTACATCTAAAGTTTCTCCGCTGGAAGACAATACCTCAAGGGCCTGCTCACCATAGTCCCCATAGAGAGAAATATAAGCATATACCATTTCGTAGGTATCAATATTGAACTTAAAGTATGCTTCATACTGCCCTACGGGAATAGGATCAGGTTGCGGTCTGTAGGTGCTTTTCCAATCGCCAAAATCGAATGCGGTATACATGGTTGAATACTTAGATTGGTCAGCGATGGAGAGGGTATAGTCACCATATACAAAGTCTTCGCCCTCCATCGCTGAAACCTTAATATAATATGTTCCATCTGCAAGAATATAGTTTCCACCGGCTTTGGGGGCCAACACCATTTTATTTCCAGTAGTGACATAGTATGGTTCGACCTTGTAGTTACCAGCAGACAACTTAAATACACCATAGTCAGGAATGGTGACAGAGTACCAATCTTGGTCTGTTACTGCATTTAGCGAACCTGATGCGCTCCCACTTGCGGGCGTTACTGTTGTCATACGTATTGAAGTTGCAGTAAAAGGGTTATCGTTTGGCTCATTGCGATCAAAGGAACCAGCCGCATCAATGCTGAATTTGAGACGAAATTCATCGGTAGTACTACTTCCTGAAGTCGATCCTACCAGAATGACATAGGTTTGTTCTGATGCTTGGTTATGGATGAACGAAAGGCCCTCATCAACCGTCTTGTTTGTTTGGGGATCGATATAAGTGCCAAGATTACATCCAGTAATCGCCGTCAAGCTCTCATCATCTTCTTTTTTGCACAAAACCAAACAATAATCTATAGCAATCATCAAAAATAAGATGAAAGCTTGACAGGGGTGGTATAACAGAAGTAGGAGATGATAGTATGTTGCACAACGAGGCGCGAGAGTTACTGGTAGAAGGGTATGAAGCGACCCACGACGCGAAAGGGATCGCAAAGGCATATTCAGTAAGCAAATGGATGGTGTACCGGCTGGCGGAACAGAAGCGGAAAACCGGCAGCGTTGCCCTGCGAACCAGTCAGCGGGGTCGGAAACCGGTATTGACGACGGAGGATAAAGAAGCGATCCGCCGCTGCATAGATGAGGCTCCTGACATCACGATTGAGGAAATCCGCGAGGAACTGAACCTTTCCGCAAGTTATTCAACCGTGGAACGTGCAATCCGTGCAATGGGCTATACACTGAAAAAGAAATCTGTGTATAGTTGTTAAGGATACAAATCCTGTGTTCAATCAATCTTGCCGATAAAGCGGTAGA
>CAJTPV010000038.1 GCA_910578505.1 uncultured Oscillospiraceae bacterium | reverse complement strand
AGTTCAGTTTCCGGATCGATCAGGACGCCCAGTTTGAGGGGCAGGAGTTTTTGTTCCAGCTGGCCGCCCGCGGTCCTGCGATAAAGCCCCTCAAGGGCGCGGAGCGGGCGATCTCCTGGAGTTTCGCGGACTACCGGGCCCTTCTCCGGCTGGCGGGAAAAGGCCGCTGGACAGAGGGAAAGCTGAAGAAGGCGGGGAAGATCCTGGACGGCTACACGCTCGGGAACTTCGGGGACAGAAACCCCGCGCCGTCGGAGCGCCACCCAGCGGGGATGCGGCTCATCAACCACTTCTTCCAGCGGGAGAAGCTGCCGAAAGAGCTCTATCAAATTGCCTGGCAGAAGCTGGAGCTGAAAACTGCCCTCATGGGCCGGGCCAAACTCTTCTATGGCGTCCTCCGGGAGCGGGTGCTGGAGCAGATTCCCGACATCGCCGCAGACGAGTTGGATATCCGGCAGCTGAACAAAGAATTTGAAGCCTTCCGCCAGAGGGCGCGGGCCTTGGAGGAAACCGGCAAGCCGGAGGATTGGGAGAAGGCCGGTGAGGAAACAAAGGCATTCTTCAACCGCCCAGTCTTCCAGAAGGCCCTGCAAGACCGCAAATTTGCAGAGGATCACATGAAATACCATGTCCAGTGGAGCGGTGAGCACTTCGCCCAGGAGGTTCTGGACTTCTACAAGCAGAACCCGAACGCCCCCTGCGCTGCCCAGCTGGTGCAGCTGACCAAAGAGTCCCGCCACCGGCGGGAGATCGACCTGCGGAACCGGCAGGATCAGGGGGCGGACATCCCGGAGACGATGACCCTTGCGAATCGCCCCTTCTTCCGCCACTGGCTGAACACCGGCTTCTACCATACCCAGGATCGAGAGACAAAGCAGCCCCTGTTGGGCTATTTGAATCAAAAATTGCCCTATCTGCCGGAGTGGAGCCGAAAGTTCCTGGATGTAAAAGATGGTGAGGTTCCCAGCCCTGAATCTGTTGACTGCGCTTTAGGCGATGATACGATCGAGGTTCGCTTCCATCTCCGTCACATGAGCTTCCTACTGAATGGAGAACAGGTTTACCGCCCCTGTCTCCCTTGGGAGCAGGTGTCGGCGCTGAGGGACACAGATACATTCTTTTTCCTGCTGCCTGTTACTATGGAGCCCTACAACCAATATGAAGAGGTGAAAACGGAGATTCTTCGCCGTCTGGAGGGCACCGCCGCCCCAGAGGATGGCAGGGCCTTTATCGCCGCTTGCCTTGCCGACCAGGTCTGCGGCCTTCCTGCGCCTGACGCGGTGGTCCTGAGACCAGCTTTTGCCCACGACGAGGAGGAAGGGGAGGAGCCCCTGGAGGCGGCGGAGACCCTGCCGCTGGAGAGCGTTCTTCCCTTTGATGTGTTTGCCGAGAACACAGAGCTGCTATATGTCTGCACCTGGTTCCAACAGGACGGAGTTCTGGCCCTTTTCCAGCAGACGCCCTATGGAAAGCGGATGGTGGAGGGGTGCAAATTTGAGGAGATCAAGGACGCTCAGACCGCTGTAGCCCTGGCAAAGCAGCTCCTGGACGATCAGATGAATCCCAAAGGATTTCCTCTGGAAGAGCTGAAAGTTCCGCCGGAGGCGGTCTACGCCCAGTGGGACTATGCTGTCCGCAGCAAGGACAAGGACCTCCCGCCCCTCTGGAGCACTCCGGTGGAGCTCCACGGGGAGGCTGTCACGATGGAGAAGTTAGAGGAACTGCTGACCCTCTTTTCCACAGGCCGGGTGGAGAGGCTGGAGTGGTCCTGGAAGTGCGCCTTCCCGGCGGACGAGCCGCCCATGGACTATGAGCCCCGGCGCTCCCTGGTGCTGATGAAGAGCGGCGGCTGGTATGTCTGCCTCTACTTCGACGACTTCTGCGCTGAGAGCTATGCCCTCCTGGAAAAGCCGGAGGTCTATGGGCAGGACAAGAACGTCCCCCAGGCCGTCCCCTTCCGGCAGAGCCGCCTGTTCCCAAGTGTGCTTCACAGGAACTTCTTCACCATCCGGCGGCACCTGGAAACGATCTTCTCCCAGATCAGCTGGCCCAACAACGTCAAGCCCATGGCGGGCCGCATCTGGAACTATGCCGTCAACGTGGATCATGGGCGGGTAAAGTACAATCTGAACAAGCAGCTCCTGGGCGGCTTCCCCATGGAGCGGGCCCACAACCGGCCCGACGCCCCCTTCTATTTTTATGAGTATCCAAACTCCGCCGCCCGGGTGGACGTGGACGGGAGCGCGGCCGCTCTGGAGGTGACGGAGGGGAACCGGCCCAGGCTGCAGCAGCTCCTGGCGGAGTTCCTGGCGGGAGAGGGCCAGCGGCTCCGGCTCACCTGGAAGAAGACTGTGGGGACGCGGTGGCACATCGTTCTGACGCGGGACGGCGGGCGGTTCCTCATGGCCTGGATCCGGGAGGACAAGAAAACGGTGGAGTTCCACGCGGCGGACAAGTGGACGTATATGGACGTGGAGGGGAAGAAGTACCCCAAGGACACCTTCCTGGGCAAAGTCACCCCCGCCTATCTCATCCACGGCCTGCCCGCCCTGCGGAACGCGCTGGATCTGCTGCTGGCGAACATGGACCATCCGGAGCGGGTCACGAGCCCCATCGGAGAGTACGCCTGGGAGAAGCCCGGCAAGCCCCGGCCCTATGAGGTGCTGTGGGCGGAGCTGGTGGGGGATGAAGCAAAATAGCAGGCTCGCCAGAAAGTGTCCCAAATGTTATTTATTCCATGAAAAAAACACTCTGCAACGGGAAAGTTCTTTATCATCCTCAAAAAATTATTTCCCTTAACTGTAACGAATAGCTGCTTAGAGGGATATATAGAGCGAAAGGAGGGATTTCTATGGACGATATGGACGCCATATACCGCAATCATGCCCAGACAGTCTATAAATTCCTCCTGGCCCAATGCCATGACCCGGACTTGGCGGAGGAGTTGACCCAGGAGACCTTTTATCAGGCGGTCTGCTCCATTGGCCGCTTTGACGGGTCCTGCAAACTGTCCGTCTGGCTGTGCCAGATCGCCAAGCACCTGTGGTATCAGCATCTGCGAAAACACCAGAGGGAACCGTCCCCTTTGGAGTCAGCGCCGGAACCCGCCGCTCCCTCGGCGGAGGACGGACTTCTGGAGCAGGAGGGGCGGCTGTCCCTTTTACAGCAGATCCACCAGTTGCCGGAGTTGCAGAGGGAGGTGGTCTATCTCCGGGCCTTTGGCAATCTCAGCTTCCGGGAGATTGGGGATGTGCTGGGAAAGACGGAGAACTGGGCCAGGGTAACCTTTTACCGAAGCAAGGAAAAACTGAGAAACGGAGGTGCGGGGAATGAAAAATGATCTGACCTGCGGCGTGGTCCGTGACCTGCTGCCCAACTATATAGACGGTCTTTTGTGTGTAGAATCCCGGCAGGCGGTGGACCAGCATCTGGCCGGCTGCTCCGCCTGTGCCGCTGCCCTGTCCGCTATGGGAGCGCAGGAGCCTCCGGCGGAGGAGCAGACCAGGGAGATGGACTATCTGAAGCGGGTGAAGCTGCACAACAACCGAAAGATCATTGCCGCGGTGGTATGTACCGCCGCCGTTCTGGTCACAGCTCTGCTGGCGAAGCTGTTCATCATCGGCACACCTCTCCAGCCTCAGAGCGTAGCAATCACGGAGACGGCGGTGGTAGAGGATACGCTTCACCTGTCCCTGATGTCGGTAGGGTCTGGCAATGCTTTCCATGGCTGGCATGTGGAGACGGAGAACGGCGTTGCCTCCATCTACGCCCGAGACGTGCTGGTATCGCCCCTGTATTCCAGCGGAGACGCTGATCTGGAAATCTCTCTGGAGGGGGTGCAGGAGGTGTGGCTGGGCGGCGTCTCCGGGCGGCTGCTCTGGCAGGATGGCGTGGTGATCTCCCCGCTGGCCCTGGAGCTGATGGAAGCCCGCGCCCCTTACTGCGGCGATCCCGCCGCGTCGGCCCGTATTGCGGAGATTCTGCGTCTCCCTGACCGGCTGGGCAACTATACGTTTAGTCTGCAAACCGACAAGCATCCTTATGAAGTCACGCTGGAGTTTGGGGAGCAGCCCACAGGCGAACAGCTCAGTCTTGTGACCTGCTATAATCTGCTTACCCTGGCGCTGGTGGACAATCTGGAGTCCTCCCTGTTCAAGCGCCCCGCTTACGGGGATCTGAGTATGATCGTCAACGTCGGGATGGAGCTGGACGGCGTGAATGATATGGTCCTGCCCGCGCTGGTGGAGGAGTACAACGCCGCCAACGGCGCTGACTGGGAACCCAAGGCCAGTATCAAGGACTACACCCGTTCCCCGGCGGACCTCCAGCGGCTGCTGATGGTTCTGGATTCCTTCTATGGACCCGGCCTGTTTACGAGAGGAGACTGACCATGAAAAGACGAGTGCTCCCGCTGCTTACGGCGGTTTTGCTGCTCCTGCCCTCCTGCGGAACGCAGGCCGGTCCTGACCTGACTTCGCTGGATCAGGTAGCGGCTGAGGCAGCCAGCTTCACACCGGGAACCTATGAGAACCTGACCTTCCACCAGGACAAAATTTCCGTATATGTACCGGAGGACCTGGCCCGCTGTACGCTCCGGGAGGTGGGCTGCTTTGACCTGGACTATGGAGATAAGCTGATGCGCTGGTGGATTCCCAACGAAATCTGGGACGATCAATCTGTATCCCGCTGGGACGACACATACGCCTACGCCTTTTCCTCCATTTTTGACCAGACAGGAGAGGACGGAAACGGCTGGTATGCGGCGGTCTGGTGTACCGGGACCGTCATGTACGCCCGTGACAAGGGCTGGGCGCATTATTTCCAAGACCCGGAGCTGCTGGACCACAGCTATAATGTAAATGTGGACGATGTGGGCGAGAACAGCCCGTTTGTGGAGCAGGCGGAGCGGTTTGCGGTGGACTGGCTGGCCCAGACCGATCTCCAAACCACCCTGCGGCCCAAGTATCTGTATATCTGCGCCGGTGACGGTGGGGAGAAGTTCGCCAAGGTATCCTATCAGACCTGCTGGAATGGAGTCCCCATATCTGATGTGGCCTGCCGATACCCGGACTCTTCCACCTTCACCCTCCCCGATCCCAGCGAGGAAAACGGCTGGACCGGCGACGTGGAGCTACGCTCCATGACTGCCTGTATGACCTCCGACGGCGAACTGGACTTCTTCGGCGGCGGCCACGGCATGGTGGAGCTGTACGAACCGGGAACGGTCTGCAAGGAAATGGTCTCTCTGTCCACTGCCTGCGACGTTCTCAGCCAGACCATCAGCGGCTACGGCTCCCAGGAGATTCGGGATGTAGCCCTGGAGTACCGCCTCAGCATTACCGGCTCCGACCAGCCGGAGGAGACCTACCGCTATGTGGACCAGGAGACGGGGGACCGTCTGCCCGACCGGGGCGTGGTGCAGCGTTACCGCACCAGCTACGACCTATACGATGCCGCTCCCTACTGGGCCTTTTACGCCAGGGACCGGCAGGACCGGGAGTTGGTCTTCTATGTGAACTGCCTGACCGGGGACGTTCAAATCCTGGACAACCAGCCCAGGTGACTGCTATGAAATTCCTTCACCTGTTGAAAACCGACCTGTACCGGACGGTGGCCAATGCAAATTTCTGGGCGGCGGCGCTGCTTTTCGGGGTGCTGTGCTTCACCGCAGAGGGCTGTGTGGACACCGGCCGCAGTATCACAGTTCTGGAACTGGCCCTGTCTTATCCAGCGGAGCAAATCAGCAGCCGGTTTCTGCTCTCCGATTACCACCTGTTTCTGGCTGGGATCGGCCCCTATAACCTGATGTTTGCCCCTATTCTTGCTGCCCTTCCGTCCATCCCCGGCTTCTGTCTGGAGCGGCGGAACGGATACCTGCGCCTTCTGCTCCCCCGGTGCGGCGTAACCCGGCGGTGTCTCAGCCTCTGGCTGTCCGCCCTGCTCTCCGGCGGGCTGGCAGTCACAGTGGGGTATGGGCTGTACGGACTGTGCTGCTGGGTTCTGTTCCCTGGTCTGACAGCAGAGACAGCACAGTGGATTACCGTCCCGGTCTGGAGCGGCATCCTGGCGCAGCTGGCGGGGGCGTTCTTCTTCGGCATGGTAGCGGCGCTCCTGCCGGTACTGCTGGCTGGGGTGAGCAAAAACGCCTGTTTTATCCTCTGCACCGCCTTTGCGCTGTTCTATACTTACTGCAACCTTCTGGACTCTCTCTCCAACCGTCTGTTTGACTGTGGGGAACTGGAGAAATCCTTTCAGGTCATGATGTTCTATCCCACCTCGGTGTTCCAGTGCTTCTCCGGCCACCAGCCCTGGCGGTTGGCGCTATGGATTGGCGGGGCGGCGGTGGTGCTGGGCCTGCTGCGGCTGTCTATGGCCCGGCGCTTTGACAAGGGGGCGTGACCATGAATGCGAGAAAAATAGCCCTGCACGCCAGGATGGAATACTCCCTCTGGCTGACCAACCCCCGCATGTCCATCCTGCTGGTGCTGCTGGTATTGATTCACTCCATGGTCATTCAGCCGCTGGCCCAGGCGGGTGGGCAGATTGGCGCCCGGTTCCACCTGCTGGAGCCGCTGGCCGCCCTGTGCAATTCCACCCTGATTCTGCTCATACTGCCCATCGGCTTCCTGATTCTGATGGCCGGCTTTCCCCGGATGGATCGGGGCTTTCTGCTCCAGCTCTACCGGGTGGGCCGGCTGAACTGGGTGCTGGGGGAGTTGCTGTACTTGTGCATGGCGGCGGCGACCTATTTGATAACGGTGCTGCTGGGGACGGTGCTGTGCTCTCTGCCCTACGCCCCAATCACCAGTCCAGGGTGGAGCGCCGTTGCCACCGAGTATGTGGATATTCTGGGGGAGGATGCTCTGAAAAGCGTCACTGCGCTCCTGCCCAAAAATCTCTATCAACAGATGGGGCCTGGGGCGGCAGCAGCCAGGGGTTTTCTTCTGCTGTTCCTCTGCCTGGTTCTGATGGGGGCGATCCTGCTGGCGGCAAGTCTGCTTCGGGTCAACTCCCTGGGTGTCGCCGCAGACGCTGCCCTTCTGCTGGTGGGGGCTGGCTTCGTCATTCTGGACAGCCCTTGGATGTGGGGCTTCCCCTGTGCCCACGCCCTGACCTGGCTGCACTACAACCCCTATTTCCGCGCTCCGGTCTGTCCCCTGTGGGTAAGTGGACTCTACTTCCTGCTGGGTGCCGCTCTGATGACCGCCCTGGCCTGCGTAACCGCAAAGCGGCGCAGCTTTGATTCTATGTTGGAGTTTGATTGATATGGCGATAATCTCAATAGAAAATGTCAGCCTGACCATCGGGAACGCTCAAATCCTGCGGGATATTTCCGTTCAGTTTGAGGAGGGCCGGATCCATGGTATCGTCGGGCGAAACGGCAGCGGGAAGACCATGCTGATGAAGTGCATTTGCGGTTTCATCCGCCCTACCGCCGGACGGATCATTGTGGCCGGAAACCAGGTGGGCCGGGATGTGGACTTCCCGCCGGGCCTGGGGCTATTGATTGAGACACCGGGCTTTGTGCCCTATTACAGTGGGCTGAAAAACCTGGAACTTTTGGCCGCCATCAACCGCCGGGCATCCAAAGAACGGTTGAACGCCTGTATGGAACAGCTCGGACTGGGAAATGCGAAGGACAAGCGGGTGTCCAAATACTCCATGGGGATGCGCCAGCGGCTGGGGATTGCCCAGGCTGTTATGGAGGACCCACAGCTATTGATCCTGGACGAACCGCTGAATGGCTTGGACGAACAGGGTGTTGAAGACATCCGGACACTGCTACTGGAACTGAGGGGCCAGGGTAAGACCATTTTGCTGTCCTCTCACAACAGGGAGGATATTGACCTGCTCTGCGACAGTGTGTGCAAAATGGCGGGCGGGGTGCTGACCGATGAGCCCTTATCATTTATGGCAAGTGATAGCTCCAAACAAAATCTGGAGGGAATGACATGAGCAACGCTCTGAGAGTGACCTTGATAGGCATTATACTTATTTTAGCCAGCCTGTTCTTTATGGGAATTTGCATTATAAATGTTCAAACGGGCGGCCCGGAGGGGTTGGCGCTGGGCCTCTTTGTCCTGGGGATCATCGTCAGCATTGCAGGCATTTTCTTTCTGAAAGAGTAGCCTGTCAAGCAGAACGCGAAACCGGGAGAGCCATCACCTCTGCTTTGCCCTGGAGTTCGCCCCCGGCGACCTAGCAGGGGTCTGGCGGGTGTTTTTCAGTCTGGAGTCCCTGCCCACCTGGTACTGGGTCCGGCTGGCAGCCCTGATCCCATCGGAGTGTCCGGCGTGCAGACGGAAGTTTTTTCAAGTGAACAGAGGTAGACCATGAAGAAAACACAGTCAAAAAACAGAAAGCGCCTCCATCTGGCGGCGCTGATCCTGGGGGCGTATGCCGTATGTCTCGGTTTCGGCCTGGTGCTGGCGGGCCTTGAGGATATGAAAGGAGCCGTTGGCCCCATCCGCCTGTTGCTGGGCCTGGGGATGATGGGCTTCGGCTTCTTTGGGGTCTGGGACGGCTTGCGGGACAAACTCCGCCCCCTGGAAAAGCGCCCGCTGAAATCCCCAACGCAATACGTTCTGACGGACAACTCCGGGAACCGTACTTCCAACATCACGGCGGAGAGGATTCGTGAGGAGCTGGAAAAGCTGCGGGAGGGGGAGCGGGACAGCTTCCACCTGCAGCTCCTGACGCCCTTGGAGATTCCGGAGTGGGGGGAGTTGAAGCAGATCTCCTGTACGGCCCAAACTACGCTTACGCTGCTGGCTTTTTTCCAAACGGCGGATAGTGGCTGGCGGCTCCGCACAAAGGCGATGGATCTTGAGGCAATGGCAGAGTGGTTTCGGTGTCTGTTGGAGGAATCCCCCTCCGGCTGGACCGACGGCTGGGAGACACTGGAGGAAATTCCGGGGACTCCCCAGGAAACCGGGGACTCGGAAAATCAGGAATTTAGAACTCGGGTCTTGCGAAACTGGGCGGGGAATCTCACCACGTGGCATCAGAAACTGACCATTGCAGGGGAGGCATGGCGCAATGAGCACAGGTTTTTCACTGCCCATGATGTGGAGCTGGCGGCTCAGGGAGTCTATGAGGGGAAGTATCAGTACGCCATTTTGGAGTGGGGTTCTTCCTCCTTTGATCTGCTCACAGACCAGGAGGAGCAGCTTCAGGTGATCTGGTGTACCAATAGGTGGGATGAGCGGGCCCGCCGCTATTTCCGGAAGGCAGGCTCCGTTACACAGGTAAAATTCTGGCTGATCCAATATCTCAACGAGGGATATATGGACGAATACTGGGATGATGTCACCGCCTTGGCGGGGGGACAGGAAAGGAAATGACATGGGTAAGTATTTCAGCGATGTGGTAGACAAGGCCATTGAAGACCTGTACTACTGCTGTGACAATGACCGGGCCAAGGCCGCAGCGGAGGCGCTGTTTCAGGCTGCCAAGGAGGGAGACGGGGATGCCTGTTACTTCCTCTCCCGGTGCTTCTCCGGCTCCTGTTACAGCTGGGAGTACCACCCCTTTGAGGAGAACGAGGCGGCGGCCTATGCCATGCTGCGGGAGTCTGTGGCGAAGGGCAGCGCCGTGGGAGTGCTGGGGGCCATCCGCATGGATATGCTGACGCCGGACATGCGGGAGAGTATGCCCTTCGAGAGTACCCAGGCCGCTTGGGATGTGGTCTATGAGAAGGCGGAGGCCGGGTGTCCGTTCTGCCAGTATATGATTGGGAACACCTACTACTTCCTGGACGTCATCGAAATCGGGGATCGGTCGGAGCGGGAGTTCGGGAGCCGGAAAGCGTGGGACGATTGGCGGCGGGAGCAGATGCGGGCAAGTCTTCCCTGGTTTGAAAAGGCGTTTTCCGGCGGCATGATTCTGGCGGGACGGAATTATTGCATTTATTACCAGAGTGGCAGAGGAGATCTGATCCCTCCCGAACGCGAAAAGGCTGCGCCGATCATGCGCCAAGGTGCGGAACGCGGTTACCCGGAGTGGATGTACGCCTACGCCAAACACCTGGCCTACGCCAAGGATGACCACAAGGCGGCCCTCCCTTGGGCGCTGAAAGCGGCGGAGGCCGGACACCTCTGGGGATGGAATGTTGTGGGAGATATTTATTGGGAGGGCAAGGCGGTAGAGCGCAATCTTCCCTATGTGATAGAGTGCTACAAGAAAACCGCCAGCTATGGTAACGACAGCTATGCCTGCCGCCAGCTGGGGCGCATGTATTTTCACGGCTGGGGTACGGCTGTGGATTATGCGCGGGCAGTTCAATGGCTGGAGAAGGATACGGAACCGGAATCTATCCAGTATGATTTGCTGGGAATCTGCTATCTGCTGGGATATGGCTGCCAGCAGGACCCGGCGCGGGGAAAAGCGTTCTTGGAGAAAAGCCAGGACTCACCTTATAAGAACTATGGCCTGGGGATGATGTACGCCGAGGGCCTGGGCGTCCGGGAGGACATTGAGCAGGGCGTAGTTTATCTAAAGAGGGCGGCGTGGGCGAACTACGAGCCGGCGAAGGAGGCGCTGACGCACTATAAAAAGAGCTGGTTCGGCGTCTGGCGGCGGAAGTGACAATATAATTCCACACTGTCTTAACTGCAAAGAGAAAATAGGAGGAACTTTGAATGATTCGTTTGGATGCACCCATTTGGGAAAAACTGAGTTCTGCGGGAAATAACGTAGACCGCTGGCTCCGGGAGCTGCTGGAGGGCAAAGGGGACCTTCGTGAAAGCATAGAAGTGGTTGCGGAGGACCTGAGCCACCAGCTGAGCTGGTACAGTGCCACGTCCTACGCTTTGCCGCATTTGGCCGCTCTGTGCCCGAGACTCTCCAAGGAGGACAGGGTTTATCTGATTGCCCAGATGGGCGCGGCCATCGCGGCGGAGGCCGTGGAGCCGTTGGAACCGGACACGGAGGCCTATCGTGAGTTCCAGGAGGGCCTGGAGGGACTGCGCCGGGAGACTGTGCCCCTGCTGACAGACCCGGAGGTACATAATCAGCTTTGCGGAGACGCGGAGCTTGGCACAATGTTCGCCTTGGGGGCGCTGGCGGTTGTCGGGGACAGGAAACACGCCTATGACCTCTGGTATCTGTCCGGCTCCACCTGGGAAGAGGGGCCCGCCGCGTGTGAATGCGGCTGGGATGACGAGACGATCTCCCTAACAGAGCCGCCGGAGTTCCTGGAGCCTGTTGAAATCGGGCCATGGGATAAGCAGTCTTTGGCGGATGAGGCGGTCTGGCTGTATGGCCTGTTGTCTTTGATTGGGGATGAAATGATCGCGCCGATTCTGCCCCTTGTTTACGGCACGGGGACCTGCCCGGAATGTGGGGAGCGGGAGTCCTTTTGGGTATGGATGGATCGCTTTGTTGGGGAGTGCTGAGGGAGAATTATTATGATGACAGAACCCAAAATCATTCAGACACGGACTGGAATGAGCGTTCAAGTTATACCCAGATCCGGGGATTGATTGGGCAGAGCAGGTTTGAGGGAGACAAGGAGGTGTCTAGTGGGACTTAAGGAGGTGTCTAGTGGGACTTTTTGACAGATTTCGGAAGAACACAGAGGAATCCGCACTTCAATTTGACAGCTACCCGTTCAAGCTGGCTGTCATTCAGAAGCTGATGTATGGGCAATCGCTCTTGGGAACGCCCTACCGGGGCGGAGATCAGTATTTTGAGGAATACCCGGATTTCGCTGAGGTATCAGAGGAAGAGTCCATCCGCCGGTTGGAACCATATATCCAGCGGGCGAATCACTTCTTCCAGGAGTTGAAGATACCCAGTTCCCTGGCGGAGCGCATCGTGGAACTCTATGTAGGGGAGGAACTGGATGTGTATTACCAGATCAACCCCCAATGGATGGACTTCGACGAACACTTTCAGGACGGCAAGGACTTCGATATTACGGACATCAGCGAGCGGGAGATCCGGCAGTTTCCAAACCTGGCCATCATTATCTTCAACATGTACCATACCCCGCCCAAGGCATTGGTTGAGAAGCTGAAGAGCTGGGGAATCGAGGTTCGCGCCCAAGATTGAAGAAGGAAGGATCATTATGGGAGTATTTCTACAAACCGCCCTGTTCCCTGGCTGCGATGAATCCGTCGCCCGTGATGCTGTAGAAGCGGCGGCAAAGAATCCGGTGTTTCAGATCGACCTGAAAACCTGCCGGTATGCGCAGAACTATGAGGGTACGCAGGTTCTGATGGAGGGGGACTGCCTGGGCTTTGCCACGCTTGCCAAGACGCTGGCCGACCTCTCCGAGAATCCTGTGATGCTGCTATACATCTACGACGGGGACTTTTGGGGCTATGACTTCTACGGCGGAAAGGAAGAGGACCATTTCAGGACTCGCCCTGACTGCTTCGGCCCTGTCAGCCCGCGGGAAAAGCAGCGCCTGTCCGGCAATCCGGCGGCGCTGTCGGGGTGGCTCCCTACCTGGGACACGGAGATGATGCGGCGCTATCTCGTCCACTGGTCTGACCTGGATGAAGAGGCGATGGAAGAGACCGCCTGCCCCGACGACCAGTTCACCTACGGCGACTGCTGGCAGATGACGGACTTCATGGCCCAGCTGGGCTTCCCCTGGGCCTTCGACCAGGTGCGGGAGGCCCCGCCCCTCCGGCCAACCTATCCCACGCTGAAGGAGATCCTGGAGCGGGAACTGTCCCCTGTCTCCAAGGAGCCGCCGCCAGTGGGACAAGCCCTGCTGGACAAGCTGCCCTCTGCGCTGTCCTTTGACTACATCCGGCGTTTGCTGGAGGAAGACGGCGTAAGGGAGTTCGGCTTCCCGGAGAAGACGCCGCCGGAGATCGTGGAGGAGATCAAGCAGCACCGGTGGACGGTGAATCTTCCGGAAATGAATCCGCTCTGCCAGCGGCTGGCGGTGCTGGCGGCCTTCTGCGCCTTCTGGCTGCGGGGGAGCATCGCCTGGGGCTTTCTGGACCACGCCACCTACGAGCCGAGGTATGGAAACTTTCCCAAGCCTACCGATGTCTATGTGCTCCGGGCCAGGGCGGCGCTGGCGGATTACTCCAAGCGCCATCGGGCCTGGAGGGATCTGGAGCGACTGATAGAGCTGGATCCGGACAACCGGGCGCTGTATGAGGCGGAGAGCAAGCGGTGGAGGGACTTGGAGCGGGCCCGGGAGCCGGATATGTCCCAGTATCACGAGAGGATCATGCGGGAGTATGCGGACAAGAAACGTGAGGAGGAGGAGCGGGAAGCCCGGCGGCTCCAACTGATCCTGGAGAAGCGGCGGAAGGGAAAAAAGTGAGGACGCAGGCTTCCCCGGCAGCTATAGCCTTGAAAATGACATGATGACACTTCTAGCACGGTCATAGCGCGACTTCTAAATAGATATTTTTTGAACGACAAATATTAGCGTTCTCCTGCGTCTGTTGAGCAAATGCGCATGGAACGCATGGCGAGGGATATAGAGGAAAAAACGTAAATGAATATAAGACTTTTTTCGGTTCCCCTGGAAAAAAGAAAGATATTTTTTCAGCGCCGCAGTATGCAAAAAACTGCGGCGCTTGGTCTTGTCATAAATTGCCGTTTCTGGGGTAGACCCTTACCGTATCACCTCCTTTGGGACATTACCAACCCAATAAGGCAGATGATCCGGAGCGCCGCTGCCGGGTTTTTCACTATGGATATGGGCAGAAATGAGGCAGCCGCCAAAGCTGCCGTAAAACCGTCTTTCGGCGGCAGCTCATTGATCTGGAAAATACAAAACCATCCCTGGTCCTACTTTATGGCCAGCAGCGACTATATAGGCGGCATTCATCTGTTTCGATTCAAGAATATTCGCATTGACAACGCATATACTTTGCAGTACAATCAAGGCAGAAAGGATGGTGACGGTCATGCCAGGCGATGCGAATTGGTCAACTCGGCTGGACTCCACGCTCAAGGCACAGGCGGAAGAGATCCTGGCAGATGTGGGCCTTACGATGTCCGGAGTGTTTACCATGCTGCTTAAACAGATCGTGCGAGAAAAGTCCGTGCCGCTGTCTCTGTCGCTGGATTCCAGCAACGCCGTTTATGCCGATCTGCTGGAGGCGCAGACAGACCGCTTGAATGGCTATCAGGGCCGCAATGCCCGTGATGTCCTGCGAGACATGGAGCAGGCTATCTCGGAGGTTGAGGCTCGTGGGTAAGTATACTGTTGTCGTGTCCAGACGCGCTGACGAAATGCTGATACGGCACGCCAGATTTTTGGCCCAGGTGCGCGTATCGGCAGCCAGACGGATGACATCTGAGTTTGCCGATGTGCTGGATGAATTGGAGCAGAATCCCTATCAGTTTCCGGCAGAGCTGGACTACAACTTACCTGGAGGCGCCTATCGAAAAGCGCTGTTCAGCAAATGGTACAAGGCGATCTTCTCAGTCGCGGAAAATACGGTCTATTTAGATGCCGTATTGGACTGCCGTCAGGATAACGCAAATTATCAACCTGACAAAAGCAACTGAGGTGTAACATTCTATCCTATAGATGGCAGGATGCAGGCGGGCGGCTTGGAATTGCTCCAAGCCGCCCGCTTTTATTATTGGCATTTGCTCTTGTGGCAGGCAGGCGGTTCCTTGCAGATACCGGCAGCCCTTTACCGCAAAATATGCCCGCCAGTTTTGAGTGATAGCAAAGTTACCGTACCAGGTACGAGAGAATGAAGCTAGTTGTTGCAGATATGGCAGCCAAATACAGTCAAAAGCACAGGATGCTTTGGGCAGCGGGGATAACCGCATACGATAGGGTCGTCTGGTACATCCATTGTATCATGTAGCCACTTTCGAGCTGCTTCTTGATGGAACATACGCAAATCCATATCAGATATCATGCGCTTTTCGGCAGCGGTCTTTGCCAAGTGCGTACCGCTCAGTCCTAACACATCAATAAAAACGCTTGTCAGGCCATTACTCATGGAAATACGCTCTCCAATGGTATCAAGTGAAATGATATTCCCCATAGTCACACTCCAGATCAAAAAAAGTATTAACAGGAAGCAGCAAGTGTTGAAGTAACTGGAAATTTTGATATACGTCTGTAGAAATGTGATGGCTGATGTGGTAAACTGAGTGACAAGAGAATTTGGAGTGGTCAGCAACTTTGAATGGAGGATCGGTATGTATAAGGATTGGATCATCAGCAGACTGCCAAGCGGCATTCCCGCTGATGTCATAAGCTATGTTGAAAAACAGATTGACGCAAACTTTGGCGGATATATCTCAGGCCTCCAATATTGGGCCTTTGGCGAACGCGGCCCGGATGAACTCATCTATACAGCAGAGAATGAGGACGATCTCAAACTATGGATGTTTCGTGAGGCAGCTCGCTCCATCGCGCAGAGGATGGAGCTGACCGGCAGGGCTGAGGAGGAAAACCGCTGGCGGTATGTCCGGGATCATGTCGAGGATGGTGTTTGGATATATCGGGAGAATCAGCAGTATCAATTTAACGCAATCCACGATTCCCGAAAATTCTGGATGGAATATGAACTGCGGCTGCTGTACCCTGTTTTCCCAGAGGCGCGATGGATGCAGAGGGTTGAATACTATGAGAACTACATGAATAAGAAGTTTCAAGTGAAACATTGGAGCTATGATACAACTGCGCTGTGCTTTAGAGAGGTCAGTGATTCTAAGGAAATCGACATCTATGGAGTCCAGCAGCCAGCCGAGGGTTCTATCATGCAAGGCAGGCACACAGACTAGAAAAATCATGCCGGGAAAGCGAGATCAAAGGATGAAGGATACTTATATCACATACTGCCTTGACGGATGCGATGGCATTAAAATACCCATACATTCAACAGACGAATTGTTTGCTTGTCTGCAAAAAATTAAAGCGGAGGCTTTACCTGTTATTGATGGCATATTTTGTGCTGATGTAGTGATTGGCGGCTTTGGAAGAATATCTGTCGGACTCGACTCAAAATGTATTTTGACTTTTACCTCAGAAGACTTTGAAGAAACTTTGACCTCTTTAGGAGACGAAACTGCTCAAGGCGAAACGGTGTACTACTTTGGCGATTATACGCTCATGTCAAACAAATACATCATTCCCTATGAACAGGCAGTGGAAGCGATAAAAGTATCTGTTGATACCGGGAAATTGAGTAAAAGTATCAAATGGACAGATAAATTGTTCTAATCAATTTGCAGCGGAAAAGGAGCGTGCCAAATGTCCGACTATACCAGAACACCACTGGATACAGATAGCCCGGAGTTTCAAGGCAGCGTCCTGCGGGGTATCCTGGGGAGCATCGTTGGAATGGCCGTCTGTGTGCTGGTACTGCTGCTGTGCTGGCTGGTGGACTTTACCAGCCTTGTGATCCTGCTTCCGTTGTTCGTGGGAGCGGTGATCGGATGGTTCTACCGCCTGTTTCGTGGCCGCCGCTCCAAGCCTGCTGCTTATGCCATTGTGGGCGTCTGCACCATGCTGACCTGCCTGCTCTGGATGCCTGTGCTGGCGGCGATCCGTTTGAGCGGCGAGATCCCACTCTCCAGATTGGCGCAAATGCTGGTGGAAGCCTGGGCCGAGCTGTGGAGCCGGTTCGGGAAGCTGCTGCTGCTTTTTGCCGGACTGGGACTGATTGGACTCTTTTTCAGCCGGGGGCGGCTGCTGGCCTATGTGGATTGGCGGAAGGGGCCGTGGTACATAGCCGGGTTCAACGCCGGCGGCGCGACCTACAATATGCTCCCGGAAAAGCTCCCGGACAACAGGCCGCCGGAACGCTTCGCGGTGTCCAGCCGGTTCACCCCGGGAGAGCGGATCGTGGTAGAGGGCGATACCCTGCGGTGGACCAGATCCATCCGGAGAGATCGGGTCTTTGCCCGCCGGGACATCGCGGGTGTGGTGCTGGGGCCTTCCGGCGGCAGCAATGTCATCTTCGATCAGAACTACCAGGTGCTGGCGAAATTTGCGGGGAGCATGGAGAATGCCAATCTGCTGCTCCGCTGGCTGATGGAACGGAACATCCCTCTTCATAACGCCCCGGACAGGTGGCGTGTTCCACCGGAGGAGGAACCTGCCACCGGGGAGCAGTCCACCTCCAGAGAGCAGCCCGCTGTACAGCAGCGATTCACACTTCGGCTGAAGAAATCCACACGGCGGGGATTTACTGGGATCGGTGTATTTTTACTACTGTTCGGTATCGTCTTTGCCGCTGTTCTGGTATGGTGGGTTCAATATGACCCGATGACTCCAGCGGAGCTTGCCGCCCTGGCGGCGCTCGACCTGATTTTGCTGGTACTCAGCGTTATCTTCCTGCGCATGGGCAAGGTATGTCGGGTGGAGGTGGACGGCGAGAGAATCCGGGCCTATTCCCGGTTTGGGCGGTCTTCGGAATTTTCGGTGCGGGATGTGGCCGACATCTCCAGAAGCACCGGCTGGATCGTGCTGTACGATAAGGAGTGGAAGACGCTGGCGAAACTGGACCCCGGCCTGGAGCACTTGGAACTGCTGGAACGCTATCTTGCGGCGTATGGGGTAAGGATGTAAGAATTTATCGCAGAATATTTATAAAGCAGACAGGAAACGGGTTATGAGGTGAGACATAGTGGAAGAATTGACCCCTAAAATAAAGGATGCTCTGCTGAAAATCAACTTTGTCGAGCGGTATGAAAAGCTATCCGCCCAGTTCAGCGCCGCCAGGACGCCGGCAGATGACCGCTTAATTTACATCGACGGCGAGGAAGTGATGGAGATGATCCGGGCCGCTGGATATTCTCCGCAGTTCAACACAAAAGAAAAATTCTACAAAATCCAGGAGGAGCACATTGGGAAATACTCGTTTGGTTTCCACATTATCTTGCGGGATGGCATGGCTGACCTGGTTTGGATAGTCAGAGAAGGCGATGTGCTGCTCCTGGGTTCCCCATGGGGGACATATTCCAGGCGGCTGATTGATGTGGATTACCGGATAAAAAAGCCGGTTTTCGGAACGTATGAAGATTTGGAAGCGATCTTGAAGATTGCATTTGAGATGTACGAGGATTTTAAGTGCGCCCTGCAATAATTTAATGGAGCGAAAATGCTATGAGAAATATATCTGCTGAATTTTATCAAGTAAAATACTATGTTGTTGAGTCATTTTACGAAAAGATTGTAGCTGAAAACTATACCATTAGCCAGGCTACAGATAGATGCCTTATAGAGTTTTGGAAGCAAATATCTGATGGCGGTCTACAAGCATTGGCGGTATATAGTACGCTTTTTTCCAGAGTGGCCTATCATGCGCCAGAAGCACTAAAACAAAAGAATTTTCGGGAACGAATAGACGATATGAACCGTTTGCTTACTACTCAAATATATTCTGAGTTATCTAAAAATGAAATTGAAGAATTGATGGATGATGTCGAGATTATTAACCAAAATGCTGGTTAATCTTTTTATGGGAGAGAAATATGCTTTTGAAAGACCCGCAGCGCATGGCGGAGCTGTTCGCCCTGTTCCACAAGGCCCAGTCCGCGCTATACCAGGAAAAAGAATTAAACGAAGCCATTAACAATGCGCTGCTTTTGGAGGCCGAGGAGCACTCCATTATCGCATCAGGGCGTTATTCCATAGAAGATGTACTGTATGGCAGGTTCTATTGGTACACAAAATTTCTGTGCCGCTATGAAGCTATCTATGGCAAAAACGGCAGCATGGAGCAGGCACAGTTCAAGATCATTGAGGCAATGGACTATAAGGGAATCGTTGACAGCGATGCTCTGGAGGCCATAGAACAGGAATTGGGATATACAGAATAAAGGAGGCCAATCGGATGAACATCCAGAACACAAAAGACACCCAGCTATTTGAGTTGTATCAAAAGCTGGAGCGGCTGATTGCCGCCGGTGAAATTGCAAGCGCGTACGGCGGCGCACAAAACATTGACGATCCAGATGGTGATGTCTTATCGGAATTTATAGAGTTCATTGATGAATTTTACCCGGACAACAGGGAGGACTGGCTTGAGGCGTTTTACCAGGTCTTTGCGTGGCAATTTCAATCATGCCATGAAGGGGTATGCACCTATTATAGCAATTTCTACAATCTTTCGGAAGATCAAACAGTCAAAAAGACTTCTGATTTTTTGAAGGGGACAAAGCATACGGACTTGTCTCAAACATATTCCATGGGCCTGGATGCAGGTCAAAGCGAGTACGCCCAAATCGATAAATGGATCAACAGCAACCTCGAACTGGTCTGGGAATTTTATGTGGACATTCTTGAAACACATAAGGGCTGCTGGCCCACATGACAGATTTTACTTTTCAATCCTATCTTTCTCTGCTTGAAACGCAGCAGCTAACTCAGCTTCGCCATGCCGTTTACAGAGGTCAATTTCTGTGATGATAGCTTCAAGCATCTTTGCCTTGCTGATTCGGTCGAGGAATACATCCCCCGCCTGCAAACCCTCAAGGATATGCAGCTCGCAATAATGCTGGCCATCCACTGACTCATACCATGTCTGCGTTTCAACGGGGCCAAAGCACAAGTGCTTAATGATAGCCCTTTTCCCGGTGCTGTCATATTCCTTGCTCGGCGGATCGTGTAGCCAGTTCCCAACCCAGAATCCCATATTTTCACTCTCCTTTACAAATTTCAATCTGGGGGTTGTGGTTTTGAGATGATGATGATAGAATACTATCGGAATAATAGCAAGGAGGGCTTGCGATGATTATTAAGCCGTCTACCGCTCTGCGAAATGAATACGGGACTATTTCTGATTTGGCCCATAAGGAAGATGCCCCCATTTATATCACTAAAAATGGAGAGGGCGATCTGGTGGTCATGAGTATCGAAGCCTTTGAGCGCCGGGAGGAAATTTGGCGGCTCCGGGCAAAGCTGGCGGCGGCGGAGCAGTCCCGGTTGTCTGGACAGCCAACCGTTTCTATGGAGGAATCCCGCAAACGCCTGGAGGCCATCTATGGACAACAGATGTAAGCTGGGCATTCTCCCGCCAGCACAGGCGGAATTGGAGGAAATTGCGCGGGTACACATGGCCCTCTCCGGGCCGCAGTCCGCCCGGAGCATAACGGACAGGATCTATGACGCGATGGATCAGTTGACCCGTTTCCCGCTGTCAGGGCCTTCAGTCCGGGATGATGAATTGAGCGCCGCAGGGTATCGGTACATCCTGGCGGGGAAATATCTTATGTTTTACCGCCTGCTGGGGGATACGGTGGTGATCTACCATATCGCCCATGGCGCGTCAGATTATCCCAAGCTACTTAAAACCTCATTCTTTTCCTGACATGAGCGGCTCCGGTTTTGGGGCCGCTCATATCAATGTTTATACCGGCTGGCTGGTCCTGCCCCGGTAGCAGGGCAGGACACAGCCATAGCCATACCGCTTGCAGCCCCGACAGGGGTGTCCCTTGGGCGGGACGGGCCGGGTTTTGTTGTGGGGGAAAATTGCGGAGTAGTGAGTCAAGTGTGAAATCTATAAATCAACACTTACCCCCTGTAAGTCCTCCAGCACTTCCGTGTGGGTCAGATGACAAACTCGCAGATCCACGGATTTCAGCTTGGGCAGACCCAGCAGCAAACGGCAGTCCGTGAAATTGGTGTTGCGAAGCGATAATTTCTGCACATTTTTACAGCTGGCAAGGAACGAAAAATCGTCCACACAAATTTGCTCAATAATCAGCGCCGTCAAATTTGGCATTCGGCGGATGGCAGACCAATCGTGCAGATCAAAATAATACGGATCTGGCGGAAACTCTTTGCAAGGACTCTCCATGATGACTTTTCTGCTGCCATTCTCCTTTGATTTTCGCAGGTCAGATTTGAGTATTGACACATTCCACTCACGGAT
The DNA here is from genome assembly GCA_910578505.1 of uncultured Oscillospiraceae bacterium. GTDB lineage: Bacteria > Bacillota > Clostridia > Oscillospirales > Oscillospiraceae > Pelethomonas. Next base: position 3,769 of record CAJTPV010000038.1, on the reverse strand, counting down.
ATTCTTTTCAGTCGGAACAAGTTTCAGCGTTTTGATTCTCTCTAAATCCCTGCTCCAATCATGGGCAGTGGATGGGACGTGATGAAATATCTCCTCCACCCCCAGCGCAATAAATGGATGCAGCGCAATTCCGTCCGGCGGCGGGTCCCGATCTATGCCCAAATCCGCCTTCTGCCAAAAATCCAGCTGAAGCCAATACGGGCGGGGAATCCCCGGCCATTTGGGATTGAGAAATTCATGTTCCATCTCCGTGAGGACAGCCACTGCCGCTTTACTGGGGTACTCCTCCACAAGTGCTTGTAGAGCATGGAGAAGCCGTTCATCCCGCAAGATTGGCAGAACGATTAGGGTAGAATTCATTGTTTCGCTGGTCACAGGCTCCTGAAGCAGCTTCAGCCATAGGTCAATCTGCTCTTCTGCATCCGGAAATACTCTAAAATACCGCGGCAGCTCGTCTCGTACATAGCCTTCGGCCAATTCCAGAAGACCGGACACCTCCGGCAGACGGACTTTTCCGCTCCTGGCCAAGATGTCCAGCGCACTGAGCCACACCTCCTGGGGCAGTTGGAACAGCTGCTGATAAACGCGGCTCCACCAGCGTTCGATGATGGGGGCTGATGGCAACTCCATTCGAAATGCGAGATAAGAAACCTCTCTGACCACTTGCGGATAGAGGCCCGCATCCCATCTCCGCTCCAAAAACCATTCGTCTATGCCGATCTGGTGCAACAGCCCCAAAATGTCCCTGGCATCCGGCATCATCAAACGGTCTGCCATCGCGGTCCGGATCAGTTCCGCAGATTCCGGGGACAGCGCCGGGAACTTCTGCATACTGGTGAGGGCAAGCCACCGCTCCTCCTCTGTCTCCGCACACTGGTAATGCCGCCTTAGCTCCGCTTCGTCTCCGTCCAGGTCTGTGGCAAACCAGCCGATACACTTATACCCATTCGCAGTATCCCGTAGCCAGCGGGTATACCAGGATAGGAAATCCGGCTCCCGCGGGAAGAACACCCAGGAACCCTCGTAGTCGATATAAACCACCCGCCCCCGGTCCGTGCCTGTCACCATCAGGCAGGTGAAAAAGGTGTCGCCCTCGGATTCGATAGGAATGCAGCCCCGTTTCCAGTTCTCCTCTCCGCAACTCTCCGCTTCACTCATACCAGGACGAAGAACAGGCGGCTTCTCCGGCTCCAACGGCCATCCCAGCCAGCCGCGCACTTGCTTCAGAGAGAACAAGCCGTAAAAGGGGCCAGCTCCGCCGTCGCCTGCCTGGAGGAGAAAGTCGCGGTAGCCCTCCGGCAGAGTGATCCCGCTTTCCCGTTCAAATTCTTCAATGTCCGTCAGGGAAGCCAGCGGATTCCATTGATACTTATGGTTCTTTGCGCCGAACTGCTTTAGATCGGCGTCCGCTGCCTGCGCCTTTTCTAACAGTAGGCGCAGCTCTTCTAGTGGAAATGTCTTTGTCATCAGAGTCTTACCTCCCGGATTATCCTGGCTGTTGTATGGTCAATCGGTGGAATTGCTTGCTGAAAGTAGGCTGATATGGTAAAATGAGGGCAATGGAGCTGTTTGGAGGAAGCCGTATGTGGATCGATAAGCTGAAAAGGGTTCAGGAGCTTTGCAAGGAGTATTCTTTTTCCTGCGCTAATTCTGGCGCTCCAGAGGAAATCATCAGCAGCTGGGCAGCCCAGGTACAAAATACTCTGGGGGTTCGGCCACCCCAGGAATTTATAGATGTGCTCCGCCATGCCAATGGCTTTGAGTGGAATGGGTTCATCCTGTACGGAGTAGATCGGGGGGCCTTCCCGACAGCCCCGGAATATTCGGTGTATGGCCTGATCGAGCAGAACGAAGTTTGGTACGAGGTCGAGAGCCAGAAGGCTTACCTCTTTTTGGGGGAGAGCAATATCAGCTGGTATGTCTATGAGCTCGCAACAGGGCGGTATATGGAACTGGACAACCCATCCGGTCAGGAGATGGCGGACTTTGACTCCAGCGCGGAGATGCTGGAAAAACTCCTGGACGACTGCCTGAATTAAGACAGAATGCATGGCCATGTGAACGCCAGTATCATTCATTTGCCCTATGGAGGACACATCGGTGGCAAAATACAAAATGAAATATATGTTTGATTTTGCGAGCGGAGTATGTATCTGGAGCGTAAACACGACTGCAAGAGAAAAGTATGGCTATCCTGTTAAAGCGGACGCTCTGCCAATTTCAAATGAGCTTGTTCACATCCTCCAGGATTTGATAGCCCGATACGATGCTGCGCTGAACTGGGCTGATCCGGCAAGCGGATTTCTGTGGAGTGACGAAGAAAAGAAACTGTGGTATGATGAGGTTAAAGCCGCGTACAAAACGCTCTGCTCGGAACTGAGTCCGGATTATTCACTCTCTTTTCAAGTAGATTAGGCATCCACGGCAGCAGCTTATACAGGAGGAGCATAGGGACATGAGCAGGAATAGGAAGAAGGGAAAAGCGAAACAAGCGATTGGTCTGCTGTTTATGCTATTAAGCCTGACCAGCTGTGGGCGGCTCAAGAGTAATCATGCGATAGAAGTAGGCATTAGAGAAATCCTTCCTGATGCGGTGATTCTCAATGTGGAAACCGGCACACGATCCACGGGGCGTAAATTCAAGCGGTTTACAGTAGACAATAAAGGCATCATATTTACATTTGAAGACCATCAGGTACACGGTGCCATTCTAACGTGGACCAACTCTGAGAATAATTACTGCTCAAAACTTTTTGAATACTTCGCACAGGAAATCGGAGAAATATTGCAAAAGTATCATATCGAGATGGACGGTAGACTGTCTGGCTCCGCCATTAACCTGACAAATCGCATTTCTGATATGGCTGGCCTTGACGCAAGTGCGGATGCGTTAGAAGAAATATATTGTCTTGTGGAAGATTACGTCCCCAAGGAAACGCTGGATTGGTTTTCTTTTGAAGTTAAATTATGGACATTGTATGGAGAAAGAAAGCTGATTATAATAGAGGAGCAGGGGGATTGGGACTATTCCTATTACCGGCAGCTCTTGCATTTGAATTTCAAGAATGCAGTGGATATGGGGCTGGTCAAGGATGTGGAGCTGTCAGAGGAAATGCTGGCCTCCATCCCCCAAAAGTACATCCGCGCCCTATGTATCAATGGGGAGCCATATCAATCAGACAGGTATGAGATCCGCTTCCTCTACAATCTTGAAGATAAACGATACTATGCACCCGTTGGGTTTGGCATTGATATTGAGTACAATGGCGGGGTCGAGGATCATTTGCAGCGGGAGATCATCAAAGCCTACTACCCGGACTCAGGCTACGCTATTTCGATGAAGGAGCAAACGACCACCTACCAACTCGGCAATGACCACTATCTCATAGAACGGCAAAGAGACAGCTTGACATTCTACAAGAATGGCCGCAAGCTGCAAATCGAAAACTACCTTGAATTGTCCGGTACGCACACCGGCGCAGCCTATTTCTTCTGGATCAGCGTGGATGACTTTGCTTCGATTATGGGGATGTCTGTGGAGAAAGTTGAGGACAACGGGGTTTATCTCCGCATGAAATAGTTGTCTGCTATGATTTGCGGTCTAAATGTGCTCCAGCTCATTTGGTTGCATAGTGTATTGTGCTTTTGAAGTCCCGTCCTCATTTACTATTTCGACTTCGTAAGCCTCGGACGGTTCACTGAATACCATTAAGATAGTGTCTGCTGAAAAAGTTGCATATGTTATGCATATATGCGAATGCAGGAAGCA
>CAJTPV010000037.1 GCA_910578505.1 uncultured Oscillospiraceae bacterium | reverse complement strand
TTTTGATCTGCTTTCTCGTCGTGCCCTTTTTACGGAACGAGTGCACCCGTTTCCGTATGCACTCGTCCTTTTCCTCGCGACCTCGCCAGTTCTATCGCTAAGTTAATGACATTGGGGTATCCGGATGGGGGCTTTTGTAAAGTAGAACGGGAGGATCATGCAGAGGCAATGGGACTGCATGATCCTCTCATTTAATCAGTCAGCAGAATATCATTTTTAAATCTTCCCTGATTGCAGAAAGGGCGTCTTCAGCCGGAATGGTCCGGCCCTCCTCAATATCTTTCATCCCTTTTTCCAATAATGCATACAACTCAAATTTTTCCACAAGGCGTTCGTACACTTCAATACTCAAGACCGCAACCTCCCCAATCTCTCCCGCTCCGCCTGACTCAGCCGCAGATACACCGGCTCCAGCTCCTGTGCGGACACCGCCGCGCCAAGCCCCATCCGTTCCGCCGCCATCCCGACGCCCACCGCGCTCTGCATGCGCAGATGGGGCGGGGCCAGCTGGCAGTCGATGCCCTGCAGGCTCATGTAGTTGCAGCACAGCGCCGCGCCGTCCCCCACGATGGTCAGCGTCCCGTCAAAATCCTTCAAATCCTCCCAGGCCTCCAACAGCGAAATGGCCCGGTCCTCCCGCATGCGCGTCAGCTCCCCGCTTTCCGCCAGAAAGACCGCGTTATAGATCTGCTGCCGCCGGGCGTCCATGGCGCACACCACCGTCCCCTCTAGATGGGCCAGGGGCCAGGCCATGGCCTCCAGGGTGGACACAGGGATGCAGGGCTTTTCCGCCGCCCAGGCCAACCCCTTCGCCGCCGCCACGCCGATGCGCAGCCCGGTAAAGGACCCCGGCCCCGCCGCCACGGCCACGGCGTCCATCTCCGCCATGCACAGATCACTGTTGCGCAGCATGTCCGCAATCATCGGCTGCAAAGTCCGGCTGTGAGTCAGCCCCGTACACTGCCAGGCGGACGCCACCGGCACGCCGTCGGCCAGAACCGCGCAGGACGCGGCCTTCGCAGATGTCTCCAACGCCAAGATTTTCATTCTTCCACCAGTCCTTCCACAACAATCCGCCGCCAGTCCTCATGGCCCTGACAGCGCTCCAGCGTCACCGTTACCGCCCCCTCCGGCAGCGCGCCGGCGGCCCGTTCGCTCCACTCCACCGCGCACACGCCGCCCCGGTCCAGATACTCCTCCCAGCCGATGTCGAACAGCTCCTCCTCACCGCCCAGGCGGTACAGATCAAAGTGAAACAGCGGCAGAGGCCCCTCGTGCTCATTGACCAGAGTAAAGGTGGGGCTGGACACCCGTCCGGTACAGCCCAGTCCACGGGCCAGCCCGCGGGTAAAGGCGGTCTTGCCCATCCCCAGGCCGCCGCGGTAGGCCACCACGTCCCCAGGCCGCAGCCGCGCCGCCAGCGCCTCGCCCAGGGCCTCCGTCTCCTCTGTGTTGTGGGAGAGATATTCCATAACCGTTCCTCGCTTCCGGCGTATTCTCTGGTCACACAGTATACCATAGAATTTCCTGCCGGGAAAGTGCTTTTCAAAATTTTTCGGCGTCTGGCTTTTTAAAGTCCTCCTCCAGAGCGGCTGTGTACCAACTGCTCAGCGCTGAAATTTTCAAAGCCGGGAACTTTTCCCACCCCTCCGCCGTCTTATGAGTGAATGACAAAATAAAGGAGGGGTTCCCCCATGAAAAATACTCTATTGACCGCCCTGCTCACCGCCCTGCTGTGCCTGAGCCTGATTGCCTGCGGCACTGCGGACGCGCTGAACAACGCCGCAGGCAGTACGACGGGCCCGGTGATTCCCATAGAGGACGCTGTGCTGCCCGCTGTGTCCGACAGAGACAGAGAGCCGGTTTCCACCTGCTGCGTGTCGGAGGACATCACCGTTTCTCTGCTGCAATCCACGTATCCGGCGGGGACCCAGGCGCTGACCCTGGTGCTGGAAAACCGGGGGGACGAGACGCTGACCTATGGGGAAGAGGTGTCCTTTGAGAAGTACACAGACGGGGAGTGGAAACCCGTCGGCACCATTGACAGCTACTGCTTCAACAGTCTGGCCTATCTGCTGGACCCCCACAGCACAGGGGTCTTCACCATCAGCCCCTGGTTTCTGGCCCAGCCGCTGCGGACGGGGCTGTACCGGGTCACCGGCGGCGAGCTGCGCACGGGCGACAGCCCTATCCATGCCGCCTGGCAGGTGGAGTTCCGGGTAACGGAGGACGCCCGGCCGGAGCCGGATTACGCGGTGTTTGTCCCCGGCCAGCCCCTGCGGAACCCGGACAGTATTCCCGCCTATGTGGTCAATACCACCGGCAAAGCCAGCTCCATTCTCCTGATTCCCCGCCTGGAGCGGCAGAACGCGGCTGGCCGGTGGGAGGAGGTCCCCTGCGCAGAGGGCGTGGGCTTCTGCGGAACCAGCGACCCGCTGGGCCCGGAGGGCATGGAGCTTCAGGAGCCTGTGGAGTATCTGTGGGGCCAACTGGCAGCGGGCCGTTACCGCCTCAGCTTCGATATAACCGGGACAGACCCGGTCACCCGGACGGCAGGCGGGGAGTTCCTTGTTGAGACGTTTTCCTGACCGCGCACGACAGACCTATGTATAGAGGAGCGGAGAAAAAGAGCCGTGTTCCCCAAATGTTCGATTGCTACGGCAAGTCGTACACCTTATCGAACATACTTCTGCGCTCATCGGTCAGATGGTGACTGATCAGGATCAGCGTCAAATCCGGATTTGCCAGCAGGCTTTTCTCCACAATGTCCGCATTTTTCTGGTCTAACGCGCTGGTCCCCTCATCCACCAGCAGGATAGAACGGCGATGGATTAAGGCCCGCGCAATGGCTACCCGCTGCTTCTGACCGCCGGAGAGGCTGCCGCCTTCCTCGCCAACGATCGTATCCAGGCCATCCGGCATATTGGCGATATCGCCTATCAGCGCACTATCCCGCAGCGCTTTTTGCAGCTGTTCTTCCGTAAATTCCCCACCCAGGGTGATATTTTCCCGGATAGTGGTATTGAACAGATAGACATTTTGCTCAATGTAGCTCATCTGCCGCTGCAGCTGCTTCGGCGTGTAATCCCGCGCATCCCTTCCGTCGAACCGGATGGAACCGGTATAGCCCGGCAGCCAGCCCAGCAGGAGTTTAAACAGAGTAGATTTTCCACAGCCGGACGGACCGGTCAGGGCGTACTTCTTCCCCACTTCAAAGCATACGGTCACATTCTGTAAAACAGGTTTTTTCTCATACTGAAAACTGACATTGTCCACTGTGATGGCATCCTTCAGCCGCTCCATACCCTCACCGCTTTCCGTCCTGCCGGCATGGACGGTGATTTTATCAAAATACGGCTTGCTGGCGGCGAAGCATAATCTGGAATCAGCGATACTGTTCAATCCATTATAGATGGCGCCGCACAGGTTGCCGCCGCCCATCAGGGCAGATTGGATGATGATGCCCTTAATGGATAGGATGCCGATCCATGCGTTGACCAGCATCTGACAGCCCATACTGATACTGAGCAGCCCCAGATTCGAGAAGGCCTTTTGGCAGGACAGACGGAACTTCGGTTTTTCAATCTGATCGCTGGCCTGCTCAACGCCGCTGGCAAACCGGTCTTCCCTTCCAAAAAAGCGCAGAACATCATACCCGCCTATGAGATCCTTTATTTTGCCGACGGCTGCCGCCTGTTCCTGCGCGCAGGCGGCCCCCAAACGCTCCATCTGATGTTTGAACAGCTTTGGGGCGTTCATCATAATAACGGCTGTCGCCAGAGAGACTGCCAGAAGCGACCAGTGGAGCGTTATCATCGCCAAAATACTGAATAAAACCTGGGCGGCTGTGCCGACCAACTCAAAAAACGGTTTCCAGGCCAACTGCTCTATCTGGTTGATATCATTGACAAATGCAGAGAGATATTCCCCGTTGTTCTGCATATGAAATTCCTGATAACTTTTTTGCAGCAGCGCTGCGGTCATATCGCGCCGCAGCTGATGATTCATCTTTCGGACCGCCCGGTTCTGGAGGAAATCCCGCAGACTGCGCAGCAGCAGCATGACCACCCATAACGCTATGTCCACGGCTAACCAGAAAATGAACCGGTACATATCCAGCGCAATGATTCCCTGAAACATCTGCATCAGGATCAAATTCAGCGAAACCTGAATCCCATATACGGATATTTGAACAATACCCGCTGAAAAATTGTCCTTCCAAAACTTTTTTAGGTAGAAGTACATTTTATGCCTCCTGGAACGATGTATTGTGCTCAGTTTTGTGGGTACAAAAATTCTAAAAAGAGGGTTCTGGATTAATAAATGGCAGACAGAATATGTGAGCACCGATTTTCCTCTTGTCCATCAATTATAAGAGACTTCTTGCGCTGCATATTCAGACATGCTAATACATCCGGGCACGTATAACATTCTGACTTGAGCTGCGAAAAGCTCCAAAGATTGTTGATAGAAGAGTCCAAAACGACACCTCTTTGGGGATCTACCCATCCAAGATGATTTTTCGGATGATTTAAGCAGACAGTACATTTCTCAATTTTGCCATTGGCGCGGAAAACCATACTATATGGATAAGAAGCATAACAAATTTTTGAGAATGGGTATTTATAACCATTATGATGTTTCATACCAATCTTGTCAAGATAATCGATATGCTTTAGAAGAAGCGTAGATCGGTCCTCAGCCTTCAAAATATTCATCGAGAGTATCGATTCACCACCCCAATCGCTCACTGGGCGCACCAATACAGAAAAGCGCTCATCCTGCGAAAATAGCTTGTATAGGTAGTCGTACCAGCTGTAATCCTCGTTTTCAGGCAAAATGTTATGCCGTAGTGTTATATGAAAATCGTACCGGTCTTTGGGAATGTTTGAAATTGCTGTTAAGTTATCTAAAATTGTTTGTAAGGTGCCCTTTCCAGAAACATGAGGGCGGGTTCTGTCATGTTTCCAGCCATCTAGGGTAATTTGATAAGAAGTGATTCCAGCCTCATAAAACTGCTGAAAGGTTTCAACGTCTAAGAGATAGCCGTTGTGTGTTTTATACTGTGATTATAGAATACCATTAGTTATTGAGAAAAACTATATCGCCTTTTGTTACTAAAAAATAACCTAAAACGATAAGGAAGACTTGATATAAAGGTTGAGAAATATTATAATTAGTATAATAGGATTTATTCATATTGATAGATAAGGAGTTTTATAATGAAAGAAATATTTCTTGGCGAATTCATCAAGCAAAGAAGGCTAGAACTGGGTTTGACTCAAGAGCAGTTATGTGAGGGAATTTGTGAACCTATGACAATTTCCCGCATCGAAAATGGCAGGCAAACCCCATCACGCAATCGCATTAATGCATTGCTCCAGCGTTTGGGCTTGCCTGATGACCGATATTATGCACTGCTAAGTAAAAATGAGGCAGAAGTTGCTGGATTACAAAGGGAGATTATTTCATGCAATATTCGGCATAAAACAGAGCAAGGACTGGAAAAGATTCAGGCTCTGGAACAAATTATAGATAAAGATGACCGCATCACCCAACAGTTTATTTTGCGCTCAAAAGTCTTTTTAGGAAAGAGGGATGGTGAATACAGTTTTAATGAGAAACTGGATATGTTGATGGCGGCTATTCGTCTGACGGTGCCTCGCTTTGATTTGGAAGAGATCAATAGTTTTCTATATAGCTTTGACGAAGTAAAGGTCATTAACCAAATAACAAAAGTCTACTCTGAAAACGGGCAGCACAAAAAAGCAGTTGACATTTTAAGTCAACTGCTCAAATATGTACAACGACATTACCAAGATATACTGCAATCCGGTGGATATCTTCCTTTAATTGCACACAACTACGCAAAGGAACTGGGGGAATGCAAACGGTATGAAGATGCGATTGAAATTGCAGAACTAGGTTGGAAATCCTGCGTTGAATATGGACATTATCAATTTTTGCCTGGTATCCTGGCGATTATGGCGGAGTGTCATTACTTTTTAGGAGAGCAAGAAAAGAGCATCGAACGATACTGCCAATCCTACTATCTTTATAAAGCGATTGACAATAAGGAGGATTGTTTAATTATTAGGGATGAGGTAAAGAAACGTTTGAACATTGAATTTAAATATTAAAAACTATCGCCGCCATGGCTTGGCATTTCATCTAACGGTCGAAGAGGATTGTTCGCATCTATGGTTCCGTTCAGCCCAACAGAAATGCTACTGGTTGCTGAGTCCGGCTTATGGTATCTCAGTGCTTGGGCTGTTTACCCATGAACGCTGAATTTTGCCAGAGAAGCTATTCTCCCCCGCCTCCGGCGTGGGAGAACATGGCAGATTTCATAGCTTGTCAGTATAAATAACATCAGCTTGGAATTGCTACAGATAAAAGATAATTTTTGTAAAAACAGGGTGATGTATTTTCTTGTTCACGATTTGTTTACTGAAATCGTTTTTACGCATGTGCTTGTCCTGGTGCCTTTGTCCTGGCGACAGCGTCATTTCTCTTGCAATATGCGGCAATTGTGCTATAATACAGCAGTAAGGCACAAATCTGGATGGGAGTGAATGGGATGGCGAAAAAAATATTAGTTGGTTTGTCTCTGGCTGTCATTGTGATGCTGGCAGTCCCCCTGGGCCTGATGGCTGCCTCCGTAGTCCGGGGGGAGAGCCCCAAGCAGCTGGCAGAAAAAGAGCAGCTGGGTGAATTGGACCCCGGCAGCGAGGACGATACCCAGGCGGAGGATGTCCTCAAGCCGGTGGTGCAGCCGGACCCGGGACCGATGCCCCCGCCGCCGGTGCTGGCGGAAGCGGAGCCGGCGGAGGAAGCGGCGGAGCCGGAGCCCGCCCCGGCGTCCGGTACCGGAAAAAAGCCGGTCAAAAAGGCTGCGCCCAAGGCAGCCCAGAAGACGGCCCCCAAGGCCACCTTGCCCAAGGCCGTGCTGGGGCCCAACGAAGCGCCCTGCATGGTGGACGGGCTGGACGGCTATGCGTATGACTACTGACCACTGGCAGCACAGGAAAAAGCTGAGGACACCGCAGAGCGGGCGCCCTCAGCTTTTTTGCGAAAACAGGATTTACCGCTCCGGCGGAGAGCCGTCCGGCAGAAGGAACAGGGTCTCGTCCGGCAGGTCGGCGTCCGGCGCGGAGGCGGTGAAGCGGTAGACCACCTCTCCGCCCCACTCCCGCTCCGCCGCGTACAGCAGGCCGTCGGCCACGCTGACCCAGTACCGGCTTGTGTAGCCGCCGCTGTCGGGCGCGGTCTCCACGTAGATGCAGTACAGAGCGTCCTTCATCCGGTAATCCGCCGCGGCAATCTCCTCCGCCGGCAGGTCCCGCACGGTCTCATACGTCAGCATCCTGCCTGCCAGGTCCGCCGTGGGCGGGCCGCTGGGCAGGGCGGTCCAGTCCGTCTCGTCGTCGTACCAGGTCCACGCGGCGGTTCCCGGCCCCTCCGCCGACCGGCTGGCCAGCAGCATATGGCGGATGCTGCCGTCAGCCATGCGGGTGTCAATGCGGGTCCGGCTGCCGCTGACGGACACCTGGGAGATGGACTGGCCGCTGCCGCCGCTCCAGAAGGTCTCCACCTTCTGGGTGCGGCTGTAGGAGACAGGGCGGGAGAGGGTGGCAATGGCGGGCTTGACGGTCTCCGGGGAGATCGCCAGCACGTTCAGCTGGCTCTCCACATGCTCCATCCCCAAATCCTCCGCGTCAATGGGGCTGTCCGGCAGGACGATGCCCGCCGGCTCCCGGCGGCTGCTGCGGGCCAGCAGCGCCACCACCACCACCAGCAATATGCCGAAGCCCACGGAGAAATAGGTCATTCGCTTTTTATCCAAGAGGCGGGGCCCTCCTTTCCGTTGCTCCGGCAGGGAAGCATCAGGCGCGGAAATCCTCCGGCTTCTCCCCCCGGCCGAAATGCCACAAAATGGCGTCGGCGATCCGGCGGCAGGCCTGGCCGTCGCCGTAGGGATTCACCGCGTGGGCCATGGCCTGATAGGCGGCGGGGTCAGTCAGCAGGGTGTGGGCCATATCCACAATGTCCCCCCGCTCCACGCCGGCCAGCTTCACCGTCCCGGCCTCCACGGCCTCAGGCCGCTCCGTCTCCCGGCGCAGCACCAGTACCGGCTTGCCCAGGGCGGGGGCTTCCTCCTGCAGTCCGCCGGAGTCGGTCAGCACCAGGTGGCACCGGGCCATCAGGTTGTGCATCTCGTCCGCCCCCAGGGGGTCGATGAGGTGGACGTTGTCCATGCCGTCCAGATTCCGCCGGGCGCACGCCTGGACCACCGGGCTGAGGTGGACGGGATACACCAGCTCCACGTCGCCGTGGGTCCGGGCGATCTCCGCCAGGGCGGACATGATGTTTTCCATGGGCTGGCCGTAGTTCTCCCGGCGGTGGCAGGTGACCAGCAGCACCTTTTTGCTGCCGTAGGGCAGGCGGTTGAGGATGTCTGTGGTAAAGACGAAGTCCGGCCGCACGGTGGTCTGCAGGGCGTCGATGACCGTGTTGCCGGTGACGAACAGGCCCTCCGTCACGCCCTCCCGGAGCAGGTTCTGCCGGTTGTTTTCCGTGGGGCAGAAGTACAAATCCGCAATGGCGGTAACCAGCTTCCGGTTCATCTCCTCCGGATAGGGGGAGTACTTGTCGTAGGTCCGCAGTCCGGCCTCCACGTGGCCCACCGGGACCTTGTGGTAAAAGGCGGACAGCGCGCCGGCAAAGGTGGTGGAGGTGTCGCCGTGGACCAGGATCATGTCCGGCTTCATCTCGTCAATAGCCCCGTCCATCCCGGTCAGGCACTTGGCGGTGATGGTGCTGAGGGTCTGGCTGGGGGTCATGATGTCCAGGTCCCGGTCCGGCGTCAGACGGAACACCTCCAGCACGCTGTCCAGCATCTGCCGGTGCTGGGCGGTGACGCAGCAGATGGACTCGATGTCCCGCCGCGCCGCCAGCTCCTTGACCAGCGGAGCCATTTTAATGGCCTCCGGCCGGGTGCCGAACACGCTCATAATACGCAGCTTTTCCATGTTACGGCTCCTTTTTTATCTCAGATTTCCCAGCGCCCGGATCCGTGCCCGCGTCGGGGCCCGCATCCGCGTCCGGCGCGGCCTCCGCCGGGGGCTTTGGGTGGTCGTGGGGATAGCGGGCAATGCGGGTCACGGTGTAGGCCATGCCGCCCAGGGCCGCGATGGACAGGATCAGCTTCACATAGCCGCTGCTGACCACCATCACCGCGCACAGCCCCAGCACGGCGGCCACCATGTACAGCGTGGCCACCGCCTGCTTCTGGTTCATGCCCATGTCGATGAGCTTGTGATGGGTGTGGCTGCGGTCCGGCTTCATGGGGTTTTGCCCCTTGAGGATCCGGCGGGTGAAGGCGGAGGCCGTGTCGAAGATGGGGAAGCCCAGGATGATGAAGGGCACGATGAAGGAGATCATGGCATAGAGCTTAAACAGCCCCGTTACCGACACCGTGGCCAGCATATAGCCCAAAAACGTGGCCCCTGTATCCCCCATAAAGATCTTGGCCGGGTTCCGGTTGAAGGGCATGAAGCCCACGCAGGCCCCCACCAGGGCCGCGCAGATGACGGCCATCTCCAGGTCGCCCAGCAGCAGGGCCAGGATCAGCATGGTCAGGGCGGCAATGGTGGACACGCCGTCCGCCAGACCGTCCAGGCCGTCGATGAGGTTGACGGAGTTGGTCACCGCCACGATCCAGATGACGGTGATGGGCACCGCCATGATGCCGAAATCCCAGTACAGCTTTCCGCCGAAGGACAGGGGATTGGCAATGGCCTCGATAATGACGCCGTGCCAGACGGCGATCAGCGCGGCCACGATCTGCAAAATAAACTTGATGCCCGGCCCCAGGGGATGGGAGTCGTCCACCACCCCCACCGCCACGATCAGGCAGGACCCCAGCAGGATGCCCCGCAGCTGCCGGTCCGTCTCCGCAAAGAGCAGGATGGCAATGACGCAGCCGGCGAAAATCGCCAGACCGCCCAGGCGGGGGATGGGGTGGTCGTGCATCCGCCGCTTGTCCTTGGGCACGTCTACCGCGCCGATCTTATAGGCCAGCCGCTTCACCAGCGGCGTCAGCGTAAAGCTCAGCAGCATAGACACTGCCAGAGCGAAAATAACGGGGGTCACCGTCGAACGGTCAAACAAGGTTCCCATTTTGCTGTCCGCCCCCCGCTTATCTGGCTAAAAAGCCCACTTTTTTGTAGACCTTGCGGAGGGTCTTTTCCGCCACATAGGACGCCTTTTCCGCCCCCGCGCGGTACACGCTCTCCAGATAGGCCTTGTCCTGCAGCAGCCGCTCCGTCTCCTCCCGGATGGGCCGCAGCGCCTCCACCACGGCCTCGCCCACGGCGGGTTTCAGCTTGCCGTAGCCCTGGCCCTCGAACTCGGCCTCGATGGCCTCGTAGCTCTTGCCGGTGGCGGCGGCATAAATCTGAATCAGGTTGGATACGCCGGGTTTTTCGGCGGGGGCGTAGCGGACGCAGCGCTCCGTGTCGCTGTCCGTCACAGCCCGCTTGAACTTGCGCAGGATATCCTCCGGCTTTTCCATCAGGAACACGCACCCCTCCGGGAGGGACTTGCTCATCTTGGCCTCCGGCGCGTTGAGACTCATGATCCGGGCCCCCACCTTGGCGATATAGGGCTCCGGCACCCGGAACACCTCGCCGTATACGCCGTTGAAGCGCTCCGCGATGTCCCGGCAGATCTCCACGTGCTGCTTCTGGTCCTCCCCCACCGGCACAAAGTCCGGCTGGTAGATGAGGATGTCCGCTGCCATCAGGACGGGGTAGGTGAAAAGGCCCGCGTTGGCGTTTTCCGCGTGCTTGGCGGACTTGTCCTTGAACTGGGTCATGCGGCTGAGCTCGCCGAACATGGTGTAGCAGTTCAGCACCCAGCTCAGCTGGGCGTGGGCGGGGACGTGGGACTGGACGAAGAGCACGCATTTCTCCGGGTCCAGGCCGCAGGCGATATACTGGGCGATCTGGGTGAGCGTGCGCTTTCGCAGCTGGGCCGGGTCCTGGCGCACGGTGATGGTGTGCAGGTCGGCCATAAAGAAGTAGCAGTCAAATTCCTCGATCATTTCCGGCCAGTGGCGCAGAGGCCCCAGGTAGTTGCCCAAGTGCAGATCTCCGCTGGGCTGGATGCCGGAGAGCATGACCTTTTTTTTATCCATCATTGTAAGGCTCCTTTAATTATCTCTTATCGCTTGTGCGAAGTTTTTCCGGATTGGCAGTCTATTATAGCACGTCCGGCAGGAAATGACAACCGTGTTCCCCTCCCTTTATCAAAAAATTCTGCCTGAGCGGCTGTTCCCGGCTCCCCCTGCAGGGGGAGCTGTCAGCCGCAGGCTGACCGAGAGGCCGTCCCGGCCCGCTGCCTGGAATTTTGCTGTTTGCCGCGTATCTCCAAAACGAAAAATATTCTTGACGCACGGACAGCAACGTGATAAACTGGCCCGAAAGAAACGCTGTGCAGCTGCAGCGCGTGGAGGGAAAGCAGGTGATATTGGTATGATTTTCGGAAAATATATCAACAAGTATTATGTCAGGTACGCCGGGTGGCTGCTGGCCGGGCTGGCGGCGCTGATTATGGTGGACTACATGCAGCTGTTAGTCCCCAATCTCTACCAAATGGTCATCAACGGCATGAATCAGGGCTGGGTCCTGCTGGACGGCGTCCGGCAGAGCTTTGACATGGACTTCCTGCTGGACCGAATCTGTATGCCCATGGTCTGGATCGTGCTGTCCATGGTGGTGGGACGGTTTCTGTGGCGCATGTGCATTTTCGGCGCGGCCATCAAGGTGGAGACCGACCTGCGCAATGAGATGTTCAGCCACGCCAAGGACCTCTCCCGGCAGTTCTACCAGGAAAACAAGGTGGGCGGCCTCATGAGCCTGTTCACCAACGACCTGGAGACGGTGCAGGACTGCTACGGCTCCGGGTTCCTGATGTTTTTCGACGCGCTGTTTCTGGGGCTGCTGGCGGTTGCCAAGATGTGGAGGATGGATCCGCTGATGACGGTCCTGTCCATGATCCCCATGGCTCTGCTGCTGGCCTCCAGCGCGATGGTGGGCAAGTATATGAGCAAAAAGTGGGACGTCCGCCAGGAGGCGTTTTCCAGGCTCAGCGACTTCGCCCAGGAGAGCTTTTCCGGCATCGCCGTCATCAAGGCCTTTGTCAAGGAGGCCAGGGAGCTGCTGGCTTTCCAGGCGATCAACCGGGAGAATGAGCGGGCCAATGTGGACTTCACCCGCGCCTCGGTGATGCTGCGCATTCTGGTGACGCTGTTTGTCGAGTCGGTCATCTGCATCATCCTGGGCTACGGCGGCTATCTGGTCTATCGGGGGACCTTCAACGCGGGGCAGCTGATGGAGTTCATCGGCTACTTCAACGCCGTTATCTGGCCCATCATGGCGGTGTCCGAGCTGATCGATATGACCAGCCGGGGCCGGGCCTCCCTCAAGCGCATCAGCGCCCTGCTGGACGCCCGGCAGGACGTGGCGGACCGCCCCGGCGTCCGCCGCCTGGAGAACGTGAGGGGGGACATCGAGTTTCGCCGCCTGACCTTCCGCTACCCGGACGGGGAGTATGACGCCCTGCAGGACGTGTCCTTCACCATCCGCGCCGGAGAGAGCGTGGGCCTGGTGGGCCGCACCGGCGCGGGCAAGACCACCCTGGTGGACCTGCTGCTGCGTACCTGCAATGTCCCGGACGGCACGGTGTTCCTGGACGGCCGGGACGTCAACGACGTGGCCATCCGGGACGTGCGCCAGGCGGTGGCCTACGTGCCCCAGGACAACTTCCTCTTCAGCGACACCATCTCCCGGAACATCGGCTTTACCACCGGCTGCCCCGATGAAGACCAGGTGGCCGCCGCGGCTGTCCTGGCGGACGTGGACAGCGACGTCCGGGGGTTCAGCCAGGGGTACGGCACCGTGCTGGGGGAGCGGGGCGTCACCGTCTCCGGCGGGCAGAAGCAGCGCATCTCCATTGCCCGCGCGCTGATGAAGGACGCGCCGGTTCTGATCCTGGACGACTCGGTCTCCGCGGTGGACACCAGCACGGAGCGGGCCATTCTGAGCAATCTCCGCGCCACCCGCGCCGGGCGCACGACCATCCTGATTGCCCACCGGATCTCCACCATTGAGCAGATGGACCGGATCATTTTCCTGGACAACGGCAGGGTGGCCGCCGCCGGCCGCCACGAGGAGCTGTACCAGACCTGCGGCGCGTACCGCCACATGGTGGACCTGCAAAAGCTGGAGGAGGGAGGACGTCAACATGCGTGAGTACATGCCTGTGCTGATCGTGGGCGCGATCATCGCCGCATTTGCCGTGGCGTTCGTGGCCGCCTACCTGGGCATCAAGAACAAGAAGGAGGCCCTGGGCTTTGACCGGAACATCCCGGACGGCGAGATCGTCCGCCGCCTGGCCAAGTACGCCCTGCCCTATAAGAAGCAGTTTATTCTGGTCCTGCTGATCATGCTGGCCTCCATCGCCCATGAGCTGGCCGGGCCGCTGATTATGGGCCGGATCGAGGATCTCATCAAGGAGCGCTTTGCCCCCGCCGCGCTGCTGCGGTGGGTGGCCCTGTACGGGGGAATTTTGGTGGCGTCCATGCTCTGCACCTATTTTCAGTCCATCATCCTGCAGAAGACAGGGCAGAAGATCCTCTCCGCCCTGCGGCAGGACCTGTTCACCCACATCGAGAGCCTGTCCCACGACCAGCTCAACAAAATCCCCGTGGGCAAGCTGGTCACCCGCGTGGCCAACGACACCAACGCCATCTCCATGATGTTCACCAATATTCTGGTGAACATGGCGAAAAACGTGTTCATCGTCTTCGGCGTGCTGGCGGCCATGCTGCTGCTCAACTATGCCCTGACGCTGATGGTCCTGTGCTTTGTGCCCTTCCTGCTGCTGTTTACCCTGATTTTCCGGAAGTTTACCCGGAAGGTGTACCGGGTGGTGAAGGACCGCACCACGGACATCAACACCTTCCTCTCCGAAAATCTCTCCGGCATCAAGATCACCCAGATTTTCAACCAGGAGCAGCGGAAGCTGGACGAGTTTCTGGAGAAGAGCCGGCAGCTGAAAAGGGCCAAGCAGAACCAGATCTTTGTCTTCAGCATCTTTCGCCCCATGGTGTATATGCTGTATATCTCCTCCGTGCTGTGCCTGCTGTATCTGGGCGGCAAGGGGGCGATCCGGGACACCGCCTTCCTGGGCCAGGCTGTGACCAGCGCTACGGTCGTGTCCTTCTACATGTATATCTCCAAGTTTTTCAACCCCATTCAGAACCTGGCGGAGCAGTTCAACATGCTCCAGTCGGCCTTTGCCTCGGCGGAGAAGATTTTCACCGTTCTGGACATGACCCCGGAGATCGTGGACGGGCCGGACGCCATGGAGCTGGATGAGATCCGGGGGGAGATCGAATTCCAGGACGTCTGGTTCTCCTATCTCCCCGGCGAGTGGGTGCTCAAAGGCGTGTCCTTCCGCGTCCGGCCCCGGCAGACGGTGGCCTTCGTGGGCGCCACCGGCTCCGGCAAGACCACCATCCTCTCCCTGCTCTGCCGCAATTATGATATCCAGCGGGGCCGCATCCTGGTGGACGGCATTGACATCCGGCGCATCAAAATCTCCTCCCTCCGCAGGCACTTCGGCCAGATGCTCCAGGACGTGTTCCTGTTCTCCGGCACCATCCGGGGGAACATCGTCCTGCGGGAGGACGCCGTCACGGACGAGGAGGTGTGGGACGCCTGCCGCTATGTCAACGCGGACGCCTTTATCAGCAGGTTTGAGCAGGGCCTGGATGAGCCGGTCCGGGAGCGGGGCAGCAACTTCTCCGCCGGACAGCGCCAGCTGCTCAGCTTCGCCCGCACCATCGTCCACAGGCCGGAGATCATGATTCTGGACGAGGCCACCGCCAATATCGACACCGAGACCGAGCTGCTGATCCAGGATTCCCTGGAGAAGATGAAGAGCATCGGCACCATGCTGATCGTCGCCCACCGCCTGTCCACCATCCAGCACGCGGACAACATCATCGTTCTCAGCCGCGGCGAGCTCCTGGAGCAGGGGACCCACCAGGAGCTGCTCCGCCGGAAGGGCCGGTACTACCAGCTCTATACCCTGCAGTACAGCAGGCAGCAGCTTCAGGAGAAGGGCGCGTAGGCAGCAGGGAGAGCGCGTGCCGAAAGGCGCTTGCTTTTCGGCTGGCGCTGATGTAAAATATGGACGCAGGATAGAAAAACGAAAGAAGGACCCATCTATGTTGGAGCAAATCGCCGCCATTGTCAAAGAGGCCGGAGAGATCGTCCTCTCCGCCCACGACATTGCGGCCCATACCCACGAAAAATCCTCTGCCGCCGACCTGGTCACAGAGTACGACCTGGCGGTGGAAAATTTCCTCAAGGAAAAACTCCCCCCTCTGGTTCCCGGCGCCATCTTCTACGGCGAGGAGGAGCAGGAAAACGCCGACCCTGCCACCGGCTGGGCGTTTATCGTCGACCCCATCGACGGCACCACCAACTTTGTCCGGGGCCTGCGCCAGAGCGCCGTTTCCGTGGCCCTGGCCAAGGATGGCGTCATCGAATACGGCGTGGTGCTGGACCCCTATAAGGCGGAGCTGTTCTCCGCCCGGCGCGGGGGCGGCGCGTTCCTCAACGGCAGCCTGATCCATGTCAGCGACCGCCCCCTCTCCCAGGGGGTCTTCGGCATGGGCACCGCCATCTACCGCCGGGAGTATCTGGCGCCCACCATGCGCTTGACCGAGCAGCTTTTCCGGCGCAGCTGCGATTTCCGCCGCATGGGCGCGGCGGCTCTGGACCTGTGCAATGTGGCCTGCGGCCGGACGGAGCTCTTCTTTGAATACAGCCTCTGCCCCTGGGACTACGCGGCGGGCAGCCTGCTCGTCACCGAGGCCGGCGGCGTCATCAGCACCCTGGACGGCCAGCCCCTGGCCTTCGACCGCCGGTGCAGCTGCTGGGCCAGCAATCAGGTCAACCGGGATATCCTCCGGGAGCTGGACATCCGATGAAAACAGGAAAAGGGAGCGTCTCATGACAGAACTATTGCAGTTATATGAAGAAATGGGCCTCGGCGCCGCCGTCTACCGGCGGGGGGAGCAGGTGCTGGAGCGGCTGGAGGACCGCTTCCGGGCCATTGACCGCCGGGCGGAGTACAACCAGGCCAAGGTCCTCTCCGCCATGCAGCGCAGCCGCATCGGGGCCAACCACTTTGCCGCCACCACCGGCTACGGCTACGACGACGAGGGCCGGGAGCGCCTGGAGCAGGTCTACGCCGATGTCTTCCACACCGAGGCGGCCCTGGTCCGCCCCCAGATCACCTGCGGCACCCACGCCCTGGCCGTGGCCCTCAGCGCCAACCTGCTGCCCGGCGACGAGCTGCTCTCCCCCGTGGGCCTGCCCTACGACACCCTGCAGGAGGTCATCGGCCTGCGGCCCTCCCCCTGCTCCCTGGCGGAATACGGGGTCACTTACCGGCAGGCGGACCTGCGCAGCGACGGCAGCTTTGATGACGAAGCCATCCGCGCCGCTATCAGCGACAAGACCAGACTGATCACCATCCAGCGCAGCAAGGGCTACGCCACCCGGCCCTCCTTCTCCGTGGCCCAGATCGGGGAGCTGATCGCCCTCTGCAAGTCCGTCAAGCCGGATGTGGTGTGCATGGTGGACAACTGCTACGGTGAGTTTGTGGACATTGTGGAGCCCTCCGACGTGGGCGCGGACATGGTGGTGGGCAGCCTCATCAAGAACCCCGGCGGCGGCCTGGCTCCCATCGGCGGATACATCTGCGGCACAAAAGCCTGCGTGGACCGCTGCGCCTACCGGCTCTCCGCCCCCGGACTGGGCCAGGAGGTGGGCGCGAACCTGGGGTTGCTGCCGGCCCTCTATCAGGGCTTTTTCCTGGCCCCCACCGTGACGGCGGGCGCGCTGAAGGGCGCGATCTTCGCCGCAAACTTGTACGAGGAATTGGGCTTCCGCTGCGTCCCCGACAGCAGGGAGCAGCGCAATGACATCATCCAGGCGGTGGAGCTGGGCAGCGAGGCGGCTATGCTGGCCTTCTGCAGGGGCATCCAGTCCGCCGCGCCGGTGGACAGCTTCGCCGCCCCCATCCCCGGCGACATGCCCGGCTATGACAGCCAGGTGATCATGGCGGCGGGGGCCTTCGTCCAGGGCAGCAGCATTGAGCTCAGCGCCGACGGCCCCATCCGCCCCCCCTACGCGGTGTACTTCCAGGGGGGCCTGACGTGGCAGCACGCCAAGTTCGGCATCCTGCTGTCGATACAGAAGATGGCCGACGCCGGTCTGCTGTCACTGTCATAAAGAGCGCCCAGGTCCGGCTCCGGGATGGAGTGGACCTGGGCGCTTTTTATCGGTGGGCTATCTGGCCCGCTTCAATCCCAGCTTGGCCTCCGCCTCCTCCCGCATCCGGTACTTGAGGATCTTCCCCGCCGCGTTCATGGGGAAGGCGTCCACAAAGTCCACGTACCGGGGGACCTTGTGCTTGGCCATATGGGACAGGACGTAGCTCTTCAGCTCCTCCTCCGTCATGGTCTCCCCTTCCTTCAGAATAATGCAGGCCATGATCTCCTCGCCGTACTGCTCGTCGGGCACGCCGATGACCTGCACGTCCCGGACCTTGGGGTTGGTGTAAATAAACTCCTCGATCTCCCGGGGATAGATGTTCTCGCCGCCCCGGATAATCATGTCCTTCAGCCGCCCCGTGACCTTGAAGTTGCCGTTCTCATCCTCGCAGCACAGGTCGCCGGAGTGGAGCCAGCCCTGGCTGTCGATGGCCTCGGCGGTGGCACCGGGCATCTTGTAGTAGCCCTTCATGATGTTGTAGCCCCGTGCCACAAACTCGCCGCTGACGCCGGTGGGGCACTCCTCGCCGGTGTCCGGGTCGATGATCCTGCACTCCACATTGGCAAAGCGGCTGCCCACGGTCTCCGTGCGCACGTCCAGGGGGTCGTCGAAGCTGCTCATGGTGCAGCCGGGGGACGCCTCCGTCTGGCCGAAGACGCTGATGATCTGGGTCATGTTCATCACGTCCGCCGCCTTCCGCATCAGCTCCGGCGGGCAGTTGGCCCCGGCCATGATGCCGGTGCGCATGTGGGAGAAGTCCGTCTTGGCAAAATCCGGGTGGTTCATCATGGCGATGAACATGGTGGGCACGCCGTTGAAGGTGGTGATCCGCTCCTGATTGACGCAGGCCAGGGCCGGCTTGGGGGAGAAGTAGGGCAGGGGGCACATCGTCGTGCCGTGGGTCATGGAGGCGGTCATGGACAGCACCATGCCGAAGCAGTGGAACATGGGCACCTGGATCATCATCCGGTCGGCGGTGGACAGGTCCATGTGGTCGCCGATATATTTGCCGTTGTTGACCACGTTGTAGTGGGTGAGCATCACGCCCTTGGGGAAGCCGGTGGTGCCGGAGGTGTACTGCATATTGGCCACGTCGTGGACCCGCACCGCCGCGGCCCGGCGGCGGACCTCCTGGGGGGACACCCGCCCGGACAGGGCCACGGCCTCGTCCCAGGTCAGGCACCCCGCCTGCCGGTAGCCCACGGTGACCACGTTGCGCAGGAAGGGCAGGCGCTTGCAGTGCAGGGGCTTGCCGGGCTGGGCGGTGGAGAGCTCGGGGCACAGCTCGGCGATGATCTCCGCGTAGTGGCTGTCCCGGTAGCTCTCGATCATCACCAGCGTGTGGGTGTCGGACTGGCGGAGCAGGTACTCCGCCTCGTGGATCTTATAGGCGGTGTTGACGGTGACCAGCACCGCGCCGATCTTGGTGGTGGCCCAGAAGGTGATGAACCAGGCGGGCACGTTGGTGGCCCAGATGGCCACCTTGTCCCCCGGCCCCACGCCCATGGCGATGAGGGAGCGGGCGAACTGGTCCACATCGTCCCGGAACTGGGCGTAGGTGCGGGTGTAGTCCAGGGTGGTGTATTTAAAGGCGTACTGGTCCGGGAACTCCTCCACCATCCTGTCCAGCACCTGGGGGAAGGTGCAGTCGATGACCGTGTCCTTCTTCCAGACAAACTGGCCGGTGCCGGCGGTGTTGTAATAGAGGTGCTTTTTCCGGCCCTCCCGCTCAAACCGGGAGAGATAGACGCCGTAGTGGGTGAGGATCATGTCCAGGTCCTCCAGGCCCTCCACCCAGGCGGGGTCCCAGACGAGAGAGAGAAAGCCGTCGTAGTTCACGGACCGCAGGGCGTTCATCAGCTCCTTCACCGGCAGCTTCCCCTCGCCCATCAGCTCCGGTGTGACGGCGTCCTTTTCCGGTGTGCCGTCGTGGAGGCGCACGTGGCGGACGTAAGCGCCCAGGTTGGTGATGGTCTGCTCCGGCGTCTCGCCGTGGAGCAGGCAGGTGTCGAACATGTTCCAGCAGGCGGACAGGTGGTCGCAGGCAAAAAAGTCCAGCACCTCCACCAGCTTTTTGGTGTCGCCCAGGACCCCGCTGCTCTCCAGCAGCAAGACCACGCCGGCCTGCTCCGCCAGGGTCACAAAGGACTGCAGCCGCCCGGTGATGTCGCCGTCCGTGTCCGTGTGCAGCAGCACATAGGAGACCAGGAGATTGCGGGCCGTCTCAATAGCGGCGGGGACCTCGTCCTCCGCCTCGGGGGACAGCAGGTCCGCCTCCACCCCCACGCAGGGGATGGTCAGATTCTGGCCCATCAGCTGGCGGCGGGCCGCCACGGCCAGCTCCGGGTTGGTGGGGCTGTTCCGGCTGGTCAGGAGGCTGTTGCGGACGCTGTCGATCTCCAGGCCGTTGAGACCGGCGTCCACGGCGGCGGCGCAGAAGCCGGCCCAGTCCCGGTCAGGCCAATGACGGATGGTATAAGAGAGCTTCATTTTTACGCCTCCTCATACATGATCTTGTTCAGGGCGCTGATATAGGCCCGGATGCTGGCACCGATGATGTCGGTGGAGATGCCGTTGCCGGAATAGAGCCTGCCGTTGGAGCGCAGCTTCACCAGGGCGGAGCCCATGGCCTCCCGGCCTTCGGTGACGGTCTGGATCTGGTAGTCGGCCAGCTCGTAGTGGTGGCCGATGATCTGCTCGATGGCCAGGAAGGCGGCGTCGATGGGGCCGTCCCCGGCGCACACGCCCTGCTGCTTCTCCCCCTCCCGCTCCAGGGTCAGGGTGGCCATGGCGCTGGTCAGGTTGCCGCAGGTGATGACATAGTTGACGATGCGGTACACGCTGGGCACCTGCATGGCGGAGCTGGCGATGATGGCCTCCAGCTCACGGGTGCTGACGAAGTGCTTTTTGGAGGCGATGCGGCGGAAGGACTCAAAAACTTTCGCGTTGTCCTCCTCGCTCAGGTCGTAGCCCAGGTGGCGCACCACCTTGACCACCTCGGCGATGTCGTCCCCGGCGGTGAGGCAGATGGTGGGCGCGCCCTCGTTGACGCCGCTGTCGAAGGGGGAGCCGCTGCTGCGCTCCGTCTGCAGCATCCACTGCAGCTGGGCGGCCACACGGGCCAGCTCCGTGGTCCGCAGGCCGTAGCGCAGGCCCTTCTCGTCGCCTCGGGCGGTCATGTAGGCGGCAAAGGCCTTGGTGGTGGGGATGTCCATGGGGGTGATGGCGGTTTTGACCACCTCCGCCCCGGCGTCCACGGCGGCGGCGGCGCAGGCCACGGCCATTTTCAGGTTGTTGCTCAGCTCCACGCCCAGCCGGACGCTCTTCAGCGCGGGGACCTTCTCCAGAATATCCGCCACAAAGCCGGCGCACTCCGCCGGGGTCATGATTCCAGCGGAATCGCAGACCGTCACGACTTCAGCGCCTGCGGCAGCGGCGGTCTCCAGCAATTGGCACAGCACCTCCGGCTCCGCCCGGGTGGCGTCCAGGGCGGAGAACTCCACCTGCTCCGTGTGGTACCGGGCCCGCTCCACCAGGGCCCTGGCCAGCTCCAGCATGGCGGGGGCCTTCTTGTGGCACAGGTACTCCATCTGGACCGCCGAGGCGGGGAGCATGATGTGCAGGGAGGGCTTCCGCGCCCCCCGGATGCTCTCCCAGGCCGCGTCCACACTCTCCGCCGTCAGCCCGGCGGCGGCGGAGACACGGGCGGAGGAGACCACGGAGGCGATGGTCTTGTTGCTGAGGGCGTCGGACTTGGCATCCCCCAGGGGGGGCAGTTCAATGGCGTCCACCTGGAGCCGGTCCAGGGAGCGGGCGATCTCCACCCGCTCCTTGAAGCTCAGCGTGCCGGCCCGGCCCGCTTCCCGCAGGGTGACGTCGGAAATATAGATGGTTTTCATGATACAGACTCTCCTTCTTTCGTCCTGATAATTCGTTTTTGCACCTGCTCCGGACAAAAAAACATCCCGGGAGCAGGTCTCACTGCTCCGGGACGATAAATTCTTTACCGCGGTACCACCCGGTTTCGCGCCTGAGCGCGCACTTAAAAGAGGCTCCAACAAGCCTCTGCCCGGATAACGGGGGGCAAATCCGTGACGCCCTACTGAAATTGGCTTTGTTGGGGCGCCCCGCTCCGGCGCCAGCCGCCCCGCCGCCGCTCACCGGCTCGCACCGTCCGCCGGTTCTCTGAGAGCGTACATAACAGGGCATAACGCCTTCCGCGCATTTGATGGGTATCAACTTATGCGGCATTGTATCACAAAGAAACGGGGGTTGTCAAGCCGGAAATCTGTGAATTTTCTGAAGGGCATCCCGGCAGCGCTTCCTGCCTTTTTCTCGTTTTTTACGCGCTTTTTTGAAAAAATGTACTTGACAATTCCCTCCAATGCGGTATAATAGGAGAGCTTGCGGTTGGCAGGCAAAATCCTTGCTCCCGCCTGTCTGCGGGGGCCATCAGTCCAAAAGGAGGTGCACAATATGGCGAAAATCACCGGTAAGTACGAGGTCGTGTATATCGTTGATCCCAATCTGGGTGAGGAGGCTGTCGCTGCGACGGTCGAGAAGTTCAAGACCCTGGCGGAGCAGCATGGCTCGGATGTAGAGGTCGAAGAGTGGGGCAAGCGGCGGCTGGCCTACGCGATCGACTACAAGACCGAGGGCTATTATGTCCTCATGTCCTTTACCAGCAATCCAGAGTTCCCCAAGGAACTGGACCGCGTGTTCGGGATCACCGACGGAATCCTGCGCTCCATGATCGTCTGCAAGGACGACTGACGGGAGGATACAACCAAGATGTTAAACAGCATTACCATTATGGGACGTCTCGTCCGGACGCCTGAGCTGCGCACAACGCAGACCGGCATCCCTGTTACGTCCTTTACACTGGCTGTGGACCGGGACTTCAAGAGCCGGGAGTCCGGCGAGAAGAGCACCGATTTCATTGACGTGGTCGCCTGGAAGCAGACAGCCGAATTTGTCTGCAAGTATTTTACCAAGGGCCGTATGGCCGTGGTGAGCGGGCGGCTGCAGATTCGTGAGTGGAAGGACCGGGACGGCAACAACCGCCGCAACGCGGAGGTCGTGGCCGACAGCGTCTACTTCGGCGACAGCCGGCGGGACAACGCCCAGGACCGGGACAGCGGCTATGGTCAGAACACCTATGGCGGCGGTCCGTCCGACAGCTACGGCGGCGGCCCCTCCGGCGGCTATGGCGGAGCGCCCGCTTACGGCGGCACCCCTGCCGGCAGCTACGCCGGAGCCCCCGGTTACGGCGGCGGAGCCCCCGCCGGCGACTACGGTGCGGCCCCCGCCGGCGGCTACGACGCGCCCAACCGGAACGGCGGCCATGAGTTTATCGATATTGACGATCAGGACGGCAGCCTGCCCTTTTAAGCCTGCCGCCATATTCTAACAGGAGGAATGCACCATGGCAATGGAACGTGAAAACAGACCCGCCCGCTCCGGCGCGCCCCGGAAGCGGAAGAAGGTCTGCCAATTCTGCGTAGATAAATGCGAGCACATTGACTATAAGGACGCCGCGAAGCTGCGCCGGTTTATTTCCGAGCGCTCCAAGATCCTGCCCCGCAGGACCACCGGCACCTGCGCCATGCATCAGCGCCAGCTGACAGAGGCCATCAAGCGGGCCCGTCAGATCGCCCTGCTGCCCTACGTGACCGAGTAATTTTTGTGCAGTATGCCCCGCCAGAGTGCTGGCGGGGTATTTTTTTGCCTGAACGGATAGATGGGGGGAGAGCGGCGCCGCAGCGGAGGCGTAACGGCCCGCCGCCGGGACGCATAGACTGTGTCAGAGGGGGGATGTGTTATGAAAAAAAGCATTGCCGTTCTGGGCGGCGACCGGCGGCAGGTCTGGCTGGCCAGGCTGTTGCTGGACGACGGCTGTGATGTGGTGACCTGGGGCCTGGAGCAGGGGGACGCGCCCAACGCGGCGCCCTTGGACCAGGCGCTGGCCGCCCGACTGCTGATCCTGCCGCTGCCGGTGTGCCGGGACGGGAAGCTGGTCCTGCCGCTGACGGACAGCCAGCTGGACGCGGAACAGCTGTGGTCCAGGCTGCGCTATGACCAGCTCCTGCTGGGCGGTATGACGGGCGAGCTGTCGCCGCGGCTGATGTCGGATTTCGGCCTGACGCTGCTGGACTACTACGACCGGGAGGAGGCCCAGGTGGCCAACGCCGTCCCCACGGCGGAGGGGGCCATCGGCCTGGCGATGGAGGCTGCGGACCAGACGATCCACGGCAGCCAGTGCCTGGTGACCGGCTGCGGCCGCGTCGGGCGGCTGCTGGCCCAGCGCCTGCAGGCGCTGGGGGCGCAGGTGACTGTTTCCGCCCGGCGGTACGGCGATCTGGCCTGGGCTGCTGTGTGGGGATATGCGCGCCTGCGCACGGACCAGCTCTCCGGGAACCTGGAGAAGTTCGACATGATTTTTAACACAGTGCCCGCTCTGCTCTTTGATGCTGGCCTGCTCTGCCAGCTGCGGAAGGACTGCTTCCTGCTGGATTTGGCGTCCGCTCCCGGCGGAGTGGACCTGGACGCGGCCAGGGAGCTGCACTGCCGCGTCGGGACCGCGCCGGGGCTGCCGGGCAGGACGGCTCCGCGGACCGCCGCCGCCGCGATTCGGGACAGCATCTATCACATACTGGAAGAACGAGGTGAGCCCATTTGAGAAACGAGCGAGTGGGATTTGCGATATGCGGCTCTTTCTGCACCCACGCCAGGATACTGGCGGAGCTGGAGAGACTGTGCAAGGAATACGAAAACGTGCTGCCCATTGTCTCCGGGGCCTGCCAGTCCACGGACACCCGGTTTGGGACGGCGCAGGAGTTTTTGGCCGCCCTGGAGCGGCTGACAGGACATACACCCATCCACAGCATCCGGGACGCGGAGCCCATCGGCCCGAAAAAACTGCTGGATGTACTGGTGATCGCGCCCTGCACGGGCAACACCCTGGGCAAGCTGGCCAACGGCATTACGGACACCGCCGTGACCATGGCCGCAAAGGCCCATCTGCGCAACGACAGGCCGGTGGTGGTGGCGGTGGCCTCCAACGACGGACTGAGCGGCGCGGCCAGAAATCTGGGGGAGCTGCTGGTGCGGAAGAATTACTATTTAGAGCCATACCGGTAAGGCAGGACCCGGCACATGCAAAAAACCATGCCTCCGCCTGAGAGTCCATGCAAATTCAGGAAATTAGAGCTTGTCAGCACGCGGGAAACATGCTATGATAAAGCTGTTGACCCGCATTGCGGCGGAAGAGCTGCCGCTCTAATTTTTTCAACGAGAGAGAGGGAAATCTATGGGAAGACAACACCTGCCCCAGCGAATTCTGTCGCTGCTGCTGGCGTGCGTCATGCTTCTGACCTGCGCGCCCGCAGCCTTCGCAGAATCCACAGAGGCCGCCCTGATGCGGCTGATGAAGACGGAGGGCACCGTCTCCGTCACCAACAGCAAGGGCCGCAGCGTCACGGTTCGGGACGACATGCGCCTGAACAGCGGCTACGGTCTGGAGACGGAGGAGGCCAGCT
>CAJTPV010000036.1 GCA_910578505.1 uncultured Oscillospiraceae bacterium | reverse complement strand
GCCACCCTTTTCCGAGTGGCCTCTTCTGTCTTGGCGCTGTTTTTTTACAGCCCCATTTCTTCGTTGGTCTGATTCAACTTTCCTGCTTGTCGAGATTGTTCCCGTCAATATCCGGGCGTTTGACACGATTCCCCCGGCATTCCTCCGGCACCTGCTTGAATTTCTGCTTTTCTGTGCTATACTGGTCATACGACGTCAACAGGTATGCAATATTGATGAACCGGAAAGGAGACACACTATGATGAACCAGGACCTGCGCACCCATGCGGATGCCATTATCCGCTCCTCCCTCCGGGCCGTACTGCCGGACGAGGCTGTCAAGCGCGCGCTGTCGGGCCGTACCTTCCCAGGCCGCGTCGTGCTGGTGGCCGCAGGCAAGGCCGCCTGGCAGATGGCCAGAGCCGCCTATGACTGCCTGGGGCCCCGCATTGACGCCGGTGCGGTCGTGACAAAATACGGTCACGTGAAGGGGCCCATCGGGAATTTCCTCTGCTGCGAGGGGGGACACCCGGTCCCCGACGAAAATTCCTTCGCCGGAACGGAAAAGGCCCTGTCCCTGGTCCGGGACCTGACAAAACAGGACACCGTCCTCTTCCTCCTCTCCGGCGGCGGCAGCGCCCTCTTCGAAAAGCCTCTGGTGCCCGGCGCGGTGCTCCAGGACCTCACGGACCAGTTCCTGGCCTGCGGGGCGGACATCGTGGAGATCAACACCATCCGCAAACGGCTCTCCGCCGTGAAGGGAGGCCGCTTTGCTCAGCTCTGCGCCCCGGCCCAGGTGTTTTCCATTGTCCTGTCCGACATCCTTGGCGACCCCCTGGATATGATCGCGTCAGGCCCCGCCGCCCAGGACAGCTCCACCTGCGCTCAGGCCTGGGCGGTTGTCCGCAAGTACCATCTGCGCCTCACCCCCGAAACGGAGGCGCTGCTGCGCCAGGAAACCCCCAGGGCCCTAGACAATGTGACCGCCTGCGTGACCGGCAGCGTCCGCCAGCTGTGCGCCGCCGCCGCGGAGCAGTGCCGGGCTCTGGGCTACGAGCCCATCCTGCTGACGGACCGGCTGTGCTGCGAAGCGCGGGAGGCGGGCAGCTTTCTGGCCTCCATCCTGCGCACCCATGCGGATTCCAACAGGTCCCTGGCGTTTCTGGCCGGCGGCGAGACCGTGGTCCATCTGACCGGCAGCGGGCTGGGCGGGCGCAATCAGGAGCTGGCCCTGGCCGCCGCCGCCGGGCTGGACGGTCTGGCAGGGGCGGCGGTCTTCAGCGTGGGCAGCGACGGCACGGACGGCCCCACCGACGCCGCCGGCGGATATGCGGACGGCGGCACGGCGGCGGCGCTGCGGGAGCAGGGCATCCAGCTTGACCACGTCCTGCGCAGCAACGACGCCTATCACGCGCTGGAAAAAACCGGCGGCCTGATCATCACCGGCCCTACAGGGACCAATGTCAACGACGTGGCGGTGGCCCTGCTGCAGCGATAACAAGCAAAATGTCCCCTGAAAGCCGGCGGTCCCGCCTCCGGCCCTCAGGGGACATGCTGCATTCAGAAAAGCGGGCACTCCAGCTGGCAGTCAAAGGGCTCCGCCGCCACGTGCTCCGGGCAGTACACCGCCGCCTCCGTGCAGCCCATCGCCCGGTAAAAGCGCTGGGTCTCCACGGCGGAGTGGGCGGAGATATACAGCTTCCGCGCCCCCTGCTTCGCGGCCCAGTCCTTTGCCGCGGCAAAGAGCGTCCTGCCCACTCCCTGCCCCCGCATATCTGCGGACACATGGATACTGGTCAAATCCAAATACCGCTGCTCCCCGCCGAACAGCGCCGATTCCACGGAGACAAAGCCCTTCAGCCTGTCCTCCCAAAAGGCGGCATAGAGGAACCCGCCTGTGCAAACCGTGTTTTTCAGGCACTGGAGCAGGACGCGGAAATCCTCCTCCGACCAGTCGTCCACAAAGGGGTCCGGTCTGACCGTCCACCGGCCGTCCACCCGCCGCCAGCAGTCTGTGACCACCTGGCGGCGGATAAAGTGCCGGAACAGCTCCCGGTTCAGCTGGCATTCCAGCAACTCTCTGTATATAACCACGCAAAAAATCCTCTCGGTACCTGCTGCACTATACCAGCAGCCCCACACCCAGTCCCAGCAGAGCGCCCAGCAGCACCTGCAGCGGCGTGTGGCCCATGACCTCCCGCAGATTATCCGCCAAGTCCTCCGCCGTCAGCTTCTCCATATGCTCCAGCAGCTTATTGACCAATCTGGCGGTATCGCCGGCGCTGCGCCGGACGTTGCAGGCGTCATACATCACCACGGCGGAGATGATTGCGGACAGGGCGAACAAATTCCCGCCGAATCCATCCGTCCTCCCCACCGCGGTGGCAGCGGACACCACCAGCGCGGAATGGCTGCTGGGCATGCCGCCGCTGGAAAAAAATCGCTGCCACTCCAGCTTTCCGGCCAGTACCACATCCAAAATGACCTTGATGAGCTGCGCGAGAAACCAGGCCAGCAGGGCGCAGTCGATCACCGGATTTTTGGTGAGCATGCCGAAATACACGCTACATCCTCCTATCCGCCAGGGTATCCGCCAGCCGGCACAAAAATCCGCTGCCGTCCAACCCCTCCACAGCCTCCTTGGCCAGCCGGGTCTCCTCCGCCACTGCAGCGGCGCAGCCCTCCAGCCCCAGCATATCCGCGAAGGTGTGCTTGCCCTCGCTGCGGTCCGAGCCCACCGGCTTTCCCAGCTCCGTCTCGCTGGCGGTGACATCCAGCATATCGTCCCGGATCTGGAAGGCCAGGCCGATATGCCGGCCATAGGCCCTGGCCCGCTCCCGCGTCTCCCCGGACGCATCCGCCGCCACGCAGCCCAGCACGGCGGCGGCCTGGATCATGGCCCCGGTCTTCAGGCCGCACATCAGCCGCAGCTCCTCCTCGTTGGTCACGATCTGCTCCACGTCCATCAGCTGCCCGGCCACCATGCCGTCCCCGCCGCAGGCCCGCGCCAGCTCCAGCACGGCGTCCGCCCGCTGTTCCCCGCTGAGCTCCGGGGCCTGGGCCATCAGGCGGAAGGCCTCCGCCTGCAGGGCGTCCCCGGCCAGCACGGCGGTGGCCTCACCGTAGACCGTGTGGCAGGTGGGCTGCCCCCGGCGCAGCTCGTCGTCGTCCATGCAGGGCAGGTCGTCGTGGATCAGGGAGTAGGTGTGGACCAGCTCCAGGGCGCAGGCCAGGGGCAGCGCCGATTGGCGCTGGCCGCCCAGCGCCTCGCAGAAGGCCAGCGTCAGCACCGGCCTGACCCGCTTACCTCCGGCCAGCAGGCTGTAGCGCATGGCCTCCTGCAGCCGGTCATAGGGCTGGCCGCCCATAAAAAGGCCCTGCAAATACCGCTCGATCTCATCAAAATAGCTCTGATATTGCTGCTGATAGTCACTCATTGCTGTACATCCTCCTCAAAGGGCGCTTCCTCCAGCTGGCCGTCAGGACCCTTGCGCAGCTTCATGATCTGCTGCTGCGCGTTGTCCAGCATCCCGGAGCAGAGGGACACCAGCTTTGTCCCCTCCTCGAACAGGGCCAGGGAATCCGCCAGCCGCGCGTCGCCCCGCTCCAGCAGCGCCACGATCTGCTCCAGCCGGGCCATATTCTGCTCAAAGCTCCTGTTTTCCATTTCCGCATTCTCGCTCATTGCTTCTCCTCCTCCAAAACGATCCTCTCCACCCGGCAGTGCAGGGCCCCGTCGGCCAGGCGGTTGACGATCGAATCGCCCAGGCTGGCGTCCCTGGCCCGCCGCAGGACCTGCCCTGCCTCATCCGTCACCATGGCATACCCTCTGCCCAGCACCCGCAGCGGGCTCAGGGCGTCCAGGGACGCGGCCAGCGCGGAGAGACTGCGCCGCGGCTCCGTCAGTCCGGCCTCCGCAGCGTGGTACAGCTCCTTCTGCACATGACCCAACAGCATGCGCTTGTCCTCCACGAAGGCCAGGGGGTCGGTCATCACCCGCTTCGCCGCCAGATTCTCCAGACGTCTGCGCAGCAGCTCCAGGCGGCTGCTCTGGAGCCGGAGCATGTGCAGGCGCAGGCTCTGAAGCCTGTCCTGCAGCTCGGCCTGGTCCGGCGCGGCCATCTCCGCCCCGTGGGTGGGGGTAGCGGCCCTGGCGTCCGCCACAAAGTCGGCGATGGTCACATCCGGCTCATGGCCCACGGCGGAGATGACGGGGATCTCCGCTTCATAGATGGCCCGAGCCACCTGCTCGTCGTTAAAGGCCCACAGGTCCTCCGCAGACCCGCCGCCCCGGCCCACGATCAGCACATCCGCCGCCCGGCGCTGGCAGGCGTACCGGATGGCCCGGACAATGGAGGGCGGGGCCTCCGGCCCCTGGACCCGCACGGGCAGCAGCAGCACCTTGGCCAGCGGATACCGGCGGCGCAGGATCCGGATCATATCGTGGACAGCGGCGCCCACGGGGGAGGTCACGATGCCGATGGTCTCCGGATACGCTGGCAGGGGCTTCTTGTGCTCCGGCGCAAAAAGTCCCTCCTTCCACAGCTTTTCCTTCAGCTGCTCAAAGGCCACATACAGATCGCCCACGCCGTCGGGCTGCAGGGAGGCGCAGTAGAGCTGATACGTGCCGTCCCGAGGGAACACGCCCACCCGCCCCACGGCGATGACCTTCATGCCGTTCTGGGGCTGGAAGCGCAGCCGGCTGGCCTGGGCCTTAAAGAAGACGCAGCGAATGGCGCCGTTCTCGTCCTTCAGCGAAAAATAGTGGTGCCCGCTGGAGGGATAGAACTTGTAGTTGGATATCTCGCCCCGGACGCAGACATTCTCCAGCTCCGGGACATTGTCCAGGATGGTTTTCACCATCAGGTTCAGCTCTGAGACCGCGTAAATATGCTTTTCCATTACACACCCCACACACTCCTGCAGAAATGCGGAAAAAGAGCGCACAGCAGGTGCGCTCTTCAACGCCTAAGCTTCTTCTACGGCCGGCTCCACCGCAGCCGCGACCGGGACGGTCTTCGGGGGCTGAATTTCCGTCTCGGTCCGGACAAAAGTACCCAAAACGCCGTTTATATACCGAACAATTTCCGGGGACTCATATTTTTTCGCGATTTCCACGGCCTCATTGATGGCCGCGCCGTTGGGGACGTCCGGCATGTACAAAATCTCAAACATGGCCAGGCGCATGATGGCGGCGGCAACCAGGGGGATGCGCTCGAACTTCCAGCCCCGTGCGTATTTCGCAATGTATTGGTCCAGCTCATAGCCGTGGACGGCCACCCCCTTGACGGCCCGGCGGATATACGCCTGCTGGGATGGGCCCGGCAGCTTGCCATATACCTCATATTCAGGGGCAAGATCCTGAAAGCGGCCATTGCACAGGCGCTGGTCCAAGAGCTCATCCGGCGTCAGGTCGGTAAAGCTCAGCTCATAGGAGAGGTGCATAGCAATCTCTCGCGCGACATTTCTAACCACGGTTCTTCCCCCTCATAGCACACACAGATTGTCCTGCCGGACTCAAGACTGAAAGCTTACCCCGCCTACGTGGACGTTCACCGCTTTCACAGAAAAGCCGGTCATGGACTCAATGGCGTTGGAAACGGCGGTCTGGATCTTCTCCGCCACCTCCGGAATGGCGTAGCCGTAGCGGATCATCACGTAGAGGTCCACCGCCGCGCCGTCGTCCTCCACCGTCAGCCGCACGCCTTTGGCGTTGGACTTTTTCGTCGTCAGGTTCATCATCCCACTGATGCCCTCCACCTCCACGGCAGCGCTGGAGGCCAGGGAGGCCAGCACATCCTCCGAAATATGGATGCAGCCCAATTCATCGGGATGGGTCATGTATTCCTTATTATCGCCCATGATTTTCAGACACTCCTTCAAAATGCAGTAAGCAGTTTAGCCTATTTATTGTACCACTGTTTTCCTCAAAATACAACCACAATTTTGAGGAATTTGGCGCTTATTTGGCCAGAGAAACAGGACGCCGCAGGCCTCCGGAGGCCGCGGCGTCCCGTCGGAACGGCGTTTACCAGGATTTGACGTATCCGGGCAGATAGTTGAGCGGATTGACCCGCGAGCCGCCCTCCGTAATTTCATAGTGGAGGTGCGCGCCCCTGGAGATGCCGGTGTTGCCGGTGACGCCGATGGCCTGCCCCTGGCTCACGGTGGCCCCCTCGGACACGGAGCGGCTGCTCATATGGGCGTACAGCGTGGTATTGCCGGGGCCGTGGCTGATGACCACATAGTTGCCGTAGGAGCTGGAATACTTGGAGATAATGACCGTCCCGGCCTTGGCGGCCACCACAGTGGTGGTGGTGCCCACACCGCCGATATCCACGCCCTTGTGGTTGGTGGACGCGCCGGGAATCCCCGTATTCCGGGAGCCCATGGGGGATGTAATCTTTTTGCTGACGGACTCCGGCCAGATGTACCCGCCGGTGGTGGCGGTCCAGGTGGTGGAGCTGGACGAGCCGCCTGCGGCCGCCGCCTTGGCCGCCGCCTCCGCCGCCTCTCTGGCAAGCCTGTCGGCCAGCTCCTTCTCCTTCTTTTTGATCTCCTGCTGGATCTTGGCCTCCTCGTTCTCCTTCTCCTTCAGCAGCTTCTCCTGGGCCGCCATGTCCGACTGGAGCTGGACGACGATGGCGTTGGCTTCCTTCCGCTGGTTATCCAGGCTGGCCTTGGCG
Organism: uncultured Oscillospiraceae bacterium; assembly: GCA_910578505.1. Lineage (GTDB taxonomy): Bacteria > Bacillota > Clostridia > Oscillospirales > Oscillospiraceae > Pelethomonas. The sequence continues at coordinate 19,415 of CAJTPV010000036.1, read as the reverse complement.
GACTGCAGGTCCGCTTTGGCCTCCTCCGCCTCCTCCTTCAGCTGCTCCTGATAGGCCTGCTTGGCCTCGATGCCGGAGCGGAGCCTGCGCAGGCTGTCCAGCACGTTCTGGTCGTAGTTCATGACCTCCTGCACATCGGACAGGCGGCTGAGCAGGTCGGAAAAGCTGTCCGCCTTGAACAGCACAGACCAGTAGGAGGTGGTGCCGGACTCCTCCATCACCCTGGCCCGCTCGCAGAACAGGGCGTACTGCTCCGCCTCGTCCTTCTCGTTCTCCAGCAGCTCCTCGGCGATCTGGGCCAGCATCTGCTCGTAGCTGCTGATGAGCGCCTCGGTGCTGGCGATCTCCCGCTCTGTGGCGGCGATTTGCTCGTCCAGCTTTGTCCGCTTGGCAATGGCGCCGTCGATGTCGTCCTTCAGCTTGGAGATCTGGTTCTCCACGTCCTTGCGCTCCCCGGCTGCCGCCGACTTCTCCTTCTTCAGCTTGTCAATATCGCTCTGGGTCACGGCCCGGACTTCCTCCACCAGGCCCACCGGCTCCGCCATTGCCAACAGCAGCAGCACCGCCAGCAGCAGGGCCGTCAGCCTCCGCTTTTTCTGGTTCATTCGTAAACCGTCCTTTCTTATACCTGCAGGAATCTTCTGATGGCGGACAAACTTCCGCCCACGCCGATCAGCATGCCGGCGGCGGCGAAGATCACCGCCACATAGAAGCGCATATCGCTGAAGGGCACCATATTGATCAGATTGATGGTGTCATTGGCGGCCACGGACCGGGCCACGGCCTCGTAGAGGGCCCACTGGAGAAAGAACCCGATGACAGCGGAGAACAGCCCCAGCAGAAAGCCCTCGTACACAAAGGGCCAGCGGATAAAGCCGTTGGTGGCGCCCACCATCTTCATGATGGCGATCTCGTCCCGCCGGTCAAAGGTGGTCAGCTTGATGGTGTTGGCGATGATGAACACGGACACCACGAAGAGCACCGCGATGAGCACCGCGCAGACGATCCCGGCCACATTCCGGATGGTGATGAAGCCCGCCGCCTCGTCCTCATAGGCGCTGACGTTCCCATCCCCGATGCCCGCTATGGCCTCGATCTCCGCCTTTGTCTTGGACATGTACCCGATGTCCTTCAAATCCACCGCAAACCGGTGCCGGAAATTCTCGTCCGGCAGGCCCTGGAACAGCTCGTCGTCCTCATAGCGGCTGCGGAAGGCGGCGGCTGCCTCCTCGTTGGAGATAAACGTCACTTTAGCCACGTTGGGGATCTCCATCAGCTTCTTCTCCAGGGCCCTGGCCTCCACCTCGCTCAGGCTCTTGTCCACAAAGGCCAGCATCTGGTTCTGGGCCTCCATGTCCTCCAGCATGGCGTTGGCGTTGACGGCCACCAGGGTAAAGGTGCCCATGATCAGCAGACAGGCCACAGTGATGCCGATGGCGGCAAAGGACATAAAGCCGTGGCTGAACATATTGTATGCGCCCTCTTTGGCGAAATAAAAAACATTGTGTCTTCCCACTTAAAATTTCCTCCCATAGTAGCCCCTGCCGTCGCTGACGACCCGGCCCTGTTCCAGCATGATCACCCGCTTGTCAAAGCGGTTGACGAGATCCTTCTCGTGGGTCACCACCAGCACGGTGGTCCCCAGCGCGTTGATGCGCTCCAGCAGGCGCATGATCTCCAGCGAGCGGGCGGGGTCCAGGTTGCCGGTGGGCTCGTCGGCGATAATGGTGCTGGGGTTGTTGAGCAGGGCCCGGGCGATGGCCACCCGCTGCTGCTCGCCGCCGGACAGCTCCGAGGGCAGCCGCCGGCTCTTGTTTTCCAGCCCCACCAGGTGCAGGCAGTAGGGGATCCGCTTTTTGATCTCCCTGGGCCCCGCGCCCACGGCCCGCATGGCGAACACCATGTTATCATATACGGATTTGGTCTCAATGAGCCGGAAGTCCTGAAAAATGACCCCCACTGTCCGCCGCATGTGGGGGATCTGCCACTCTTTAATATTGCGCAGCGAGAAGCCGTTGACCATCACCCTGCCCTCGCTGGGCTCGATCTCGCCGATGAGCAGCTTGATGACCGTGGATTTCCCGCTGCCGGAGGGCCCGACCATGAACACGAACTCGCCGTCCTGTATCTCCATAGAAAGCCCATTGAGGGCGTGTGTGCCGTTAGGGTATTCCTTCACAACATCAGTCAGTCGAATCATTGGTTTCCTTCCTCGCGTTTCGATATAAAAACCACTATATGTAGAAATAGTGACAAAAGCATACCCAGATATGATACTCTATCCCCAGCCTCCCGTCAAGGGATTCCCGCGCAATTTCCCTATTTTTCTTCCACAGGAGACAGACGGCGGCGGCGGCTCCCGGCGAAAAAGAGATTTATTTATCACTTTCCCCTTGACAGACGGGCAGGCATGTGATATATTTATCTCACTAAGCGACAAATACATCACAACTCATCAAACAAACAGGAGGAAATCATCATGAAACACCCCAAAAAGCGCTGGCTTGTACCACTGCTGAGCGTCGCCGTGTGCGCTGCCGTGAGTCTGCTGGCCGCGTGGAGCGACCTGACGTACAACGGCGGCAGGCTCGTCTACCCCATGGAATCCTATTCCTTCCAGCGCTCGGATATTCCTATGCTGCTGGCGTTGGCTCTGGACGCTTTCTGCGCCCTGGCCCTGCTGACCTTCGTGTTGCGACAGAGCATCCTCCGCCGCCGGCGGGAGGCGGAGACCAACCGGACCCGGCAGCTCAATCCCAAGCTGGGCTTTCTGGGATTTTTCGGCTTCTGCGGCTTTCTGGGCTTTCTGCCCGTCAGCGCCCTGAGCAGCTATACGCCCTTTGTCTTTTTCGTGTTTTTCGGATTCTTCGGCTTTTTCTTTGAGGGAAAAATGTCCAACACCCTCAAGGACGAGCGGTTCCAGGAGAACGTCCGCCGGGCCAGACTGGACGCCTACGGCGCCGGCATCCAGATCATCTTTCTGCTGGTAGTCGCCAACGGTCTGATCGATTTCCCGCCGGAGCTGCGCGCGTCGGTGCTGCTGGTGGTGCTCTCCCTGACCATGGCCCTGGTGCTGTTCCTCCAGGAATATCTGCTCTACCGCTATGACCGGCAGGAGGTCGGGGACGATGGCTGCGTTTAGCTGTAATCTGAAAGTGTTCCGCCAGCGGAAGGGCCTGACCCAGGAGCAGCTGGCGGACCTGGTGGGGGTGCGGCGGGAGACCATCATGCGGCTGGAGAAGGCCCAGTACAACCCGTCCCTGAAGCTGGCGGTGGACATCTCACGGGCGGTGGAGGCGCCCATTGAGGAAATCTTTCTCTTTCCCTGACGGCCAGGGGCGGACGGAGGGGACCCCCTGGGAGAGCTGCCGGACACGCGCAAAAAAACAATTTGCAATTTTAACGAAATCTGTAGAGAAAGCGCTTGCAATTTTGAGCAGTATCCTGTAAAATATGGGAATAAAGAGCCGTCGGGTATCACGGGGCGTGAAATCCGGCGTCCTGCGGGCCGCCGTCGTGCCCCCACGCCAAATGGAGGACATCATCATGCCGTGCATCCCCTTCCCCGAACCTTTGGACGAAGGCATCGTTGTCGAGCGCCGGAATCGCTTTGATATGCTGGTGGACCTGCGGGAGCTGCCGGTGGAGTGCCACTGCCCCACCACCTGGAACATCGGGCGGCTGAACGTGGCCGGGCGGCCCTGCCTGCTGTCGAAGTGCTCCGACCCCCGCAAGACGTCCTATACCGTTGAGGCGGTGTCTGTGGACGAACCCGCCGCGCCCCGGAAGCGCTGGATCGGCATCAATCAGACCGCCTCCAACCGGTACATCGAGACCTTTCTGAAAAACGACTGCTTTCCCGACATGCTGCCCTCCAGCAGCCGGGTCCGCCGGGCGCGGCTGTCGGGGAAATCCAACCTGGATTTTATCGTGGGGGATGTGTCCATCGCCATCAAGACGCCCCTGCTGACCCTGCCGGGCATTCCCCCGGACATGCGCTCCGACGCCCGGCCCTCCTCCCCCAATACAGAGCGGTTCCGCAAGCGCATCACCAAGCTGGCCCGCAGCCTGCCGAACATCCGCCGGGTCCTGCTGCTGACCGTGTACCTCCACGACCACCCGGATTTCCACCTCTCGGAATACCGCCAGGAGTACCCCGGCCACTACGAGGCCATCCGGGAGATCGCCGCCTACAGCGCGTCCCTGGGGATCGAGAACTGGCAGGTCAATCTGTCCCTGGACAGCGCCGGCGTGCGCCTGGACCGGTATCTGCCGCTGTCAACCCAAGAGTGAGCCGCCCCCGTTCCTTGGAACAGGGGCGGTTTTTATGACGATAGACTGGATGCCGCGGGGGGAAAGGGCTCAAAATTTCACCACTTGCAATGTGCAGTTTCTTATGATAGGATGTGTTATACCATTCTGCGAGGTGAAAAAATGGGTGCTTTTGTCCGGTTTGACCAGGTCAAGAAGACATACCGCATGGGCGAGGTGGAGATCCAGGCCCTCCGGGACGCCACCTTTTCGGTGGAGCGGGGGGAGCTGTGCGTCATCGTCGGCCCCAGCGGCGCCGGGAAAACCACATTATTAAATATCCTGGGCGGTATGGACACACTGACCGAGGGCCGGGTGTTTCTGGGGGAAGAGGAGATTTCCGCCTACAGCCCCCGGCAGCTGACCACATACCGCCGCCACGACATCGGCTTTGTCTTCCAATTTTACAATCTGGTGCCGAACCTGACCGCCCTGGAGAATGTGGAGCTGGCCTCCCAGATCTGCAGCTCTCCCCTGGACGCGGCCCAGGTGCTGCGCTCCGTGGGCCTGGTGGACCGGATGGCCAACTTCCCCGCTCAGCTCTCCGGCGGTGAGCAGCAGCGGGTGGCCATTGCCCGGGCCCTGGCGAAAAATCCCCAGCTGCTGCTGTGCGACGAGCCCACCGGCGCGCTGGACTACACCACCGGCAAGGCCATTTTGCAGCTTCTGCAGGACATGAGCCGCCGGCAGGGCATGACCGTGATCATCATCACCCACAACAGCGCCCTCACGGCCATGGCAGACCGGGTGATCCAGGTGAAAAACGGCTCCGTCACCAGCGAGGAGATCAACGCCGCCCCCGTACCGGTGGAGGCGCTCGAATGGTAAAGACGCTGCTGAAGAGCGCCCTGCGGGAGATCCGGCAGAGTCTGGGCCGCTACCTGGCGATCCTGGCCATTGTATTCCTGGGCGTGGGCTTTTTCGCGGGGCTGCGCACCTGCCAGCCCTCCATGGCCGCCACGGGGATCCGCTATCTGGCGGAGCAGCGGCTCTTTGACTTCCGGCTGCTGTCCACCCTGGGCTTTACCAAGGAGGACGTGGCCTGTTTTGCCGGTCTGGAGGGCATTGGAGAGGCCAGGGGCGCGGTATACGCGGACTTTCTGACGGAGGTGGACGAGGGGGAGGAGCTGGTCATCAAGGCCCACTCCCTGACGGAGGGCGTCAACGTGCCCCAGCTCCTGGCAGGCCGGATGCCGGAGGCGGCGGGCGAGTGTCTGGCCGACCTGCGCTGCTTTGGCGAGGAGGACCTGGGGCGCACGCTGACCGTATCCCCCAATAACGACGAGGACACCAGGGAGCTGCTGCACTGCGGGGAATATACGATCGTGGGGCTGGTCCACTCCCCCTACTACCTCAACTTTGAGCGCGGCACCAGCTCCATCGGCAGCGGCAGTGTGTCCGGGTACATATACATTCCGGAGGACGGATTTGACTTTGAGGCGTATTACGAGATTTTCCTGACCATGGAAGACCCTGCCGACGCCTATTCCGATGCGTATCAGGCGCAGATCGACGCCCTCACGCCTGGCATTGAGGCGGCTGTCGATGAGCGGGCGGACTTGCGGTACGACACGATCTATGCCGACGCCATGAAAGAGATTCAGGACGCGGAGGTCGAGCTGGCCGACGGCTGGGACGAGTACCGCAGTGAGCGGGCGGACGCGGAGCAGGAGCTGGACGACGCCCACCGGGAGCTGTCCGACGGCGAGGCGGAGTACGCCGATGGCGTGAAGGACTACGAGCAGGGCCGGGCCGACTATGCCGACGGCCTGCAGGAATATGAGGACGGCCAGCGGGAGGCCGCCGACGCGGAGCAGGAGATCGCGGACGCGGAAAAGGAGCTGGCGGATGCGGAGCAGGAGATCGCGGACGCGGAAAAAGAGCTGGCGGACGCCCGGCAGGAGCTGGACGACGGCTGGGCGGACTATGAGCAGGGGCGGATGGACGCCCAGAAGGAATTGGACGACGCCCACCAGAAGCTGCTGGACGGTGAAAAAGAATACGCAGACGGCGAAATAGAGTATGCCGACGGCCTGCGGCAGCTGGAGGACGGCCAGCGGGAGCTGGACGACGCCCAGCAGCAGCTCCGTGACGGCGAGCGGGAGCTGCTGGAGGGCGAGCGGGAGTTTTTGGAGGGCGAACGGGAATTTCTGGACGGCAAGCGGGAGCTGGAAGATGGCGAGCGGGAGCTGGCCGAGGCCAAAACGCAGCTGGAGGACGCTAAAAAGCAGCTGCAGGAGGCGGAGGCCCAGCTGGAGGACGCCAAAAAGCAGCTGGAGGAGGGGGAGGCCTCCTACGGCCAGGTGCAGCAGCTGTACACCTCCACAGAGCAGCTGGCCCAGGGCGTCGGCGCCGCCATGGGCATGCCCCTGGACGCCGGCGCCCTCATACAGTATCTGGCCTCCGGGGCCATACCGGAGCTGAACGCCGCCGTGGACGCCGCCCTGCAGGGCAGCGGCAGCAGCGCGGCGGCGTTGACAGCGGGGTGGCAGGCGGCGGAGAGCCAGCTGGGCGCGCCGCTGTCGGCGGAGACCATCGCGGGCCTGCGGGCCACGCTGGACCAGGGCCGGGCGGAGTATGCATCCGGCGCGGCGGAGTACGAGAGCGGCAGGGCGGAGTATGAGGCCGGTCTGGCGGAGTACGAGGCCGGTGAGCAGGAGATCATCAGCGCCCGGCAGCAGTTGGAGGAAGGCCGGGTGGAGCTGGAAAAGGGCCGCCGGGAGCTGGAAAAGGGCCGCCGGGAGCTGGAGGAAGGCCGGGCGGAGCTGGAAAAGGGCCGCCGGGAGCTGGAGGACGCCCGCCAGGAGCTGGAGGACGGACGGCGGGAGCTGGACGACGCCCGGCAGGAGCTGGACGACGGCTGGCAGGAGTACTATGACGGCGAGAAAGAGGCCCAGGAGGAGCTGGCCAAGGCGTACCGGGAGCTGGCCGACGGCGAACAGGAGTACGCGGACGGCCTGCGGGAATACGAGGACGGCGTTAAAGAGTTCCAGGACGGGCAGCAGGAGCTGGCGGACGGACGGCAGGAGCTGGCGGATGCCTGGGAGAAGCTGGCGGACGCACGGCGGAAGCTGGCGGACGCAAAGGACGAGCTGGCCAAGGCTCCCGGCGAGCTGGCGGACGCCCGGCAGGAGCTGGACGACGGCTGGCAGGAGTACAGCGACGGGCGGGCCGAGGCGGATGCGGAGTTTGCCGACGCGGAGGCGGAGCTGACGGACGCGGAGCAGAAGCTGGCCGACGCCTATGAGGACCTGCGGGCCCTGAAGCACGCCACCACCTATACCCTCACCCGCAGTGAAAACGTGGGCTATGCATGCTTTGAAAACGACACGTCGATTATTGAGGCCATTTCCGTGGTGTTCCCGGTGTTTTTCTTCCTGGTGGCGGCGCTGGTGTGCATGACCACCATGACGCGGATGGTGGACGAGCAGCGCACCCAGATCGGCGTTTTGAAGGCCCTGGGCTACAGCAATGGGCAGATCATGAGCAAGTACCTGTTCTATTCCGGCAGCGCCGCCCTGGCGGGCAGTATTTCCGGCTTTTTCGCCGGCAGCTATGCCCTGCCCTGGGTCATCTGGGAGATTTACGGCATTATCTACGGCTTCTCCCCTCTCCACCACGTCTTTTTGCCGGGATTGATGCTGGTGTCCTTTGCCGCGGCGCTGCTGTGCTCCATGGGGGCCACGTATCTGTCCTGCCGTCTGGAGCTGAAGCGGCAGGCCGCCGAGCTGCTGCGGCCCAAGACGCCGCGGGCGGGGCGGCGGGTCTTTCTGGAGTACATCACCCCCCTGTGGCGGCGTCTGAGCTTTCTGCACAAGGTCTCCGTGCGCAACGTGCTGCGCTATCAGAGCCGTCTGATCATGATGGTCCTGGGCATCGGCGGCTGCACGGCGCTGCTGGTGACAGGCTTCGGCATACGGGATTCCATCCAGCACGTGGCGGACTACCAGTTTGACGAGATCCAGCTCTACGACTACACGGTGGCGTTTCAGGACCCACAGACGGAGCAGTCGGCGGCGGCCTATCTGACCGCCAGCGGCTGGGCGGAGGAGGACGGCAAGCTGATTCACAGCGGCAGCATCGACGTCCTCCACGGCGGGGTGAGCAAGTCGGTGTTTCTGGTCATCCCGGCGGACGGCCAGCTGGACCGCTTTGTGTCCCTGCACAGCGGCGGGGAGGCCCTGCCCTGTCCGGGGGTGGACGAGGTGGTCATCAATATCGGCCTGGCGGAGAACATGGGCATCTCCCTGGGCGAGGTCATCCAGCTGCGGGACGAGGACTACGGGACGCTGGAGGTGACAGTCAGTGGGATTGCCGACAACTATGTGCAGAACTATATCTACTTATCGCCGGAGACCTACCGGAAGCAGTACGACGAGGAGCCGGAATACAACGGGCTGTATGTGCTGGGCCACGAGGGGGCGGACCCCTATGGGGAGGGCGCGCTGCTGCTGGAGGACGACGGCGTGAGCAACGTGGCCATCAACCAGGCCACCCGGGACCAGGTGGACAGCATGCTCTCCCGGCTGGACTACATCGTCATTGTGGTGGTGGCCTGCGCGGGGGCGCTGGCGTTCATCGTGCTGTACAACCTGACCAACATCAATATTACGGAGCGCGTGCGGGAGATCGCCACCATCAAGGTCCTGGGCTTCTACCGGAACGAGGTGGCCTCCTATGTCTTCCGGGAGATCAACATGCTCTCTGTCCTGGGCAGTCTGGCGGGGCTGCTGATGGGTAAGGCCCTGCACGCCTTCGTGATGGCCCAGATCCAGATCGACGCCATGTATTTCTCCAGCCGGATCACGGCGCTGAGCTACGCGGCCGCCCTGTGCGTGACGATGCTGTTCACCCTGGGCATCTCCTTTGGCATGCGGCCCAGGCTGCATAAGATCGACATGGCGGAGTCCTTGAAATCCATTGAGTAAACTATCAGTGTGCAGAAAGAAGTGAGAAAAACCATGGCAACATTCATGATCAACGGCCAAGCCGTCACGCCGCCCCGGAATATGAAGCTCCTGCGGCTCCTCCGGGACGAGCTGGGCCTGACGGGGGCCAAGGACGGGTGCAGCGAGGGGGCCTGCGGCGCATGCACGGTGCTCATTGACGGCCAGCCCTGCCGGGCCTGCGTGCCGGACACGGACATGCTGGCGGGGCGTCAGATCCTCACCATCGAGGGCCTGACGGACTGGGAGAAGCAGGTCTACACCTTCGCCTACGGGGAGGCCGGGGCGGTGCAGTGCGGCTTCTGCATCCCCGGCATGGTCCTGTGCAGCAAGGCGCTGCTGGACCGGAACCCGGACCCCACAGAGCCGGAGATCCGGTACGCCCTGCGCAACAACTACTGCCGCTGTACCGGCTATGTGAAGATCGTGGAGGCGGTGCGGCTGGCCGGTAAGATCCTGCGGGAGGGCAGGATCCCGGAGAAGAGCGCGGACAGCTGGCAGCTGGGCGCACGGGTGCAGCGGCTGGACGCGGAGGAAAAGGTGCTGGGGACGGGGAAATATCCCGACGACTACTATCCGGACGGGATGCTGTATGGCTCCGCCCTGCGCAGCAAATATGCCAGGGCGCGGGTGCTGTCCATTGATACCAGCGCGGCGAAAGCGCTGCCGGGGGTGGCCGCCGTGCTGACGGCGGAGGATATTCCGGGGCAGAATAAAATCGGGCATCTGAAGCACGACCAATATACGCTGATCCCCGTTGGCGGCCTGACCCACTATCTGGGGGACGCCGTTGCCCTGATTGCCGCCGGGGACCGGGAGACGGTGGAGAAGGCGAAAAAGCTCGTCAAAGTGGCGTACGAGGTCCTTCCCGCCGTCCACAACATCCAGGAGGCGGCGGCAGACAGCGCGCCCAGAGTGTTCGACGAGGAGGCGGACAACGTCTGCGCCCACCGGCACATCAGCCGGGGCAGCGCCGCAGAGGCCATCCGGCGGTCCAAACACGTTATCAGCCAACACTTTGAGACCCCCTGGACAGAGCACGCCTTTTTGGAGCCGGAGTGCGCGGTGTCCTACATAGACGAGGACGGGGATGTATTTCTCTACTCCACCGACCAGTCGGCCCACCAGACTCTCCACGAGTGCCGCCTGCTGCTGGGCACGGACAAGGTGAAGGTCCAGAACGCGCTGGTGGGCGGCGGCTTCGGCGGCAAGGAGGACATGACGGTGCAGCACCACGCGGCGCTGCTGACGTATGTCACCCGCCGTCCGGTGAAGGTGAAGCTGACACGGGCGGAGTCCCTGCTCATCCACCCCAAGCGGCACCCCTTTGTGATGGATCTCACCATGGGCTGCGATGAAAACGGCATTATCCAGGGGGTAAAGGCCGCCGTATCCACGGACACCGGCGCTTTCGCCTCCCTGGGCGGACCGGTGCTGGAGCGGGCCTGCACCCATGCGGCGGGGCCCTATCAGTACCAGGATTTTGAGATCGACGGGACGGCTTACTACACGAACAATCCCCCGGCGGGGGCGTTCCGGGGCTTCGGCGTCACCCAGACCTGCTTTGCCACGGAGAGTCTGCTGAATATGATGGCGGACCTGGTTGGCATCTCTCCCTGGGAGATTCGCATGCGCAATGCCATCCGGCCCGGCGGCGTGCTGCCCAACGGGCAGATCGTGGACAGCTCGACCGGGCTGGTGGAGACCTTGGAGGCGGTGAAGCCGTATTTTGACGAAGCCATTGCCGCCGGGAAGCCGGTGGGCCTGGCCTGCGCCATGAAAAACGCGGGCGTGGGTGTTGGCATCCCGGACACGGGCCGGGTAAAACTGGTTGTCGAGCCGGACGAAAAGGTGCATATCTACACCGGCGCGTCCTGCATCGGCCAGGGCCTGGGGACGGTGCTGGCGCAGCTGACGGTCAGCAACACGGACCTTGACCGGGAGGACATCGTCTATGAGCGCAGCAACACCTGGATCGCGCCGGACTCCGGCACCACCTCCGGCTCCCGGCAGACGATGATCACCGGCGAGGCCTGCCGCCGGGCCTGTGAAAAGCTGATGGAGGCCCGCCGGGCCGGTAAGGCGCTGGCGGATATGGTGGGCGAGACCTACTACGGCGAGTATCTGGCCAAGACGGACCCCCTGGGGGCGGACGTGCCCAACCCGGTGTCCCACGTGGCCTACGGCTACGCCACCCAGATGTGCATTCTGGACCCGAAGACAGGCAAAATCGAGAAATTGGTGGCGGCCCACGACGTGGGCAGGGCGGTGAATCCCCTCTCCTGCGAGGGGCAGATCGAGGGCGGCGTGGTGATGTCCATGGGCTTTGCCCTCCGGGAGCGGTATCCCATTGACGAAGACTGCAGGCCCATTGAAAAGTACGGCTCCCTTGGGCTGTTCCGGGCCCATGAAGTGCCGGAGATCGTGCCCATTGTCATCGACAAGCCGGGCCTGAACGTGGCCTGCGGGGCGATTGGAATTGGGGAGATCACCTCCATCCCCACAGCGCCGGCCATCGCGGACGCCTATTTCCGGTATGACGGTCAGCGGCGCTGTGAGCTGCCTTTGCGCCATACGCCCTATGAGAGGGAGGTGTAAGCATGGCGGTGAAGAAGAAATTTCCCTATCGGGCGGCATTGGTGGCCTGTAACGGCAGCTGCCGGGCGGGCGAAAACGGCTGTACGTATGGCTGCACCGGCTGCGGGAGCTGCGTGTCCGCGTGTAAGTTTGACGCCATTGCCATCAACAGGGACGGCGTGGCCCAGGTGTCGGAGGAGAAATGCGTTGCCTGCGGGGCCTGCGTCCGGGCCTGCCCTCAGCAGATCATCCGGCTGCACGACTGCGCCAACGCTATTGTGGTCAAGTGCTCCAACCGGGATAAAGGCGCTGCGGCCCGGAAGCAGTGCCCGGTCAGCTGCGTTGGCTGCGGGATGTGCGAAAAGCTCTGTACGTCGGGGGCTGTCCGGGTGCGGGAGAACTGCGCGGTGATTGACGAGTCCCTCTGTCTCAGCTGCGGCATGTGCGCGGTGAAGTGCCCCCGGCACGCCATCTGCGACCTGCGGGGGATTTTTACAACTTGACAGATCAGGAAAGGTCCCCGGAGGGAGCGATTCCCTCACGGGGGCCTTTTGCTGTAGCGGCGGCAATTTTTTCTATTTTTTCTCTATGCATTTCCCCGCTTCTGTGGTACAATACGGTATCAACTGCAAATAGGAGAGAGCGGAGGCTGAAGCATATGTCGATTGTATCCGAATATTTTTTCCCGTCCAGCGACGGCAGAACGCTGATCCACGTCAATCAGTGGACCCCCGCGGGCCGGGAGATCGCGGGCGTGGTCCAGATCGCCCACGGCGTGGCGGAGTACGGCAGGCGCTACGAACCCTTTGCCCGGTTTTTATGCAGGCACGGCTTTGTGGTCACTGCCAACGACCACCTGGGCCACGGCCTGTCCCGCATGGAGGGCGCGCCGATGGTCTACCTGGGCGAAGAGGACGGGTGGTGGCACGTGGTGGACGACATGGAGGAGCTGCGCAGCCGGACCGCCAGGGTCTTTCCCGACAAGCCCTACTTCCTCTTCGGCCACTCCATGGGCTCCTTCCTGTCCCGGACCCACCTCATCCGCTACCCCGGCGCGGTGGACGGCTGCGTCCTCTGCGGCACCGGCCACCCCTCCAAGGCCATTATCGCCGGCGGGAAGCTGCTGACGGATAAGGAGAGCCGCCGGCTGGGGAAAAACGCCTTCAGCGTCCGGGTGGACGACATCGCCTTCGGCGCGTATAACCGGCACTTCGCCCCCACCCGGACCAAACACGACTGGGTGTCCCTCAGCACGGAGAATGTGGACGCCTATATCGCCGACCCCCTCTGCGGCGGCGACGTGACATTGGGCCTGTTCCGGGACATGCTGGAGGGCCTGACCTATATCACCCGGCAGTCCAACATGGACAAAATGGACAAGGATCTGCCGGTGTTTTTCATCGCCGGCGACCAGGACCCGGTGGGGGACATGGGCAAGGGCGTGCAGAAGGCCTATGACTGCTTCCGGAAGGCCGGACTTCGGGACGTGCGCATGAAGCTGTACCACGGCCTGCGCCATGAAATTCTCAACGAGGCCACCCGGCAGTACGTCTATCAGGACGTGCTGGACTGGCTCTCCGCGCGCATCTGAGCTGCCGCCGCCGGAATCGCCAGCAGCTCGGTGTCCCGGCGGCGCAGCAGCAGCGCGGCGGTCAGCACGCAGTCCGCCGCCAGCGCCATCCACAGCAGAAACACCGCCCAGGGCGGGACTCTGGCGGCGGCTGTTACAACGGCGGGCTGTATCTGGCGGACAGCCGCGGCGGACAGCAGTCCCCAGATGATGGAGAACTGGGGACAGACCCGTCCCCGGATGTGCCAGCGCAGACACCGGTAGTCCCAGAACCGGACGTGGAACACCCGGTCATAGAAGAGATGGACCGCGTACTCCACGGCGGTGCAGACCGCCGCGCCCAGCAAAACAAGGCCCCCAAAGCCCAGCTCCGGCGGCGACAGGGCCAGCAGCGCGGTCATCGCCAGGCCGTAGACCGGGCACAGGGGCAGGAGCAGGAAGCATTTGCGCACCTGCTTTTCCGAATGGACGGCACGGGCGAAGAGCTTTTCCAGCACATAGCCCCCCAGACTGTAGAACAGAAAATACAAAAACCATCGGGACATGGGTTCGCTCCTTTTTCATCGATACAGGTAGCATCCCCGTCCCCGGAGAGATTATACAAGAGGTGATGCGTGATGAAGGACACATGGGAAGCACTGCAATACGAGTGCGATCACTGCCGGGAATGCTCGCTGTGCCAGACCAGGCGCAGCGTCGTCTTTGGCACGGGGAACCGGCAGGCGGAGATCATGCTGGCGGGCGAGGGGCCTGGGGCCAGCGAGGACGAGCAGGGGATCCCCTTTGTGGGCCGGGCGGGAAAATTCCTGGACGACATGCTGGCCATGATCGGCCTGGACCGGACCAAGGTGTATATTGCCAATATCGTCAAGTGCCGTCCCCCGGAGAACCGGGACCCGCTGAACGTGGAGCAGGACGCCTGCATCGGCTATCTGCACCGGCAGGTGGCCCTGGTGCAGCCGAAGATCTTTGTGTGTCTGGGGCGGATCGCGGCCATGCGGTTCATTGACGCCAAATTTCGCATTACAAAGGACCACGGCCGCTGGTATGATGTGGACGGGATGCGCGTGATGGCCCTGTACCACCCCTCTGCCCTGCTCCGGGACCCCCGGAAGCGCCCGGAGACCTTCGACGACCTGAAGGAGCTGCAGCGGGAGATTCAGAGGATTTGCGAGCACACGGCGCTGGCTGTTCCGGGCCGCAGTTAGGCGCGGCGCCAGCTGGGAAGGGAGAGAGTATGGCTAAAATCGGATTTGACAACCACAAATATATCGAGACCCAGTCCGCCCACATCCGGGAGCGCATCGGCCAGTTCGGCGGCAAGCTGTACCTGGAGTTCGGCGGCAAGCTCTTTGACGACTTCCACGCCTCACGGGTGCTGCCGGGCTTTGAGCCGGACAGCAAGATCCGCATGCTCCAGCAGCTGCGGGACGATGTGGAGATCGTGGTCACCATCTGCGCCGGGGACATTGAGAAGAACAAGGTGCGGGGGGACCTGGGCATCCCCTACGAGGAGGACGTGCTGCGGCTGATCGACATCTTCCAGGGCATGGACCTGTATGTGGGCAGCGTGGTGATCACCCGCTACAGCGGCCAGCCGGCGGCGGACGCCTTCCTCAAGCGGCTCAACGCTCTGGGGGTCAAGGCATATCTGCACTACCCCATCGCCGGGTATCCCCACAAGGTGGACCTGATCGTCAGCGACCAGGGCTATGGCCGCAACGACTATATTGAGACCACCCGCCCCCTGGTGGTGGTGACGGCCCCCGGTCCGGGCAGCGGCAAAATGGCCACCTGCCTCAGCCAGCTCTACCACGAGCACAAGCGGGGCCGGCAGGCGGGGTACGCCAAATTCGAGACCTTCCCCATCTGGAACCTGCCGCTGAAGCACCCGGTGAATCTGGCCTACGAGGCCGCCACGGCGGACCTGAACGACATCAACATGATCGACCCCTTCCATCTGGAGGCGTATGGAGTCACCACGGTGAACTACAACCGGGACGTGGAGGTCTTCCCGGTCCTGCGCACCATCTTTGAGTCGATTCTGGGGGAGTGCCCCTACAAGTCCCCCACAGATATGGGGGTGAACATGGCGGGCAGCTGCATCGTGGACGACGAGGTGTGCCGGGAGGCGTCCCACATGGAGATTCTGCGCCGGTACTACGCCGCCCTGACGGGCCGGCTGCGGGGTACGGTGGACGAGGAGATCGTGTACAAGCTGGAGCTGCTGATGAAGCAGGCCGGAGTGACGCCGGCCATTTTCCCCGCCGTGTCCGCGGCGCTGATGAAGGAGGCGGCCACCGGCGCGCCGGCGGGGGCGCTGGTCCTGCCGGACGGCAGGGTCATTACCGGCAAGACCAGCGAGCTGCTGGGGGCGTCCGCCGCGCTGCTGCTCAACGCGCTGAAGGCCCTGGGCGGTATCGACCAGGATCTGGATCTGATTTCCAACCAGGTGTTGGAGCCCATCTGCCGCCTGAAAACCGGGAATCTGGGCAACAAGAACCCCCGGCTCCACAGCGACGAGGTGCTGATCGCCCTGTGCGTGAGCGCGCTGACCAATCCCATCGCCGGCCTGGCCCAGCGGCAGCTGGAGAAGCTGAAGGGGTGCGGCGCGCACTTCACCGTCGTGCTCAGCGCGGTGGACGAAAAGCTGTACCGGCGGTTGGGGATGCACGTCAGCTGCGAGGCCAAGTATGAGCGGAGGAGGCTGTACTACCGATGACACGGGTGTATTTTGTGCGCCATGCCCAGACGGACTACCGCGTCGGAACGGACCGGGACAGGCCCCTGACGGCGGCGGGCCTGGAGGACCGGCGGGTGGTGCTGGACTTTTTCAGTGACAAGGAGATCGGCGCGTTCTGCTGCAGCCCCTACCGGCGGAGTCTGGACACGATCATAGAGGCCGCCCGGTATTACGGCCAGGATATCCGCACGGACGAGCGCCTGCGGGAGCGGGAGACCGTCCCCGGCGGCAACTGCCGGGAGCTGTTTCGAAAGCGCTGGGCGGATTTTGACTGGCACGAGCCCGGCGGGGAGTCCCTTCGCAGCGTACAGCGGCGGAACATCGCCGCCCTGACGGATATTCTGACGGCTGAAGACGGCAAAAACATCGTCATCGGCACCCATGGGACCGCCTTGAGCACGGTGCTGAACTATTTTGATCCCGGCTTCGGCTGTGACGATTTTCTGCGCATCATAGACTGGATGCCGTATATCATTGAGCTGGATTTTGAAGGGACCAGATATCTGACCCGGACAGAACATGTCCATGTGGAAAAGGTTTTTATTGGATAGCAGGAGGAATACATGAAGGTTTTGATTGTTGTCGATATGCAGAACGACTTTATCGACGGTTCCCTGGGGACGCTGGAAGCGGTGCGGATCGTGCCCCATGTGGTGGAAAAAATCCACGCCTGGGAGGGGCCTGTCTACGCCACCCAGCTGAAGGCCATGAAGATGTGCCAGATTGCCATATACAACGAATAAGAAAGGACTCCTATGGAAACCATTACCCAAATCCTGGCCCGCGAGCTGGGCCAGACAGAAGTTCATGTTCAGAATGTCATCGACCTGCTGGACGAGGGCAACACCATCCCCTTTATCGCCCGCTACCGGAAGGAGCTCCACGGCTCCATGGACGACACCGTTCTGCGCACGCTGGAGGACCGCCTGCAATATCTGCGGAATCTGGAAAAGCGGCGGGAGGAGGTCAAGAGCGCTGTCGAGAGCCAGGGGAAGCTGACGGAGGAGCTGTCCGCCGCCATTGACGCCGCCGTTACGCTGGCGGAGGTGGAGGACCTGTACCGCCCCTACAAGCCCAAGCGCCGCACACGGGCCACCGTGGCCCGTGAGAAGGGCCTGGAGCCCCTGGCCGCGGTGCTCTTCGCCCAGGGCAGGGACTGCCCAGAGCCCCTGGAGGCCGCGGCGGCCTATATCGATTCGGAAAAGGGCGTGGAGACGGCGGAGGACGCTCTGCAGGGCGCCAGCGATATCATCGCCGAGCAGATCTCCGACGACGCGGCGGTCCGCAAGGCGCTGCGGGAGCTGATGCTGCGCCAGAGCGTGCTGGAGACCTCCGCCGCTAAGGATGAGGACAGCGTTTACCGCCTGTACTACGAATTCCAGCGCCCTGTGTCCAAAATACAGGGCCACCAGACCCTGGCCATCAACCGGGGGGAGCGGGAAGAGTTTTTGAAGGTCTCTGTGGTCACAGACCGGGACGCGGCCCTGATTCTGCTGCGCCGGGCGGTGGTGCGGCCTGGTTCAAAGGCGATGGACTTTGTGAAGGCTGCGGCGGAGGACGCCTATGACCGCCTCCTGTACCCCTCCCTGGAGCGTGAAATCCGGAACAGCCTGACAGAGGAGGCCGCCGAGGGGGCTATACACAACTTTGCTTTGAACCTGCGGCCTCTGCTGATGCAGCCGCCGGTCAAGGGACATGTCACGATGGGCCTGGACCCCGGATACCGCATGGGCTGCAAGGTGGCCGTGGTGGACGGCACCGGCAAGGTGCTGGACACCACGGTGGTCTACCCCACCCACGGCGAGCGGCAGAAGCAGGCGTGCATTGCCGAGCTGGCCAAATTGATCCGGCGGCACAATGTCACCCACATTGCTATTGGAAACGGCACCGCGTCCCGGGAGACAGAGCAGATGACTGTGGAGCTGCTGCGGGAGGTGGGAGGCGGCGTCAGCTATATGGTGGTCAACGAGGCCGGGGCGTCGGTGTACTCCGCGTCCAAGCTGGCGGCGGAGGAGTTCCCGCAGTTTGACGTGAATCTGCGCTCCGCGGTCTCCATCGCCCGGCGGCTCCAGGACCCCCTGGCGGAGCTGGTGAAGATCGACCCAAAGGCCATTGGCGTGGGGCAGTATCAGCACGATATGCCCCAGAAGCGGCTGGACGAGACGCTCAGCGGCGTGGTGGAGGACTGCGTCAACTCCGTGGGCGTGGATATCAACACCGCGTCTCCCTCCCTGCTGCAGCGGGTATCGGGGCTGAATGCCGCCACCGCCAAAAATGTGGTCAAATACCGGGAGGAAAACGGCATGTTCACCTCCCGCAAGCAGATTTTGAAGGTCCCCAAGCTGGGCCCCAAGGCCTTTGAGCAGTGCGCCGGGTTCCTGCGGGTGCCGGAGAGCAAGAGCGTGCTGGACAATACGGCTGTCCATCCGGAGAGCTACCAGGCGGCGCAGAAGCTGCTGGAGCTGACCGGCCACACAATGGAGGACGTGGCCGGGCGAAATCTCGGCGGACTGGATGGGCAGATTCGGTCTGCCGGCGCGGAAAAGCTGGCGGTGGCCTGCGGCGTGGGCGTACCGACGCTGTTGGACGTGGCCAAGGAGCTGCAAAAGCCGGGGCGCGACCCGCGGGACGAGCTGCCGCCGCCCATTCTGCGTACGGATATCTTGGAATTAAAGGACCTGCAGCCGGGAATGACGCTGACGGGGACCGTACGCAATGTGATCGACTTTGGCGTTTTTGTGGACATTGGGGTTCACCAGGACGGGCTGGTGCATATTTCTCAAATTTCCAGCAAATTTCTCAAGCATCCCTCCGAGGCTGTCTCTGTGGGGGATGTGGTCAAGGTGGTTGTGTTGGAGGTGGATGAAAAGAAGAAGCGAATCGCCCTGTCGATGAAGCAGGCCAAGTGATATTGTTGTTATGTCGCCCTGTTTGTGACAAAATTTGCAATTTTGACTTTTTAATTATGAACGTGACATATCTATTTGAATTGGGGCAAAGTATTTTACCGGGAACTTAAATTTTTATGAACAGGCGACCAAATCGCTACCACGCTGTTTGACGGGCTGCTGCCTGATAATAGTGGCTGCATAAGCTATTCAGTTGACATAACCCGATCTGTTTCCACCACTTTCTCCCAAATGGCTACCAATTATATTGCGATACCTCTTGAAACCACTGGAGCACAGCGGTCTCAAGGGGTATCGTTTTTTGCTCAGGGGATTGATACTTGCCGTTTTGTTGCAAAAACAGCAACTTTTCGGAAAGA